>CACOGA010000006.1 GCA_902626585.1 uncultured Bacteroidota bacterium
GGGTTAAATTTCTATCTAATATTTCATTAATCATTGTAATAATCCTTTTCTCATAAATTTTAATTTTTTCATTGTTTATTCGTGTTTCTCCTTCAAAATTACCCTCCAAAACACCTTCTTTAGTGTTCTTCAATGAAATAATTCCGCTTCTGATAATTTCTAGCTGCATTTCTTTAAACAAACCAATCATATAAAATATCAGCTGAAGATTATAAATTGATTTATCACTACCTAATTCATCCTCATTTTTTAACACCAAATCCCTGTTATATAGTTTCTTTCCTGTTTTGTAGTCAATAATCCTAATCTCACCGTTAATTTTGTCTACTCTGTCTATTTTACCTCTTATTTTATATTTAGTTTTTCCACTACGTATTTCTTCATTAAATTCCTTCTCAAGTGAAATAATTTTGATCGTACTTCCCATTTCTAATTCCCTCATGTCTATATCAACTACACTTTCTACATATTTTTTTGCAGTTTCAATAATAATAACATTCTTCCCTTTTTTTAAGTTTTTCTTTCTTACATAAAGCTCTGCACTCTCTAACACACAATTGCTAATCTTAGATTTTAATCTTTTTAATATTTGCTTGTTCAAATTTTTTCCTTCTAGACCATTATATAGGAGTTCTAAAGAATCGTGAATTATATTCCCAAGCGTGCTAGATGCAATAGTTTCCTCTAAATTTTCTTCTTTTACACCCAGTATATAATTTTCAAAAAACTTTACTTTATTGAGTGAATACAAACACAACATGGAAGCACTAACACCATTTTTAATTAATTCCTTTAATTTTTTCTGAACTTGCTTTGTCTTTCGATATACAGTTTCAATATTATTTTTTACAGTTGTGTTTGGAACTAATAAATCTTTTTTAAGTTTATGAATTCCTTCAACCTCAATTTGTGTCAAAAATCTACTCATCTCTCCATTATTCATTGAGTCTGGCTCTGTATTATAGGTCATCCATATGTTTTCAGCTCTTTGAAGTAGCCTGTAAAAGTGGTAAGCAAAAACAGCATCTTTTTCTTTGAAAGTTTGAAGATTATTAGATTTCTTTATCTCAAATGGAATAAAGCTACTACTATTGTTTCCTACTGGTAATATTCCCTCATTCATTGAAATTATGATGATATTTTTATAGTTAAGTAATCTTGTTTCTAACATTCCCATAATCTGAAGACCTTTGACAGGCTCTCCATTAAAGGGTGTTGAGTTGACGTCACAAAGCTCATTAAAAATTATTTTCAATGAATTTATACTGTTTAGATAATCAAATTTCTCACTAGATATTTTTATCTGCATGAATATTTTATTGATACTGTAGAGTAATTCAAGATTTATAAAATTATTTTCTTCATTTTTTGCATAATATTTTTTTAAAATATTAATTAATTGAATGCATGAATCTATGCCATGATTAGCACTCTTCCATTTTGAAAAAAGTAATTTGTAAATTATCTCATTATCATCATCAATTTCAATTATTTCTTTCATATTCATATAAATATGATTCTCTTTTTTTATCTTTTGACAGATGTCTATTTTCTTACTTAAAATCGGAGTAATTAGCTCATGTGACAATAATGACAAAAGGTGTTTATAATAGAAGCTAGATTGATTCTTGGAATGTATTTGTAGATATTGATAGAAGAATGAATAAACATTTGAATTTTTTAAAGGATAACCCATGGTAACATTTATATTTTCAACTTTTGTGGGAATAGAGTTGATAAGGGGAATCAGCATTCTTTCATCAGCCAAAACTATAGCTGTATTATTAATATTATTTAGGTTCATTGATCTTAGTAATTCTCCAACATATTTAACCTGACCAATATTTTTTGGAGTACCAATAACTTGAATGTTTTTTTTGTTTCTATAGTTATCAGAAATTATTTCCTGATTATTTTTTTTATAATATGGCCAATTGTTTAGATAAGATTTTATAAATAAAGAAGCGTTATTATACTCTGAGTTTAGATAACTTTTGTCAATATCCCAATATATTTTTCCGTTATTATTAATAATTTCCTGGATAATTTCAGACTCTGAATTACTCAATGCATTAAAGCCAATGAAAATATGTTTAGTATTTAGTGAGTTTTCAATATAATTTTGGATTCTGTCTACTGCCTCACGATAAATTAAACCTTGATAACCCCTTCTTTTTTCGATTAGCGTATTGACTAATTCTTTATGATAAATCTTGATCTTATTCCAAAAATCTTTATAGCTTTTTATAAGCTTAGTCTCTTTTTCATAATTTGACCAATGAGTTAAATCCTTAAAAGCTTTTAGATAATCAAATAATGAATCTGTATCACAAAGCTCTCTGTCTATTTCATTATAATCTTTTAAAAGTGTTTTAGCCCATGAAACAAACTCGTCAAATGTTTCTTTACTATTTTTTATAGTATTGTTTGAGTATATTTTATAAAATTCAAAAAGTAATTCTGTATCTGAAATTTTTTCAATGCCAGAAACCAACGACATAAACTCCTCTATTTCATAAATTTTCGGAGCAAATATTGTTTTCTTTGATGCCCTGTTTATTTCCTTCTTTACAAATATTCGGGATCTTTTATTTGGTAGGATAAGAATGCAATCTGAAATATTAGTTATTTTGTCAGCAAATATCTCTTGAATAACATCTTTTATAAAATCGTGCATCTTATAAAAATAAAAAACGCCTCGCATTTAGCGAAGCGTTTTTTAATATAGTAATGAAGTTTTTGGTCTTATTTAACAAATAAGATTTCAACTCTTCTATTGTTTGCTCTTCCAGCAGAATTAACGTTAGTATCGATCGGATTATTTTCACCAAAACCAACAGCATTTAATCTTTCTGCTGAAACATTTCTTGTAGACAAATAATCTACAACAGCTGCAGCTCTTCCCTCGGAAAGGTTCTGATTAAATCCTTTAGTTCCAATACTGTCAGTGTGACCTTCTACACTAAAGTTTGCATTAGGATATTTTAATATTATTGAAACAATAGCATCTAGTACAGGAGGAGTACCCTCTGTAAAAGTTGTAGCGCCAAATGCAAACTGAATTCCTCTCGAAAGTTCAGTGATTTTAGCCATATCTTCAGCGGTTGGGCCTTCTGGGCAACCATCATTAGCTACAGTACCTGGAACATCAGGACACTTATCATCCTTATCAACAACACTATCACCATCAGAGTCTGGCCAAGGACAACCTCTGTTTCCTCTAGGACCAGCAACTTTAGGACATGCGTCTTGCCCATCAGCAATTCCATCACCATCAGTATCAGGACAACCAGCCATACTTGCTAGACCTGCAACAGTAGGGCATCTGTCTTTATTGTCTGAAACTCCGTCTCCATCTGTATCTGGGCATCCGTTAAATTCAAGTAGTCCTGCTTCCATTGGACACTCATCTTCACTGTCTTGGATACCATCACCATCTGTATCAGGGCATCCGTTAAATTCTTCTAATCCTGGAACCTCTGGACACTCATCGTGATCATCATAAATTCCATCACCGTCAGTATCTGTTCCACCAAATTTGACAGAAAGCATAGCGGAGTATCTCATTGTTCCACCTTCGTCTAAAACCGGTGTATTCCATCTTTGTAAATCATCCATATTATGTCTGTAATCAGCCATTAGTGTGAAACCGAATACATCATTAAACCAGTGATTTACACCTACCGATAAATTACCTGTCATACCATCCTGATCGTCAAACCAAGTCCATCCTGGACCAACACCAACAAAAGGGTCAAAGTCCATTCCAAGAACTCTTATAGGCAGAGCGTCAGATAAATCATATTTTAACATTGCATCCACAGTAAAATAATCATTTGTAACGCCAGGCCTCATGAAGGAAACCATATCAGATCCATCAGGAGCACCAGTTGCATATTTACTTATACTATTAAAAGAAGCGCCAACCCCAAAAGATAAGTTATCTCCGAGATACTTAGAAATTGTAAACATGGAAATGGGAGACTTGGCAGTATTCCAGTTTTCGTCTACATCAAAAAAGTCTGCAAATTGAGTCTGCGTGTCTGCTTCGACATCAACAGCGTTTGCACCAAAGCTAAATTGCCATGGGTTATTCTTATCTTGAGCTTGTAAGTCAGTAAGCCCAAAAACTAATAAAGTAGTTAAGAATAGAGAGTAAAATTTTTTCATAATTTTTTATTTACTATTTAATATTTTCCGCAAAAATACGGATTTCAAAGTAAATTTAGTCATTTTCTCTGAAATTCAAGCTTTATTTTGAGGACATTGCTTTATCTGTTACTTGCTTAAGACTTATTTGCAGTACTTAATTTTAAATATTGCCCCAGAATAAATGAGTATTTTTTCAACTACTTTTAAGTTCATTTCATTTAAAACAGCTTCGTATTTGTTTAGCTGCTTTACATGAGATAAACTTTCTGATCCTGTCTTATAGTCTATCAGTACAACCTCTGAATTATTTAGAAAAACTAATCTATCAGGAACTAATATTTTACCTGTTTTGGAGATTATCTCTCTCTCGTTAAAGCTTTTTAGTTCATCCTGAAAATATTTATTTAAATCAGTATGGCTTACAATCGTTAAAATTTTCTTTTCGTATTCTTTTTTCAGATTATCATTTATTATACCTAGCTCGAAAAACTTAGATAAAACTAATTGTATATCTTTTTTTGAACTTATTTCTTCCATTATTTCATGAAAAATATTTCCATCATCTTGTGCATCGTCAAAATCGTTCAACCAAGAAATAAAGTTTTTTGAACTAATTATTATATTTTGTTTGATTCGAGAGTTCATTGTAATTTCATTCTGAGTTAAATGACTAGAAACTTTTTGTTTTCTTTTGTTGAAGCTTTTTTGCCCAAAATCATATGAGCACTTAGAATCTTCCCAAACATTAATTTTTTTCAAATAGCTTATAAAAATTCCTGAGTACAAATTAATTTTTTCATTTCCTTCACTATCCAATTTTTTTTCTGATAAAATATAAAGTTCTTTTTTCGCCCTGGTTAAAACCACATATAATAGGTTAATGTTGTCAATCTCTAATTTCCATTCGTAGCTCTTAAATAATTCTTTATCAATTTTTTCTAAATCTTTGTTAATATTGATTAGTGATTTTTCAAAACTAATATCCTTTTCATTTTTAAAGTTTATCCATGTCTTTGGATTTAAATCGCGATGAATATTGATATTTGCATAGGGATAAATAACAATAGGAAATTCAAGGCCCTTTGATTTGTGAATTGTTATAATTTCAATAGCATCAACACCTTGAGGGTTTATGATGTTCAATTTTTCTTTTTTTTCTTCGAAGTATTCAATAAATTCATTTAAGCCTGTTTGAAATTTGTGCATGTATTCATAAGCAAAATCTAAAAAAAACTGAACATATGAATTTCCTTCTTTCATCAACCCAAATTGGTCAATGATATATTCCAAAGCTTCGTAAACAGATACTTTATTTAATTTCTCAAGATTTATGTCAAAATTACTTATCGAAATATCTTTTTTAATTTTTTCAAAATCTCTGTCTAAAGCCCCTATTAAGAAATCTTCTTTTGATTCCTTTATAAAATTTAACTCACATAATGACTTACATAAGTTTATCTTGTTAAAATTAGATTTTTCAATATGAAAACGGATGAGATTTACAATTAAAATAACATCAGGACTAGATGATAGGTTTAGCACTTCAGAGGAAATGATTGGGATTTTATTTTCTGTCAAATAATCCCCAATCTTAACACCTTCTTTCTTCTTTCTCACTATTATACAAATATCTTTGTAAGAATACCCTCTTGAGATCAAATCATTGATATTTGATAATGTTTCAGAGTTGTAAAATTCTTCGATTTCAATTTTATCTTTAAACTCACAAAAATTTAAGTTTAAATAGCCTTTTTCACTGCTTGAGTGATTTTGTTTGGGAAATTTTAAAATTTCGGATAACTTCAAATTATCCATATATAAATGCGATATATGTCTAAAGAGTGAATTATTGAAATTTACAATTTCTTGAGAGCTTCTATAATTAGTGTTCAGATTGATTGTATTTTTCTCACAAAAGAAAGGTGAATCATTAGCGAGCAGTTGCATAAATTCTTCAACGTCACCTCCCCTCCATCTGTAAATAGATTGTTTCGGGTCTCCGGCCAATGTTAATGATGAGTTATTTGATGATAGAGAGTTTTCGATTAGGGGCTGTAAGTTTTGCCATTGCATTTTTGATGTATCCTGAAACTCGTCAATAAAAAAATGGCTAAATTTTGCACCAATCTTTTCATATATAAAAGGGGCAGGCTGACTTTTGATTTCTTTGTTTACTAGTTTATTAAATTCTGAAATTAATATGAAGTTTTCCTCTTCTTTCAAAACTTCTATTTCTTTTTTTATCTCGCTTAGAATGGAAAGTGGTGAAAGATTACTCAGTACATTCTCATAAAGTTTTTTCTTAAATATTTTATCTCTACAATTTCTGTAAATATTTAATAATTCTTTTCTGATTTTTTCAATGCTTTGTCTATCATTTTCTGTAGCTTTTGACAAATATAATTTTCCTTCAATCAAATTTTTTTCAATTTGATTTTTATATAAATTATTAAAATCTCTTTCTGTAATTTTTGTGAAATGTCTTGGAATTGGTTTTTTTAAAATATCATAGTTTATACTCTCATTTTTTATCATTTCCAATGCCTTTTTTCCGATTTCACCGGCTTCAGAACCCAACATCTTAATTCTTGATTTTAACTGCTTTTTCAATCTCTCATAGTCTTTCAAACTATAATCTCTTATCGATTCAAGCTCAGAAAAATTATTCTCGTTAAATATTAATTGAGCAATCTCTTGTAAATCATTAGTAATATCCCAACTTTTATCATCATTTGTTTTTTCAAATGAAAATTTTATCAAATTCTCTGAATTTTCGTCATTTAATTCAATTTTTGAAATTAAATTATCGATAGCTTTATTTACAATTTCATTTTGGTCAATTTCAACTTCATATTTTGCGTCAATTCCTAGTTCATAGGTAAAGCTTCTCACTATCTTTTGGGTCAATTTATCAATTGTAGATATTTCAAAAGAAGCGTAGTTTGTTAAAATTTTCTTTAGA
This sequence comes from uncultured Bacteroidota bacterium, assembly GCA_902626585.1. Classification (GTDB taxonomy): domain Bacteria; phylum Bacteroidota; class Bacteroidia; order Flavobacteriales; family Flavobacteriaceae; genus MED-G13. The sequence goes on from CACOGA010000006.1 coordinate 7,115, forward strand.
ATCAACGAAGACTTTGAAAATATTTCTTTTTTACTCAGTCCTGTTTTTATTGAGATTTCTTTCAGCATTATGTTGTCTGGGTCTATTGATTTAGAATAGTTAATCAAATAATTTACTATTCTTCCTTTCATCTCGTTAACAGCTTTATTGGTGAAAGTTATTGCAATGATATTTTTATAAAGCTCATAATTTTTTGAATTCATTAGTAGGGTCAGATAATCTCTAACCAAGCTGAAGGTTTTACCAGTGCCCGCAGAGGCGTTATATACATTGAAAAAGTTTGTTGAAATCATTAAAACTACAAGTTAATAATAGTTGTTGATTTTTGACAGACTTTATTGTAAATTTGATTAACATTAAAATATTAAATATGAGCTTTAATTTACCTCAATTAGAATATTCATATGACGCGCTAGAGCCTCACATTGACGCAAGAACAATGGAAATTCATCACTCAAAGCACCATCAGGGATATACAAATAAACTGAATGCTGCCATTGAAGGGACAGAAAATGAATCAAAAAATATATTAGATATTCTTTCTGAACTTGATATGAGCAATATGGCTTTAAGAAATAATGCTGGGGGCTACTATAATCACAAATTATTTTGGGAAGTTATGAATCCAGCCTCTGAAAATATTATGTCAGATGAACTTAAATCTGCAATTGTAGATTCTTTTAGCTCATTTGAAAATTTTAAAGATATTTTTTCTAAAGCTGCCGCTACAAGGTTTGGTTCAGGTTGGGCATGGCTTTGTGTAAAAAATGGAAAACTTGATGTATGTTCTACTCCTAATCAGGACAATCCTCTTATGCCTGATGGATGTGGAGGAACTCCAATTTTAGGTCTTGATGTTTGGGAACATGCGTACTATTTAAACTATCAAAATAGGAGGCCAGATTACATAAATGCTTTTTTTGAAGTTATTAACTGGGGTGTAGTTTCGAAAAAATATAGTCAAGTAAACTAGTACGCCCTTTTTTTATTACCCTCAAAAAAATTAATAAAAGCAGTGTTAACCACCCTATTCCCACCTGGAGTTGGATAGTTTCCTGTAAAATACCAGTCTCCAGCAGAACTAGGACAGGCTTTGTGCAAATTTTCAATTGATTGGAAAATTATTTTTACATCTCTTTCCTGCAGATGAGAGCTTAAAAGATCTGTTATTTTATTTGAAATTTCCTCAGCAGTAAATGATTCATATATTGATTTAACGCAATTCCCCATTTTATCGTCCTCCAATTGCAGTTCATTTTTACACTTCAAGTAAACTTCTTTTATTAGTGAATCCATTTCACGTTCCTTTAAAAGCTCCAGTGCAGCGTTAAATGCAACTAAGCTTTCCAAATTAGCCATATCAATTCCATAGCAGTCTGGATATCTAATTTGAGGAGCTGACGAAACAATAATTATCTTTTTAGGATCTAGTCTATCTAACATTTTTAATATGCTTTTTTTAAGCGTGGTACCTCTAACTATGCTATCATCAATTATGACTAATGTGTCATTTTTTTTAACTACTCCATAGGTTATGTCGTAAACATGTTCCACCAAATCATCTCTACTATTATCTTCAGTTATAAATGTCCTTAGTTTTACATCTTTAACTGCTATTTTTTCAATCCTTGGTCTTACAGATAAAATTTCTTTGATTTTTTCTTCTGAAAGATCTTTTTTGCCAATAATTTCTTCACTTTTTCTTGAATTAAGGTACTCTTCGACACTTTCAATCATTCCAAAAAATGATGTCTCGGCAGTATTGGGAATATATGAAAAAACGGTATTTTTGATGTTGTAATTAATTTCCTTTAGAACTGCCGGCATTAATAGTTTTCCTAAATTTTTTCTTTCTCGGTAAATACCTGAATCATTCCCTCTTGAAAAGTATATTCTCTCAAAAGAACAAGATTTGTTTTCTTTCGCTTTTATTACACTTTTTACTTTCACCTTTCCATTACTTTTTATAACTATAGCTTCACCAGGATTTAATTCAACAATCTTGTTTTGATTTGCGTTAAATGCTGTCTGGATTGCTGGCCTTTCAGATGCAACCACTACAACTTCATCATCTTTATAATAAAATGCAGGCCTAATTCCATTCGGGTCTCTCATTACAAAAGAGTCACCATGTCCTAATAATCCACCAATGACATATCCACCATCCCACCTCTTTGATGCTTTTTTTAAAACCTTAAAAATGTCAAGTTTTTCTGAAATTAAAGACGAGCATTCTTGTTTACTAAGACCTTTCTTTTTAAAATCTTTGTACATTTTTCTCACAGTATCATCTAAGAAATGGCCAATTTTCTCCATTATAATTACTGTATCAGTATATTCTTTTGGATGCTGGCCTAGCTCAATCAAGCTGTTAAAAAGTTCGTTGGAATTAGTCATATTAAAATTCCCAGCTAAAATTAGATTTCTATGTTTCCAATTGTTTTGTCTTAAAAAGGGATGGACATTTTCAACGCTATTCCCTCCGAAAGTTCCATATCTAACATGGCCCAAAAGTACTTCAGCTAAGTATGGAACTCTAGACTTAATCTTTTCAATATTATCAATTATTGACGGATCTGATTTAATTTCCAAATTAATCCTTTCATTTATTTTACTAAAAACATCTTGAATTGGTTGTTTTTCTGTTGACCTTATTCTGCTTATAAATCGTTTGCCCGGTTGGACATCAAGTTTAATCGATGCAAAACCTGCACCGTCTTGACCTCTATTGTGTTGTTTTTCCATTAGTAGATACATTTTATTTATTCCATAAAATGAACTACCATATTTTTTTTTGTAAAATTCTAGTGGTTTAAGAAGTCGTATGTGGCCTATACCACATTCATGTTTAATAGCATCACTCATTCTTTAACAGTATGCATACAAAAAAACAAAATTAATATTGAATAAATACATTTAATGATTATGTTTTTTAATAAAATTTAAGCGCCTATCAATTTCATCTTTTGGGATACTAAGCATGTTTTCTATTCCAAACTTTTCCACACAAAATGATGCAATCGCATTTGCATAAATTAAAGCATTTGAGATGGAACTAAAAGAGAAATTATTTGACTGTGCTAAACAACCTGCAAAAGCTCCTGCGAAAGAGTCTCCTGCACCCGTTGGATCAACAACTTTATCAATTTTAAATGATGGACAGAAAAACTCAGAACTTTCAGAAAATACAGTAGCGCCAAACTCCCCTTTTTTCATAATCAAATATTTTGGCCCCATGGTAAGAATTTTTTTTATACCAGGCTTATAATCGTCACAGCCTGAAAGCTGAATTACCTCTTCATCATTAATACATATGAGATCAACTTTTGAAATAACACTAAGCAAGTCATCCAATGTATTATCCATCCAAAAATTCATAGTATCCAGCATAATAAATTTGGGCTTAACATTAAATTGCGACACTACACTTAACTGAACTTTAGGGTCAAGATTTCCAAGAACCAATATATCGGTTTCAATAAAATTATCAGGGATCTTAGGGTTAAAATCAGCTAGCACATTTACCTGTGTTTCAATAGTATCCCTCTTGTTCATATTGTCATGATACTTTCCGGACCAAAAGAAACTTTTACCATTTTTTTGTATTTGAACCTCCGAAATATCAATTTCTTTTGAAACGAAAAGGTCTAAGTAACTTTTTGGGAAATCATTTCCAACAATTGAAACTATTGCGCATTCAATATTTTTTGTTTTGGCGGCAAGACTTGCAAAAGGGGCTGAACCTCCAATAACTCGCTCAACTTTTCCAAATGGAGTTTCAATTGTATCAAATGCCAGTGTACCAACAACTATTATTTTTCTCATATAATTAAATTATTTTCTTCCAAAATCAGCGGGTATTTCCCCCCATTTTTTTGTTTCCCATTTCTTTATTGTAGCCGAATAATTATTTTCTTTTAGCCATTTGGTTGCTCTATCTATCAAAATAAAAACCTCCTCATTTTCATCATTTCTTTTTAATTTGGTTTGACAACGTTTTTTTCTGACCCAACTCATGGCTGTTACAGAATCAGAATAGATAACTCTTTTTTTTAAATCTTTTTCTAAGATAGCTATTCCGTGAACCAAAGCTAAAAATTCTCCGATATTATTTGTAGAATTATTAAAGGGTCCCATTTTAAATAATACCTCTTTTGTATCGGTATCAACACCTTGGTATTCCATTATTCCAGGATTACCGCTAGATGCAGCATCTACTGAAATTGAATTTAATTCTGGGCCGTCAGAAATATCGATAAAATCTAAAGTTTTTTTATAGGTCTCATAGCCTTGCTCATATGCTTTTTTCGCTTCTTTTTCATCGGAGAAGCTTTTAAACAATGCACCTTTTGCATTTTTTATTTCATTCTGACATCTTTCCCAAGATTGATAAATCCCTGGATTATTTCCTTTCCAAACGACATAATATTTTTGTTTAGTCATTGCCTTCAGAATTAATTAGTTGCTCAATAACTTTAGGAAAAAATTTCATTTCAAGTTCACGGATTTTTTTTGAGAGGTCTAGTGCTGTTATCGGATATGTTATTTCTAAATTTTTTTGAAAAATAATTTTTCCCTCGTCATAATGCTTATTTACATAATGAATAGAAATACCACTTTCAGTTTCCTTATTTTTAATTACCTCATTGTGGACATTGATTCCATACATGCCTTTACCACCATATTTTGGCAGTAGTGAGGGATGAATATTGATTATTTTATTATTGTATTCATTGATTAAATTTTCGGGTATCTTCAAAAGAAAACCTGCTAAAATTATTAATGAAGGTTTTATTAAATCTATTTTATTCAAAAAAATACTCTTATAAAAATCATCTTTTTCAAAGACCAAAAATGGAACATCTAGCCTAGCGCATCTTTCTATTACTCCAGCTTTTGAATTGTTTGTTATAATTGTCCATTTGATATCAATTGATTTACCCCTAAAATATCTAATAATGTTTTCTGCATTTGAACCATTTCCAGATGCAAAAATTAATATATTAACTTTTTTATTAGAATTAATGTTCACAATTTTTTTTTGAATTGGTTAAATTAAAAATAAAGTTTTTTATTTTTGCACTTTAACTAAAATTATAAATTAAAAAACAAAGTTATGTCAGATGTCGCATCAAAAGTAAAAGCTATTATCGTAGATAAATTAGGAGTAGATGAAAGTGAAGTTGTTAACGAAGCAAGTTTCACAAATGACCTTGGAGCAGATTCGCTTGATACTGTGGAATTAATAATGGAATTTGAAAAAGAATTTGATATTCAAATCCCCGATGATCAAGCTGAAAATATCGCAACTGTAGGTCAAGCGATTTCTTATATAGAGAATTCATAATATTTTTTTTATGGCTTTAAAGCGAGTAGTAGTTACTGGTCTTGGAGCTCTCACCCCAATTGGGAACAACCTTGATGATTTTTGGACCGGCCTTGTCGAAGGTAAGAGCGGCGCAGCCCCCATCACATATTTTGATACAGAAAAATTTAAAACCAAATTTGCCTGCGAATTAAAAAATTTTGATGTTTCCCTTCATTTAGACAGAAAACAACAAAGAAAGATGGACAGGTTTACCCAATATGGTATGGTGTCTACAGAGGAAGCCATTAGGAACTCTGGTCTGGATCTGGAAAAAGTTGATAAACTCAGAGTAGGGGTAATTTGGGGTTCAGGTATAGGAGGTATTGAAACATTTCAAAATCAAATGCTCGACCATGCTTCAGGTGACGGAACACCACGATTCAATCCTTTCTTTATTCCTAAAATGATTGCTGATATTACACCAGGCTATATTTCTATGAATTATGGTTTTATGGGTCCAAATTATACAACTGTGTCAGCATGTGCGTCTAGTGCTAATGCGATGGTTGACTCCCTGAACTATATCAGGTTAGGTTATTGTGATGTTATTGTAACCGGTGGTAGTGAAGCTGGGGTTAATATTGCAGGTATGGCTGGTTTTAATGCAATGCATGCATTATCAACCAGAAATGAGTCACCTGATTCTGCCTCAAGACCGTTCGATGCAACCAGAGACGGTTTTGTCTTGGGTGAGGGTTCAGGTACGTTAATACTTGAGGAGTATGAACATGCAAAAGCAAGAGGAGCAAAAATTTATGCTGAATTTCTTGGTGGTGGACTTTCATCGGATGCTCACCATATTACGGCACCTCACCCTGAGGGTAATGGTGTAAAAGCTGTAATTAAAAATTGCCTTAACGATTCAAAAGTGAGAATAAAAGATGTTGACCTGATTAATACTCACGGGACATCAACTCCTTTGGGGGATGTGGCTGAATTAAAAGCCATAGAACATATTTTTGGAGATCATGCACCAAATATTAATATAAACTCAACCAAATCAATGACTGGTCATTTATTAGGCGCTGCAGGAGCTGTGGAGGCAATTTCTATTATTTTATCTTTAAACAAAGGCATAGTCCCGCCAACAATTAACCATCAAAATATTGATGAGAATATTAATCCAAAACTAAATCTAACATTAAATAAAGCTCAAAAAAGAGATTCAAAAATAGGTATGAGTAATACATTTGGTTTTGGCGGTCATAATGCTTGTGTTTTATTCAAAAAATGGGATTGAAATGAGTTTTAATTTTTATGAATTATTAAAATTAAAAAAAGACCCTTTTTATCGACCAATCAAAAATCTTCTAGAATTCAAGCCAAAATCATTAAAGTATTACAAGAGGGCATTTACTCACCGTTCATCGAATAAAAAAGATCTAAATGGGGTCGCTATAAATTATGAAAGATTAGAGTTTCTAGGAGACTCAATTTTAAGTTCAATTATTTCATCTTATTTATTCAAAAATATTCCAACTGGCTCTGAAGGTTACTTAACTCAGATGAGATCTAAAATTGTTAGTAGGAGCCATCTTAATGAACTGGGTTTAGAATTAAATTTAATTCAATTTGTTGAGTCAAATGTTTCGGAAGATAACTACGGAGATAATATTCACGGAAATCTTTTTGAAGCACTAGTTGGCGCCATTTTTTTAGACAGAGGATATCCGTATTGCAAAAAATTTATTTTCGACAGAGTTATTAATCCTCATGTAGATTTAGAAAGATTAAAAAACAAAATTATAAGCTACAAAAGTTTATTTATTGAGTGGTGTCAAAAAAATAAGAAATTATACAGGTATGAAACTTTTGAAGACAGTGGTAATGATCCGGTAAAGCATTTTTCGGTAAAACTATCAATCGATGATAAAATAATTGCAAAAGCAAGAGATACTTCCAAAAAAAAGGCGGAAGAAAAAGCCTCGAAGCGAGCATTTTTTATGTTTCAAGAAGATATTTTAAAACATCAAAATCAAAATTCATAGAATAAGCGTATCTTTACAGAGAAATTCTTGATTTTGAATAACCATAAATTAAACTTAAATCAATTTCCTCAAAATTTTCATTTAATTGCTATCCATTCCGACTTAGATGAATTTAGATTAGCATACTTTTTAAATGAAAAGCTAAATATTTCTCTGACCAGAAGAAATAAGGATATTCATTTAGCTGAAAATAATGCCTATTACTCTTCATATGAGTTCTTGGACGAAACAAAATATTTGAAGTGGATATTTTTTTCAAATAAATCATTAGTTTCTGAATTGCCCAATGTTGATGATAATGGTTTGTTCAGCTCAAGAAGTTCGGTTAAAAATGAAATAAGCCTTTTGAGCAATAAAAAGCAGGTAGATTACTTTTTGATCGTGGAAAATATTGCGAATAAGTCATATTTAGAAAAAGTATTAAAAAAAATTTCAGAAATTAGGGGGGTTATAACTTCTTTCGTTTCTGACAATAAATTAGAAAACAAAGAAAATTTAATTTTCGCATGAGTTATATAAAATTCAAAAAAACTAAAATTGTTGCCACGCTAGGCCCTGGATGCAATAACAAGACAATGCTTACCAGATTAATCAGAGCCGGAGTTAATGTATTTAGAATTAATTTTTCTCATGCAACATACAACGAGGCTGATTCACATATTGATTTGATAAGAAGTCTAAACAAGGAATTAGATACTAATGTCGCAATAATGGCAGACTTGCAAGGTCCTAAGATAAGAATTGGTCAAATGCAAGACGGAGTCGTATTTAAAAGAGGTGACATATTTTCCTTAATTACCTCAAAAGAAATAGTTGGAAATAAAGAAAAAGCATCTGTTTCATATGATGGTTTTGCAAAGGACGTAAGGAAGGGAGATACTGTTTTAATTGATGACGGCAAATTGATTTTTGAGGTCATTTCGTCCAATAGAAAAGATGAGGTAAAATTAAAAAATATTCAAGGGGGAAAACTTAGCTCCAAAAAGGGTGTTAATCTACCAAACACCAAAATTTCGACACCCTCATTAACTAAAAAAGATAAAAAAGATTTATTATATGCCATATCAAAAGAGCTAGATTGGGTTGCTTTATCTTTTGTCAGGGATGCTAATGATATGATTAAACTCAGAGAACTTATAGAAAAAGAGTCGGAAGAGAAAATTCCAATTATTGCAAAAATTGAAAAACCTGAGGCAATTAAAAATATTGAAGACATCATTCAAAATTCAGATGGTATAATGGTAGCAAGGGGTGATTTAGGTATTGAAATTCCATCTGAAGAAGTTCCTCTGATTCAGAAAAAGATTGTTTATTTAGCAAAGAGACACAGAATTCCAGTGATTATTGCGACACAGATGATGGAAAGTATGATCGATAGCATTAAGCCTAGTCGAGCCGAGGTTAATGATGTTGCAAATTCAGTTATGGATGGAGCTGATGCAATAATGCTTTCAGCAGAAACCTCTATTGGAAAATATCCTGCAGAGGTGGTAACTCAGATTTCAAAAATTATAACAACGGTTGAGTATTCTGATATGATTACAGTTCCTGAGTCACCCCCAAAGATTAAAACAAATAGATATACAACAAAATATATATGCTACCATGCTGCTCAGATTGCAAATGAAACAAAAATTGCCGCTATCACCACTTTAACCCACAGCGGTTATACTGGATTTCAGGTATCTTCATGGAGGCCACATTCAAACATCTTAGTATTTACATCAAACAAGAGGATTCTTTGCAGATTAAATTTATTGTGGGGGGTTAAAGCTTTTTATTATAACAGATCAGTATCAACTGATAAGACAATTGAGGAAATAAATGAGATTGTAAATAAAAGAGGCTTTGCAAAAAAAGGGGATATGGTTATTAATCTTGCATCGATGCCTGTAAAGGAAAGTGGAATGGTTAACACACTAAAAATTTCAGAAATTAAATAGCTTACTTTTCGTAGAGTAGTATTTCTTTTTTTCCCTTTTTATTAACATATGCTCTGTACATTCCCGGGGTATTAAATTCCATTGAAATATTGGAGTTTTTATCAATGCCAATCATACCTCCATCACCTCCAATCTTTCCGATTTTTTCATAAATTACTTTGGACATAGCTTTGGTTAAATCATAATTGCGATTTTCTAATAAAGAAGAAACTTGGTAAGCAGCAACAGTTCTTATAAAATATTCTCCAGAGCCTGTTGAGGAAATTCCACAGGTATTATTATTTGCATAGGTGCCTGCACCTATAATTGGAGAGTCTCCAATTCTTCCCCATTTTTTATTTGTCGTCCCACCAGTTGAGGTGCCTGCAACGATATTACCATCAATATCGATTGCCACACAGCCAACGGTGCCATACTTTTTTTCCTCTTTTTTATCTAATAGCTGATTGAATCTAAATTCTGTATGGAAATATTCATTTTCAACAATTTCAAGATTCCTTTCTTTTGCAAATTTTTCCGCACCTTTTCCAGAAAGAAACACATGTTCAGAATGATTCATCACATCAGCGGCTAGTGTAATAGGATTTTTTACGTTTGAGGTTCCTGAGGAAGCACCAGCATTTAAATCATTACCTCTCATAATAGATGCGTCATTCTCAACTTTGCCATCGCTGTTAAACACACTTCCTTTACCTGCATTGAAAAGAGGAGAATCTTCTAATATTTTAATTGTTTCAATAACGGCTAATTCACTGGATTCACCGTCTTTTAATAATCCCCATCCCCTTGAAACAGCCTCATTTAGTTTATTAATAATTGAGTCTTCTTTTGATTTGGAAATATCTTCTTTCAGTATTATTCCCGCTCCTCCGTGTATGACAATTGCAATCTTATTTTCATCATTATTATTACAGCTCGAAAGAAGAATAATTAGAAGACACAAATATTTTTTCATAACTGTAAAATATTAATAAATCCTTATCTTCGTCAAGTTAAATAATTTATCATGAATATTGAAAACTCACTAAAAAAATTAGGCTTATCAGGGCATAATATTGGAACTTCAACTGGTAGTAATTATTTCAGTAATGGAGATTCCCTTAGCAGCTATTCTCCCGTGGATGGAAAAGAAATTGGAACTGTTTCAACAACAACTTTTGATGACTATAACAAAGTTATAGAAAGTGCCCAATCTGCATTTAAACATTGGAGAACTATTCCTGCACCACAAAGAGGAGAAATCGTAAGACAATTTGGAAATAAGCTTAGAGAATTAAAAGATCCTCTTGGAGTTTTGGTTTCATATGAAATGGGCAAGAGCTTTCAAGAAGGACTTGGTGAGGTTCAAGAAATGATTGATATTTGTGATTTTGCAGTTGGTCTTTCAAGACAATTACATGGTTTAACAATGCATAGCGAAAGACCCGGGCACAGAATGTATGAACAATATCATCCACTAGGAATTGTTGGTATTATTTCAGCATTTAATTTTCCTGTTGCTGTGTGGTCATGGAATACGGCATTAGCTTGGGTTTGTGGAGATGTATGTGTTTGGAAACCTAGTGAAAAAACTCCACTTTGTTCTGTGGCATGCCAAAAAATTATTGCTGATATTTTAAAACAAAATGATTTACCTGAAGGAATTTCTTGTTTAATAAATGGAGATTACAGAGTTGGAGAATACATGACTAAGGACAAGAGAATTCCACTTATTTCTGCAACAGGTTCAACCAGAATGGGAAAAATTGTTGCAAGTGAAGTGGGCGCCAGATTAGGAAAGTCACTGTTAGAGCTGGGCGGAAACAATGCTATTATTGTTACACCAGATGCTGATGTTAAGATGACGGTTATGGGTGCGGTTTTTGGTGCAGTTGGAACTGCAGGTCAAAGATGTACTTCAACAAGAAGACTAATCATACACGAAGATATTTACAATGAAGTGCGTGATGCGGTAGTAAATGCCTATAAACAAATTAAAATTGGAAATCCCCTTGACCAATCAAATCATGTCGGACCCGTAATCGACAAATTAGCTGTTGATATGTATTCCAAAGCTTTGGATAAATTAGTTGAAGAAGGTGGAAATATCATTGTTGAGGGAGGTATATTAGAAGGTGAAGGATATGAAAGTGGGTGTTACGTAAAACCCGCGATTGCAGAGGCAAAACCAGATTTTCATATAGTTCAAGAAGAAACTTTTGCCCCAATTTTATACTTACTTAAATATTCAGGTCCAGTAACTAATGCAATTGAAATTCAGAACAATGTTACTCAAGGATTGTCCTCTGCAATTATGACAAACAATCTTAAAGAGGCCGAGAAATTCCTGTCAGCTGCTGGTTCAGACTGCGGAATTGCTAATGTAAATATTGGTACTTCAGGTGCAGAAATTGGAGGTGCATTTGGTGGGGAAAAAGATACTGGCGGAGGTAGAGAATCAGGTTCTGATGCTTGGAAAATCTATATGAGAAGACAGACAAATACAATCAACTATACAGATGATCTTCCACTAGCTCAAGGAATTAAATTTGATCTTTAGTTTTTCGGAAGTTTAAATAAATCTAAAAAATAGATTTTTTCTTTTTATTTATATAGGTGGTTTGGTTATAATTAACCTTGGCACCAAATCGTATATCACTAGAACTCATCACTAAATCTGTCTCAAATGTTTCTTCCCTACTTTTAACCAGTTTAATAAAATATCCATAATCTAAAGGTGGCTTTAGTTTTTTTATAATTATAGATTCTGTTTTTTTATCATATTGTGATTGTCTGGTTTTATCTTTTATAGTGTATCTTATTTTGTCTTCAAAATCGATAAAACAGATGATATTTGAACAGATTACATTATCGTATTTGTCTTTTTTGTGAGATGTAACATGAGCTAAATGCTTAATTTCATCCCAGGTTATAGTTTTTTTCTTTAACGGTAAGAAAAGAGAGGTTCTTGAAATACCCCTTGAGTTAGCAGTATATTTTTTAACCCCTAACAGCAAACAGACTATTGAAATAGCAATAAATAACTCGGCATCATAATCAAATCTTTCAAATAAATTAAAGTATCTAACCCCTGCATAATACATAGTAAAAAAGAATAGAAAAAATACAAATTCTACAGGCTCAAATAATTTTATATTTCTTTCAAACATTTAATTTTTATTTATAATTGAGCTTGCTGCTTGTGCCTGGGGAAGTACTAGGATATCTGCAATGTTCACATGGCCTGGTCTATTGATTACAAATTCTATAATATCAGCAATATCTTCGGCTTGAAGAGCCTTATATCCCTGATAAACCTTTTCCGCTCTATCGTTATCTCCTTTAAATCGAACATTTGAAAAGTCAGTTTCTACGAGGCCAGGATTGATTTCAGATACTTTAATTCCTGTTTTATTAAGATCTATTCTCATGGCTTTTGAAATTGCGTTGACTGCATGTTTTGATGCGCAATAGACATTTCCTTTTTCATACACTTCCCTGCCTGCCAAAGAACCAATATTTATTACATGTCCGTTTTTTTTCTCAACCATCTTTGGAATAATTGCCCTTGAAACATATAACAAGCCTTTTACATTGATATCAATCATGTTATCCCAATCTTCAATCGAACCTTCCTGAATTGTATCTAATCCGTGAGCATTTCCAGCATTATTAATAAGAATATCAATAGATCTAAACTCTTCGGGAAGATCATTTAAAATTCTATTTACTTCATTTTTATCTGATACATCGAAGCAAAGTGATAATACGTTTACAGATTTGGAGAGTTCCTCATAAATTTCATCTAATTTATATTGTCTTCTTCCACATAAAATAAGTTGATTTTTTTCATTTGCTAACTTTTTAGCTGTTGCTAGCCCTATACCGCTTGTTGCTCCTGTGATTAGTATTGTTTTCAAGCTCTTTATTTTGAATTATTTAAAATGTTAATTTTTGGTTAAAAACCTCCTTTTTTAACCTAATATTAACAGAGATATTTGCGATGATTTGCCATTTTGCAAAACCAATTTTAAAGTTATAATAATTTTTACTTATGGAAAACAAAGTTGATATAAAGAAAATTAATGAAAAAATAGAGAAAGAAAGTGCCTTCATAGATCTACTAAGATCCGAAATGAATAAGGTTATTGTCGGCCAAAAGAATATGGTCGATAAACTTTTAATAGGTCTTCTTGCAAAAGGCCACATATTACTTGAAGGTGTTCCTGGTTTGGCTAAAACCCTTGCTATCAACACCTTATCAAAGGCAATTAGTGGTAGTTTTAGCAGAATTCAATTCACACCTGATCTTTTACCTGCTGATGTTGTCGGTACCCAATTGTATAACGTTAAGCAATCCAAATTTTCGGTAAAGAAAGGTCCAGTTTTTGCAAATTTTGTTCTCGCAGATGAGATAAACAGGGCACCTGCTAAAGTTCAGTCTGCACTATTAGAAGCTATGCAGGAAAAACAAGTTACAATCGGCGAAGAAACTTTCAAGTTAGATGAGCCCTTTTTAGTTATGGCTACACAAAACCCAATTGATCAGGAAGGAACATATCCACTTCCAGAAGCTCAAGTTGACAGGTTCATGTTAAAAACGGTTATTTCTTACCCAGAATTAGGGGATGAAAAATTAATAATGCGAGCAAATCTTGAAAATACTGTGAGTAAAGTAAAACCCGTAGTGACACTTAAAAAGATTATGACAGCGCAAAAAGTTGTGAGAGAAGTCTATATGGATGAAAAAATTGAATCATACATACTTGATATTATTTTTGCTACTAGATTTCCTGAAAAATATAATTTATCAGAATTAAAACCACTAATATCTTTTGGTGCTTCGCCAAGAGGAAGTATTAATCTTGCATTAGCTGCAAAATGTTATGCGTTTATAAACAGAAGAGGATTTGTTATTCCAGATGATGTAAGAGCAGTGGTATTTGATGTTTTACAACATAGAATTGGAATTTCTTATGAAGCTGAAGCAGAAAACATGTCCTCAGTTGATATTATCACAAAAATTGTAAATGAAATAGCCGTTCCATAAATTCTTAATAATGGAAACAAAAGATCTTCTAAAAAAAGTCAGAAAAATTGAAATCAAAACCAAAAGATTATCAGATCACATTTTTGGTGGAGAGTACCAATCAACATTTAAAGGTAGAGGTATGGCTTTTAGTGAAGTTAGACAATATCAATTTGGAGATGATGTAAGAGCAATAGATTGGAATGTAACAGCAAGATATAACGACACATTTATAAAAGTATTTGAGGAGGAGAGAGAGTTAACAATGATGTTAATTATTGATATATCTGGCTCCAATTTTTTTGGATCTAACTCAGCTTTTAAAAATGAGTATGTTACCGAATTGGCGGCAACTTTAGCATTTTCAGCAACCAAAAACAACGACAAAGTTGGATTAATTTTATTCTCTGATAATGTTGAATTATACATTCCCCCAAAAAAAGGTAAATCTCATGTTTTGAGGATTATTCGAGAGTTGCTAGAATTTAAATCAAAGAGTAAAAAGACTGATATTAATGTTCCTTTAAAGTTTGTTTCTAATATTTTAAAAAACAGATCTATCGCTTTTATTATTTCTGATTTTATTTCTCAAGATTATTCAAATTCTCTTAAAATATTTTCTTCTAGACATGACGTAACAGGAATCAGAGTATATGATCAAACCGAAGAAATTATTCCAAATTTAGGCGTTATAGATATAAATGATAATGAAACCGGAAAAAGAATTACAGTAAATACTACCTCAAAAAATCTTAGAAAGAAATACAATGAATATTATAATTCCAAAAGGAATGAGTTTATAGATTTTTTTAAAAGGTCAGGATCTGGAATAATTGAATGTAATACGCAAGATGATTATCAGAAAAAATTATTAAAATATTTTAAGAGTCGATGAAACTATTTCTCAATCTTTTAATTATTTGTTTTGTTTTTTTACAGAGCATTACATTCAGTTCACAAAGTATTACTGCATCTGTTGAATCTGATTCAATATTGATAGGAAAAGAACTTATTTATACAATTGATGTAAATTCTGAAAAGTTTGAAAATATTATTTTTCCCGATTCAACATCGTTTGTGCCCTTCGAATTAATTTCAGAATCTCAAATTGATACAATTAAGGTTGAAGAGGGTTTTCTATTTTCAAAGAAATATGGAATTATATCATTTGAGGAAGGAGAATATATCATTCCAAAAATAAAGATTCAAATTGGAGATAAATTATTTTCCACTGACTCTAAAAAAATCTCGGTTAATTTAGTTGAAGTTGACACTACCAAGCAAGGTCTTTACGATCTAAAGCCATCATTTGATAAATTTTCTACATTAGAAATTTTCAAACTTCGCTTAATGAATAATTATTTAATTATTCTGCTCACTCTTTTTTTAATCTTGATTTTATTTTTTTTCAGAAGACAACTGGTTGATTTTTTTAACCCACTATTAAATATTAAACCTGCATTAAGACCTATTGAACTAATTAAGAAAAGATTAAGTGATTTAGAAAAAATTAATCTTGATTCAAAAGAAGATATTAAGTTGTTTTATTCTGAATTAACATATGCGCTCAGAAGTTTTTTTGAAAAAGAAGTATATGAAAAAGCCTTAGAAAGTACTTCAGGCGAGCTAATCTTAAAACTAAAAAACTTAAGCGAAATAAAATCTTTTAAAATTTCAGGGGTATCTATTAACAGAATTGAAGATATTTTTAAAAGAGCGGACTTAGTAAAGTTTGCAAAATTTCTACCTGAAAAAAATGTTATTCAAAATGACCTTAGTATAATTAATGAAGAGGTAAAACTTTTTTCTGAATTACTTCCTGAACCCACTGAAGAAGAAAAATTAAAAAATTTAAATTATAAAAAACAAGCAGAGGAGAGGTTGAGAAATGAAAGACTAAAAATTGTTTCAATTTCAGCAGCTTCTTTAATTTTCTTATTATTTATTTTTTCAGGTTTTATAAATGGTTTTCAATATTCGATAGATAAGATAACGTTTAATAATAATCTTAGATTGCTAAATAAAATTTGGGTAAAATCCGAATATGGGTCCCCTGGAATATTTGTTGAAACTCCTGACGCTTTAGTAAGATTAAATAACGACAATGAATTTTTATATGATGATTATAAAATTGAATCTCAATTTTATTTCTCGAATTCAAATAAATCTATTGAATTTTTTGTCTCAAACTATTCCTCTGAATCGAAGATTGAACCACAAAATTTCCAATCAATTTTAGAATCAATTTTGGATGATCTAGAAGGTAGAGGACTCCAAAATATTCTTGTAAAGTATGAGGAATTTGAAACAAAAAATAAAGGCAAAGGTCTACTTATCTCTGGAACATCAGACTTTAAAATAAGTGATAAAAATTATAAATCTGGAAATTATAACGTAATTGGTTTTTTAACAGAAACAGGATTTAAAACAGCAATTCTTTTAACCCATGAAAAAAGATATGTGAATGAGATTAGAGAAAGAATTATTAATTCAATTGAAGTATTAAAGGAAGAAAAAAAATGAATTTAGAATTTTTAAATCCTGAGTACTTTATTTTATTGGCTGTTATCCCATTAATAATTTTATGGAATTACCTAAAGAGAGATAATTTAACCAACTCCATTAAATTTTCTAACTCAGAAGCCTTTGGAGACTCAGGAAACTTCTATTCAAAACTAAAATCAATATTTAAATACTTAAGGTTGATTTCACTAATATTAATTATTACTGCTTTGGCCAGACCACAAGTAATTGACACATCAACTAGAGTAAAAACAAATAGCGGTATTGATATTATTATGGCAATTGATGTTTCTGCAAGTATGCTGGCAAAAGATTTAAAACCAAACAGGCTTGATGCATTAAAAAATGTCGCTGACGAGTTTATTAAAAATAGAGTTTCGGATAGAATAGGGCTGGTTGAATATGCTGGTGAAAGTTATACAAAAACTCCCTTGACCACTGATAAAAGTATAACATTAAGATCCTTGAGGGAGATTAAATACAATAATATTATTGAAGGTGGAACTGCAATTGGAATGGGCCTTGCAACATCGGTTAATAGGATTAAGGAAAGTAAGGCTAAGAGCAAGGTTATTATTCTTTTGACTGATGGAGTAAATAATGCAGGATTTATTGATCCTATTACAGCGGCTGAGTTAGCAAAGGAATTTCAGATTAAGATATATTCTATTGGCTTGGGAACAAATGGTCTTGCATTGTCCCCGGTTGGTATTGATGCAAGAGGAAAATTTAATTATGCAAATGTCCAGGTTGAAATTGATGAAAATTTACTTACTCAAATTTCTGAAATGACGGGGGGAAAATATTTTAGGGCTACCGATAATGAAAGACTAAAAGAAATTTATTCAGATATTGACAAGTTAGAAAAGACTGAAATAGAGGAGTTTAAATATTATTCGGTTGACGAGAAGTTTAGATACTTCCTTCTACCAGCAATAATTTTAATTGTGTTTGAGATGATTATGAAATTAACAATACTAAGAAGTTTTATATAATGTATGAATTAGAAAATATATCATGGTCTTGGCTATTTCTATTGGTTATTTTAATCAGCATATTGTTCATTTTTGATAGAGCCTGGAAAATTAAAACTCAGAAATTATTTTTCTCAAAGTCCAATTTGGAAAGATTAAGTCCAAACATTTCAATCATAAAACCCATCATAAAAACACTTTTTATTGCTATTGGGATTTCAATGTTTATTATTGCGATGATTAATCCTAAAATTGGAACTAAGATTGAGACTTTTCAAAGACTGGGGGTTGATATAGTTTTTGCAGTTGATGTTTCTAAAAGTATGCTTGCTGAAGACATAGCTCCAAGTAGAATTGAAAAATCTAAGCAGCTAGTAGGCCAAGTTATAAATAATCTGGGTGGCGATAGAATTGGTATTGTAGCTTACGCAGGTAAGGCTTTCCCTCAACTACCCCTTACTACTGATTATTCATCAGCTAAAATGTTTTTACAAAATATGAATACAGATATGCTTTCATCACAAGGAACAGCCATTGATGAAGCCATAAGATTATCATCTACCTATTTTGATCAAGACCAGTCAACAGAACGGTTATTATTTATTGTTTCAGACGGAGAGGATCACAATGATTTATCATATGAAATGGCCGATTTAGCAGCAAAAAATAATATTACAATTTACTCGATTGGTGTTGGAACAGAAAAGGGATCACCAATTCCGATTAAAAAAAATGGAATTGTAATGAGTTATAAAAAAGATATTAATGGAGAGGTAGTTATCACAAAACTTAATAAAAATTATCTTGAAAATATTTCTGATAAAACCAAAGGGAAATATATAGATGGGTCTGTAACTGAAAATGTGATAAATGAGGTAATTGAAATTTTAGAAA
This sequence comes from uncultured Bacteroidota bacterium, assembly GCA_902626585.1. Taxonomy (GTDB): domain Bacteria; phylum Bacteroidota; class Bacteroidia; order Flavobacteriales; family Flavobacteriaceae; genus MED-G13. The sequence continues at coordinate 25,813 of CACOGA010000006.1, forward strand.
ACACTGAAAAAAAAGAATTTGATACTCAAAAATTTTCTGAATTTAAAGACCAATTTCAGTGGTTTATCTTAATTGGATTTGTATTGATTGTTATAGATATTTTCATGAGAGATGGGAAAACGATATGGCTAAAAAACCTAAATTTATTTAATGAAAAATAATATAATTTTTTACTTTTTTATTTCTATTCTGGCATCAAAAAATATTTATGCTCAGTCTGAAAATTATGCTAAATTCTATAACAAAGGAAATAAGTTTATAGAAAATAACTTTGAGGAAGCTGAAAAGAATTTTAGAGTTGCTATCGATGATTCACTAAGTGACTTAAGAGCCACATTCAATTTATCAAATAAATATTACAGTGAGGGTTTGTATGATGAAGCAATTTCAAGACAAATAGAATCAACAAAACTTGCCAAAAATAAATCTGAAAAACACAAAGCTTTTCACAATTTAGGCAACTCGCTAATGAAAAAAGAACTGTGTTCAGAAGCGGTATTAGCATATAAAAATGCATTGAGAAATGATCCCAGCGATGATGAAACTCGATACAATTTAGCACTGGCTAAGATGTGTGAAGAGGAACAGCAAAATGATGATCAAAACAAAGATGATCAGAACAAGGATAATGAGAACAAGGATAATGAGAATAAAGATGATCAGAACAAGGATAATGAGAATAAAGATGATCAGAACAAGGATAATGAGAATAAAGATGATCAAAACAAGGATAATGAGAATAAAGATGATCAAAATAATAGCGATCAGAATAAGGATGATAATAAGTCTGAGAAACCTAAAGAAAACAAGAATCAACAATCAAAACTTTCTCCTCAACAGATTAAAAATTTATTGAAGGCTATGGAAAATGCAGAAAAGAAAGTTCAAGCTAAAGTAAATGATAAGAAACAAAAAGGCACAAAAGTTGTTTCTGAAAAAGACTGGTAATGTTTAGAAATAAATTTATACATATAATTATTTTCCTGATTAGCTTTTCAGCCTTTTCACAAGTTAATTTTTCAACCAAATTGAGTAAGAATCAATTGGGTTTAAATGAAAGAGTAAAAGTAGAGTTTTCAGTTGACAAAGACGGTGACAATTTCATACCCCCAACTTTTGAAAACTTTAGAATTGTTGGAGGTCCAAGTCAATCAATCAGAAATTCTTGGATTAACGGAAAAAGAACGTATTCTAAGACATATTCATATTTCTTATCTCCAATTGAAAAAGGCTCTTTTGAAATTGGACAGGCTTCCATTGAAGTAGATGGTAAAATTTATAAAACACTTCCAGTAAAAGTAATAGTAACATCTGCCGTTGATAAACCAACAAATCCTAATGATCCAAATTACATTGCAGATAAAAAAATACACTTAGTTGCAGAGTTATCAGATAATACACCTTTTTTAAATGAAGCAGTCTCAGTCATCTATAAGCTCTATGTTGCACCAGATACTGGGGTTGATAATTGGAGAGAATTGGAAGCTCCAAGATATGCTAATTTCTGGAGTAATAATATAGATATTAAGTCACTGAATGTTCAAAATGGTACATATAAGGGTGAACCTTACAGATTTGTGGTACTTAGAAGAACATTATTGTATCCTCAGAAAACAGGGAAATTAAAAATTGAGCCATTAACTCTAGATATTTCTGTTCAGGTTCCTTCAAATCGGAGAGATTTTTTTGGCAATCTTATTTCATCTAGTGTAAATAAAACTGTTTCCTCTGGAAGCTCAGTTATTGATGTTAAGCCATTACCGCTAAATAATAAACCAATGGATTTTTCCGGTGCCGTTGGGAACTTTAATTTTGAGATTAAATCAGATAAAAAAGAATTGTTGTTAGATGAGGCATTTCAATTAAGTTTGATTGTTTCTGGAAAAGGTAATTTTAATTTATTTGATGATCCAAAGATATCTTTACCAGTATCTTTAGAGGTATACGAGCCCGAAAAAATATCAAATGTTTCGGTTAGATCAAATGGAATTAAAGGAGAAATAAATAATAAATATACAGTTGTTCCCAATAATCCAGGAAAGTATACTATCCCACAAACAAAATTTTCTTTTTTTAATCCCGAGTTAGAAGAGTATAAAACCATCTATTCAGATCCAATTTTTATCGATGTTGAAGGAGTTTACAAACCTTCTTCAAATTCTGAGGATAATTCTGAGAGTATTAAAACAAATAAAATTCAATTATCCGAGAGTCAATTTTCATCCTTTAAAACAAAAACAAAATTTTCAAAAGTAAACGAGGTTGTATTTTTTAATTCAATTTTCTATTGGATTTTATTAATTACACCATTAATAATATGCATTATAATTATAGTTGTAACCAAGTTTATCAGAAAATATAACTCAAAAAAGATTGACGAATTAAAGCTTGTAAGAAACAAAACAAACAAACTTTTAGATGAGTCAAAAGGATTAATTGGTAACAAAGAAAAATTTTATGAATCCATTGATAAAGCATTAACAATATACTTAAAGACAAAGCTAAAAATTAATAATTCTGATTTTAAAAATGAAGTTATTCAAATTAAACTTGAGCAAATGAATGTAGAAAAAAATATAATTGATTTATTATTTGAGATTTTTGAAAATTGTCAACTTGCCAGATACACCCCTTTAAATATAGATGCAATGAGCGATGATTATAATAAGACAAAACGATTTATTGAGCAGCTTGAAAAATATTAGATAATGGTATTAAAATATTTATATAATATAGTTTTTGTTTTTTTTGTGATGATTTTTTCGAATAATCTTCACAGTCAAGATCAGCTTAATTTTTCCGATTTGAATGATAAATTCACAGAGGCCAATAACCTATATAATGATTCAAAATATGAAAAATCAATTGAGCTATATTATCAAATTTTAGATTCAGGATTTCATTCGGCTGAACTTTACTATAATCTTGGAAACTCGTTTTATAAATTAAATGATATAGCAAACAGTATACTGTTTTATGAAAAATCGATAAAACTTAATTCCAATGACAAAGACGCAATCAATAATTTAAAAATGGTTAATAATGCAATTATTGATGATATAACTAAAATCCCAGAACCATTTATCGAAAGTCAATTAAATAGAATTTCAAATATTCTGAGTTTTTCTGTATGGGGCCATATATCAATAATCTTATCATTCTTGTTTCTTGTTCTATTTGTTCTATATTTCTTTTCTAAAGAACCTAATTTCAAAAGAGCTTCATTTACTTTTTTATTCGTTTTATTTATATTGATTGGAACGATATTAAAGATTAGCTTTCATGCCTTTGAAAAAAATTATCTTGAAAAGTATGCTGTTATTTTTTCATCAAAAATTGAAATTAAGGCTGATCCAAATGAAAGAAGTGAGAATTTACTTACTTTGCACCTAGGTACTAAAGTTAGAATTATCGATAATTTTAATAACGATTGGGTAAAAATTAAACTAGTAAATGGTCAAGAAGGTTGGATTAAAAAAAATCAAATTAAAATAATATGATAAAAGAAGATCAAATTCATGAAGCCCAGAAAAAATGGGGTAATGGAATAGTAAAAATTGGAACCCTCAAGAATAAAAAAGTGGAATGTGTTGAATTTACAAAAACGTTTTTAAATGAATTATATGACTTTAAAAATAAAGAGGTGTTGTTTAAACCAACAAAAGCTGTCAAAGAGCAGTTTAGACCGAATCCTGAAATGGCACTTTCTTACTTTATAGGCGGAAATGATTCATTCTGTGCAGAGGATGATGGTTTTGCCATGAAACCTTGGGTAGATGTCAAATTCAAAAACTCAGGTTTTATAATTGAAAATCATCGTGCAATTGCAATGGGAAATTATTTTTTTACTGATTTGGAGGGAGCAGTAGTAAAGGTTGAATATACATTTGGTTACACATTAAGGAATGGTAATTTGATTATTGATCTTCATCACTCTTCGCTGCCATTCTCATCATAAGTATTGTCGATAATAATGTTGTTTATTTTTTCAATATTAGTGTATAGAAAAGATTGATTCAGTGTTGCATTTTCTATTGCGGCTGTAATGTTATTAATTTTAGAAAATATAAAAATAATTATACATAATAATAGTGTTGACTTTATAATACCAAAAACAGCTCCCACTATTCTATTCAATAAACCAAGTGCAACTAGTTTTAAAAATTTGGTTAAAAGTTTGGCAATAATTTTAAATATCATAATTGTAATTAGGAATATTATCAATGACGATAGAATCGAGATAAAATCTGCTTCTGATTCAAATATTGGCTTCAGTTTTAAATCAAGAAATGGATGAAAATTTTTTGCTAAGTATATTCCTATAACAATACCAAGTACAGATGCTAACTCTTTAACAAGTCCTTTTGAAAATCCATTATATGCACCCCAGGCGATTACTAAACCTAAAAAAATATCGAGGTAGCTCATAACAAATTATTAGTTAATGTTAATTTAATAAATATTAACTTCTTTATATTAGTTTATGAAATCAAATTATATTAATTAAGATTTCATAAATTTGGCTCTACAAAGTCATGGAAGATAAAATAAAAAAGAACCTTAAGGATATTCAAAATTTTCAATCAGATTCAATTACTGAGATTGAAGAATTTAGAGTAAAATATTTAGGTAAAAAAGGTTTATTGAATTCATACTTTATTGAATTTAAATCATTGGATAATGACGAAAAGAAGAAATTGGGTAGTTTATTAAATAATCTTAAAAATTCTGCTCAACAAAAAGTTGATGATTTAAAATCTAATAGTTCTACAACATTTGATAATTTAAAAATTAATGATATTTCAAGACCAGGTGACCTTATAGAAATCGGATCCCGTCACCCTATATCAATTGTTAAAAATAGAATTATTGATATTTTTTCTAAAATTGGATTTACAATCAGCGAAGGGCCAGAAATAGAGGATGATTGGCATAACTTTAGTGCCTTGAATCTTCCTGAGCACCATCCAGCAAGAGATATGCAGGATACTTTCTTCGTTGAAAAGAATCCTGACTATTTATTAAGAACACACACCAGCTCAGTTCAGGTCAGATACATGGAAAATAACAAACCACCAATTAGGACTATTTCGCCTGGACGAGTATACCGAAATGAAGCAATTTCTGCACGATCTCATTGTTTTTTTCATCAGATTGAGGGCTTGTGTATTGACAAAGATGTAAGTTTTGCCGACCTAAAACAAACCTTAGAATACTTTACAACCCAACTATTTGGTAAATCTAAAATAAGACTAAGACCATCTTATTTTCCTTTTACTGAGCCTAGTGCAGAGGTTGATGTTTACTGGGGACTAAATAATGAAACAGATTATAAAATGACAAAGGGTACAGGATGGTTGGAAATTATGGGATGCGGCATGGTTGATCCAAATGTTTTAGAAAATTGTAAAATTGACCCTAATGAATACTCGGGATTTGCTTTTGGACTGGGAATTGATAGAATTGCTCTTTTATTACATCAAATAGATGATATTCGACTTTTGAGTGAAAATGATGTTAGGTTTTTGGAGCAATTTAGAGCCTCATTCTAAGAAATTATATCGCTTAATTCTTTAAATATTTTTCTAGCACTTCTTTTTTCATAAAGAATTTTATAAACAGCATTTATGATTGGCAATTTAATTTTTTTTGTAGATTGTTCATTTAATAAGTAAGCTTTTTTTGTTGCGATATATCCCTCTGCTACCATTTTCATTTCGGATTGCGCAGCTTTTATCGTATAGCCTTTGCCAATCATATTCCCAAACATTCTATTTCTTGAAAATGAAGAATATCCTGTTACTAAAAGATCTCCTAAATACGCTGAATTATTTATGTCTCTTCTTATTTTATGTCTTTCAGAAATGAATTTTTTCATCTCCTTAACTGAATTACTCATCAAAACACTTTGGTAATTATCTCCATACCCCAATCCGTTGGAAATTCCAACTGCTAAAGCATATATATTTTTTAGCATACTAGCATATTCAATACCGATTACATCGTCTGAGGCCTTTACATTTATGTATTTACATTTAAATTTTTCAGAAATTATTTTACATAGTTCTATGTTGGAAGAACCAATTGTTAAGTATGATAACTTTTCTAATGCCACTTCTTCAGCATGACATGGCCCACCAATAACAAGAAAATTTTCCATAGAGATATTGTGGTATTTCTGCATATGTTCACCAAACAAAAGATTTGTTTCCGGAACCAGACCTTTTAGAGCACACATTATAATTTTTTCTGAAATATCAGCTTCAATTTTTTCCATTTCTTTGCTAACGTATTCAGATGGGATGGCGATTATTATAACATCAGAACTGCCCACTATTTCATTTATATTTTCAGAAATTTTAATCTTTTTCAGATTTAACTTTACTGAACTTAAATAGTTGGGATTATGATAATTTTTTAAAATATAATCAATATTATCTCTGTTTCTGATATACCAATTAATCTCTTTGTTTTTTTCAGAAAGGATTTTAATTAGTGCTGTTGCCCAGCTACCGCTTCCTATTACACCAAATTTTAATTTAGTTTTTGTCATTTATATAATTCATTGGTATTGATATAATCCATAACTTTTTTAGCAATTAATTCACTAGGGTCAGCTTTTTTTAAAACTATATTTCTAATATTTGTTGAACTTAAGTCAATTCGTGGTCCTCCAATATACGTAGCATTCTCATTAATTATATATGGGTTTTCTTTAAGAGTTCCTTTCCTAGGGTAAATGAAAATCTTATAATTCTTTAATATTTTTTCATAATCTTTCCATGTGTCAAAAATTTTATAATTGTCTTCCCCAATAATCAGGCTAAATTCGATTTCTGACAATTTTTTTGAAATATACTCCAAAGTATCAATTGTATAGTTCGGCTTTTTAAGATTAACTTCTAAATCACTAGGCATTATATTATTATACTTTTCTGTTGCAATTTCAACCATATTGAATCTGTGTTTGAAGTCAGAAATATTATTTTTTCTTTTGATAGGATTTTCAGGTGTTACGACAAGCCAAACTTCATCATTTAATTTTGCATCAATAATATACTCAGCAATTCTTAAATGACCTTTGTGTATAGGGTCAAAAGTTCCAAAAAATAAACCAATCTTTTTCTTATCCATTGATGAAATTATTTACAAGATTGAAAACTTCATTATAGCTTGTTTCAAGAATATCGTTTTCAACTACATAATCAAATTTGTCAGCTAGTAACATTTCATCTTTAGCTTTATCAACTCTGGTTTTGATATTTGATTCTGTTTCAGAATTTCTATTTCTAAGCCTCTTTTGAAGCTCAATTATGCTTGGTGGTTTTATGAAAATTGTTAACGTTTGATTCTTATATTTTTTTTTAATGTTTAGCCCCCCCATTACATCTATATCAAAAATTAAGTTTTTTTCTTTTGAATTTTCAAGCTGTGAAATCAGTGTACCGTAAAATACGCCCTTATATACCTCTTCCCACTCTATAAAATCGTTACTGTTTATTTTATTTTTGAACTCCTCTTTGGAAATGAAAAAATAATTCTCGCCATTTTTTTCATTATCTCTTGGTTTTCTCGATGTGGCCGAAATTGAAAACGAAAGGTTTAGGGTTTTTTCGTCCAGAAGTTTATTCACAATTGTTGTTTTTCCGGATCCTGATGGCGCAGCAATGACTATAAATTTTGATTTTTTCATCAAAGAATATTTAAAATGTTTTCTTTAATTTTTTCTAAATTTTCCTTCATTTCAATTACATTCCTTTGAAGGCTAGCATCATTTGCCTTTGAACCAATTGTATTTATTTCCCTTCCAATTTCTTGGCATATAAATCCTAGTTTTTTACCTATAGGATATTTTGATTTTAATGATTCATCAAAAAGGGTCAAATGACTTTCGAGCCTTACTACCTCCTCATTTATATCAAATTTCTCAATGTAGTAAATTATTTCCTGCTCAAATCTGTTGTTATCAACCTCCAGCTTTATTTTTTTGAGCTCTGTAATTAGTTTTTTTCTTTTCTTTAAAATCCTCCCTCTTTCAATCTTCTTTATTTTACTCAAAGATTTTTTGATATTAGAAATTTTAGCCTTTATATCCTTCTCAGTCCCCTTACCCTCTTTTTTTCTAAATGTGTCAACTTTTAAAATGACCGAATATATTTTAATCAATAGGGATTTGATTTGAGTACTTTTTAATTTTATGATTTTTGATTCATATGCATTCGGAAGACTCATAGCTATCTCTAAATAATTATCACCTTGACTATTATCTATTTTTTTTAATGTTTTTATATATTTTTTTACAACTTCTTGATTAATACTTACATCTTCTTGGCTTAATTTACCTTCGATATTTACATTGATTTCAATTTTACCACGATGAAGTTTATCAGCCAATTTTTTTCTTAAATCGTTTTCAAACGATTTTAAAAATTGAGGAACTCTTATTGTTAAATCTAAATTTTTACTGTTTACAGATCTTATCTCAACAAGAAATTTTGTTGCGTTAATTATGAAAGATTCACTGGCGTAGCCAGTCATTGATTTAATCATTTCTAATGAAATATTAAGCAAATATATAAATAGATTTTAAGTAATCTGAGTAGATTTTTTAGAAACCAAATATACACCTATGAAAACCAAAAGAACAGAAGTTGCATCTGCTACCGTTAATTTATCCGCCCCTCTGTATATAGCAAATAAAATTCCAATCACTGGTTGTAGATATATAAACATACCGACAGTTGATGCTTTTAAATTCTTTAGTGCATATAAATTCAACAAATAGACCAAAAATGTAGTACAAAAAACCACATAAGAAATCTTAATCAAAGAACTTCCAGAAATTTCAACCCATTTTATTTCACTAAACTCTAATAATCCGAAGGGCATATTAATAATTATTGAAAATAAAAAGAGCCATTTCATGATAGTAATCATAGTATATTTTTTTGTCAAGGGCTTGACTAAGACAAAATATATTGCATAAGAGAGGCTATTAATAAAAAAATAAAAATTCCCTAAATTGATATTGGGTGCATTAGCAGCAGATTTTTCATTTAAAAGAATCAAAGTTAGCGTTCCAATAAATCCTATAAAAACACCAAAATATTTAATTTTAGTGATTCTTTCTTTTAATAAAATAACAGAAATTATAAAGATAAAGATTGGTGCAATTGTTGTAATTATTGCGCTATTTATTGGAGTAGAATTGTATAAACCATTGAGAGCAGTGATCATGTTAAGGCCCATTCCAAAAAAAGCACAGAGAATAATCAATTTAAAGTCTTTAACTTCTATTTTCTCATTTTTTAGAAACAAGGAAATAAACCAAAAACATATCGCTGCACCAACTACTCTACAGTATAATAACGCATTAGGAGATAACACATCAGGCATCAACTCTTTTGCGATTGTGTGGTTAAATCCAAAAATTGAAGTTGCTGCAAAAGCAGCAAAAAGAGCAATGGTTCTTTTGTTCATTAAAATTTATTGAATTCTAAAGATAATCTATACATTTGTTTGGTACTAGCACACAATCATTTAATTTACAAAAGCATGAAATTCAATACTAAAACTATACATGGAGGTCAAAAAATTGATCCCGCATTTAACTCAGTGATGCAGCCAATTTATCAAACATCAACTTACGCTCAAGAAAGTCCAGGTGTTAACAAAGGTTTTGAATATTCCAGAACGCATAATCCAACAAGGACTGCTTTACAAAACTCCTTTGCAAGTCTCGAAAATGCAAAATATGGGGTGGCTTTTTCATCTGGATTGGCAGCAATTGATGCAATCATCAAGTTATTAAAGCCAGGGGATGAGGTTATAAGTACAAATGATTTATATGGTGGAACATATAGACTATTTACTAAAATCTTTGAAAAATATGGTATAAAATTCCACTTTACTTCTCTTCATAATCTTACAGATATTGATTCATTGTTAAATGAAAAAACTAAGGTAATTTGGGCTGAAACACCAACTAATCCAATGATTAATGTTTTTGACATTGAAAAATTAGCAAAAATTAGTAAAGCCAATAAATTAATTTTTGTAGTTGACAATACATTTGCATCTCCATATTTACAAAATCCACTTGAACTAGGGGCTGACATAGTTATGCATTCTGCTACAAAATATTTAGCAGGACATAGTGATGTTGTTATGGGTGCACTCATGTTAAATAATGATGAAATTGCTGAAAAATTATATTTTATTCAAAATGCAAGTGGTGCAGTTCCAGGACCACAGGATTGTTTTTTAACACTAAGAGGAATCAAGACCCTACATGTAAGAATGCAAAGACATTGTGAAAATGCTTCTAAGGTTGCACATTTTCTTAATAACCACTCAAAAGTTGAAAAGGTGTATTGGCCTGGATTAGAATCCCATTTAAATCACGAGGTTGCAAAAAAACAAATGTCAGATTTTGGAGGTATGCTTTCCTTTAGAATCAAAGATTATAATAAAAACCAAACAATAAAGTTTCTCGAAAAGCTTCACTTGTTTACTTTAGCTGAATCACTTGGTGGAGTCGAATCATTATGTGGTCATCCTGCTTCAATGACCCATGCAAGTATTCCAAAAGAAGAGAGAGAAAAATCAGGCGTAACTGATTCATTGATAAGACTAAGTGTTGGAATTGAAGATGCGGATGATTTAATTGATGATCTCAAAAATGCATTTTTATAAATTTGTTAATTATTCTAATTTTTTTTGGTAAAATAAAAATTATAAATCCCTAATTTTATTTAATATTTAAATTTCACCCTCCTTAGGGCTAAGAAAAATATTAATTATGAAAAGAAAGATTGACGCTTTTTTAAACATTGTCAGAAAAAGAGATGGAAATCAGCCTGAGTTCATGCAAGCAGTTGAAGAAGTTGCTGAAACAGTTATTCCATACATTATAGAAAATGATATTTATCATGGTAAAAATATATTAATGAGAATGTGTGAACCTGAAAGAGCAATAGGTTTCAGAGTTTCATGGGTAGATGATAAAGGAGAAATATGGGTAAATAGAGGCTACAGAATTCAAATGAATTCTGCTATTGGACCTTACAAAGGAGGCCTTAGATTTCATCCGTCTGTAAATATGAGCATATTAAAATTTTTAGCCTTTGAACAGGTTTTTAAAAATAGCTTAACAACCTTACCTATGGGTGGTGGAAAAGGGGGAAGTGATTTTGATCCTAAAGGAAGAAGTGAAAATGAAATTATGAGATTTTGTCAAGCCTTTATGACCGAATTATACAGGCACATAGGACCAAATACAGATGTTCCAGCTGGAGACATTGGAGTTGGTGGAAGAGAAATTGGATATATGTATGGTCAATACAGAAAGCTCGCGAATGAATTTACTGGTGTGCTCACCGGAAAGGGAATGTCATGGGGAGGCTCATTAATCAGACCTGAGGCAACTGGTTATGGTACTGTATATTTTGTTCAGGATATGTTAGCCCATAACAATGATGGCATAAAAGGTAAAAATGTTGTTATTTCAGGATCAGGAAATGTTGCTCAATATGCTGCTGAGAAAATTCTACATTTTGGAGGAAAAGTTTTGACAATGTCTGATTCGTCCGGATTTATCCATGATTCTGGTGGAATTGACGAAAAAAAGCTAGAATATATCATGCATTTAAAAAATATTCAGAGAGGAAGAATCAGTGAATATGTTAAAAAATATCCCAAGGCAATTTTCAAAAAGGGCAAACAACCTTGGTCTGTAAAGTGCGATATTGCTCTTCCTTGTGCCACCCAAAATGAGTTAGACGGGAAGGATGCTAAAACACTCATTGCTAACGGATGTAAATGTGTAAGCGAAGGCGCTAATATGCCATCTACCAAAGAAGCTGTAGAAATTTTTCTAAAAGCAAAAATATTATTTGCCCCTGGGAAAGCTGCAAATGCTGGTGGTGTAGCAACGTCTGGTCTAGAAATGACTCAAAACTCATTGAGATACAATTGGACAAGAGAAGAAGTAGATCAAAAACTACGTGAAATAATGTTAAATATTCATAACTCCTGTATTGAGCATGGTATGCAAAAAAACGGCTATGTTAATTATGTCAAGGGAGCAAATATAGCTGGTTTTGTAAAAGTTGCTGATGCAATGCTCGCCCAGGGAGTAATCTAATTTTTTATATAACACATATTATACTGGAATATTTGACGTTTATTAGAAGTAATTTCTTGTATTCAATGTTAAAAGTTAGAGTTTTACTTATTATATGTTTAACAGTTTGTCCAATTTATGCTCAACAAAATAAGTTATCATTAGACAAAGATTCATCTGTGTATTCAAATTGGGATACATATTTTTCTTATAATCTAATTTCATCAATAGATGAAGGTGAATCGGTAATTTATTTTGCATCTTATAATTCTATTTTTTCCTTTAATACCTCAACTAATCAAATTGAAAAATTTGATACATTAAACGAATTATCAGGTGATGAAATTTCAGCCTTTTACTATTCTGAAATTAATAATATTATCGCTGTTGGATATAGTAATGGATTTCTTCAAATCATTGACTTAAACACAAGTTCAATTATCAATATTTATGATATTTTAAATAAACCAACCATACCTTCAAATAAAAAAACTATAAATAATTTTTTTCAAAATGGTGAGCAACTATTAATTTCAACTGGCTATGGTATTTCGTCCTATAATTTAAACGGATATGAGTTTGGAGACACCTATTATATTGGAGACCTTGCTACACAAATTAATGTCTCAAGTACAATTGTCCATGAAAATTTTATATATGCCTCAAATTCAGATTACGGAATATTACGAGCAGATATTAATTCAAACCTGATAGATTATAATAATTGGGTTAATATTTATAATGGAGGTGTTCTAGATTTAATTTATAATGGAGATAATATATTTTTTCATAATGATAACAGTATATTTAAAATTAATAATGAAGATGTAATCAACTTACTAACGTTAGAAAACCAAATTATAAATTTCAAATCTTCAGATTCAAAAATTATAATTATTACCAATGAAGATTGCTTAATTTATAACATTCAACTAACAGAATTAATTAATAATATTAATTCAGCAATGTATTCAACCAACTTTAATCAGGGTATTATAAAGGGCAATAACATATATATAGCAACCAATGAAAAAGGAGTTTTAGTAATAAATAATAACAATGGAAATTATTCGTATTTAAAACCTGACGGTCCACTTGAAAATGATATATTTTCAGTAGAAACACTAAATAATAAAACATGGGTTTCATTTGGTAATTATTCAGAGTACTTTAATCCATTCCCTTTGAAGTTTAGTGGAGTAAGTAATTATGACGAAAATCTCAAATCATGGTTTAATATTGAAAAAGATAGTATACCAAATCGTGCTGTAAATCTTAACAACATTTCGGTAAATCCCTTTAACAATGATAATGTTTTTATAAGTTCTTTTGAAGGAGGTTTATTAGAAATTGAAAACCTTAATGTTGTTGAATTCTTTGAAAATAATAATAGTGGTTTAGAATCTTTAACAACTGATGATCCATTGTATGAGAGTGTAAGAATTTCTGATATGGAATTTGATAAATATGGGGTTCTATGGATTTTAAATTCTAGAGTTGATAGCCCATTGAAATCTTTTAACCTGGAAAATAATAGTTGGAATAGCTTTGATTTTACTGAAATTATCAATGACGGATTTCAAGATGAACTTGGCTTTAATGATATAGAATTAGACGATTATGGGAATAAATGGGTTGCAGGACTCAGATCTGGATTAATTGGATTCAATAATGAGTCAGGGACAACCCTCTTACGAAAAGTATTCAGCCAAGATCAATCCAATATGCCATCTGAATATGTAAAATCTATAGCTGTTGATAATAATAACCATCTATGGATTGGGACTATTCAAGGTCTAAGAGTTTTATACAATACCTCTAACTTTTTTGAATCATCAGTTGTTACAACTCAAAAGATAGTAATATTGGAGGATGGTATTCCTAGAGAACTCCTAGAGCAACAATACATTACAGATATTGAAGTAGATGGTGCAAATAATAAATGGGTTGGAACCATAGGCTCAGGTGTATTTTATTTTTCACCAAATGGTCAGCAGACAATTTATCATTTTACAAAAGAAAATTCACCTCTTCCGTCAAATAATATTAATGACATAAGTATAAATTTTACCAATGGCAAGGTATACTTTGCAACCGACCAAGGCTTAGTTAGTTATAATACAGGAAGTATTTCAAGCTCTGAAAATTTTACTGATGCGTATATTTATCCTAATCCCGTAAGACCTGAATTTAACACCCAATTTGAAAAAGTTAAAATAGCTGGTTTAACCCAAAATGTAAATATTAAGATAACTGATATTGCAGGAAATTTAGTTGCTGAGGCACAATCAAATATTAATTCACGTTACAGAAATTTTAATTTAGAGATTGATGGTGGGACTGCATTTTGGAATGGTAGAAATTTAAACAATAAAAAGGTTTCTTCTGGGGTTTATATTGTTATGTTATCAGACTTAAACTCATATGAAACAAAGGTTTTAAAATTAATGATTATTAGATAATGATTATTTCCTCCAGTGCAATTGTTTTAAGTAAGCTCAAGTATCGTGATAACGATTTAATCGTTAAATTATTTGTGAGAGAATTAGGGCTCACATCATTCATTGTTAGAGGAAGTTCTAAGAAGAATAAATCAAATTATTTTCAACAACTTTCCTTTTTAGAAATAGAATTTGATTTTAATGCCAAAAGAAACCTACATTATTTCAAAGATTTTGAAAGTAAATATAATCTTAAAACTATACATAGAGATTTTAAGAAAATGGGGGTTGTAATATTTTTATCTGAAGTATTATCTAAAATATTAATTCATCAACAGAAAGATTACCAGCTTTATGATTTCATTGAAGAGGCAATTGAATACTACGATAAAAATATCTTTAATTCGATGTTTCATATTGTTTTTCTTGTAAATCTGTCTAAGTTTTTAGGCTTCTATCCTGATGTAAACAATAATCATTGTCAATATTTTGATTTACAACATGGCTTTTATTCTAATGCAAAAGATTCAGATTATATTATTTTTGATGATGATTTGCAATGTTTTAATAAGATTTTAGGCATAAATTTTGATGACTTAAAAACACTAACCTTAACTCCGGTGCAAAGAAAAAACTTACTTGACAATATTATTTTGTATTACAAACTTCATATTGAAAATTTTACTTCCGTTAAGTCACTTGATGTGCTGAGAAAATTGTTTTAATGGTAAATAAATTTATTCTTCTATTCTTATTTTCAATCGCTTCCTTTTCTCAAAACTTAGTTGTTATTGATGAGAATAGAAATCCTATCATTGGTGCATCTATCTTCAGCGATTTAGATGATTATCTAACCACCGATAAAAATGGTGAAGTAAGTTTAGAAAAGTTTTCACTAGGAGATACAATCAATATTAATCAATACGGATTCAAGAAATTTAAATTTGTCAAATCTGAACGTGACAAAACCATCATATTAATTTATGACAATGAGTTGTTGGATGAGGTGGTCATCTCAGCTTCAAAATTTTCACAGAAGTTTAGAGAGGTCCCGAAAAAAGTAACTCAAATTAACAGGTCAATGATTGAATTCACAAATCCAATGACTAGTGCAGATTTACTTGAGAGAGGTGGTTATGTGTACATTCAAAAGAGTCAATTAGGGGGTGGAAGTCCAATGATAAGAGGTTTGTCAACTAACAGACTGGTTTTATCAGTTGATGGTGTAAGACTAAATAATGCAATATTTAGAAGTGGAAATATACATAACGTAATATCAATTTCTCCAATGAATATTGAAAACACTGAAGTTATTATGGGGTCTGCATCTGTTTTATATGGTAGTGATGCAATAGGCGGAGTTATGAATTTTTATACTAAAAAAGCTAATTTATCAAATGATTCAAATCCAAATATTCAAATAAATATAAACTCTAGATACTCATCTGCTTCAAATGAAAAAATGTATCACACAGACTTTAATTACGGATTGGAAAAAATGGCATTTTTATCAAGTTTTTCAAAATCAGACTTTGGTGACTTAATTATGGGAATTCATGGGCCATCAGAATATTTAAGACCAAATTACGTTACTCAAAATTCTGTAGGCGATGATATATTAGTAGCTAACTCAAAACCAAGAGTTCAGAGAAATACAGGATATAGTCAAACTAATTTTATGCAAAAAGTTCTTTATAAGCCAAATGAAAATATAAGTATTGATATAGGGTTTCATTTTTCAAAAACTGGAAATATTCCTAGATATGACAGGCTGATAAGAACTAATGAAAATGAGGACCTTTATTATTCAGAGTGGTATTATGGACCACAGGAATGGCTATTGATAAATAGCCAATTGACCTTTATTCCAAAACAAACTAAATTTTATAATGAATTAAAATTTGGCTCATCATTTCAGAAATTCTCAGAAAGCAGAAACAGTAGAAGGTTTAGTGATGGTTTCCTAAAATCAAGAGAAGAAGAATTGGATATATTTTCTTTAAATCTAGATTTTTTTAAAAAAATATCAGAAAATTCTAACATTACATATGGGCTAGAGATAATAGAAAATCAGGTTGGTTCATTTGCTAAAAGTGTTAATATTGGTGATTTATCTGAAACCCCAATTTCAACAAGATACCCTGATAATTCATCTTTAAATTCCTTGGGACTTTACATTAATTACAAGACTAAAATTATTGAAGATGTATTTTTCCAAAGTGGTGTAAGATACAGTTCAACAGTATTAAAATCAGATTTATCTCAAAATAATATTTATTATGATTTTATGTATGAAAACACAACTCTTGAAAATGGAGCTTTTGTTGGAGGTATAGGCCTAAGCTGGGTTAGAAATATTTATAATAATTGGAAGTTTAACATCAATACAGCTTTTAGATCTCCAAATATAGATGATCTTGCTAAGGTTTTTGATTCTGAACCTGGAAGTGTGGTTGTTCCAAATCCTGATTTAAAACCAGAAAGATCTTTTGGACTTGAGTTTGGAGGTTACTTTAGAACAAAGAACAATATTGAATTAGATTTTTCATCATATGTGACATATTTATATAATTCATTTATAAGGGATGATTTTACATTGAGTAATGGTGTGTCAGAAATAATTTATGATGGGGAACTATCCCAAATTCAAGCACTTCAAAACAGCTCAAAGTCTTTTATATATGGAATTGAATTCGGGATAAATATGTTTTTAAATAAAAACTTTCGCATAAAATCTCAGCACAATTTAATCGCGGGATATGAGTTGGATGAATTACCTATTGGAATGCCAGTTAGGCATATACCACCCAATTACGGTAATTTTCATTTTATTTACAATAATGGAGATTTTACAATTGACACATATTTAAACTATAATTCTAAAATATCATTTAGTAACCTTGCAGAATCTGAAAGGGCAAAACCTTACATGTATGCATTAGATGAAAATGAAAATCCGTACTCACCGTCATGGATGACATTAAATATTAGATCAAAATATTCTTTTTCCAAAATGTTAAATATCAATTTTACTGTTGAGAACATAACAAATAAATTGTACAGACCTTATTCATCAGGAATTTCAGCACCTGGTTTAAACTTTATTTTTTCTGTTAATTATGCCTATTAGTTTTACTGAAAATGATAAGATTATAATTGAAAAAATTCAATCTTATTGTCTTTATCAAGAGAGGTGCGTTAAGGAAGTAAAAAATAAATTATTTTCACTGAAAGTAAGTTCAAAATCTGCCAATGATATTATAGAATATTTGATTGATAATGATTACTTAAATGAGGAAAGATATACTAAGATGTTTATCCAAGGAAAGCTTAGAATAAAAAAATGGGGAAGAATTAAGCTTAAGTATGAATTGCGGTCTAAGGGAATTAATATTAACATAATAGATGATAATATCCAAAAAATTAACGAAGAGGATTACCTTAACTATTTCAATGAGTTTTCAACTAATAAAATTAAATTTTTAAAAGGAACTAAAGACCAAAAGAAAAGGTCTTTTATAAATTACTTCACTTACAGAGGCTGGGAAAATAGCCTTATTTATCAAAAATTAAAAGATATTAATTAATCGAATAATTAATTCCAACCAATGAGTTGAAGCCAGGCATTGGAACCAGGTTTGTTTCTGAATATTCTGTATCTAAGATATTATTTAATATAACCGATAAGGTAAATTTATTTAATTTGTAAGAGCTTCTAAAATCAATAATTGTATACTTTTCGTCATCTAACCTTTCAGAATTTTTGAAGGCAATAGTGGAATCAATTTTATCATTGATTTCAAATGTGTATGTAGTGGTAATTTGATTTTTTAATGAGTTTAAAGCATACCTAGAGAATATATAATTTGTTTCTAAAAGTTCATCATTAATATTGCTGTAGCCTACATTTATACTATGCATTCTTAAAGAACCTAAATAGAATTTATATCCAATATTTAATTCAAATCCATCAGTAATTATTTCTCTTATATTATTAGCTTGCCATGGTTCTGATTCACTATTTCTAACATAATCAATAATATCAGATGCATCCCTACGGTATATTGATAAATTGAGATTGAAATTATTTTTTAAATATTTAAGTCCAATTTCTTTGGTAAGAGCTTTTTCAAGTTTTAAGTTCTCATTCCCTATAGTGGTTGGACTCGAATAAAATAAGTCAGTGTAAGTGGGTATCCTGTATGTATAACCAACATTACTATATAACTTCATATTTTCGTTAAATCTATATCCAAAATCTGCACCAGGATAGAAAAATAAATTATTAAAAAAATTATCCTTAAAATTTAAATTTGTTGATACATCAGAAAAATATGAAATTGCTATGCCGGGTGTAAAATCAATTTTATCATTATTGAATTTCACCTGCTGCTCAATAAACATGTTTAGCATAGTTCTATTTCTCTGACCCAGATTATTACTGCTCAAAGATACTTTTGATAAGTCAAATCCTAATCCTAAATTCCCTAATGAATTTAATTTTGAGCCATTAAGTTCAACCCCCACCTTATTAGAAATATGTAAGTTTCGGTAAACAGATGGATCTTGTCTTAGATACACATACATGTCCTGATTTCTTTTCCAGTATAGTTTTGGTTTTATTGTAAAATCATTCTTTTTGTATGTTGTACTAAATCCAACTAGACTAGCCTGGGTTTCTTCATACTGGTCAATTGCCAAGGGACTTGCGTAGAATCCGTTTGCTCCAAATTTTCTTTCATTAAACACACCTATGGCTGAAATTTTTTGATCTTTTATTTTAAAACTACTTTTGATAAAGAATTCATCATTTTTATAGTCGGTATTATACCTGTAACCCTCAGACTCTTTTCTATTATAATTGAATAGTATATCTGAATTTTTAAGTTCTTTTTGTATTGTTAGGCTTCCTCTTTTTTGATCAAATGATCCACCACCAATTTCCACTGAGGCATCATTTTTAATATTATTTTTCGTGACAATATTTACAGCACCAGTAAAAGCGTTTTGTCCATATATTCTACTTGCAGATCCTTTTATGATTTCTATTTTTTCTATTACTCCTAACGGTATTGTCATATTCATTGTGTGATGACCTGTTTGAGGATCTTCAACTTTTATCCCGTCAATTAATAATAATGTTTGGTCGAATGATCCGCCTCTTATATAAAGGTCAGCTTGCATCCCTTCAGCACCTCTTCTTCTAATGTCTAATCCAGCTACTTGTTGTAATAGTTCGCTAATACTTGTTGCGGTACTCTTTTGGATCTCTTCGTTGGATATCGTTAATATACTAATTGAATTATCTGCATCACTAATTTCTATTCTTGGACTAGAAATTAATTCGACTTGATCAAGTTTTATTTCTTCTTTATTGTCCTGGGCATTTGTGGGTATTGTGAGCGATTGAAAAACAAATATAACAAAGAGTAATTTTTTCATGTTTTTTGGATCAAATATTGATTTTTCAAAATTACTTATTTGACTATACTTATCAAATTATTTGTTTGTTAAATAAGTTCTGAAATATTGTATTTTTTGAATCCTTAAAAACCTATATTTATATCATGTTTGCCTTAATCGATTGTAATAATTTTTATGTTTCTTGTGAGAGAGTATTTAACCCTGCTTTAAACGGTAAACCTGTAGTTGTTTTATCTAATAATGATGGGTGTGCTATTTCTAGAAGTGACGAGGCTAAGAAATTAGGAATTCCAATGGGGGCTCCTATTTTCAAATATAAATCAATTATTAATCAGTATAATGTAGTTGTGCTATCATCTAATTATCCTTTATATGCCGACATGAGTAACCGTGTTATGACAACTATTTCAAAGTTTATCCCAGATGTTGAAATATATAGTATTGATGAGGCCTTTTTAAAATTTGAAGGATATGAAAATTATGATCTTTTTAGTTATGCTTCAAAAATGAGAAATACAATTCTGAAATGGACTGGGATACCAACTTCTGTAGGAATTGCTCCTACAAAGTCTTTAGCAAAGATTTCTAATAAAATTGCAAGAAAATTCCCTAATCAAACTGAGCATGTATATATTTTAGAAACAGCCCATAAAAGGTATAAAGCATTAAATTATTTTCACTTAAATGATATTTGGGGAATAGGAAGAAGATTATCTAAGCGTCTCCAAAATATTGGATGTAAGAACGCATTAGACTTTGTGAATTTACCTGAGCCATGGGTCAAATCAAATTTATCAATTGTTGAATTAAAAATTCAACAAGAATTAAAAGGTATTTCAAATTTAGATTTAGATTCTCTGAGGGTCAAGAAGTCCATAGCTACTACCAGATCTTTTGAAAAACCCATTTCTGCTTTAGGTAAATTAAAAGAGAGAGTTTCAACTTTTTCACTTTCCTGTGCTGAAAAGTTGAGAAAACAGAACTCACTTTGCAATATTATGATTGTATTTATAAGGAGTAATTATTTTAGAAAAGACTTAAAACAACATTCTTGCTCTAGGGTTGTCACACTACCATATCCAACCAACTCTTCCTTTGTTTTAAATTGTTATGCTCTAAAAGCGATTGAAGATATGTTTCAATCTAAAATAGATTATAAGAAAGCAGGTGTAATTGTTGCCAGTCTTGTGCCTGACGATAACTATCAGCTTGGTATCTTTGAAAATGAAGACTATAGGCATAAGCCCTTAATGAGAACTATAGACTACATTAATTCTAAGTATGGTGAAAAAATTAAATTAGCTAATCAAGACTTAGAAAGAAAATGGAAGATGAAACAAGAATTTTTATCTCCTTGTTATACCACAAAAATTGCAGACATTATCCAGATCAAATGAAAAATAGAAAAAAACTAAATTTTTTTACACCAAGTAGAGATAATAATCTGGAGGCAATTTTAATAAACGCTGGTATATCAGCTGGTTTTCCTTCACCTGCAGGGGATTTTAAGCAAGAAAGAATAAGTTTAGATGAGGAGCTGATAAAAAATAAAGAAGCTACTTTTTTTGCTAGGGTTTCGGGTGAGTCAATGATAAATGCCGGTTTAGAAGATGGAGATTTGATTGTAATCGACAGAAGTATAGAACCTAGTAACAATAAAATTGCAGTTTGTTTTATTGACGGAGAATTTACGGTAAAAAGAATAATTGTAAAGAAAGATAAAGTCTGGTTAAAGCCAGAAAATTCTAGTTATAAAGCAATTGAGGTAAAAGATAACGATCAATTAGTTATATGGGGAATAGTAACAAATGTTATTAAGAAGTTGTAGAATATTTATTCTACTAATGCGGTTACCTTATTATTTTTAACTTCAACAGTACCAGAATTAATATCTAAAAAATAGCCTCTATCCCCTTTTGTAAAGACCTCCTTTTGAACATCGTCAAGGGATATATTTCCATAGATTTTTATAGCACCTTTTTTTAAGTTAGATAAAATTGCAGCGTGATTGTTTAGCATTTCAAATTCACCATCAACTCCGGGTACCGCAACGGATTCCACTTCACCCGTAAAAATTATTTTTTCTGGAGAAATTATTTCTAAAATCATTATGTAAAAGTTTATACTTCTGAAAGCATTTTCTCCCCAGCCTCTATAACCTCTTCAATCGTTCCTTTTAGGTTAAAAGCAGCTTCAGGTAAGTGATCAAGCTCGCCGTCCATGATCATATTAAAACCTTTAATTGTATCCTTGATATCAACTAGAACCCCAGGAATGCCTGTGAATTGTTCTGCCACGTGGAAGGGCTGTGATAAGAACCTTTGTACTCTTCTTGCTCTTCCAACAGCTTGTTTGTCTTCTTCGGATAATTCTTCCATTCCAAGAATAGCTATGATGTCTTGTAATTCTTTATATCGCTGTAATAATTCTTTAACCCTTTGAGCACAATTATAATGATCATCTCCAAGTATTTCTGGGGTTAAAATTCTAGAAGTGGAATCGAGAGGATCAACTGCAGGATAAATACCAAGTTCAGCAATTTTTCTAGAAAGTACTGTTGTTGCATCTAGGTGTGCAAATGTTGTGGCAGGAGCAGGGTCGGTTAAATCGTCAGCAGGAACATAAACAGCCTGAACAGAGGTAATCGATCCATTTTTGGTTGAAGTAATTCTTTCTTGCATAGCCCCCATCTCAGTAGCAAGAGTTGGTTGATATCCAACAGCTGATGGCATACGACCAAGAAGCGCGGAAACCTCAGAACCTGCCTGCGTAAATCGAAATATGTTGTCAACAAAGAAAAGAACATCTTTTCCTTGGCCATCTCCAGCACCGTCTCTAAAATATTCTGCTACTGTTAGTCCAGAAAGAGCAACTCTTGCTCTAGCTCCAGGAGGTTCATTCATCTGTCCAAAAACAAATGTAGCTTTAGATTCTTTCAGAGCTTTTTTATCAACTTTGCTTAAATCCCATCCACCTTTTTCCATACTCTCCATAAACTCGTCACCATAATTAATAATTCCAGACTCTAGCATTTCTCTTAAAAGATCATTTCCTTCTCTTGTTCTTTCACCAACTCCAGCAAATACAGAAAGTCCCCCATGACCCTTAGCAATATTATTTATAAGTTCTTGAATTAGTACTGTCTTACCAACTCCAGCACCACCAAATAGACCAATCTTACCACCTTTTGCATAGGGCTCAATAAGATCAATTACTTTAATTCCTGTAAATAAAACTTCAGTTGATGTAGATAAATCTTCAAATTTGGGTGATTCTCTATGAATTGGAAGGCCGTCAGAACCTGACTTTGGTAAATCTCCAATACCATCAATTGAATCTCCGATAACATTGAAAAGTCTTCCATTTATTTCTTCCCCAACGGGCATTTGAATAGGATTTTCAGTTGCTTTGACTTCTGCTCCACGACTAAGGCCGTCTGATGAATCCATTGCAATAGTCCTTACCATATTTTCTCCGATGTGAGATTGAACCTCAAGAACAAGTTTTGTTCCATCAGTTTTTTCAATTTCTAAAGAGTCATAAATTTTTGGTAATCCTGATTCTGAATTAAATTCAACGTCTATTACTGGACCTACAATTTGGGCTATTTTTCCTGATGTCATTTTAGTGAATATTGTGTTTAATAAATAAGTAATTATTTACGTGGCAAATATATATTTTTTATGAAATATATTCAATAGATTTTTTAACTATTAATCAATTATTTTAAACAAAAAAAAAGTCTAGAAATATTCTAGACTTTTTTTTGTTTTAGCTTGTTTTTAAGACTAAATACCGTCAGGATAATTAGTTGGATAATCACCAATATCTAATCCAGATGCTGAAAGGGTAGATCCCCATGTAGCATCAATAGCTTCCATCATCTTTTTAGCAATTAAAGCACTTCCTCTGGATGTCGGGTGATACCCATCAAGCCCAAAGAATCCTCCAAATACTAAATCACCTGTCATATTGAAGTCATCTTCAAAAACTCCAGTGGTAACAACTTCATTATATAATCCACCTAAATCAAATAGTGCCCACCCGTTTGGAACTGATGCAGATATAGCAGCATTAGCAGTTGCAAGTTCGGATTGTATATATGCAATTTCATTGCCCATCAACGTAAACTGATCTGCAAGAGGCGCTGAAACACCCCAAACACCTAAAGCAGGGTTACTTGGATCTACAGGATTACCTAAAAGAGCAGCTGCGGTTAAACCAATTTTATCATTTGCATTGGCTTGTCTTATATTTGGTAGAACAGGACCGCCTAAAGCACTAAGATCAATTAGTGTTAAGCTTTCATCTTCTATAAGAACACCATTCTGACCAGCAACAGCATTTACGAATCTTAATGCCGCTTCTTCTTGTGATATCACACCGAATAATGCAGCTATTGCTACCGCTCCATTGTATGGGTCAGCAAGTAAAGCATTTAATTGATCTGCAGTAGCTTGATCTAAAGGAATTGAATTCCAAGGGATAGTATTCCACTGTGGTGTGTTAGATGGATCAGGCAAAGTAGTAACAACTCCGCTAGGAACCATCGCTCCTAAAGTTTGAAGAGTTGCACCAACTCCGACAAGCATTCCTTGCGGACTCGTTAAGTCTAGCGTTGTACCTAGTAAACCACTGGCTCCAAAACCTGCGTACGCAGCAAAATCGTTTCCAGGTACTACAGTTACAAATGTTGGCATTTGACCTGCAGCATCACCCAAAACAGTTGCTCCGTCACTAGATGCAGCTCTTACAAACCATGGGTTTGCAGCACCTACTGCCAATCCGGCTAAACTACCGTATCCAGGTGCAACCATGTGAATACCATTAACAAAAGGGAAAGCCATGTTATTATATGGTCCAGGCATTGTACTGGTTGCTTCGTTAGTAATATTTCCACTAACTGGAGCTGGGCCAGCACCGTTAAAGTAAAGTCTCTCACTCCAAAATTCTTGTCCACCAACTAACATACCTCCTACATTGTCATTTGTGTAAGGTTGGGTGAATTCACCACCTCCGGCCATCGCCATAACTCCAGCCATGATATTTGGATAGGAGTTCATTTGACCCGCCATGAATAATGAGCCGTCTGTCATACCAGCTGTGATTCCTTCCCCCATAGCAACATAAGTGCTGAAGTCAGCATCACCAGAGTCTATATCCATATAGGGTTCCGGATAGACTTCGTCTGGATTAACAACATCTGTTTCACAACTCCAAAGAGCTAACATGAAAACAGAAAGTAATAAATATTTAATTTTCATAATTATATTATTTTAATTTTTAAAAGTTATTAGCTGTCCAAGAAATATAGTATTGTGTTCCAATAAATCCAGAACCAAATGCAGTAAAGTATTCCTCACCACCTAAGTTTGTAGCACCAACTTTAATAGTTGACTTCCACTTAGGAACTGTAAGGTTAAATTGTGCATCTATTACGTGAGTTTCTGGCACCATACCATCTCCGAAAGATGCTTGCCATAAATACTCACTCCAGTATCTCCAAGCAACATTAAATCCGAAATTTCTGAAAAGCTCTGTATTACCAAACTGAGCCTTAATTTTGTGCTCAGGTGTATTCCAGTTTGTTCTGAAATCTGGATATAAATCTTGTTCAAATTCTAATTCAGCTTTTGTGTAACTAGCAGATAAATCAAAGTTTCCAAAGATTTTTGTTTGAGCACCTACAGAGATTCCCCAAGAGGAAATTTCTGCTGGAGAGTTCGTATATGAACTCCATGTCTCAAAGTCACCATTAGCCATTGCCAATACAGACAGGCCACCATCACCTACCTCACCATATAGAGGAGATAATACAACTTGCGTATTGATGAAATCTTGAAAATCATTTCTATATACGGCAGCATCTACAGTAAATGTTCTAGAAAGCTTACCTCTAAAACCAAACTCCATTGATTGCATTTGCTCTGGCTTAACATAATCAACTTGAGCTACTCTAAGAAGTGAGGGATCGCCTGCAGCGGCAAAAGCTTGTACTGAGCTAGCCTCATAAGAATTATTATATGCAGAAGCACCAGAAACAGTAACTGTAGCTGGGATTCCTAAAGCTTGACCAGCAGCACTAATACCATAATCTCTTATATATCTTTCAGGGTTACCTTCAGCAGAACCTACAAGTCTAGCTTGTCCCGCATCAAGTCCTATAAATAAATCCTGAGTTGTTGGAGTTCTAAATCCTGTTTGATAAGAAACTCTGAAGTTTAAATTTTTATATTCTCCAGCAGTATAACTTAAAACCGCTCTTGGTGAAAACTGTCCATCAAAGTACTCTGATTTGTCATATCTAATAGCACCTGTAACAACAAGTCTTTCATCCATCATTTTCTTTACGGCTTGTGTATAGAAACCTGTTTCTTGATATTCAATAGGACCATCAACATCAGTAAAGATAGTTCCACCAGAATTTAGAGAGTATCTTCTAGCAGATCCACCAACTTGAACCTCAGCCCAATCCCACATATGACCGAAGTTATAATTATAGTCTAAGTGGTAGAATTTAGAATTATCGGTAAATCTCGCACCAGTTGTTAAATCTGGATCTTGAATTACCTCAGCTAAATTTGCATTAAACTCAGCTGAGCCAGGAAGCCATCTTCCAGTATCAGCAGTTTGTCTTGCTAATTCATGCGCTTGAGTAATATTTAAACCAGCTAATTGCCCATTTACAATACCCCCAACGTACTCAGCAAACCAGTTTAAGTCTGGTTTCCATCTTCTATTCACGTTGATTGCAGCAAATGTCATATCATATGAGTCTCCTGCATTATCTTCAACAACATATGCTCTCGCAAACCAATTATCATTGGTTACTTCAAGTTTGTGTTGAGTCATTAAGAAGTTTTTGATAGCATATCTGTTAATACCTTGATATAAGGTTTTACCAGTACCCCATTTTCCAACATATGAAATCTCAAGGTTACTGTCTTCGATAGGTCTGTAGTAAACACCCCAGTCAGCCTTTTTACTTGTAGCATCAGGTTCTGCCATATCTGTTTCATTATATCCAGTTCTGCTAACAGTTTCAGATGGTACTAATGCTTCTGCACCAGCCGGTAGAAGACCTAGCTGAACCATTGATTGTGCTACACCGTAGATGTTGGTGGCGACTTCGTCACCATAAATATTAATTCCATCGTGATTGTAGTCACCTGGGAAGACAGATCTATTTAATTTATCTTTCTCACTGTTTGCAATCCAGTCAGTACCTGTTAAATAACCAAAATTAACCTTCATTGCAAGTTTATCACTGAATTTATGTCCCCATCTAATTTGAACATCTTGGAATTCATTTGTTCCAGCAGCATCTTGTACGGTAACACCTCTTTTGTATTGACCACTAACTCCTTGGTGATCAAAAGGATTTTTACTTCTCATTAAAAGAATACCGTTAAAAGCATTTGCACCGTAAAGAGCCGAAGAAGTACCAGGTACTAATTCAACGTCTAATACATCTGTTTCGACCATACCCAATAAGTTACCTAATGGGAAATTAAGCGCAGGAGCTGAATTATCCATCCCATCAACCAATTGTACAAATCTGGTATTTGCAAATGTTGCGAAACCTCTTGTATTGATCGATTTAAAAGTAAAACTATTTACGTTTATATCCACACCTTTTAAGTTTTCAAGACCATCATAAAAGTCTGCCGATGCAGTAGTTCTGATGTCTTTTGTCCCAAACCTTTCTACAGTTACTGGGGATTCGAAAACTCTCTGTGGAGTTCTTGAAGCTGATACTACAACTTCGTCAAGTGCTGTATCATCTTGTAATACAATATTTATTGTTGAACTTCCTGTAACTTCAACAGTTGCAGGTTTAAAACCAACGCTACTTGCCTGGATGCTAAAAGGAGCATCCATATCAACAGTAATTGAATAATTACCATCAAAATCAGCTGCAACACCACTTGATGTTCCAACTACAATAACTGTAGCGCCTGATAATGGTTGGTCATTTTGATCAGTTATGCTACCAGACACAGTTGTCTGAGCATAAGTAAAAACACCAACTAACATTATTAAAATCTTAAGAATTGTTCTCATAGTTTGTTTATGTTTAATTTTTAATAGGTTAAATATATGTTAATAATCTGTTAACGCAATGCATAATTGTAAAAAAATGGCATTAAAAAATAAATTTTTATTAAAAATATTATTGAATTTTTTATTAATTCCTAAAGATTATTGTATTATATGGTTATTTTAATTAATATATACTCAAAAAATTAACACTTTTGATTAGAATTAGATATTTGGTGTAAAATGACACTAAAAATCTATAGAGAAGCCAAAAGAGGGGATGACTGATTCTCTGTTAACATCAACTTCAACCAATGAAAAAGGTGAAATTATTTCACCAAAATTATCTCTTGCAAGCCCATACTCAGCGGGGGTAGGTATTTTTTGTGATAGAAGGTTTAGAATTTCAACGAATAAATTTATAGATATCTTTTCTTTATTCCATTTTTTATCAAATCTTACGTCTAACTGAGAAAAGTTTCCAAGTTTCACTTCCCCTAGCTGAGAATAATCAAGTACCATGTTAGGATAGTTTGAAAGGCTAGAAACTAAATCATAGGGTACATAGGGAGTTTTTCCAGCAAATCGCCATCTTGAGCTTATTTCCCAGTTTTTTTTAAGCTTATATCCGCCACTAAAAGAAGATAAATGTCTACTGTCCCAAACAGAAGGAAGATAATTACCATTAATATCTGTGAATTCACTACTAAAGAAGGTATATGAGAAGATCCCGTAAAAATTTCTTGTTAACTTTTGCTGAAACAGAACTTCTATACCTTTAGTTTTTCCTTTTCCGTCTGTTATTACATTTTCATTACCCAATACTTCAAAATCAGCACCTTTGTTTGCCAATGAAACTCCATCGACTACAGAAATAGGAAAATTATCATACTTTTTGATAAACCCTTCGATGGAAATTCTTGAGGCATTTCCTAAAGAGTATTCTAATCCAGTTACATAATGATTACTTTTTGTGTATTTAGCGCTTCTGTTAATAAAACTTCCAAAGAAATCTTTGAAACCCAAAACAGTATATGTTGGTATTTTAAAATATGTTCCTAAACTTGAATTCCATTTTAATCTTCTGTCAAAACTTAGCGCATATGAAGTGGCAATTCGTGGTGAAATATTTTCAATTATTTTTGATCCTTCACTAAAATTATCTTCATCAGCTCTTATTCCTAAGGATAGGTCTAATTTAGAATCCATAAAACTTTTAGAAATTCCTCCAAAAACTCCATACTTATAAAAATTAATTTTAGTAATATAATCTAGTTGGTTAAGAATATCTGAGGTATTGTTATAATAATCAGAATATTGAATATTTGCACCCCACGTAATTTTCCAATCATTTATGTAATTAATTGTTTTAGCTCTCAATTTTGTTTCCCATTCATGTGAATCATTTTTAAAATAGAGCCCCTCCAAATTTTCATTATCGTAATATTTAGAGAATATATTTTTTAGTTTATTAGTGCTTAGTGCTAATATAAATTGACCTTTACTTTCTTTAAATTTTCTGATCCAAGAAACACCTAAAGTTGTTGAGTTCTGTTTTATAATCGGTACTTGTTCCAAAAAGGATTGTTGTGTAAAATCAAAATCCTCAGGAGCTTCAACAGAAAAATCATCTATGGCACCAAGACCTATGAAATTAATGGTATTGTATTCGTTGATTTTATGATTTATTTTTCCTTGAAAATCCCAGTAGTCGGGTCTTATCGGAAGACCTATCAGTTTGAATAAAAATTGCAGATAACTTTTTCTTGCTGAAAAAATAAATGTTGTCTTATCACTTGAAATTGGACCTTCAATTGTAATTGCTGAATCGCTAGCTCCAAATCTAAAATTTCCGCTAATTTCTTTTGGATTACCATTTTTTTGATTGAATTGTAGGACACCACTAAGAGGATTATCATATTCAACTCCAAAAGCCGAGGTACTTAAAGTTACTTCATCAATAAAAGAAATATTGATCATTCCTTGTGGGCCACCAGCACTTCCTTGAGTACTAAAATGGTTTATATTGGGTATTTCAATTTCATCCAAATAATAAACTGTTTCATTTGGCGCACCACCTCTAATAATGATATCGTTTCTGAATCCACCTACAGAGGGTGAAAGGCCCGGCATGCTTTGAACAACTTTTGTCACATCATTGTCTGCGCCTGGATAACTTTCAATTTCAACTCTTGAAAATGTATTTACAGAAAGAGGCGTTTCCTTAGATTTTTTAAAGGGACTTTCGAATAAGACAATTTCTTCCAGCTCTTGAGTAGATTCCAATAAGTATATTTCCAATGTTTGGTTTCCTTTACTTTTAATTATCACATTAAATATTTTCTTTGATTGATAACCCAGATAACTAATACTTAAATTGTAGGACTCTGGTTTGATATTTGAAATTTCAAAGAATCCATCTTCGTTGGAAATAGCACCTTTATCGGTTCCTTCTATAATAATGTTAGCACCTAAAAGGGGTAGCTGACTTTTTGAATCGAATATAAATCCATTTAATTTACCATCAACCTGTGAATGCAAAATAAAGGGTAGTAAAAAAAAGATTAATTGAATATACTTCACACAAAAAAAACTACAAATTTTATTCCAATTGTTTTGAATATCAATTTTTAGAAAGCTGAGACTCCAGTAATATTTCGACCGGTTATTAAAGTGTGTATTTCGTCAGTTCCCTGATATGTTATTAATGTTTCAAGATTAATTAGGTGTCTCATAACAGGGTATTCAGCAGTTATACCCATACCCCCCAGAATTTGTCTTGCATTTCTAGCCACATTATATGCTACTGAAACATTGTTACGTTTTGCCATAGAAATTTGTTCAAAGGTAGCATCCCCATCGTCCATCATCAAACCAAGTTTCCAGTTTAGAAGTTGAGCTTTTGTTATTTCTGTAATCATATCAACTAACTTTTTTTGAATTAATTGGTTTGATGATATTTTTTTACCAAATTGAATTCTTTCATTAGAATATTTTAACGCCACATCATAACACTCCATGGCAATTCCAATTGAACCACACGCTACGGCATAGCGCGCAATGTTTAGACTGCTAAGTGCTGAATTTATACTATCAGATTCAAACAATAAATATTTTTTATGAACCTTGCAGTTGTTAAAAATTAATTCTCCAGTTTCTGATGCTCTGAATGACCATTTTTTATCAATCTTGGCTGTGGAAAACCCAGGGTCATCTCTGTGTACAATAAAACATGCATAATTATTATTATCATTAGATTTGGACCACACTAACGCGATATCACAAAAGGGTGCATTTCCAATCCACATTTTTGAGCCATTGATGATATAATGATCTCCGTCAATTTTATGTCTTGTTTGCATGGATGCAGGATCCGAGCCGTGACCAGGTTCGGAAAGTCCAAAACTACCGATTAACTCACCTTTTGAAAGCTTTACAAGAAATTCGTCCTTATGAAATTCATTACCGTGTTCATAAATGTTATTCATTACCAGTGAAGTTTGAATCGAACACATAACCCTAATTGAAGAATCGCCTCTTTCAAGTTCTTGCATCATAAGTCCGTATGAAATTAAATCAAGTTCGGATCCTCCATATTTAGCTGGCAGTATTGCCCCAAAGCCTCCAATTTCAGCAATACCCTTAATTAATTCTTTAGGAAATACCCCTTTAAGATTACAATCTTCAATAACAGGCGAAACATATTCTTTTACCCATTGTCTAGTAGCATCTCTAACTATAATTTGCTCTTCAGAAAAAAGTTTTTCAACCATGTAATAATCAGGTGATTCAAATTGATCTTTTCTCATAGGTTTTTTTTTATAAATTTAATTATTTATACTGTTTCTAAATAGTATTTTTACAAAGAATTACAATTAAAATTATCATGAGTGTTTCAGAATCAATTAAAAAAAGAAGAGCAATTTATCCAAGCCAATATAAAGAAGAAGATATTTCTGAAAATGATATAAAAGAAATCCTAGAAAATGCAAATTATGCCCCTTCGCACAGACTTACTCAACCATGGTTTTTTAAGGTTTATCAAAACGAATTCAAAATTGAATTAGCTAATTCAATGGTCAAGCATTATAAGCTCTCAAGTAGCTTAAAAAACATTGGAATAAAAGAAAAAAAAATAATTGATAAGTGTACTCAGTCCAGCTGTATAATAGCTATTTTCATGAATAGAGATTTGGCTGAGTCAGTTCCTGAGTGGGAAGAGATTGCATCTATCGCAATGGCTGTTCAAAATATGTGGCTTACTTGTGTTGAAAAAAATATTGGTTGTTATTGGAGTACTCCAGGGTACATTAAAAGTATGAGTAATTATTTCAACTTGAAGCAAAATCAAAAATGTTTAGGCTTTTTTTATATGGGAAGTTTTAATCATGATGAAAAAATCCCAACGGTAAGAAATGAAATTTTAGGTAAAACGGAATGGTTTAAATAAAATAAATCAAAGTGCGGAGGTATACTCCATTAACCAAGTACATATCATTGCTCCGTAAGTTCCAACTACATATCCAAATACTGCTAATAATACCCCGACTGTAGCAAGTGATGGATGAAAAGCAGCAGCCACAACAGGTGCTGAAGCTGCACCACCCACATTAGCTTGACTTCCAACGGCCAAGAAAAAGTATGGTGCTCTTATTAACTTGGCAACTATGATTAATAGTATCGCATGAATTGACATCCAAATTAAACCAATAAGAATAAGTTTTGGTTCTTCAAGTATAGATCCTAAATCCATTTTCATGCCTATCGTTGCAACAAGTACATATATAAAGATACTTCCAATTTTGCTTGCTCCAACTCCTTCGAAATTTTTGGCTTTTGTAAATGATAAACCTATACCAATAAATGTAGCAATTGAAATCATCCAAAAGAATTTAGAGGCAAAAGACGAAAGTCCTGAGCTTTTGTCAGCTACACTTTCAAAGTTAGATGTGAGAAATTCAGAAATATATTCAGCACCTAGGTGGGATAATCCAACAGTACCAAATGCGATTGCTAATAAAACCATATAGTCACTAAGGTTTGGAATTCTACTAGTACTGTTTGAGAATAATGTAACCTTTTCTTTTAATTCTTCAATTGCAGATGTATCAGCTTTAAGCCATTTATTTATTGATTTTTTCTTTCCAATTCCAAATAGAATAATTGCCATCCAGATGTTGGCAACAACTATATCAACCAGTACCATTCCACCATATTTCTGAGGATTATATTCAAATATTTCAAGCATTGCTGCTTGATTTGCACCTCCTCCAATCCAACTCCCTGCTAGTGTGGATAACCCCCTCCAAATAGCATCGGGACCAGCACCATTGAATAATTCTGGGAAAAACATTGACAAAATTAAAATTGATATTGGCCCGCCTATTATTATACCAATAGTTCCGGTGAAAAACATTACCAATGCTTTATAACCCAGGTTATATATAGCCTTTAAATCTATGCTTAATGTCATTAGTAAAAGGGCAGCTGGAAGTAAGTATCTACTAGCTATATAATAAGTTTGTGATTCTCCAGACGAAATTATTCCCAGTGAATTAAATATTGCTGGAATAAAATAACACATTAATAATCCTGGAATTACTTTATAGAATTTATACCAAAAACCTTCTTTTATTGACTCCGTATAAAAAACAAAACCCAAGGAAATCATCAAAATACCAAATACTATTGCGTCATTTGTGAAGGGCATAATTAATCAATTTTACACTATTTATTATATTTATAAAAGTAACAAAATTTAAAAGGATTCAGTGATTAGAAATTTATTTATACTCATTATTTTTTTCTTATTAGCAAAGAAAATTAACGGTCAATCATTGAATGTTCAAATAATTGATTCTGCAACTACACAACCAATTCCATACACTAATATTTATTTTTCGAATAATAATGGTTTAATTTCTGACGACAATGGAAATTTTGAATTGATTAAATCTCAATTATCTCAAAATGACTCAATGTATATTTCAATGCTGGGATACAAAAAAAGTTCCTTTTTGATTAAGGATTTTAATGATACGATTATACAGTTGATTCAAACACCAATAAAATTATCTGATGTTTTTTTAACAAATAAAAAATTAAATTCAGAGGAAATTATTTCTAAAGTAGTAGAAAATATTAACAAGAATTACGAAAAAGAATTCACTAAAAATAAGATTTATTTAAGTAGAAAATCTAACATAACCACTGAAAAATTTATTATCAATAAGTTCAAGTCATCAGTCCCTGAAATAAATAAAACTTTAATTGACAGCCTACTTGCTAACCTTGCCAAAGAAAACAATTCAGGACTTGAAACATTAGCTTACTATTATAGAAGCTTTGATGATGAGTTTAAGAAGAAGATTAAAATAATTAAGTCTAGAGAGACATATAATAATGAGGGTGAAGTACTAGAGTCGATAAATAAAAAAATGGAGGAGGCTTTTAAAAAAGAACTAAAACCTGATTCTTACTTTAAGATTAAATCTGGAATATTTGGTGGTGACTTAGAGATTGAGGGATTAGAAGAAGTGGATAGTACTAATGTTGAATCATTAAAAAAATTTGAAGAAAAAGAAATAAAAGAAAAAGATGATTTTGCTCAAGGCCAAATATGGGTAATAAATAGAATTTATAATTTCCTTTTTTTTGAAAAGGGAACTGCTATGGATTTTATATTAAAACCAAATAAGTATAATTTTTCCGTTCCAAATTTTAATTTACTTGGAGATGATTTAGTTTATCAAATTGAAGCTACACCAAAAGGACGATATAAATACTCAGCAACCTTATACATAAATCCTAATGATTTTGCATTGGTAAGAATAGATTTTAGAAATATTAAAACCGTATATAAAATAAAACTATTGGGGGTTTTTGTAGATATTTACCTGCGTGAGGGAAAGATGATTTTATCAAAATTTGACAATGAGAAATATGGTTTATCCTTTGCAAAAATCAACTTTGGACAAAGAACAGGATTTGACAGACCAATAAAGTTGATTGAAAAAAATAAAAATGTAAAAGGCAGAAGGAAACAAAATGAAATTTCATTCAGGATGGATTTAATAACAGATGTAAAAACTACAACAGAATTACAAGTTTTCGATTCTAAAAAGATAACCAAAGAAATGTTTGAAAAAGTTGACAGTAAGAATGATATTATGCCAGAGTATTTAGATGAATTTACGACAAACTTCTGGGAAGAATTTTAACTACTCTACAGTTACAGACTTAGCTAAATTCCTTGGCTGATCAACATCTTTTCCAAGCATAACCGCAATATGATATGACAGTAACTGTAAAGGAATCACAGTGATAAATGGGGTAATAGACTCAATGCTATCTGGAACTTCAATGATATAATCAGCAATTTTCTTGACCTCAACATCTCCTTTTGAAACCACTGCAATAATTTTTCCTTTTCTGGATTTTATTTCCTGAATATTACTGACAACTTTATCATAATTAATTTTATTTGTTGCTATAACTACTGTCGGCATATCCTTATCTATTAACGCAATTGGACCATGCTTCATTTCAGCGGCTGGATAACCTTCAGCATGTATGTATGAAATTTCCTTTAATTTAAGTGCACCCTCAAGGGCAATGGGGAAATTATAACCCCTTCCTAGATAAAGGCAATTTTTTGAGGATAGAAACTTTTTTGCAATCTTTTTAATTTCATTATTAGACGAAAGTGCTTGGTGAACTTTTTTATCAATATTAGAAATCTCAAGTAAATATTTTTGAAATAATTTTTCAGAAATTATCCCTTTAGACTTACTGAGTTTTACAGCCATCATGTACAATACAGTCATTTGCGTTGTAAATGCTTTAGTTGAGGCTACACCAATTTCTGGTCCAGCATGTGTATATGAGCCTGAGTCAGATTCTCTTGCTATTGATGAACCGACTACATTACAGATACCATAAATGAACGCTCCTTTAGATTTAGCTAGCTTAATAGCAGCCAATGTGTCAGCAGTTTCACCTGATTGAGAAATTGCAATTATTATATCATCTTTTTCAATTACTGGGTCTCTGTATCTAAATTCAGATGCATACTCAACCTCAACTGAAATTCTTGCAATCTTTTCAAACATGTACTCGGCAACCAATGCCGAATGCCAAGAAGTTCCACAAGCTATAATAGTAATTTTTTTTGCTGAAAGAAATTTATTAATGTAATCATCCATACCAGACATTTTGATAATTCCTTTTGTTACATTTAACCTCCCTCTTAAGGTATCTTTAATTGCTTTAGGTTGCTCATAAATCTCCTTTAACATATAATGATCAAAACCTTGTTTTTCTATTTTATCAAGACTCAATTCAAGTTTGCTAATGATAGGTGATATTGATGAGTCATCAGAAATTTTTCTGAAAAAAGTGTCTTTGTGATTTCTTATAACGGCAAGTTCACCATCTTCAAGATAGACCACATCTTTTGTGAATTCTATAAAAGGGGTAACATCACTACCGATAAAATGTTCATTTTCTCCAATACCTATACAAAGTGGACTGCCTAGTTTTGCAACAACAATTTCGTCTGGTTTATCATTATTAATAACAGCAATAGCATATGCGCCAACTACTTGATTTAAAGAAATTTGAACTGCTTCGCCTAGCTTTACATTATGTTTTTCCTTGATAAATTCTATTAAATTAACAAGCACCTCAGTATCTGTCTCAGATTGAAATGTAAAACCTTCTTTGATCAACTTTTGTTTAATAGTTGAGTAATTTTCAATGATTCCATTATGAACAAGACACAATTTTTTAGAGTTTGAAAATTGGGGATGAGCATTTATATCATTAGGCTCACCATGAGTAGCCCATCTTGTGTGACCAATACCTAGTCCACCGTAGATATTTTTTCTTTTTTCAAGTTGTTTTTCTAGCTTGCTAATTTTTCCTTTTGACTTACAGGAAGCTATAGTTGTGCCATTATGTACAGCGACTCCAGAACTGTCATACCCCCTGTATTCAAGTCTTTTCAATCCTTTTAGGATGATTGGCAATGAATCTCTTTCCCCTAAATATCCAACAATTCCGCACATACTGTTTTAAATTTATAAAATTTGCTTTTTTAGCTTTGAAAAAACTGTATATAATATAATATCCAATACTTTAATCCTCAGGTTCTGTATAATATATTTTAATTTTAGGCCTTTTATCAACTTCTGGGCTTAGGTTACCGTGTAGTATAGTGCCTTTAGGACTTAAAATAACCCCAGAAGCTAATCTTTTGTCTTCAGTTTCTGAATCGTTAAGGATTTTATAGTTTTGAACGGATGCAACATCAGAAATTACACCTAATGCAAGTTTTGCGTTAGTAGAGTCCCTTAATATCAAATTATTGAGATGTTCGGTAATTCTAATCTTGTATTTAATTCCTTTATCATCATCAAGACTATCTCTCACTAAGGGTTCAAGATGATTAATTTTAGCGTTGATTGTTAAAGAGCTTACAGATTGATCTAAAAAATAATCAATCAAAGCCGTATTTTGTTCATAATTATATATATAAATTCTCTCAGGCTCATCATCATTGGAAAAATTTTGATTTACAAAGAATTCTATATAAGCTTCATTTACAATTCTAATCGGCTCGTCTGAAACTTCATCATAGAAAAACTGTTTAAAATGATCAAATTCACTGATTTCTTCTCCGCTATCGTCTGTAATGAATCCTGAAAATAAATCAAGGGTTGAAATAATCCCTTCACCGCCTTTCAAATATATATTTTCGTTTCCAATACTTTGATCAATTAGTCCCACATCAATAGGGTTTTCATTATCAAATAAGTTAATAAGGTTGCCAGAAAAATTCATTACATACTCATGTTGATTGGTTTCAATATCATCAACTGAACCTGTATCACTATCGCCAATATTTGTATTGTCAGAAGTATAGTGAATTGTAAGTTTTGTATTTGATGAAGCAAAGTTTAATAGCATTATGGAACCTTCAGAGTTACTTTCAATTTTTATGAAAAGACCACGAAAAAATTCTTTAAAGTTTGGCTCATTAGTTAGAACTTGATTCCCCTCATTTTCAAAGAAATTTGTTTCCCAAAAGTTATCGTTTGGATTATTTAGTTTAAACCTTAAAGCTGGGGCAAGCCTTTGTGAAACGTAGGTATTTCCAGATGTATCAATTTGTGTTAAATTAATTTGATTAGCACTTGGGGTAAAATCATCAATTTCAAATAGTAATTCTCCCTCAAGTTGTGCGACATCTATGATTTCCTCAACAGACAATGAACCATTGGAATAGTAACTTTGCGACGTATCAAAATTTGAGAAAGGATCAAAGGTTCTGAAAAAGAAATTATTTCTGTAAACTGAAATTTTAATTGGTTCATTTCCGTATACAGAATCAATTTCATAGGTAATATCTCCTTCTTCACTGGTATCAATACCTCGAGAAAAGTATGGGATCGTCAAAACCACTGAGTCTAAAACTACATTATCTCCAAAATCGTGGTTATATTCTGAAGGAACCATTTGACCAACAAAACTAGAGTTTGATCTACCAAATTGAGGATGATTGTAACTGCCAAGAAGAAATGAAGGTAAATTATTAGTTTGAACTGGATTGACCATTTCTGATTTTGTGGTCAAATTATACTCAAGACTGTTAGTTGAAAAGTTAATTGCATTATCCGAATTAATTACCTCTGAATCAAAACTTGCAAAGTCTTTTTCACATGAAAACACAGCAATAAGAAGTATTATTAAAATATTAATATGTGGCGATTTCATGTTTTATGAAAGTAAATTGTTGTAGAAATCCATGTATGGCTCAGCAAATGAATCAACGGGCTGAAACTCAAGAACTGGTTTCTTAATTTTTTTAATATATCCGTTTATTTCTGAGGATATATTTTCAGAACCTTTAATAACTGCGTCTGACGAATCGATGGCGACTTTCATTAAATTTTCATAAGTAGGGTTACTTAATTCATTGATTAAGCTTTTATCAATTTCATCAAATAAAATTTTATTAATCATCTCTTTATTCAATGTTTTGTCAAATTCATTTCCATAGAGGGATGTAACAATCTTGCTATTTTGGAAAATTGGTTCGTCTTTGTATATACTTTTCAGGTATAGTGGTAATAATGCTGCCATCCAACCGTGAATATGAATTATATCTGGCGGCCAATTCAATCTTTTAATAGTTTCAAAAACGCCTTTTGCAAAAAATATTGCTCTTTCGTCGTTATCTTGAAATAGTTTACCTTCTTTGTCTCTTAGTGTGGCTTTTCTCTTGAAATATTCCTCATTGTCGATGAAATAAACCTGAATTCTTTCTTTAGGAATCGAAGCAACCTTAATTATAAGAGGCATATCCAAGTCATTAATCACAAGATTTAAACCAGATAATCTAATAACCTCATGTAGTTGATGTCTTCTTTCGTTGATATTTCCATATCTCGGCATGAAAATTCTAATCTGGCCACCCTGTTTGTTAACCATTTTAGGAATTTCAAAAGACATTGAGGAGATTTCTGACTCAGGTAAGTATGGTACTACTTCAGAGGAAACGTATAAAATCTTTCGGTTTTTCATTAATTCACTGTTTAGAAGTATCCCTACGAAGAAGCAAAATTACAAAAATTATGTAGATTAATTGCAATGTATTAAGTTTACATCCTGTTAATTTTTTATTAAAATGCTCATTTTTAGTAATATTTTACAAATACAAAATCACCTTACAAAATTAAAAAGTGAAGGAAGCATTATTGGTTTTGTACCAACAATGGGAGCACTTCATGATGGACATTTATCACTCATAAAAAAATCTATTTCAGAAAATGATTCAACGGTGGTTTCTATCTTCGTAAATCCAACTCAATTTGATGATTCAAATGATCTTTTAACATATCCTAAGGATATTGAAAAAGATATTGCTTTAATAAAATCAATTTCAGAAAATACTGTTTTATTCAAACCGGATTCCTACGAAATTTATTCTGGTGAGATTAAATCAGATGAATTTAATTTAAATGGACTTGATAAATATATGGAAGGAGAATGCAGAGGCAATCATTTTCAGGGTGTGGCTACAGTGGTAAATAAACTACTTTCGATAGTTAAACCCGATCATGTTTATTTTGGAGAAAAAGATTTTCAACAACTTCGAATAATAGAGAATTTAGTTCTAGATCAAAAATTTGACACTAAGGTAGTCAGATGTAAGACAGTCAGATCATCAGATGGACTTGCATTAAGTTCAAGAAATAAAAAATTAAGTTTTTCTTCCGCAAAAATTGCAACAAATTTGTTTAAAGCACTTAATTTTGCCAAAGAAAAATTCAACACGCTCGACGCAATAGAAATTGAAAAAAAAGTGATAGAACAATTATCTGCTCATTCTGAAATTCAACTAGAATATTTTGCAATCGCTGATGAAGAAACATTAGAACCTTTATTAATAAAAAAAAATAAAAAATACAGAGCTTTTATTGCCGCCTATGTTTCGGGTGTTAGATTAATAGATAATAAAAAACTTTATTAATTTTCATGAATATTGAAATTGTAAAATCTAAAATCCACAGGGTCAAAGTGACCGGTGCTGATTTAAATTATATTGGAAGTATAACAATTGACAAAGATCTAATGGATGCAGCCAATATAGTGGAAGGAGAAAAGATACATATAGTAAATAATAATAATGGCGAGAGACTAGTTACCTACGTTATTCCTGGGTCTAGAAAATCAGGTGAAATTACCGTAAACGGTGCAGCTGCGAGAAAGGTAAGTATCGGAGATGTTTTAATTTTGATTACATATGCATCTATGAAATTCGAAGAAGCCAAAAAATTTAAACCAACTATAATTTTTCCAAATGAGGAAAATAATTTGTTAAGCTGAATTGTTAAAAGAAATAACACCCTATATAAAAATCTTATTGCCAATTTCAATTGGGGTTTTCTGCATATACTTTTCTTTTAGAAATATAAATTTTTCAGATTTTACAAAGTATTTTTATCAAATTAATTATTCATGGGTTTTTTTGGGAATAATCCTCGGAGCCCTAAGTCACCTTTCAAGATCTTATAGATGGAAATTCTTGATCGAGCCCTTAGGCTACAAGCTGGGTTTGGCAAATAGTATTTTGGCTGTTTTCTCTGCTTATTTAATCAACTATACTATTCCAAGAGCAGGGGATATAGCTAGAGCTACAATGATTTCAAAATATGAAAAAATACCTCTTGACAAGACAATAGGGACTATTGTAGCTGAAAGAGCTATTGATGTTGTTTGTATTCTTATAATTATTGGTATCGGATTAATCATAGAATTTCAGAAAATTTCAGAAAAATTAATTTCTTTGATTGAGGGACAAGAGCTTTCTACAATACTTATATATGTGACAACTATTTCAATTTTTGTAATAATCTTGTTTCTTTTTTTAAAGAAGTCTAAATATTATAGTTCAATACTAAATTTTTTGTCTGGAATTACCCAAGGGTTGACTGTTGTATTTAGAATGGAAAAAAGAAACTCATTCATTTTCCATAGCATTTTTATTTGGTTAATGTATTTACTTATGTTTTGGGTCACCTCAATGGCATTTATTGAACTTCATGACTTTTCATTCTATCAATTTATGATTTCTTTTACATTAGCAGCATTGTCGATTATGCTTTCTAATGGCGGCATAGGTATATACCCACTAGCAGTTGAAGAATCGCTTGGATGGTATGGAGTTCAGTCAACAACTGGACTAGCTTTTGGTTGGGTCAGTTGGTTATCACAAACAATGATGGTGGTAATTTTTGGGGGATTGTCCTTATTTATATTACCTTTCATTAACAGAAAAAATTCATGACAAAATATTTCTTACAAATCTTAATAATTTTATTGTCAATTAACACTTTAAACTCCCAGAACTTAGATTCTTTAAACATATCTAGAATTAACGACACTATTGTATCTAAATTTTTAAACGAAAAAAGAACTATTGAGATTCAATTACCAAGGTCTTATGATGTTGAGTTAGAAAAGAAATATCCTCTAATGCTAGTTTTAGATGGAGATTATATGTTTAATATAGTATCAGGCAGTGTTGATTATTTATCTTACTGGGGTGATATCCCTGAAAATTTAGTAGTTGGCTTAAATCAAAAAGATACCAGATTCAAAGATTCTAGTGTTTTTGATAACTTGACACATACTCCAATTACCTCTACAGCAAATTTTTATGATTTTATTGTTAGTGAGCTTATACCATACATGTCCAAAAATTTTAGAATTTCAGAGTT
The DNA here is from genome assembly GCA_902626585.1 of uncultured Bacteroidota bacterium. GTDB lineage: Bacteria > Bacteroidota > Bacteroidia > Flavobacteriales > Flavobacteriaceae > MED-G13. The sequence continues at coordinate 68,127 of CACOGA010000006.1, forward strand.
TAAAGTTATTGTTGGTCAGGAAAGAACCGCTAACTTTGCAAATTTCTTTTTATTAAAGCAAAATCCTATTTTTCGAGGAGTAATTTCAATAAGTCCTAGGATATCAACGAATATGAAAAGTTATTTAACTCAGCAATTATCAAAAACAAATTCAAAAATTGTATACACGCTCTCAACTTCTACAAATGACTTTGAAAGCATCTATAAAAATGTTTCAGATTTGAATAATTCTTTAGACTCTATCGATAATAAAAATTTAAGATTTCAATCCTTGATTTTTGAAAAAGAAAATCATTATATTTTACCGTCCATAAGCGTTCCAAGTTCAATCCGTGCTACATATTCATTATATTCAGATATTGATAAAACAGAGTATGATTCAATTATCTCAAGGCTTGAAACATCTCCTATTGATTATGTAAAAAATAAATATCTATTGATAAAGAATTTTTATGATGAGGACAAAAAAATTTCGATAAATGATTTCATGGCAATAGAAGAATATATTGAAGATAATGAATACTTCAATTTATATGATGAGCTTTCAAAATTAGCAAACGATGAGTACCCCGGAACAATTCTCCCAAGCTATTATAAAGGAAGATATGTTGAAGAAACAGGTGATCCAGAGAGAGCAATGTATATATATAGGTCAGCTTATAATATGAAGGAGGTAAAAGGATTAACTAAAGAATACTTACTTGAACTCGCTGAGAGAATCAAAGAGGATTTTAATTATTAATTTATGTCCAAGATTAAAACAACTTTCCACTGCCAAGAATGTGGAGCGGAGTATGCTAAATGGCAAGGACAATGTAATAAATGTAACAGCTGGAATTCGATAAAAGAGGAGATTAAAAATACCTCAAGTGAAAATTTATGGGATCACACAAAGTCAAATTTAAATAAGGCCTTAAATAATCCAACTTCAATTGATGATATTCAGATCCAGAATGAGTTTAGAATAGAAACACAAGATAAAGAATTTAATAGAGTATTAGGGGGGGGGAATTGTCCCTGGTTCGATTACACTTTTAGGGGGTGAGCCTGGAATTGGTAAAAGCACTTTATTCTTACAAATTTCATTAAAGATTAGAAATAAGGTTTTGTATGTTTCTGGTGAGGAAAGTGAAAATCAAATAAAGATAAGAGCAAACAGAATAAATTATTCGAATAAAGATTGTCTAATATATTCAGAAAATAAATTGGAAAATATTTTTGCTCAAGCAGAAAAAATCAAACCAAATATATTAATCATAGATTCCATTCAAACATTGACAACCAATTCAGTTGATTCGATACAAGGAAGCATTACTCAACTTAAGACATGTACGGCAGAACTTATAAATTTTGGAAAAAGAACCTCAATTCCAATTATGTTAATTGGACACATCAATAAAGATGGAAATATAGCTGGACCAAAAGTTTTGGAACATATGGTTGACACTGTTTTACAATTTGAGGGTGATAGAAATCATTTATATAGGATATTGAGAGTAAAAAAAAATAGATTCGGATCAACCAATGAAATTGGAATCTATGAAATGGTAACAGAAGGACTAAAGGAAATCACAAATCCCTCAGAAATTCTTATTGGAAATTCAGATCAAAAACTTAGTGGTACAGCCGTTTGTGCCTCCGTTGAAGGCTCTAGGCCATTTTTGATTGAAGTTCAGGCCCTGGTTAGTACAGCAGTTTATGGTACACCTCAAAGAAGTACCATGGGTATAAATACAAAAAGGTTGAACATGTTATTAGCTGTGCTTGAAAAAAGAGCTGGTTTTCATCTAGGCTCAAAGGATATTTTTTTGAATATCACCGGAGGTTTAAAAGTTGAGGATACAGGAACTGACTTGGCAATCATTGTCGCAATTTTATCCTCCAATAATGATATAAATGTCCCAGAGGACTATTGTTTTGCAGCTGAGCTTGGACTTTCTGGGGAAGTAAGACCTGTTAGCCGGGTTGACCAGAGGGTTAAGGAAGCAGAAAAATTGGGTTTTAGCAAGATATTTGTTTCGAAATACTGTGATACAGTACCAACAAAAAAAATTAAGATAGTTTATTTATCTCGAGTTGAGGAATTGATTGATAAGATTTCCCAATAATTAAGTAAATTTAGTATTTTCGTTCCTTCAATAAGCCGTAATTAACCAATGATTTTTAAGGAATATAAAAAATTGAATCTTTCTAAAATTTCAGATGAAATTCTATCATCTTGGGAAGATCATGATATTTTTAAAAAATCTGTAGAAGACTCCAAAGACAAGCCCCCATTTATCTTTTTTGAAGGCCCACCTTCAGCAAATGGTCTTCCCGGGATTCACCACGTTTTAGCAAGATCTATAAAAGATATTTTTCTTAGATACAAAACAATGAAGGGTTTTCATGTTCAGCGTAAAGCTGGATGGGATACTCATGGTCTACCGGTTGAGCTTGGAGTTGAAAATGCCCTGGGAATTACTAAAGAGGATATTGGTAAAAAAATTACAATTGAGGATTACAATAATGAATGTAAAAAGGCTGTGATGAAGTATACTGATATTTGGAATGATTTGACAATTAAGATGGGCTACTGGGTAGATGTTGAAGACCCATACATCACTTACACATCGAAGTACATGGAATCAGTCTGGTGGTTATTGAAAAAGATATATGATAAGGATTTAATGTATAAGGGATATACTATTCAGCCTTACTCACCAAAAGCGGGAACTGCTATTAGTTCGCATGAATTAAATCAGCCTGGCACTTATCAAGATGTTACTGACACAACAGTTACGGCACAGTTCAAGTTATGTGAAAATGCTTTACCAGAATTTTTAAAATCTGAGAATGATATTTATGTTTTAGCTTGGACTACCACACCCTGGACTTTGCCAAGTAATACCGCTCTAACAGTTGGTCCAAAAATAAATTATTCCCTGATTAGATCATTCAATCAATACACTGGTAAAAATGCTGATTATATTGTTGCAGATGAGCTGATTTCAAAGCAATTCTCTGGAAATTACTTTGAAGTAAATAATTTAAATGAAATAAAAAATTATGAATTTGATTCTAAGTCTATTCCCTTTTTCAAATTGACTTCATTTAAAGGAAAAGATTTAGAAAATATTAAATATGAACAACTTTTAGATTATGCTAAGCCATATTCTAATCCTGAAAATGCATTTAGGATCATAGTTGGAGACTTTGTGACAACAAGTGATGGCACCGGTATTGTTCACACTGCACCAACATTTGGAGCAGATGATGCTTTAGTTGCTAAGGCTGCTAATCCACCTGTGCCACCAATGCTGGTTAAAGATGAATTAGATGAATTAGTCCCGTTAGTGGATTTACAAGGAAAGTTTCGAGATGAAATGGGAGAGTTTGCGGGTAAGTTTGTTAAAAATGAATATTATAAATTAGAAAATATTCCTGAAAAATCTGTTGATGTTGAAATTGCAATAAAACTGAAAACCGAGAATAAAGCCTTTAGAGTTGAAAAGTATAAGCACAGCTACCCAAATTGCTGGAGAACAGATAAGCCTATACTTTATTATCCAATTGATTCTTGGTTCATAAAAGCCTCTGAATACAGAGACAAAATGGTAAAACTGAACAAAGAAATTAACTGGAAACCCAAATCAACAGGTGAGGGAAGATTTGAGAAGTGGCTTGAAAATGTTAACGATTGGAATCTTTCAAGATCAAGATTTTGGGGAATTCCTTTACCAATATGGAGATCTGAAGACGGAAAAGAAGAAATATGTATTGGTTCGATTCAGGAACTGATTGATGAAATAAACAGGTCAATTAGTTTAGGGTTTATGAAGAAAAATCCTTTTTCAGATTTTGAGCCAAATAATTTTTCTGATGAAAACTACTCAAAAATCGATCTTCATAAAAATATAGTTGATAGTATAGTTTTAATTTCTGATTCTGGTAAAAAAATGTTTCGAGAGTCTGACTTAATTGATGTGTGGTTTGACTCTGGTAGTATGCCATACGCTCAATGGCATTATCCATTTGAAAACAAAGAATTTATAGAACAAAAAAGATTTTATCCAGCTGATTTTATTGCCGAGGGTGTGGATCAAACAAGAGGTTGGTTTTATACTTTGCATGCGATTAGTTCCATGGTTTTTGACTCAGTTTCATATAAAAATGTGGTTTCAAATGGGCTTGTCTTAGATAAAAATGGACAAAAAATGTCTAAGAGGTTAGGTAATGCAGTCGATCCATTTCAGACGCTATCTGATTTTGGCCCTGATGCCACTAGGTGGTATATGATTTCAAATTCAAATCCTTGGGATAATTTGAAATTCGATATCAGCGGAGTCGATGAAGTTAAGAGAAAATTTTTCGGCACCCTTTACAATACTTATTCATTTTTTGCATTATATGCAAATATTGACGGGTTTAGATATGAAGAAAAAGAAATTGAGTTTAATGAGAGGCCAGAGCTAGATAGATGGATTTTATCAGAGCTCAATTCATTAATAAGTTTAGTAGACGATTATTATAACGATTATGAACCAACGAAAGCCGCTAGAAAAATAAACAGTTTTGTTATCGATAATTTGAGCAACTGGTATGTTAGATTGAGCAGAAGAAGGTTTTGGAAAGGTGATTATGAAAAAGATAAAATATCAGCTTTTCAAACTCTACACAATGTGCTAATTAATATTGCTAAATTATCCGCTCCAATTTCTCCCTTTTTTATGGACAGATTATTTATTGATCTAACCCAAAATTTAAATCAAGGATTCTGTAAAAGTATTCATTTAGAAGATTTTCCAGTTGCTGATAAATCAAAAATTGATTTAAAATTAGAGGAAAAAATTAAATATGCACAGACAATTTCTTCGTTAACTTTATCTCTAAGAGCTAAAGAGAAAATTAAGGTAAGACAACCGCTATCAAAAATTTTAATCCCTGTTGATAATTCAAGCCAAAAAGATATTATTAATAGTGTTTCAGATGAAATCAAGAGAGAAGTAAATGTTAAAAAAATCGAATTTTTGGAAGGAGAATCTGAATTATTGGTTAAATCAATAAAGCCTAATTTTAAAAAACTAGGTCCAAAACATGGTAGGTACATGAAAGAAATAACAAGCCTCACAAATTCCTTGGATAATTCTACCATTTTATCCTTAGAAAAAACAGGAAAAATTGATTTATTAATTGATAAAAAAACTATAACTTTCGATATTGATGATTTTGAAATCTCATCAAAAGATATTGAGGGATGGCTGGTTGCAAATGAAGGAAATATCACTGTAGCATTAGATATTTCCATTGACAACGATTTAAGAGATGAGGGAATTGCACGGGAGATTGTCAGTAAAATTCAGAATTTGAGAAAATCTTATGGCTTTGAAGTCACTGACAGAATTAAAATATCCTTCATGGGAGATGACGAAATTAAAAATGCGATAATTAAAAATATAGAATACATAAAGTCTGAGACGCTTGCCGGCGATATTCAGTTTAATGTTGAGGGAGAGGGTGGAACAGAATTAATTTTTGAGAAATTAAAAACTAAAATATTTATAACTAAAGTTTGAAGCTATGAGTAAAGATGTAAATATCAGATATTCAGATTCTGATCTAGCAGAATTTAAAAAACTAATCAATGAAAAGATTGATAAGGCTAAGCATGATCTTGAGCTTATAAAAAGTGCTTACATGAATGACCACAACAATGGTACGGAGGATACCTCTCCAACATTTAAGGCATTCGATGAGGGTAGTACCGTTATGAGTAAAGAATCAAATTCACAATTAGCTTTAAGACAGGAAAAATTTATAAGAGACCTGAAAACTGCACTTATCAGAATTGAGAATAAAACTTATGGAATTTGTAGAGTTACAGGAAAACTTATTTCAAAGCAGAGGCTTAAGCTTGTTCCACATGCCACGTTAAGTATCGAGGCAAAGAATATGCAGAAATAGTATAAACCTTTTAATACATAATTAACTTTCGTGGTATATTTGAAATATGCCTAAAAACTCAATTTCAGACATTTTAAAAAATCTCACCCAATCTCCAGGTGTGTATAAATTTCTGGATTCATCTAATAATGTTATCTACATTGGTAAAGCCAAAAATTTAAGAAATAGAGTAAGATCGTATTTTACAGGTAAAAAATCAGACGAAAAAACTAGGTCCCTAGTTTCAAACATTAATGATATTTCTGTTATTCTTGTTGACACAGAATCTGACGCCCTTCTGCTCGAAAATAATTTAATTAAGAAATTTAAGCCCAAATACAATATCCTGCTAAAGGACGGGAAATCATATCCCTGGATTTGTATTAAGAAGGAGAGGTTCCCAAGAATTTTTCTAACCAGAAAAATAATTAATGATGGGTCTGATTATTTCGGTCCCTATACTAATATCAAGACAATAAATACTTTATTGGATTTAATAAATAATATATATCCAATCAGAAAAACAAACTACAATTTAAATCAAAAGATTATTAATGATCCTCAGGTCAAATTATCACTGAGGGTTCTTCAAAAAAACGGACACTTTATTATACTTGGCTTTGAAAAAGATGATTTCTCTTCCAAAGATTTAATATCAGAATATAAATATGACAAAATAATTATGTCAGTTAAAAATATTTTGAAGGGAAAATTTTCAAAATCTAAAGCACAATTAAAAGAACAAATGGAATCTTTTTCGGATTTAGAGGAATATGAAAAAGCAGACGAATGCAAATTGAAACTAAAAGCATTAGAAAATTATCAATCAAAATCAATGGTCGTAAGTTCAAAGATTAGGGATTTGGATATTTATTCTATCATTTCAGATGAAAATTTTGCATATATCAATTTTACCCAGATTGCTAATGGTTTTATAATTAGTTCATTCAATACTCATGTTAAGAAGTCTAATGTCACAGAAGATAAAATAATTTTAGAACAACTTATTTCTCAGATTAAGGTTAAGTTTTTGTCCAAATCAAAAGAAATGTGTTCAAATATATTTATTGAGTCCTTGGATTACAAAAAAACCTCTGTTCCTGCTGTTGGTGAAAAAAAACATCTTGTCGATATGTCAATTAGGAATATTAAAAACTATAAGATAAACTTCTTTAAATCCAAATTAGATTCTCAATCGGATAATAATTCTAGCAGGGTTTTAAAAACATTACAAAAGGACTTAAATATGAATTGTTTACCTGAACATATTGAGTGTTTTGATAATTCTAATTTTCAAGGAACATTTCCATCTTCTGCTTGTGTTGTTTTCAGAAATGGTAAACCTTCAAAAAAAGATTACAGACATTTTAATATAAGGTCAGTTTCAGGACCCGATGACTTTGCCTCTATGAGAGAGGTTGTATATAGGAGATATGCTAGGTTATTAAATGAAAATAAAGGTCTACCAAACCTAGTAATTATTGATGGAGGTAAGGGGCAGCTTTCATCGTCAGTAGGTTCGTTAAAAGAATTGGGTATTTATAATGATATAACTGTTATTGGTATTGCTAAAAGATTGGAAGAAATATACTTTTATGGAGAAAGCACACCAATTTTCATTGACAAAAAATCAGAGTCACTTAAATTAATTCAAAAACTTAGGGATGAGGCACATAGATTTAGTTTAAGGCAATATAGAAATAGAAGAGACAATCAATTTATAGATTCAGAGCTAGTAAATATTGAAGGAATTGGAGAAAAAACAGCTTTGAATTTAATGAAGAAATTTAAGTCGGTTAAAAATATAAAATCTAGAAATTTAGCTGATTTAAAAAGCGCCATAGGTGATAAAAAAGGAACGATTATTTTCAATTACTTTAATAAATAAATGAGATACTATTTTTTGATATTCCTATTCTTTAATTTTTCAAATGCCCAAACTGATATGGCTTTCAAAAATGGTGAATGGTTTAAATATAAACTTTCATACAGTGGATGGTTCAAAGCAGGTGAAGCTACCGTGAATTTAATTGATGCTGTAAATAATGATGAATTATTTCATGCTAAGATGATTGGTAAAAGTACAGGCCCTGTTAATTTATTCTTCAAAGTTTACGACAGGTATGAGAGTTATTTTGATAAAAAAAGAATTCAGCCTTACAGATTCTTGAGGGATATAAATGAGGGAGGATACACTAAAAATATCGAAATACTTTTCAATCAAAATACTAAAGTTGCAAAGGTTAATAATTTAAAAAATAAAAACTCTAATAATTTTTCATTTAAAGAAGACTCACAAGACATGGTTTCGGTATTTTATTATTTGAGAAATTTTTTTACTGTTAATGATTTGGATGAAAATAATGAGACAGTGATTAACATGTTCTTTGATTCAGAAAACTATGAATTAAAAATTAGGTATTTGTCAACTGAAATAATAAATACTAATTTTGGAAAGATTTTATGTCATAAAATTAAGCCTTATGTTCAGTCTGGAAGAGTATTTAAAAAAGATGAAAGCTTAACAATGTGGATAAGTGCTGATAAAAACAGAATACCAATGAGAATTAAAGCTGATTTATTGGTTGGATCGATAAGAGTTGATTTAGAGACTTTTAGTAATCTAAATCACCCTTTTGAAATTAAATTTGATTAAATGAAAAAGTTGGTAAAACTTTTATTTCTTGCCTTAATTCTAACAGCTATTATTTTTTCATTTTATTATTCCTTCAACTGGATTTATAATAAAAATTTTGATGGTGAAACTTTTACTGAAGAAAAACAAAACATTGAATTTGGTTTAAATCTTGACGATTTTAAAGTTCAAAGAGATACAATAAGGTTTGGAGATAGTTTTGGTGAGATAATGTTAAGAAATAAACTTTCTTACTCAGAAATTTATAATATAGTTCAGGGTATCAAGGATTCATTTGATGTAAGGTGGCTTACCACTGGAAAACCCTATACAATTCTTTCAACCAAGGATAGTCTAACTCAACCCCAGTATTTTATTTATCAGCCAAATCGTCTTAATTATGTTGTAATTGATTTTTCAAATTTTGATTCTATCAAAGCATATAACAAAAAGAAACCATTTAAAATTGTCAAAAAAACTACATCAGGTGTTATAAGCAATAGTTTATCAGAAACAATGGATGCAAATGGTTTGCCTTGGGAGTTGATAAATCAACTTTCTGATATTTATGCTTGGACCATAGATTTTACAAGAATTCAAAAAGGTGATAGATTTAAAATAATTTACAATGAAAGATATATAGAAGACACATTACTTGTTGGAATAAAAAGTATAGATGCTGCATATTTTTTACATAATGGGGAGGAATTATACGCTTATAATTTTAAAACAGATTCGATGAAACAAACACCTGAGTTTTTTGATCAAGATGGGAAAAGCCTACAGAGAACTTTTCTAAAATCGCCCGTAAGATTTAGTAATATTTCGTCAAGGTATAATTTGAAGAGAAGAATTGCTTATTATGGTAACAGGGTAAGACCTCATAAAGGAACTGACTTTGCTGCCCCAACAGGGACTCCAATAATGGCGACAGCTGATGGGAGGGTTGAAAAATCTTCATATACAAGATCAAATGGATATTATGTAAAAATCAAGCACAATAATACATACTCTACTCAATACTTGCACATGCAAAAAAATGGAAGGGTAAAAAAAGGTCAATATGTAAAACAGGGGGATGTTATCGGTAGAATTGGTATGACAGGCAATACATCTGGTCCACACGTTTGCTACAGGTTTTGGAAAAATAATCGTCAAGTTGATCCTTTCAAACAAAAATTACCTCCGGGCAAACCTGTACCTTCAGAATTAAAAGCTAATTTTGACGTATATAAATTTCCATTAGAGGAAAAACTTAATCAAATAAACTTTGAGTAAATGTCATTAAAATCTATAAATCCAACCAAAACTAAAACTTGGTCAAAATTAAAAGACCATTTTAATGACATTAAAGATATTCATATACATGATCACTTCATCTCCGAAAGCGATAGGTCCAAGCAGTTTAGTATATGCTTGGATAATTTTCATTTTGATTTTTCCAAAAATAAAATTACTTCAAAAACAATATCATTATTCAATGAATTATTAAATGAAATAGATTTAAAATCATCTATTGAAAAGTATTTTAAAGGAGATGAAATAAATTCCACTGAGGTCAGACCAGTTCTTCATACAGCACTGAGGGCTAATGATGATGAGAAACTTATTTTGCAGGGAGAAGATATTATGTTTCAAATAAAAAACGCAAAAGAAAAAATTCAATTATTTTCTGAATCTATTATCAGTGGTGATCACAAGGGTTTTTCTGGAAAAAAAATTTTAGATATAGTAAATATAGGAATTGGTGGCTCGGACCTAGGTCCTTCAATGGTGGTTGAATCCTTATCTCATTATAAAACTCGCTTAAACACCCACTTTATTAGCAACGTTGACGGTGATTATTTGAATCAAATTTTAGATCAAGTAAATCCTGAAACCACCTTATTTATAATTGTTTCAAAAACTTTTACCACAATTGAAACATTAACCAATGCTAACACTGTGAAAGATTGGTTTCTGAAGTCAGCATGTGAAGCAGATATTTCTAGACATTTTATTGCTGTTAGTAGTAACAGTGACAAGGCTGTTGATTTTGGTATTTCCTTAGAAAATATATTTCCAATGTGGGATTGGGTTGGAGGTAGGTATTCTTTGTGGAGCTCTGTTGGGATTTCAATCAGTTTATCTGTTGGTTACGAAAAATTTAATGAATTATTAGAGGGGGCAAGAAAAATGGATAATCATTTTAGAAATAGTACTTATCCTGAAAATATACCCGTTATTATGGCCTGTCTTAGCATATGGTACAATAACTTTTTCGAATATCAAACACATGCAATAATTCCATACTCTGAAAATTTAAAAAGCTTTGGTAAATATCTACAGCAGGCATCAATGGAGAGTAATGGTAAACATACAGACAGATCAGGTGATTTGATTGAATACCAAAGTGGAGAAATTATATGGGGTCAAACCGGAACAAATGCACAACACTCATTTTTCCAACTATTTCATCAGGGTACAAAAATAATTCCCTCTGATTTTATAGGTTTTTGCGAATCCATTATGGGGAATAAAAATCACCATGATATACTAATGTCAAACTTCTTTGCGCAGACTAAGGCATTGATGTTGGGCACAAGGGGTGAAAATATTGATTCTAATCATAGGGTATTTAAAGGAAATAGACCAACAAACACGATATTAATAGATAAACTTACTCCAAGCAGCCTAGGATCATTAATTTCGATGTATGAACACAAGATTTTTACTCAAGGTGTAATATGGAATGTTATTAGTTTTGATCAATTTGGAGTAGAATTGGGTAAAAAAATTGCTAAAAATATACTAAAGGACCTTGAAGATCGTGATTTTAGTGATCATGATTCATCAACTAAAAATCTCTTAAATAAGTATAGTTCAACTGATTAATTTATTATTTCACTAATCCAATGTTAATAATTGGGGTATAATTTGTTAACATTCTAGCTCTTATAAGTTATAAATATTATCTATTTTTGACCTGTTATAATATAATTAAACTTAAAACAAATTATGAAAAACATTACTCACAAATTATTTTTTGTAGTTCTATTGTTAATGGGAACTACAATTTATGCTCAGGAATCTTCTGAAGAAAATTGGGAAGATCTTGAGGAATTAGAAGAGGTTGTTTTAGTTGGAGGTGGGGTTATTGACCTTGCTGAAGACAGAAAAACACCTGTTGCGGTTTCTACCATAACTGGTGAGGAAATCCAAAAAAAGATTGGTACGCAAGACATAACCATGACTCTTGCCAATACTCCATCTATTTATGTAGCAGGTCAATCTGGTGCATTTGGTGATACAAGAATTGCAGTTCGTGGATTTGGTCAAGACAACACAGCTTTCATGCTAAATGGTCAACCAATTAACGGAATGGAAGACGGTAAGATGTATTGGTCTAACTGGTCGGGTATGAATGATATTGCAAATGTTGTTCAGATTCAAAGAGGTTTAGGGGCTTCAAAACTAGCTATATCATCTGTTGGTGGTACGGTGAATTTTGTTATGAGGTCAACATCTAAACAGCAAGGTGGATTTGCTTATGCTGGCTTTGCTAATGACAATTACCTAAAAACTACTTTCTCATATGATACTGGTGAAAATGATAATGGTTGGTCAACCAGCTTTCTTTTAACTCACTGGCAGGGTGATGGTTATGCTGAGGGAACATTTGGTCAAGGTCAAACTTATTTCTTCTCCCTTGGTTACAAGATGAATGATAAGCACAACTTTAACTTTCTAATGACTGGTGCACCTCAATGGCATGATCAAAACTTTACAAAAAGTATAGCGACTTATTTGGAAAGAGGTAGAAAGTATAACAACAACTATGGTTATTACGGGGATAGGTATCTTACTGAAAGAAGAAATTTCTATCACAAGCCAGTATTTAATTTAAACTGGGACTATAAAATTGATGACAAATCAAGCTTATCAACAGTTTTATATGCTTCTACCGGAAACGGTGGTGGAACTGGTGGTAGAGGTCAAAGAATTAGAACTGATGAAGGATATATTGACTATGATGCAATCTATGCATATAACATGTCTACATCCGGTGCTGGAGGTAATTATGCAGCTGAGGGTGGATACGTAACCAGAGCTTCAATGAATATGCATAATTGGTTAGGTGCAGTTTCAAACTATGAAACTCAGTTGTCTGATAATCTAACTTTCAATGTTGGTGTTGACTTAAGAACATATTATGGTGAGCACTTTAGAATTGTTGAGAACTTCCATGGTTTAACTTCATGGCAAGAAAACATAAGACTAAGAGATCAAAATAATAATCATCAAACTTATGGTACCTATGGTACTTACAAGTATGTTGTAGCAACTGAAAGTATGGGCGCAAATCCATGGGAAGCTACATTTAATAATTTTGATGAAGATCAAAAAATTGCTTACAGTAATGATGAGAGAATTTCTTATGGAGGGTTATTTACTCAATTAGAGTATGTAAATGATGATTTTTCAGCATTCTTCCAAGGATCAGTTTCTCAGACAATGTATCAAAGATGGGATCATTACCAATATGCTGATCAGTCTTTAATTGACGGAACTTCAAGTCAGTGGACAGGTGAGGCTTTACCTGACGGAATAACTGATGGTGTTAAGTCAGAAAAAGCTGATAACTTTGGATATAATGCAAAAGCTGGTGTTGGATTTGGTTTAGGCGAAAATGGTCAAGCATATGTAAATGCAGGTTACTATTCTAGAGCTCCGTATTTTGATAATATCTATTTGAATTATACAAACCAAATAAATCCAAATACGTCAAATGAAACCATTATTGGTCTAGAAGCGGGTTATGTATATGAAGTTCCAAATTTCTCTGCGAGAGTTGATTTGTATAGAACTTCATGGGCAGATAGAGTAACTTCATCTTTCTATGTAGATAATGATGTTGTATTCTATAATATTTCTGAAGGTGTAACTCAGCTTCATCAAGGTGTTGAGCTTTCATTCTCTGCAAAACCACAAGAAGATGTGCCTTATACATTGAAAGGATTCCTTTCAGTTGGTGACTGGGTATATGAAGGTGATGCAATCACTAGATTACAAGATGAAGATCAAAACGTAATTTCTACTGAAACTGTCGACGTTGATGGTGGTAAAGTAGGTGATGCTGCTCAATTTTCTGCTGGTCTTGGTCTTGACGTTGATTTAGCAGAAAGATTTTCATTTGATTCTGACATAAGATTCTACGATGATTTATATGCTAATGTAGGCGCTGTAAAGGAAAATCTTGAATTACCAAGCTACCATGTGGTTGATATGGGTCTTTCATATAAAATGTTTGTAAATGACGGAACATTAGACGTAAGATTAAATGTTAATAATGTATTTGATAACGTTTATATCAGTGAATTAAGGTCTGCAATTGCTGCTGGCGAAGGTACAGGAGTACTATACGATGGTATTGATACCGCAAACCAAGGTTATTTTGGATTAGGAAGAACTTGGAACGTAGGATTGAGATATAACTTCTAATTCTATACATTGTATAAATAACAAAAAGGCTCACATTTTGTGAGCCTTTTTTATTTTATCTTATTTCCTTAAGAAGAAAAATGTATGGCGGCAAATGGTCACTATATCCACCAGTAAAAGTCCCATACGAAAAGCTCCTATACGGATATCCTTTAAACTTACCTTTATTATTTATCAAGTAGGATTTATTAAATACACCAGCTTTGTAGAGCTGATAATCACTATAATCCTTTTTTAAAAATTCTTTTGATAATATAATCTGATCAAATAATTGCCATTTATCTCTGTATGCATTTGTTCCTATCCCCTGTTCAACTAATATTTTTTCAAATGGATTATATAAATCATTTTTACCTACATCATTAATTTCCTTTTTTGCACCCAAAATCTTCTTTATACTTTTATCAAATGGGTCATCGTTAAAATCACCCATAGTAATAATTTTGGGATTTTTATAAATTTCCCTTAGGGAATCTATAATAGAATTATTAACCTCTGCGGCAGCAATTCTTTTAGTTTCATCAGCTCCCCTTGACGGCCAATGATTAACAATTAAGTGGATTAATTCACCATCTAGTTTTCCACTTACTACTAGTTGATCTCTAGTATAACTTCTGTCATTGGTATTATTATATGTAATATATAGTTCGTGAGAATTAGAATTAATTATCTCAAAAATATCCTTATTATACAGTAATCCAACATCAATACCACGTCTATCTGGTGAATCATAATGAACAATACCGTAATTATGATTTGAAAGCTTTTCATTTGCAATCAGGTCCTCCACAACCTTTCTGTTTTCAACTTCACATATTCCAATTATAGTTGGAGGTCTATTTGTTACGTCATATCCAATTTCTGAAATAACTCTGGCCATATTAGAAATCTTTTTTTTATAAATTTTTCCTCTATTATATTTTATTTCCATAATTGGACTGGCTTCATCGTTTTTATTTGTATCATTTATAGTATCAAATAGATTTTCGAGATTGTAAAAAGCTAAAGTGTGTATTTTAAATTTTCTTTCATTATTCTGACTAATTGAATTGACGGAAACCAGTAATGAAAGTAATATAAAATAGAGTGATTTAATTTTCATAAAAAGTATTTATAATTATTATTTAAATAGCAAATAAAGCGTAAATTTAACTCAATTATTATAATAGTTGAAAATATTTATTGATATGCATAAGACAAGGCTTGTATTAATTATTATTTTATTTATAAACTTCAATATTTTTTCTCAATCCGAGCAACAAGTTACCGTTAGTGATACTATCAACGATCTTTCCGTCACAAATGATGTGGTTGATTTGTTCAGTATATCTTTGAGTGATGATGAACTTAATGATGACACCTCAGCGTCAGATAATATCTCTGGATTGTTGAATTCTTCGATGGATGTATTTTACAGAACTGCAGCCTATGAATTTAGTTCATCCTTTTTCAAAGTTAGAGGTTTAGATTCCGATAATGCGATTGTACATATTAATGGAATAAAAATGAATAAACTCTACAACGGAAGACCTCAGTGGAGTAACTGGGGTGGGCTTAATGATGTATTAAGGAATCAGGAATTATCTAATGGTTCAATTCCTTTGAAATATAACTTTGGTGGAATTTTAGGTTCAAATAATATTAATATAAGAGCTTCAGAATATGGCGAGGGAGGTAGAATAACCTACTCATCCTCAAATAGAAGTTATTCAAATAGACTAATGGCTACTTACAATTCAGGGATGCTTGAAAAAGGTTGGGCATACTCGCTCTCGATTGGCAGAAGATGGGGGAATGAAGGTTATCAAGATGCTTCTTTTTATGATTCAAATTCAGCCTTCCTGTCTGTACAAAAGATATTTAATAATAAACACAGTCTAAATTTTGCTGCTATTTATGCTCCAAATAGAAGAGGAAAGGTATCTCCAAATACACAAGAAGTATATGATTTAAAAGGGATTAAGTACAATGAATATTGGGGTTATCATGACGGTGAAAAAAGAAACTCGAGGGTTAAAAGAGTGGTTGAGCCCATTTTAATACTAAATCACGATTGGAATATCAATGAGAAATCAAATTTAGAAACAAGCATAGGTTATCAATTTGGTGAAATGGGGAACAGTAGGTTAGATTATGCTGGAGGAGGTAATCCAAGCCCTGCCTATTACCAAGATCTTCCCAGTTATTTTTTAGCAGATACTGATGGCCCTGATTATGAAGGTGCATACATCGCCCAAGAGAATTTTATAAATAATGGTCAAATAAATTGGAATAGAATTTATGATGCTAATTTAACTAATAACCAAGCCAACCTAAATGCTGCTTATGTTTTATATGAAGATAGAGTTGACGATACTCAATTGACTATTAATTCTGTATTTAATACAGAAGTAAATGAAAATATTAAGCTCAGTGCCTCCGCCAATTATAGAAATTTAGTCTCGGATAATTTTGCTGAAATTTTTGATATGCTAGGAGGACAATCCTATTCAAATATTGATTCATTTGATTATTTGGACTATAACTTATTGTCCCCAAATAGTATTATTTATGAAGGGGATAAGTTTAAGTATCATTATAAAATGAACGCTGAAGAAATGAGTTTATTTACTATGATGAATTTTTCTTTTAATAAACTTGAATTTTATTTAGCTGGAGATATAACAAATACGGTGTACCAGAGAAATGGTATTTTTGAAAACGAAGCTAATGCTGGTAATTCATCAGGTAAAGGTGATGAAATTTCATTTGATGGCTATGGAGTCAAGTTAGGAATAACATATAAATTTTCAGGAAAACATATCCTAGATTTCAATTCAGCATATTTACAAAAAGCTCCCTCAATCAGAAATACTTTTACTAATTCACGGGTTAATCACAATGTTGTAGGAAGTGATGTAAATGGTTTAATTAATGATTCACCTATTACAGAGGAGAAAATTATATCATTTGATGCTAATTATATTTTCAGAACCCCAATCTTTACTGGTAGACTTACTGGCTTCTACTCTGCAGTTAAAGATGCAAATGAGATTTCATTCTATTATGCTGATGGACTTGTAGGATTTGCAGATGATAGTGAGTTTGTTCAAGAAATATTACAGGGAATAGATAAGAAGTATTTTGGAGTTGAATTTGGAGTAGAGGCACAGATTATCCCCACTGTTAAGTTAAAGGGTGCAGCTTCAATTGGGCAATATACTTATGATAATAATCCATATCTATATCTTGGAGCGGATAACAATACGGTTGCCGTTGGCCCCTCAAATCTTGAGAATTATAAGATTGCAGGTGGTCCTCAAAGAGCTTATTCACTTGGATTCGAATACAGGGATCCTGATTATTGGTTTATTGGGGTAACTTCAAATTTCTTTACAAATACATACTTAGATGTTAGTCCTTTAACAAGAACACAAAACTTTTATCTCGCACAGGACGGATTACCTTTTAATGACTATGATGTTGCGATTGCAAGAGATCTACTCAGACAAGAAAAGTTTGATGATTATATGGTAGTTAATATGATAGGAGGAAAATCTTGGAAAATTGACAATTATTTTGTTGGATTTTTCGCAAGCATAAATAACATCTTAGATCAAAAATACAGAACAGGTGGTTTTGAGCAAGGCAGAAATGCAAACTATCAACAACTCCTGCAAGACACTAACAAACCTAAACGGGTATTTGGCCCTAAATACTGGTATGGTAGAGGGACTAATTACTTTTTAAACTTATACTTTAGATTCTAAATATTAAAAATTATGAAATTAATTAATAAAATATCAATAACTGCTTTTATGATGCTTCTTTCCATTTCATGCGTTCAGGATGATGATTATTCTGTTCCTCAAAGTATTGGACTGGAAGAAAACCAAAAATTAGTTCAATTACTTTCTGAAATTGAAAATGGTTCTGCTGATTTAATGTCTATTACTGAACTTAAAAATTTATTTGTTAATGGTGAAGCTAACCAAATTGAGTCCAATTTAGTTGTAAAAGGATATATATCATCTTCAGATTATACAGGAAATTTTTATAAAGAATTTTATATGCAGGATGAAATAGAAAATCCTACTGCAGGTATAAAAGTTTCAATTAATCAGGTTGATAGCTACAATCAATTCAATGTAGGTAGAGAAGTATATATCAAGCTTCAAGGTCTCTATGTGGGAGAAACTAATTCTGGAGATGGCGTTATTGCTATAGGTGGTGGAGCTGATGCTGCTGGTGATGAGATCTCAGAAATTTCTGAAAATAGAGCAACCGAATGTATATTACGTTCTAGTAATAGCTTTTCTTTAGTTCCTCTTGCCCTAAATTTATCAGATATTAACGATAGTCATATTGGTGTTTATGTTAGTGCACTCAGTGCTCAATTTTCACCTGGACTTGATGGTTTAACTTATGTTGATCCAGAAGAGGATTATGACACTCAAAGAGATTTAGAAAGCTGTGTTGATTCTGGAACATTAAAGTTAGAGACAAGTGCATTTTCAAATTTCAATGATTCTATGTTGCCAACAGATGGTAGTGGTACAATTGCAGGCATAATAACCCGAGACTATTTTGGAGATAACAGGGTCATGATGTTAAATACAAAAGACGATGTCAATTTTGACTCGTCAAGATGTGATCCACTATTCGCAGATGATTTCTCCTCAAATAATTTAAATAATTGGATGGTTGTAAATGTTGTTGGTGATCAGGAGTGGGAGATCACACCATATGGAAACCCTGCACCAAGTGCAAAAATTTCTGGTTATAGTGGAGGAAGTAATGTCAACGAGGATTGGCTAATAACAAATAGTATTGACCTAAGTTCATTATCTACAGTTACTTTAAACTTCCAGTCTGTTGTAAGATATAATGGTCCCGAATTAGAGGTTTATGCCTCATCTGATTATTCAGGTGGCGACCCATCATCTGATGGTAATTGGACAGAACTTTCAGTAATATTAGACACAGATAGTAGTAGTTGGTCATCATGGACAGATTCAGGAAATATTGATTTGAGTTCATATGCTGGAGGCAACTTATATATTGCT
Source organism: uncultured Bacteroidota bacterium (assembly GCA_902626585.1). Taxonomy (GTDB): domain Bacteria; phylum Bacteroidota; class Bacteroidia; order Flavobacteriales; family Flavobacteriaceae; genus MED-G13. The sequence goes on from CACOGA010000006.1 coordinate 87,210, forward strand.
TTCAAATATGTTTCAACACCATCGGCATCCGCTACATATGAAATCGATAATGTATTAGTTATCGGTGAATAGTATAAATGATGTCATATTCAATTGAAAATAAATACATTGGTGGGCTAAGAACAGAGTCTATTCACTTAAAATCATCAGATGTAATTATCACTGATGCTCCTACTGATAATAACGGAAAAGGAAATGCATTTTCACCAACCGATTTGGTTGCTTCAGCATTGTGCAGTTGTATGACAACAGTTATGGGAATTTGCGCTGATAAAAATAGTTTTGATTTACCAAAATCAACTGCTTATATAACGAAAATAATGTCCTCACATCCAAGAAGAATAAGCAAGATTACTATTGATATTAACTTTGATAAAAACAGTCTCTCAGAACAACAGATAGAAAAATTAATAGCCGTTGCTAAAGGATGCCCAGTTGCTAAAAGTTTAAGTTCAGATTTAATACAAGAAGTTAAATTTAACTTTTAGAATAATATCCTTACTCAAATTATTTTATTTCGGTTATTATCGGGAAACAATTATAAATTCTGATCTTCTATTCATTGCATGCTCCTCTTTTGTACACCCACCACTACAATCAATTTCAGGATCTTCCTCACCTTTTCCAGTTCCACTTATCCTTTCTTCACTTATTCCCTTTGAAATTACATATTGAGCGGTTGATTTTGCCCTTCTTTCAGAAAGCAGTTTGTTATAAGATGCTGGTCCACGGTTATCTGTATGAGACTCGGCACTTATGACCATACCAGGATATTTTTTCATAATGGCAACTAGCTTATCAAGTTCAAAAGCTGCTTGATTTGTAATATTAGATTTATCAAATTCAAAATAGATAGGGTTAAGTATAATTTTTTCCTCTACGATTAATTCTTCAATTGGATCTAATTTTACCTTTAGTAAAGGTGGATCAACGTCAAGAAGTTTTATATCAATCATTTTACTTTCATATCCATCTTTACTAACCATTAATTGAATTTCATCCTCACACTCAAAAATATATTCAACGATACCATCGCTGTTCGTTTGTTTACTATTATTTATTATTCCAGTGTTATCAGAAACTGATGTTAGTGCTGAATTTATAGGTATATCGGTTTTTGCGTCTACAATAACTGATTCTAGTAAAATATCACAAAGTGGTTTAATTTTTTTGACTGCATAGATATCATCACTTCCAATTCCACCTGGCCTATTTGAAGAAACGAATCCATTAGTGCAGTTTTCACCCATTTTAAAAGCAAAATCGTCAGAGTTACTATTTACCGGTATACCAACATTTCTAACGTTTGACCATTTATCATCAATATTTTTTGAGTAAAACACATCAAGTCCACCTAAACCTAAATGACCATTAGAAGAAAAATAAAGGGTATTGTCACAACACATGTGAGGGAAAACCTCTTGTTCTTCAGTATTAATTTTCTGTCCTAAATTAACGGGGTCTCCTAAGCTACCATCCTCCTTAATTTCAGATTTGTAAATATCATAGTTTCCAAAACCACCAGGCATATCAGATGAAAAATAAAGTGTTTTACCATCACAACTCAACGCTGGATTTTTGATAGAGAAAAAGGCACTGTTAAACTCCAACTCCTCTTCATTCCATCCCTTATTAAAATTACAATTACCATTATTTTTCCAGGTAATTTCCTTTTTTGTACACCTCGTAGCTCGATAAAGATTAATAACACTTACCTGTTCTCTTGTTGAACCATTTTTAACTATAGAATCTTTATAGTAAGATTTTGAATAGTAGGTTTCTCGAGCAAAATACATAGTATCTCCGGTCGGACTAAATGCAATTACTCCTTCATGGTATTTTGTATTAATTGCCTCAACTGGGGTTTCATTGAGATAAACATCATTAATTACATCATATTTAAAAACATCAAGAACATATTCTTCATCTGAAGTGTAGTTGTCATATTTTTTGTTTTGAGAACCCTTTTGTTTTCTACCTGATGTTAAATAAAGAGCATTATCATATCTAAAAGCTCCGAAGTCAGATGATATTGTATTAACATCTTTTAAATTCTGCACATTGAATCTTTTACCTTTTTTAATTATCTTATCAATATAATTCGGAGTATTTCTGAAAGCAATTGCCCTTGTGTCATAAGGTTTCATTTCAGAAAATTTGGACATCCAAACATTTGATTCTTTATACTTCCCATTGGCTTTTAGCATTTCTGAGTATCTAAAAATAACTTCAGCATTAGGGTCATCATCTATTATTTTAGAATACCATTTTTCTGCCTCAACTGTATTAAACATATTGTAATATGAATCAGCCAGCCTTCCAATTATATAGTTGTCGGGGTTTTTATCAGTTAACTTCAAATACTCTTCAGCAGCCTTCACATATTCTAACCGATCAAAAAGCTTGTCTGCTTTCTTTGTTGAATTATTTTGAGCAAAAGTGATTGATGTGCTAACCAGTGCAATAAATAAAAGTGTAATTATTTTTTTCATGTTTTTAGATTATATAATTAGAAGTATCTTGGTGATCTTGATACTTTAGTTCTAAAGTTGATATCAAAGTTTATAAATATTTCATGTGATGCTTTTGTTAGAAAACTAAGCTCAGATTGAATACTGTCATAAGCATATCCGATTCGGATGGATGGAGAGACTAGAAAATTAATCATAGCTGTTATCGAATCATCAGTTCTGTAACCCAGTCCAAATTCAACAAAATCATACATAAATAGGTTGGCATTTAAGTCTAAGCTCACAGGAGATTCTGTAGCATATTTCATAAATGCATGGGGTTTGAACTTAAAATCATTATTTATGTCAAATACATAACCCGCAGCAGCAAAGAAATGTCTTGTTTCAGAGCCTATATTAAAATCATCACTATCAAGATGTACTGACTCTAATATGTTTGGTACTGAAACCGAAACATAATATTTATTAGGCTTATAGAAATATAATCCAGCACCAAAATTTGGAGTATTTTCATTTATATCATTAGCAAAGAAAGGATCATTTGGATCGATAAGTGATAAGTCAATTAATCCAATATCATGAAAAGTTCCCCCTGCTTTTATTCCAAATGCTAATCTATTTTCATTAGCAAGATTTAAGGTATAAGAAACATCTACATATAAATTAGTTTCACTAACGGGACCAATTTCGTCAGAGATAGCTGAGAATCCAAAACCAATATTATTTGCGGCAGGAAAGTGTACATTCATAGTAGCAGTTTTTGGTGCACCGTCTAATCCTTCCCATTGATCACGGTATAATATACCTATGCTGGTGGCATCGCTAGATCCTGCGTATGCCGGGTTAATCACATTCATATTATACATATACTGAGTGTATTGAGGGTCTTGTTGAGCATTTACTTTTAATGCTGTAAGCAATACAAGGATTACTAAAATTGTTTTTTTCATAATTAGTTTTTTAGTAGTTAACATAAATCCAGCTGGTTATGGGTTCTTTAGTTGAATTAAAATATATGATATAAAAGTAGGTACCTACAGGGACAACTTTACCATCTTGATCTACTCCACACCACTGATCAACATACTCATTCATCTCATAGATTTTAGTTCCATATCTATTAAAGACTTCAATTTTGTCAATATCTTCTTTAGCTTCTAAGTGGTCTAGAACAAGGCAGTCATTAAAGCCATCACCATTTGGCGATAGACCTTGAGGTAAATCAACACAATAACTATTTTCATAGAAATCAACATTTATAGTTATGGAATTCCAACAATATGTGATATCGTCAAAAACAGTAACAGTGAATTCACCTGACTCTTCATTTAATTCATCAAGGTAATATGTATTATCAGTTCCAGTCTGTAAATCTATTCCATCAAGTGTCCATATATAGGTTAATGAGTTTAGTTGGTCACTATTTTCAATATTAACCTCTAGAGTATGTCCTTCATTAGCACACTTGATTATACTATCTTCAACAGCGACTATTTGAGGAGATTGAAAGAATTCGACTAAAATATCATCACCATATGCACAATCTGTGTTATCGACTGTTATTATAGCGCTGTAAAATGCAGTCTCATTTACAGTAAGGGTAACACCTGTTTCACCCTCCAACAAAGTACCGTCCATAAACCACTCAATGCTTGAATTATTGGGTAAGGCACCGGCATCTAACACTATTTCTTGACCTTCACATAAAGCGTTTCCAGACGAAATAAGAATGTCTTCTCCCAGATCTAGTTGACCTATATCAAAACTTCCTCCATCGATAAATACAGCAGAATCATAAATAGTATCACCATCATCTGCAACAACCAATTTTATAGTGTATACTTCATTTGGAATAACAGTTGCAGAAGCAGTCATAACTTCTGTATGTCCAATAAAATTAGTTGGACTCGTTAAAGGAGGTAGTCCACCGGGCCCATAATAATTTGCAAACCATTCAGCGTTAACAGATTCACAAGAGCTATTATATTGATCATCTCTAACGGTAAGAACAGAAATTGGATCATCTGTCCCTGGAACAATAGCTAAATTGGTTGTGTTTCCAGAAGAATCGGTTAATAAAAATGCAAAGGCATCGGTAAAAGTACATTGAAACGTTCCGTATTCTTCTGCGGCAAAAATAAAGTCAAAGCTCATACTATTTGAAACAGGAACAAATTCAAACTCTATAATTGAAGCATTATTTGTATCTCCAGCATTAAGACCTGGGATAAATGCTTCGAGATCACCATCACCAGGCCAATCGTAAGTTCCATCAACAAGTACTCCACTTTCAGGACCAACTGCGTTAGCAACATCACCTGAAGTCATTATTAAACCATTTTCAAATGGCCAAGAAGAACCGTTTGATTCAAAATATCCAATACCATTGGTGCTTCCAAAATCACTTCCGGTACTAGAGGTAACATTAAATGCCTGATTACATTCAGAGTCAATTAAGACATCAGTTACCAATTCTTCAACAGTATATAATGTTGTACTAGTCGATATCGGAGGAGGGACGGTAAATACACAAATATCAAATGTTAAATTAGAAAGTTCATTAGCCGTGAACGAATAAACCCTAATAAAGTAGTTGTTTCCAACAGTTAAATCATTAGCAGTGCTATTGTTGTCATCGCTACAATAAATTTGATTTAGGTTGCCACAGCCATCTCCCTCATAAAGTACATGGTATAAATCTAGGGTATCACCGATGATATTATATAATGAGATTGCATGATTTTCAGAAACCGCAGTAAATTCAAACCATACATCATCATCAGCACTTCCACCACAGGAATTATTTTCAGATGAAGGAGTGGCAGCAACTAATGTCCCAGATCCTGAAGCAACACAACTTTCATCCTCATTTGCTTCAATCATTGTTGCTCCGCTACAATTATCATTTTCAGGTGGGCAAGCAAAGAGTTGTATTGGATTACTGTTTATCACACAATTTACATCTTGGTCATTTGAAACTGTGATTACAATATCAGTTAAGAATGGGTATGGTCCCATTTGTACGATTCCAGTATTACTAGTTTGCTCTGTGTTTGAGCTATAGTTGTCAGAGATTGTTAAGGACTCTGCATCACCCATGCTTGTGATGTTAACATCAATTAAGAATTGATCACCGTTAGCACAATCATCGATCACCGTATATTCTGCAGATGGGTTTGTACAGGTTGCACAAGCAACAGTCCAATCAATACCACCGGCATAAGTTGAGCTAGATGTACAGCTTATAGAGCCATCTGTTTGGAACCCTAAGTATATTGTATCGCCAGAAGATTGAAAAGAGAGACCTGTTAAATCACCACCATTATCACCTTGAAATAAAATACTTCCATCGGTATCTGTTACAATGATTATATCCCATCCTGCCTCAATTAATCCAGAGTCGACAGTTAAGTTTAAAGGAGATCCATCTGAACTCACATATTCAAATTGTGTAGTATCACCGTTTCCATAACAGTAAGAACTTGAAACTGGCCCAAC
>CACOGA010000007.1 GCA_902626585.1 uncultured Bacteroidota bacterium
TTTACATAGGACAGGTCAATTACAGTATTATTTAATTTGTACCCAACACCTAAGGAGAATCCTTTAATTGAATCGTCAGAATTATCAAATTCAGAAATAGATCCTGAGTTATATGGGGAATCCTCAATCATATAGCCACCCCTAAAGCTTAATCTATCAGCAAGAAATTCAGCTCCAAATCTAAACGTATTGACTTCTTTGAGTCTGATCGAAATCTCCTGATTTAGATTTGAAAAGTGTAAATCGTTTTGAGGCTTGAATTTCATTGAACTGTAGTCTCTTCTAGAATAATCAAAACTAAACAAACCAAAATTCTTAAATACAAAAGCTGTGCTTGCTGTGATCTTTGAAGGAGTCTTTAGCGTGTAATCTTCATAAATATTGATTGCATTTGGATTTGTTACTAGTAGTGAAACATTATCATCCTCGTCAACTATTGATGTTTCTAAGTATTGACTCGTTTCCTCGGAAACTGTATACCATGTTGGGGAATCATAAGTAAAACCAATCCTGATTACATCTGAGAGTTTACTTATTAAACCAAATTGAGCCGAAAATCCTTCACCAAAGGTTGATAGTCTATTTTCAAAATAAATACCATTTACTCTGAATTGACCAGACTCTCCGTTTGCGTTGGTTTCATTTAAAATGGTATAATTATCGTAGTCAATAAAGTGACTATTTAGGTTTATCCCAAAATAAGTATTGTCATTGTATTGAAATCCTGCGTTAAATGAAAGCTTACCATTATATCCTCTTGAAATTGAGCTAAAGCTTTGATTAAAGGTTCCAGCCGGTACATTTGAAAGATATGTGCTATTACCATTATCAAATTCTAAAGGGTCAATTATAAAAGATTCATATCCTAAAAAGGCTTGCTGGTGCGCGTAGCCATAAACATTTCCTATGTCTACATAAGCATCTGTTATAGACTCACCTTCGAAAGACGAAATTTGATCAAGTCTTAGACCATCGGCATTATTCAAAAAATAGCTATCAACAGAGTTGTTATTAGAAACATTAAAAACTGAAAACTCATTAAAGTTGTTTTTTGTTTGATTATATGAAATTCCAATAGAAATTTTCTTCCACTTTTTGGTTTTATCAATATTTTCAAAATTTATAACACCTCCAATTTGATTTAGTGTAAAGTTATTTTTTTCAAAATTATTCATTGAATTTAATAAGCTTGCACTGCCTGATTTTCTGTCAGATCCAAAGCTTAATGAAAAATATCCGTCGCTTAGGACAGCAGAACCGGCTGGGTTAACCGCTATTGCACTAAGATCTCCGCCTAGGGCACCAAAAGCACCACCCATAGAGTTGAATCTTGCTGTACCTTGATAAGAGTTACTAGAGTAATTTAAAGCATCACTTATATTTTGGGTATAAATATCATAACTACTAATAAGTATCAAAATTAAAAAAAGCTTTAATTCAAATTTCATAATAAAAAATTTTAAAATTATCTTCCTGACTTACCACCTCTCGACGAGCTAGCACCAGATGACATTCCACCTCCACCTCTTGAAAAAGATGAGCTTGATGAAGGACTGTAACTTGGCCTAGAATAACTATTCGATGAAGGTCTTGAGGATGGCTTATACCCATTGTTACTTGGTCTTGAGTAATTATTGCTTGGTCTTGAATAACTATTGCTACTCGGCTTGGAGTTGTTATTATAGTTATTATTAGAATTGTTTGCAGGTCTTGTAAGATTATTAGATGATCCATTCGAGTTGAATGGTTTATTGTACATACTTGGATTTACCCTTGCAGCATTGTTAATTCTGTCAATTCTTGATAATCTATCACTCAGGCTACTTGAGTTAGACCTATTAAATCTATCTCTGATGTTTGTGTTAATTAAATTATTAGACCTGGAAGAGATTATATTTCTAGAATTTCTTCTTCCACTAACTAATGATACATTGGTATTAAATCTTCCGTAAGAATTATTATTATACCAGGAGTTGTAAGGTCTCCACCATGGATAATATCCATAAGGATATCCGTAGGCGTAACCATAGCCGTAACCGTATCCGAAAAAGAATGAGTCATAATATCCCCAAAAAGGGTTGAATGGGTCATACATACCACCGAAATATGGAAATGGTCTGGACCAATAATTATTGTAGCCATAACCCCAAGTGCTTAAAGAACCATACCCATATCCATAATTCCACATCCAATTTGGATATCTCCATCTTGACCAAAAACCATCATGATGATATGAGTGAATATTAATTGTTACAGAATCCTTGTAGTCTCCCCAAGGACCATATTTTTCGTTAATAGAATCATTTTTTGAAGTGCTGTAGTTTTCAACGTCTGTAAATAATTGATCGCTGGTTTCATTGTCACTATACATAAGAGCCTTTTCATTAAAGGCAGATTTATAGTAATCGTTATTTTCTTTATTATCAACCTCTTGGCTTTCAGCTAAAGCATAGGTTTGAGTAGAGGCATCGTTTTGATAAATGCCATCATTAATGTAACCACTATATTGATATGAGCCACAGGAAAGGGTAAATAATAATATAACTAGAAAATAAATTGGTTTTTTTAAGAAATATAATTTTTTAAGGTCCATATCTTTAATTTTAATTGTTGTAAATTCTAAAATTAACTAGATTTGTAATCTATATTATAGAGAACTCAATTGTTATGCCAAGTTACAAAAAATGGATAAAAAATTAGTAAGCAGAGAAGAAGATTATTCAAAGTGGTATAACGATTTAGTTATAAAGGCCGGCTTGGCAGAAAATTCTGCGGTAAGAGGTTGTATGATTATCAAGCCATATGGCTATGCTATATGGGAAAAAATGCAATCTCAATTAGATAAAATGTTCAAAAAAACAGGACATGAAAATGCATACTTTCCATTATTTGTTCCCAAAAGTTTATTTGAAGCAGAGGAGAAGAATGCTGAAGGCTTTGCAAAGGAATGTGCAATTGTAACTCATTACAGATTACAAAATGATCCCAAAAACAAAGGTAAATTGCAGGTTGATCCAAATGCAAAATTAGAGGAGGAGCTTATCATTAGGCCAACTAGTGAAGCTATAATTTGGAATACTTACAAAAATTGGATTCAGTCATATAGAGATTTACCAATTTTAATTAATCAGTGGGCCAATGTTGTCCGCTGGGAAATGAGAACCAGATTATTTTTAAGAACCGCTGAATTTTTATGGCAGGAAGGACACACTGCGCATGAGACAGAAAATCAGGCCATTGAAGAAACAATAATGATAAACAACCTATACGCTGATTTTGCAGAAAATTTTATGTCAATGCCCGTTATTAAAGGTTTAAAATCCAAAAATGAAACTTTTGCAGGGGCTGAAAAAACATATTGTATAGAGGCCTTGATGCAAGATGGCAAGGCATTACAAGCAGGTACTTCCCATTTCCTTGGTCAAAACTTTGCTAAAGCATTTGATGTAAAGTTTGCTGATCGAGAGGGAAAATTAAAATATGTTTGGGCTACCTCGTGGGGTGTTTCATCAAGGTTAATGGGTGCTCTTATCATGACTCATAGTGACGATAAAGGATTAGTCCTACCTCCAAAATTAGCCCCACATCAAGTTATTTTTGTTCCAATTTATAAAAATGATGAACAGTTAGAACAGATTTCTGAAGTTGTGAATGATTTAAGACTTCGTTTTGATGAAAAAGGTATTAGCTCCAAATTTGATAATAGAGAAACAAAAAGGCCTGGTGAGAAATTTGCTCAGCATGAAATTCAAGGGGTTCCAATCAGAATTACAATTGGTCCTAAAGATTTAGAAAAAAATTCCATTGAAATATTTAGAAGGGATACTTTAGATAAACAGATTATTAAAATCGATGAATCAATTGGCTTTATTTTAGGATTACTTGATGAAATACAAAATAATCTATACGAAAAAGCTTTAAGTTTCAGAGATGAAAATATTACCGAAGTTGATAATTTTGAAGACTTTAAAAATATTTTAGAAAATAAAGGTGGTTTTATTTCTGCTCATTGGGATGGATCTGACGAGACAGAAAATAAAATCAAAGAGCTTACGAAAGCTACAATTCGATGTATACCTGATGGAATAAAAAATAAGGGAAAATGTATTTTTTCTGGACGACCATCAAATCAAAGAGTTTTATTTGCAAAAGCTTATTAGTAAATCCTTTACATTTTTCCTTCAAGAAGTTGTATCATTTAAAAATAGTTGTATTTTTGCACGCGCAACTATTGTTAACAATAATTGGCCCGTTCGTCTATCGGCTAGGACGCCAGGTTTTCATCCTGGTAAGAGGGGTTCGATTCCCCTACGGGCTACAAAACTTATAAGTTATGGCAAATCATAAATCAGCTATTAAAAGAATTAGAAGTAGCGAAGCGAAAAAACAGAGAAATAGATACCAGCACAAAACTGCTAGAACTGCTATGAAAAAATTCTTTGAAATAACTAAAAAGAAAGATGCTTCTAAAGAATTACCACAATTAAACTCTATGATTGACAAGTTGGCAAAGAACAATATAATTCATGATAATAAGGCTGCCAATTTAAAAGCAAATTTCGCGAAGCATATTTCTGCTTTAAAGAAATAATTATTCCTTTATCCTTACATTAATTGTCGTCTGTTAAAGTCCTAATCATAAAGGATTTTGAAAAAGCAAAAGCTTTTTCTCTGCTTTTAGGGTTACCTCCAAGATTTACTCCTCTTTCAACACAAAATAGAAATCCTATTTTTTGCATTATTGGTGATGACATTGGTAAATTTAAGTAGTTCATCAAAACATCACCCTCTTTATTAAGTTTAAACAAACATTTTTTGAAGCTGTAACCTTTTTCATTAAATGTGATGGGTTCTTTACTATCAAACGAATGATGAGAGTTTGGATATATTGTTAAATTGACATTTGAGTTATCTGATATTTTTTTAACGAAATAATTACAAGGTTCAGCGGGTGTCCAATTATCAAGTTCACCTATTAAAATATGAATAGGAGAGTCTGTGAATTCTGTATTTTCAGGATCAAAAAAACAAGGAGGATAGAAAGATAAATGTGATGCAAACTTTAAATCTTTTGAAATGGCTTTTATTATTGGTTTCCAGCCTGAAAATAAAGCAACTGCGCCACCTAAACTCCAACCTGTAATTGAAACTTTATTCTTGTCAATATTTGGATGTTTAGATAGTTTTTCAAAGGCTTTATATGCATCCAGAATAATAGATGCGGTAGTAACCTCAACCTGAGATCCAACAGTTGAAGATATATTTCTACTTTTGAAACTATTTAATTCGAATGTTGCAAAACCACTTTGCTGATACATTTTCATGTATTCATAGTGATGTTCTCTCCAACCTAAACTTCCTGCTACTCCGATGACCAGAGGATATTTTTTTTCTGAGTTTATTGAATCTTTTGGAATTGTTAAATTGCCATAAACCTCTTGCTCTGTCTGATTATCTAAATTATTAATGATATCACTTAAGGCAAATGGGTTTGCACTTTGAAAAATTATCTTTTCTGTCTTTTGTGCATGAGAATTAATGAAAATTAGTAACGAAAGAATAAAGTAAAATCGCACAAGTTGATTATAGTCCGGTTTTTAACCGTTCATTGAAATTAAAAACTCTTCATTACTAAGAGTTTGTTTAAATCGATCATTTATAAATTCCATCGCTTCAACTGGATTCATGTCTGCAAGATACTTTCTCATAACCCACATTCTTTGGACTGTTTTTTCATCAAGAAGCAAGTCGTCTCTTCTTGTACTGGAAGAGGTTAGGTCAATTGCCGGAAATATTCTCCTGTTAGCAATATTTCTATCAAGTTGTAATTCCATATTACCAGTACCTTTAAATTCTTCAAAAATAACTTCATCCATTTTAGAGCCTGTTTCTGTTAGAGCAGTTGCTATAATAGACAGAGAACCACCATTTTCAATATTTCTTGCAGCACCAAAAAATCTCTTTGGTTTGTGTAATGCATTTGCGTCAACACCACCACTTAGAATCTTACCAGAGGCTGGTTGCACTGTGTTGTAGGCTCTGGCAAGCCTTGTAATTGAATCAAGTAAAATCACAACATCATATCCGCATTCAACTAACCTTTTTGCTTTTTCAAGAACAATATTGGCTATCCTTACATGTTCGTTAGCCTCTTTATCAAAGGTTGATGCAATAACCTCACCCTTTACATTTCTTTGCATATCGGTAACTTCTTCAGGTCTTTCATCAATTAATAATATTAGCTGGTAAACCTCAGGATGATTTGCTGCAATTGCATTTGCAACATCTTTTAAAAGCATAGTTTTACCTGTTTTGGGTTGAGAAACAATCATACCTCTTTGACCCTTTCCAATGGGAGAAAATAAATCAATTACTCTTGTAGAAATAGTGTTATTTTTATCAGATAAATTAAATTTTTCATCTGGAAATAAGGGGGTTAAATGTTCAAAAGATACTCGATCTCTAACAATCTTTGGATCAAGTCCGTTAATTTTATTGACCTGAATTAGAGGGAAATATTTCTCACCCTCTTTCGGGGGTCTCACATTTCCTAGTACTGTGTCACCCTTTTTTAAGCCAAATAGTCTTATCTGTGACTGTGACACGTAAATATCATCAGGTGATGAAAGATAATGATAGTCTGAAGATCTCAAGAAACCATATCCGTCTTGCATAATGTCAAGTACACCTTCACTTTCTATTATTGCATCAAACTCAAAATCAGGTTCTTTGTACCTGTTTCTCGTATCTCTGTTTCCGTTAGGCTCACCTTTAGTTTTTCGATTTTTGTTATCCCTCGGATGATTATGGGTTTTCTTGTCTTGTCTTACATTTTCATCATCATTCGACCTTTTATCATTTACATCATTTTTATTTGATCTTGACTTAGGGCTAAATTTGGGTTTTGAAGAACTTTTTATTTCGTCTCCCTTATCACCAGGGTTTGAAGCTTGATGGTCTAATATTTTATATACTAAATCTAATTTTTTGAGAGTTTTATATTTTGAGATTTTTAATTCTTCTGCAATCTCTTGTAACTCAGCTAATTTTTTTTCTTTTAATTTTGATATTTCAAACATTGTTTTTGATTAAATTTTTTGAAAGTTGGCTCAATTGAGCATTTGTGTGTAGAAATAGAATCTATGAAGTCGGATTATCTTGGTATTATTAAATCCGATACAATTATACAACATTATTTTAAAATCACCCTAATTTTTTTTTATTTCTATTAAATTTGTTTCTAAAATTAATGTATGATTCAAAGAATACAATCAATTTATTTGTTTTTAGCCTCTGTTTTTTACTTTTCCTATTGGTTTTTTGGGCTAGAATGGTATAAATCTGGATTTAAAATACTTGAAAATCAATTAGATGAATATTTTGTTATAAATTCTCCGATTTTAGATTTGGTTTTGAAAATAACTTCTTATGTCCCACTATTGATTGTGATTTTATGCACAATCGTTATTTTCTTTTACAAAAATAGAAATAGACAAATTTCAATTTGTAAAACCTCCCTTTATCTAAGTCTGTTTATGTCTTTTTATACATTAGTTTATTTCTATTACACATTTGAGGGATTAGTAGCAATTATGCCCACAAAAACCCTGGAGATTTTACTTTACGCGGCTATTTTAAATCCGTTTATTTCTAGTTACTTAATTTATTTGGCACTGAAGTCTATAAAAAATGATAAAGAACTGGTTGATTCTTTGGAAAGGATAAGGTAATTATCTGTTAAATTCAATAATTTCCAAGTTTTCAATTTTTTTTCCGTCTATTTCAAATCGAACCATAGTTCTTTTAGAGTGAAATCCATGTTTCCCAATTGCTCCTGGATTTATATGAAGCAGGTTATATTTTTTATCATTAATTACTTTTAAAATGTGAGAATGTCCACAAATGAACAAATCTACTTTTTCGGATTTTAAACTTTCAGAAATTCTTTTGTTGTAACGACCAGGATATCCTCCAATATGTGTTATCCATACTTTGATATTTTCGCAATTAAATCTACAGTCAAGTTGTAGCTCTTTTCTGATAATATTGTTATCAATATTTCCATAAACTGCCCTTAGGGTTTTTAGTTTTTTGATTTTATCAATTACATCAATATCTCCTACATCTCCAGCATGCCACACCTCATCTACTGATTGACAATAGTTTAATATTTTATCATCGATATATCCATGAGTATCTGAAATAAGTAGAATTCTTTTCAAATTAACTTTAAATAATTATTAAGATTATATTTGTTAGACAAATTTACAAATAGATTGAGATACTTTATCGAACTTTCCTACAATGGATTTGATTTTCACGGTTGGCAATATCAACCAAATGCTGTAACGGTACAAGAAACTATTGAAAATTCACTGAGATTATTACTTAAAAAAAAAGAATTAAAAATTATAGGAGCAGGAAGAACAGATACTGGTGTTCACGCAATTCAAATGTTTGCCCATTTTGACTTTGATCAAATGTTTAATACTAAAGATTTAACATATAAGCTTAACTCATTTCACGGTAAGAATATCTTGATTAAAGAAATAAGAAAAGTTTCAAAAAATGCACATGCTAGATTTGATGCTACATTGAGAGAATATAAATACCACATTACAATAATAAAAGATGTGTTTAATATAGATACAAAATTTTATTTTTCTAAGAAATTAGATTTTAATGAAATTGATAGGGCAATAGGAATTATCAAAAAAAATAAAAATTTTAAATCTTTTTGCAGAACTAAAACTGATGTAACAAATTTTGAGTGCATAATTCATGATTTTAAATATGAAATTACTGACTCAGAACTTATATTTACAATAAGTGCAAATAGATTTTTAAGGAACATGGTTCGTTCTATAATTGGAACAATTTTAGAGATTGGACAATTTAAGATTTCAAATGATGACCTAAAGGAAATTATTAATAAGTCTGACAGAATTTATGCTGGTCCATCTGTGCCTGCTCACGGTTTATACTTATCTAAAGTTAAATATCCCAAAGAAATATTCATATAATGAGCAGTAAAACCAAAGTATACAATGTCAAGCTTTTCAAAAGGCTCTTAAACTATATAAAATCTTACAGACTTATTTTTATGATATCTATATTGTCTGTTTTTGGACTTTCAATCTTTGGTGCTCTAAGACCGGTTGTATTAGAAAGAATTGTCGATGAAAATTTGACTGCATCAAATTATGACTTTTTTCTTGAGTATATAATCATAATGGTTTCTTTGTTAGTTCTTGAGGTTGCCAGCAATTACTCATTTATTTTCAACGCAGGACTACTTGGTCAATCTGTTGTAAAAGATATTAGAGTTAAACTATTTGATCACATACAGGCTTTTAAGATGAAGTATTATGACAAATCATCGGTAGGCATTCTGATAACTAGAACGGTTACTGATATGGAGAGGATTGCTGATATTTTTGGACAAGGACTTTTTATGATTATCAGCGATATACTTAAAATGTTAATTGTAGCAATTGTGATGATTTATATGAATTGGGAACTAAGTTTAATAGTATTTATTTCATTACCATTTATTTTATTAGCAACGAAAATTTTTCAAAAATATATGAAGATGGCGTTTGATGAAGTTAGAAATGAAGTTGCCAACCTAAACTCATTTGTTCAAGAAAGAGTCACAGGAATGGATGTATTACAGCTTTTTGCAAGAGAAAAAATTGAATTGGAAAAATTTAAACAGATAAATGAACGACATAAAAAAGCGTGGTTAAAGACTGTGTGGTATAATTCTATTTTTTTCCCAGTTGCAGAAATCTTTTCATCATTAACTCTTGGTTTAGTAGTGTGGTATGGAGGCATGAATACTATATTAGATAACAGCGCATCAATAGGTGAACTAACGGCATTTATCATGATGATTCCGATGTTATTTAGGCCATTAAATCAAATAGCAAACAAGTTTAATACCTTATTGATGGGTATGGTGGCCGCTGAAAGAGTTTTTAATGTTTTGGATACGGATTCATTAATTCAAGATACTGGATTTAAAATTGCTGATAATATCGACGGAAAAATTAAATATGAAAATGTCAATTTTTCATACAATCAAGGGGAAAAGGTTATCGATGAGTTAAATCTTGAGATAGAAAAGGGAACAATAAATGCTATAGTTGGTGCAACTGGCTCTGGGAAATCAACAATTATCAAGCTACTAAACAGGTTCTACGAATTAGATTCAGGTTCGATTTATATTGATAATATTAATGTGAGAGATTATTCAATTTCATCATTAAGAAAAAATATCGGATTTGTTTCTCAAGATGTTCATCTATTTTCTGACACAATATTAAATAATATTACCTTACAAAATAGCGACATTTCTTTTTTGAGAGTAAAGCAAGCTGCCAAGGACATTGAATTAGATGATTTTATAAGTTCATTGCCAAACGGATATAATTACAATGTAAGGGAAAGGGGGGCTGGTTTATCCACTGGACAAAGACAATTAATCTCATTTTTAAGGGCTTACATAAAAAATCCTCAAATTTTAGTACTTGACGAAGCCACTTCATCTATCGATACAGATTCAGAATTATTAATTCAAAAGGCAACAAAGAAAATTACAGAAAATAGAACATCTATTATTATTGCTCATAGATTAAGTACAATTATGAAGGCTGACAAAATAATAGTTATGAGTCGTGGTAAAATTGTTGAGTCAGGTACTCATGATCAATTGCTAAAAAAAATAAATGGACATTATCGAAAACTATACCATGCTCAATTGAAAAAAGAGAATCAAAAAGTCCTCGCTTAGGAAATATCTTTTTCAAGTAATTTTACAAGATCATCTTGCGAATTAAAATCTAAAAAAGCTCCGCTCTTTATGTAGGAAATATTCCCATTTTCTTCCGAAACAACTAGAGCAACAGCATCTGTTTTTTCGGTTATACTAACAGCTGCTCTGTGCCTTAGGCCAAAATTGCTCGAAATTTTCGTCTCATTATTTATTGGTAAAACAACCCTAGTAGCTTTGATGATATTATCTGAAATTATTATGGCACCATCGTGCAATGGGCTATTTTTAAAAAATATGCTTTCAAGAATTGGTTGAGTTACAGAAATATTCATTTCATCCCCAGAATTTTCTAGAAAATTTAAATTATTACTTCTTTCAATTACAATCAAAGCACCTGTTTTGGTTTCACTCATATTGTAGCAAGCAGAAATAACAGACTTGATATCTGTAGTATCTCTTTCAAGCTTTTGGTTTTTAAAAAACTTTATTTTTTCTAAAAATGAGCCTTTCTTGGAAAGATTTGCAGAACCAACCATTAGTAAGAATTTTCTAATTTCAGGTTGGAAAACAACGATTAATGCAATAATCCCCACACTCATAAAACCACCAATAATACTAGACAGTAGTTCCATATCTAGAAGTACTGTACCTCTCCAAACAAGATAAATTAAAATTATACCTATAAAAATATTAATAGCTACTGTTCCTTTAAGTAATTTATAAGCATAATAAAGCAGAGTAGCTACAAGAATTATGTCAAGTAAATCTATTATTGAAAAATTGAGTATTTCTCTGAAAAATTCCATAATTAGTTAATGCAAATATAGGACTAAAAAATTTTAGCCATTTAACTGACTGACTAATTTAACGCACTCAGATGCTTCTTTTACATCATGTGTTCTTAATATTTTTGCTCCCTTAATCAGAGATATTGTGTTTAATATTGAAGAACCATTTAAAGCTTCCTCAGGTGTTGTTTTAAGAGTTTTATATATCATCGACTTTCTTGAAACCCCAACCAAGATAGGTCTTTCAAACTGATTTAAAATTTCTAGATTATTGAGTAGTTCATAATTTTGTTTTATTGTTTTTGCAAAACCAAATCCGGGATCTACAATTATATCATTAATTCCAAAAGATTTAGCTTTAACTATTCTTTCTGAAAAATATTTACATACATCTTTTGTAACATCTTCATAATTTGATTTATTCATCATGTTTTGAGGATTGCCCCTCATGTGCATTAAAATATATGGAACTTGGTATTTAGAAACTGTTTCAAACATATCAGAATCTAAATTACCACCTGAAATATCATTAACAATATCTGCACCAGAAATAATAGCTTCAGCTGCAACCTTACTTCTAAACGTGTCGATTGAAACAATTATATTTTTATGTTGTTTTTTAATTAGTTTAATGACAGGAATTACACGATTAAGCTCATCTATTGTGCTAATATCTTTTGCTCCAGGGCGAGAACTATATCCACCTACGTCAATTATATCTGCACCCGAAATAATCATTTTTTCTATTTGATTTTTGATTTGCTCAATGCTTTTATATTTGCCACCATCATAAAACGAATCAGGGGTGATATTTAATATTCCCATTATTTTTGGATGTGAAAAATCTAGTAGTTTACCCTTAATATTTATAGTCATGAAGAGATGTTTAAAAATTTAAAGATGATTCTTTGATGATTAAAGATATTTAATCGAAATTTACGTAAAATTTCTCCTAATTATGCAAAAAACCATAAAGCAATATGATAATGTTACATCCATATGCAAATCGCTTTTTGAAAAAAAATTACATGATTATGGTAGTGCCTGGAGAATATTAAGATTATCATCACTTACTGACCAAATTTTTATTAAAGCTCAACGTATTAGAGGACTACAAAAAAACACCATTCAAAAAGTGGATGAAGGTCAGTCTGAAGAGTTTATCGGGATAATTAATTATTCAGTAATGGCATTAATTCAAATTGAAATGGGTATTGCCGAAAACCCTGATTTAAATGCTAAAGATTGTATGAATTTTTATGATAAAATGATAAAAAAAACAAGGGAATTGATGATGAATAAGAACCACGATTATGGTGAAGCATGGAGAGAAATGAGAGTTAGCTCACTTACCGATTTAATTCTTCAAAAGCTTCTCAGGGTAAAACAAATTGAGGATAACAAGGGTAATACACTGGTAAGTGAGGGAATAGATGCCAATTACACCGATATTATTAATTACGCAATTTTTGCATTAATTCATTTAAAAATATGATTAATATAATGGTTTCGCTTTTTAGGTATTTTGTTGGTGCATTATTTATTTTTTCAGGTTTAATAAAATTAAATGACCCCGTTGGTTTCTCGTTTAAATTGGAGGAGTATTTTGGCCCGACTGTTTTCAATCTAGATTTTTTAATTCCTTTTGTACTTCCAATGGCAATTTTCATAGTCATTTTTGAAGTTATTCTTGGGATTTTTTTAATTGTAGGTTTTAAGAGGGATTTTACCCTTTGGAGCTTATTATTAATGATTGTATTTTTTACTTTTCTGACATGGTACTCTGCATATTTTAATAAGGTTACTGATTGTGGATGTTTTGGGGATGCTATAAAATTAACCCCATGGGAATCTTTCAGTAAAGATGTCATACTCTTGGTTATGATTGCTTATTTATTTCTAAAAAGAAGTTTTATAAAACCAATATTAAATGAAACAGGTCAAAGATTAATAATCGGTTCCTCTTTGTTGATATGTTTCTTCATTGCATATTTTGTATTGAATCACCTTCCGATTTTAGATTTTAGAGCTTATAAAATTGGTGACAATTTACTTGAAAATATGAGTATTCCCGATGATGCGCCAAAAGATATTTATGAGTACGAGTGGTTATTCAAAGAAGGAGATAATGAGAAGAAATATATCACAGGCGGTGAATATCCAGACGTAAATGGTGATTTTCTTGGTGTAGAAACAAAACTAATTCAAAAGGGCTACGAGCCTTCAATTTATGATTTTTCGATTGAAGTGAATGGTAAAAACCTTACAGAAGAAGTGCTAAATGAAGAAAAACTGCTAATTTATATTTCATATAACCTTCAAAAATTTTCGTCCGAAGCAATTGAAAGTATGCTAGCCTCAGCAGAAAAAGCAAAAAATAAAGGTTATAAAATAATTGGTTTAACAGCTTCATCTGTTGAGGATAGGAGTGTTTTTATAAAAACAAATGATTTATTTTTTGATTTTTATACATGTGACGAAACAGCTTTAAAAACGATAGTAAGATCTAATCCAGGTGCAATTGTTTTAAATACTGGAACTGTTGTTGATAAAAAACACTTTAAAGATTTTTCTGATTTAAATTTTGATTAATTGCTAAGATATATTTTGGATAAAATATTTTACTCTGCTGTAACCATGTTTGGTGTAGTTACCGTTATATTTTTTCTTTTTAATGTTCTACCTGGTGACCCAGCTCAAATGATGTTAGGGCAAAATGAAAATTCAGAGCAAATAAATATTGTAAAAAAAAAATATGGATTTGATAAGTCATTGTCTAAACAGTATTTACTCTATTTAAATGATTTATCCCTAATCTCAATTCATTCAAAAAATCGTGATGATTACTCTTATTTTGATCAAAATTATAATGGCATTGAGATTTTAAATTTTAAACAATCAACATTAAATTTTAAATATCCTTATTTAAGAACATCCTTTGTAAATCAAGGAAAAAAGGTTTCATCAATAATAAGAGAGACACTTCCAAATACTTTCATTTTAGCGTTATCAGCAATTTTAATCGCTATCCTATCTGGCTTAATCCTAGGTATTGTTTCAGCATTAAATAAAGGAAATTATATTGATATTTTAATTCAGTTTGTAAGCACTATCGGTATGAGTGTACCATCCTTCTTCAGTGCTATAATTTTTGCTTGGATATTTGGCTTTTTACTTAAAGATTTTACCGGCTTAGAAATGACGGGAAGTTTATATGAACTTGATGATTATGGAGAATCACTTAACCTAAAATTAAAGAATTTAATTTTACCCTCAATTGTTTTAGGAATTAGGCCATTAGCAGTGATTAGCCAACTAGTAAGAAATGAACTTTTAAATGTTTTGAACCAGGACTATATTAGAACTGCAAAAGCCAAGGGTTTATCAAAATTTAATGTAATAAAAGATCACGCTATAAAAAATGCCCTAAATCCTGTAGTAACTGTGATTTCCGGATGGTTTGCATCACTTTTGGCTGGAGCTGTTTTTGTTGAATTCATATTCGGCTGGAACGGAATTGGTAAAGAAATTGTTAATGCATTAAATCTTCTTGATTTACCTGTAATAATGGGCTCAGTACTGGTTATTGCATTTATGTTTATATTAATAAATATTTTGGTGGATATAATCTATGTCAAATTAGACCCAAGAATTAAAATTAATTAAAATGGACAGAAAAAAAATTGTTGCAGGTAATTGGAAAATGAATATGACCTATGAGCAATCGGTCAGACTCATAAATGAGCTAAAAAAAATCACTAACACTAATGTAGAAATTAAAATTGCTCCTAGTTTTACAAATCTTAATAGTGCAATTGCCTTATTAGATTCATCTAGTATTGAAGTTATAGCTCAAAATGTTCATTTTGAACAAAGAGGTGCTTTTACAGGTGAAATTTCAGTAGAAATGCTAAAAAGTATTGGAATATCCTCCGTAATCATTGGGCATAGTGAGAGGAGAAAATACTTTAATGAAAATGACTTTATCTTATCGAAAAAAGTTAAAGTTGCGATTGAAAATTCCCTAAGTGTCATTTTTTGCATTGGAGAGGAGTTATCCGAACGTGAAAAAGGAAATCATTTTGAATTAATTAAAAATCAAATAATTAATGGTCTTTTTGAATTAAATATAAACCAAATTAAAAATGTCACTTTAGCATATGAACCTGTTTGGGCAATAGGCACCGGAAAAACGGCTGAAAATTTTCAAATTCAGGAGATGCACCAATTTATACGAAAATTATTTGAAGATAAATTTGGAGCTGAAATTTCAAAATCAATGAGAATTTTATACGGGGGTAGTGTAAAACCAAATAATGCTGAAGAAATATTTTTACTAGATGATGTTGATGGGGGGCTAATCGGGGGTGCATCATTAAATTTTTCAGATTTTAATTCAATTGTTGAGGCCGCAAATGGGTGATGTTTATCTCTCAATAAATTTTAATGTTAGACCTATCAGCGGGGTAGAAATTCTCATAGCCGAACTCAGCTATTTGGGTTTTGAAATGTTTCAAGAAAACAATCAAGGTCTTAACGCTTACATTAAAGAATCTAATTTTAACAAAAATCTTTTTGATAAAGTGAGAATTTTAAATTCAAAGGAATTTAAAATTGATTATAATATTTCAAAACTTGAAAATAAAAACTGGAATGAAAAATGGGAGAGAGATTTTGAACCAGTAGAAATTGGACAAAATTGTATAATTAGAGCACCTTTTCATCAAAAATCAAAAAAAAAATATGATATAGTTATAAAACCAGAAATGAGTTTCGGGACAGGTCATCACGAAACTACAAGACTAATGATTGAGTTTTTACTTGAGTATGATTTAGAAAATAAAACAATATGTGATGTAGGGTGTGGGACAGGAATTTTATCAATAATCTCAGAAAAAAGAGGTGCAAAATTAGTTGATGCTTTGGATATTGATCCTAATTGTTATCGCAATACCCTAACAAACATAAAAAAAAATAATTGTAAGAAAATTAATGTGATGAATTCTTCATCTGATATCTTAATCGGAAATTATTATGACCTAATCTTATCTAATATTACACTGAATATTTTAAAAGAAAACTTTGAAAATTTTAAAATGTTTTCTTCCAGACAAACCAATTTAATTTTAAGTGGATTCTATAAAAATGACTTAGAAAATGTTAACGAAATATTAGAGGGTCTTAATTTTACTAATATAGATTCCAAAACCAAAAATAATTGGATAGCTGCTAGATATTGTTACAATTAGTTTCATTGATTGAGCTGAAGCAATTTTCATTTAAACTACCCCCCAATATTTCATTAAAGCCACCAACAATATTGATTAGCTTATTATAGCCCATTTTCCTAAGTAAAGAAATTGCAATTACAGATCTATAACCTGCTGCGCAATGGATATATAAATTCTCATTTTGTACTATATCTTGACATTTTTCTTTTAAATTACTTAAAGGTATATTTTGAGCTCCTTCAATATGCTTATTATTAAATTCAGACTCTCTTCTAACATCTAAAACATCAATTTTATTTAGTTTTAGAATATCAATAAAATTTTTCGATTTTATGCTTTCCAAACTATCGGTTTGATTACCATCTTTAATCCATTTTTTTAACCCTCCATCCAAATACCCAAGACAATTATCAAAACCGATCCTTGACAGTCTTGTTATAGCCTCATTCTGGCGTCCATCATTACAAACAATAATAATTGGAGTATTAATATCTTTAAAAATTTCCCCAACCCAAGGAGCAAACCTGCCTTCTAATCCAATAAATATAGAATCTTTAATATGTGATTTTATAAAGTCGTTTGTAGTCCTTGTATCCAAAATTATAATTTGTGGATTTTTAATAAGTTCTTTTAGCTCTTCAGATGATATTTTAGTTAGTGATTTTTCTAAAACATTCTCAAAATCTTGATATCCTTTTTGATTTAATTTTACATTTGAGGGAAAATATGCGGGTGGTTCGGGAAGATTTTCGGTCAACTCTCTAATGAAATCGTCTTTACTCAATTCACCATTAAGTGCATAATTATTAGCTTTTTGATTTTTTAATGTATCCACTGTTTTTTTCATCATTTTTTTACCACAAGCAGAGCCTGCTCCATGACCAGGATAAACAATTAAATTATCACCTAAAGGTTTGATTTTTGAATTAATAGAGTCATACAAGATTGATGCTAGCTCTTCTTTGGTTGTATCCTTATATCTTTGGGCTACATCAGGTATCCCTACGTCTCCTAGAAATAGTGTGTCTCCTGTGAATATAGCATGTGCTTCATTTTCCTCGTTGTAAAGCAAGTATGAACAGCTTTCTAATGTATGACCTGGGGTGTGTAGAACTTTGATTTTTATTTTTCCCAATTCAAAAAAATCCCCATCAGAGGCTATTATACATTTGTAATCAGGATTTGCATTAGGGCCATAAACAATGGGTGCATTAGTCTTTTTTGATAGCGTAATATGACCACTAACAAAATCTGCATGAAAGTGTGTTTGAAAAATATACTTGATTTCACATCCCCTAGCATTAGCAATATCTAAATATTGTTTTACCTCACGAATTGGATCTATAACTACAGCCTCTCCATCACTTTCAATAAAATACGACGCTTGTGACAAGCAAGAGGTATATATTTGCTCAATTTTCATTAAGTGCAAAATTATGAAATAATTAGCATAATGATTCCTCCAACTGCCATTCCTTCAATATAAGACAACCATAATGCATCAAAAGTTGATAATTTTATAGAGCTCAATATTTTATCTAAATTATTCTTATATGGTGATGTAATCAGGTATAGACTACCTGCAATCAATATATAAATAGAAATTATTTTCATACTATAAATTTACAAATCTTTGGTAATGAAAGATTTAATATCTTTATTCAAAATAAAATTATGTATTCAATTTCTTTTGATAACGATTTAATAAAGGAAGTTAAGTTAATGGACATTGACTTACTTAATCCTCACGAAAAAATTATCGAAAGGAGGAAGACATCTCTTGCAAAATTTATAAAATCATATGAGAGCTACTACATTATATCATCTATAGTCTGTTGTCATGAGACTTTATTGATTATAGATGGACATCATAGATATTTTGCATTAAAAGAGCTTGGGTTTAATAAAGTTCCTGTAACCTTGATTGATTACAAGAGTAATTCTATAAGGACTGGTTCAAAAAGCCCTTTAGATAAGCAGTTTATAGTTGAGGTTGGAAAAAGTTCAAAACTACTTGAACCTAAAAGTACAGAGCATGCTGTATTTTGTAATAGCTCAAAGTCGTGGGAGCCAATAATTTTATTATCCTCAATGTTTAAAATTGATACTAAAGAAATAACAAAAATAAAATGATATTATCAACTACCGAATTCATTCCAAATAAAGAAATAGATAAAATTTTAGGAATTGCCAGAGGATCAACGGTTAGATCTAGAAATGCTGCAAGAGATTTAGTGGCACAACTAAAAAATATTATCGGGGGTGAAATTGAAGAATACACAAAATTACAAGCCTATGCCAGAGAACAGGCTTTAGATAGATTAGTTAGTGATGCTGAAAAACTAGGTGCCGACGCAGTATTGAACATTCGTTTTACAACATCAGTAATAGCGCAGGGGACCTCTGAAATTCTTGCATATGGTACTGCCGTTTCATTAAAAGGATAGATATGTTGACTTTTATAATTGGTACAGGCATAATAATTGTATTTATTTGGTTAATCGTTAATCGCGTAAACCAAAACGATAAAGAAAAATTTGATAAACGTAAAAATTAATATATGCAAACTTACAAATGTAATAAGTGTGGTATGGCAGTTAATGCTAGTTGCGCCTCTTGTGATGAACCCTTGAGAAATGATTATTTGACAATTGATGACGGAACCAAGGTTCAGATTTCAATTTGCCCATCCTGTGAGGGGAAGATTAAATCACCCCAATGCTGTGGTGAAGACATGCTATGTGAATTTTAAGGAAATTTAATTATACTCTGTTGAAATATAAATTCCTTTATATATTTTTTATATCTCAAATTTTATATTCGCAACAATTCAGAAATGTTACAGATGTTTCAGATCTGATTGGTGTTGTGGGTAGTAATGGTGTTGCTGTTGCCGACTATGACCAAGACGGGGACCTCGATATTTTTATTGTCTCAGCACAATCAGAAGAAGGTGAAGAAAATTGGAGTCGTTTACTTCAAAACACCAATAATGGCAATTTTATTGATGTTACTGAAAATTCTGGAATAAATCAAAATTTAGATCACGATATTAATTTGTTGAATTACAATCAAGATGGAAGTTTTAGTTTTGATACTATTGAGCATGGTGATAGGTTGGCGGCATCTTGGGGCGATTTCAATAATGATGGTTATCCTGACTTATTCTTAGGGAATGCAGTACAAAGCGAATTGTACAAAAACAATGGAAATGGAACGTTTTCGAATATTACAGAATCTGCTGGTTTTGAAACATACTGTGAAAAATGTTATATCACAGGAGTTTTGTGGTTAGATTATGATCTAGATGGTTATTTAGATATTTTCCTTTCAGATTATAATCAAATTTCCGACAGTAAATTATATAAAAATTTAGGAGATGAAACCTTTGAGCAAATTGATTTAAGTAACCTTACAGAAAATTCAAATAGTTTTTCTGCTCTTCCGATATATGCAAATGATGACATGTATCCAGATATATATATTGCAAATGATTTTGATCAGTTTAATCAGCTATTGATAAATCAAGATGGTGAGGGGTTCATAGATATGGCTGTAGATTATGGTGTTGAAGACCCTTTTGATGGAATGGGTCTGACAACATGTGATTTTAACAATGACTTAAGTTTAGATTTTTTTGTCACTAATATCAAAGAAAATAGCTTATATACAAAAGACAATTCAGACGGGTCTTTTGCCTATACAAATTATTCTGAAGAAGCAAACATTTATGATACAGATTGGGCTTGGGGTGTAACTTTTTCAGATTTTAATCATGATGGTTTCGAAGATTTTTATGTTGCAAATGGATTTTTTAATCCTGAAGCTGACAGGTTTTTCATAAATGATTCAGGAAATAACTTTACATATGCAGATTTTTCGGGAAATCCTCCCATTATTTCAAAAAGTAGATCAGTTACTTCATTTGATTATGATAATGATGGTGATTTAGATTTACTTGTCACAGATTTTAATTTTAATGTTAATTTATGGGAAAATAAGTCCGTCGATACTTATTATTCAGAAAGTATTATGGGCTCATGGGTTAAAATATTTTTGGAAGGTACAATCTCAAATAGAGATGGGCTGGGATCTACTATAGAAATAAGTTTTGACGATGGTAGCAGTCAAATTAGACAATATAACGGTTCAGGGTATCAAAACCAGTCAATACAATCCATTCATTTTGGGGGTTCGGTAAATAATAATATTTCTAGTATTACGGTAAATTGGCCAAGTAGTGGTCAAGAGACATTTTACAATTTAAATACAAATTCAACATACAAGATAGTTGAAGGTCAAGGAATTCAAACAATTAATAATAATACTGCGGTTAAAATTGAAGGTTGTACAGACATAAATTCTTGCAGCTACGACCCTGACGCAACACTTGATGATAATTCATGTGAGTATATAGAAGCTCAATCAATAAATGGGGAATCTGTAGTTCAGCCATTGGAAACACATACTTATCAGTATATTGATGATTCCATCATCGCTTATGACTGGCAGGTTGAAAACGGAACAATAATTTCAGGAGCTGGTACCTCAAGTATTCAAGTAGTTTGGGATATAGCAGAAATTGGTACAGTTAGTATAGTTGCTACTAATGATGCTTGTTCAACAGATATACTTGAGCATGAAGTTTATATTCAACTACCAATATCTTATGAAGATTATAGTTTTTCAGTAGCCAGACTTTGGAATGAGGTCTTATTATTTTCCATTAGAAATGATTTGGCTAGACCAACAGTACACGCTAGAAATTTATTTCACATTAGTGCAGCGATGTATGATGCATGGGCAATTGTAAACGAAGAGGGTTCCCCTTATTTAATTGGAAATAATGTTAATGGTTTTTACTCAGAGTTTGATATGTTCTCCAATACTGATTTGGATTATATAAATGAGATAAATTCTATTAGTTACGCTGCTTACCGATTGATATTGCACAGATTTAATAATTCACCAGGATATGAAAGAATAATATTTAAAGCGAAACAACTAATGAGTATGCTGGGATTAGAAGTAACTTATATTGAATCTGATAGTTATGGTGAAAATTCGGCAGATTTAGGAAATTATATCGCTGAAAAATATATTGAGTATGGACTAATTGATGGTTCAAACGAGCAATTTGATTATGAAAACCAGTTTTATGAACCTGTTAACGCACCGCTTGCACCGATTTTTGCGGGAAATTCATCGATATCAAATCCAAATAGATGGCAGCCATTATCTTTAGATATATTTGTTGATCAAAGCGGAAATATTTTATCTGAAACCACTCCAGAATTTTTGGGTGCAGAGTGGGGAAGTGTTTGGCCATTTGGATTAAATGATGAAGATTTATCTGAATTTCAAAGGAATGGAAATACTTACAAAGTATATCATGATCCTGGAGCTCCACCTTTAATTGATGATAATGATGAAACAAATGAATTATTCATTGAATCATTTTCAATGGTTTCGGTTTGGGGGTCACATCTCTCACCTGAAGATGATACTGTTTGGGATATTTCTCCTAATTCTATAGGAAATGTCGATGACGATACTTACCCTACAGATTTTTCTGATTTCACTAATTTTTATAATTATTTCAATGGAGGAGATACAAGTCAAGGATATTCAGTAAATCCGGTGACAAATGAAACATATGAAGTTCAAAATGTAAAAAGAGGAGACTACACACGGGTATTGGCGGAGTATTGGGCTGATGGACCTGATTCTGAAACACCTCCTGGTCATTGGTTTGTATTATTAAATTCAGTAAGTGATAACCCCCAATTAGAGAAGAAATTCCAGGGTCAAGGAGATGAATTATCTGATCTTGAATGGGATGTAAAATCATATTTTATTTTAGGTGGAGTTATGCATGATGTTGCAATCTCTGTTTGGGGTATTAAAGGATGGTACGATTATATCAGACCTATTTCTGCGATTAGATATTTCTCTGAACAGGGACAAAGGACTGACCCAACATTTGACAATTATAATGAGAATGGTTTCGAATTAATTGAAGGCTTAATTGAAATAGTACAAGCAGATGATCCCCTCGCTGGAGATAATAATGAAAATGTTGGAAAAATAAAAGTTTACACATGGAGAGGACATACTTATGTGCAAAATACTGAATCAGATTTTGCTGGGGTTGGTTGGATTTTGGCTGATAATTGGTGGCCATATCAAAGACCCACTTTTGTTACACCAAATTTTGCTGGTTATGTTTCTGGTCATTCAACATATTCAAGAGCGGCAGCCGAAATGTTAGAGAATTTTACAGGTTCTCCTTATTTTCCAGGAGGACTTGAAACACATAAGGCAAAACAAAATGAATTTTTGGTTTTTGAAGATGGGCCCAGTCAAGATATTGAATTACAGTGGGTGTCATATAAAGAT
This sequence comes from uncultured Bacteroidota bacterium, assembly GCA_902626585.1. GTDB lineage: Bacteria > Bacteroidota > Bacteroidia > Flavobacteriales > Flavobacteriaceae > MED-G13. Next base: position 23,196 of record CACOGA010000007.1, read on the forward strand.
GCTGCAGATCAGTGCAGTCTTTCCAGAATTTGGGGTGGTATTCATCCCTATATTGATGATATTCCTGGAAGACTTATAGGTCAAATCATCGGAAATGAAAGTTTTGATTTTGGTGCTGAGTATTTTGAAAATAATTTATCAAACTCGGAAATCCCACTCTTAGATTTAAAGCTTGTTTCAAACCCAATTTCTAGTTCAGATAATATCAAAGTTTTGAATACGACTGGATTTGAAACATTTGTTCTCTATACTATCACTGGGCAAGTAGTTCCTATTTCAACCGTTCATCAAAACAGATTTACAGAAATATTGGTAAAAAATTTAAGTAGTGGAATCTATCTTCTAAAGACTAATGAAATTACTTTCAAGGTTGTGGTCAGATAATTTTTTGTTTATTAAATTTGCCCTGCTTAAAGGCCTCGTAGCATAACTGAATAGTGCATCTGATTACGGCTCAGAAGGTTGGGGGTTTGAATCCCTCCGAGGTCACATATATTAAGGCTCACTATTATTAGTGGGTCTTTTTTATATTAACATTTATTTGATATAGATATGTGAGGGTTAAATCTATTTTCTGTTTATTAAATAGTAACCTAAACAAATTGATAAAATTGCTAATCCAAAATACAACAAATCAGTTGGGGAAGAAAAATTCTCAGAAAACATCAAAACTTTCTCGAAAAATTTAACAATTAGAACTATGATTATGACCTTTATTATTTTGTTTTTAAGTTGATCTAAATCTCTGATTTTTAGAGTTGATTCGCTAAATTTGGCATTAGCAAAATCAATTTCACTCACAAAAAGCTCATAAATTCCGAAACCAAAAATCAGTAAAACAATTCCAATTAAAAATAAGTCAATTGCAGAGATTAATTTAAACAGCAAATCGTTATTACTAGAAATTGAATCATCAAATAATGGGTTATAAAAAATTACTGCTTCGATAATATTCCAACTTCCTAAAACAATTAATGTGAATGAGGATATAATGGATAAAATAACTGCCAATAATGTTATATACCTGACATTCCATAAAAGTTTTTCAAGTTTCTTACTCATGTTTAAATTTAATATTTTTTTTTATTAAATACCTATTAAATGTTTCTTGTATTGATTAGAAAGAATCGTATTTACTGTTCCATATACTTTCATTGAAATTTCTTCTCGTTAAGAAGAACATGTAAAAGAAAATAAAGATAAATCCCTTTACAAGGAATAAGAATAAAATGAAAACCTCAGAAAATGTTAGGCTAGGCATTACAAGTTTACCCAACAATGCAAAAACAACACTGACCAGTACGGAAAATATTGTGAGGTTATCTATATTTTTAAATGGAAGAACTAATAATTTTCTAAGTGTGTTAAATTCTTCACCCCATTTGTGAATTAAATAATAATAGTTATTTCCTATCGGAACGAATAGTATTGGGTCATCAGGACTCTTAATTTTGAATAGCTTTGAAGGTGCCATTATCATAAAATTACTTAAAGTTGTATCGTGTTTTTTTTCTAATTTTTTGATTATACTGGTAATATTTTTTGGATATTCACCTTTAAATAAATTAGAATCTAAAAATCTAAGTCTATATCTCACACATATTTTTTTTATCGTGTCTTGGTGAAATATATTTTTTGATTCCATTTTGTCAAATTTTAGGTCATTGTATTTATTATTGTTTCTTTTATTGAGAGACTTAATTATCTGATCTTTTTTGCTATCTTCTCTAGACCATATATTCTTTATGAGTGTATTAAGTTCATCAGAACTTATCGTTTTCTCTCTTTCCCTTATTAATTCGTCAAATAGATTTACTTTCTTCATTGTAATTTTAAATAATTCTTAGCACCAAAATTTATACCAAACATGTATAATTTTTATGAAAACCACTTGTGATGTCCAAAATAATTTTTTGGTGTTTTTGTTTTAGACCTTAAATAATAATTAATACCTCCAATAACACTTTTTAAATAAGTTTCAAGGGCTGGAATAACGATAAGTTTATATGGAATATAACTGATTAATTTTGGAAAATTTCTCAAAAAATAGGGGTAAACAGTAATTTTTAAAAAAAGTGATTCTTTTTTAGAAAAAATTTCCCAAACAACATAAGATTGCCCTTTACCTTTCTCACCGATAAATAAACTGTAGCCTTTTAATTCATCCCACGAATGAAAATTTCTTACATAATTTAGCCCGTTTAAATAAACTAACTCATCAATTGAATTTTCACCAGGCCATTTAATAGTCGCATTTGATTTACAAAAAGGATGAAATAGCTCAAGATTTGAGGGTGCGGAAATAAGATTCCAAAGTTGGATTGATGAAGCATGGATTTCCTCTTCATATTCTGCCTTCCATTTTTTTTTAATTTTCTTAAGATCTAACACTAAAAATTGATAAATTTGAGACGCAAAAATAAATAAAATGAGAATCTATATTTTAACTATTTTTTTTACTTTATTAACAATTTTTTCCTGTAATAACAATGATGTTTATTTTAATTATGGAGGGCAAATTGATTTAGCAGATGAATCAATATTTTTTTCTTCCATTGAAGATGATTTAAGTATATCTAAAGTTGAAGGAGAAATTATTGACGTATGTCCTAAAAAAGGATGCTGGATGAACGTGAAGGTTGCAGAAGATACATTATTTGTAAAGTTTAAAGATTACGGTTTTTTTGTTCCGACAGATGGTGTTCAAGGAAAAAAAGTTTATATGTCTGGAGAAATATTCAAAGATACTATTTCAGTTGCTAGACTAAGACATTATGCTGAGGACGCTAAAAAACCAGAGTCTGAAATCATGTCAATCACTGAGCCAGAATTTATGTTAAATATGATTGCGGACGGAGTTGCAATCAGAGAGAATTAATCGTTATATTCAATTTGAACCATAACTTCATTTCGTCGATTGAAAACTTTGTAGGGGCTATTATAAGAAACATAAAACAAATCGCCTACCGTTTTTATATTCAAATCAGATAATTTATTTACTAATCTTTTAGAGTGCTTATTAAATTTTCCTGAGTTAGAGTACCCACCATATCTAATACATGCAAAATATTTAGCCTCAGACTCATAGATTTTTATACTATCATCGTTTGGTTTAGAAATCGATTCTAAGCTGTAAGAAGATGGCATAACAAATTCCATTGTGTTTGTATTATCATTTTCTTTCATGTATACTGGAGTTGTCATTTCAATTTTTTCACCCTTAGAATTGTTCCCGCTTATAAATTGAAATAATTTATAAAAGTTTCCATTCGCACTTTTACTTGAGATTACCTTTGCTTTTAGAGATGAAGGATAAAATCTAATTTCAAAATCATCTTCAGACATGACAAGTTCATATTTTTGTGTTTCATAAGTGCTAGAATTGAATAGCATAAGTAGTATTATTAGTGTGTATTTCATTTTTTTATAATTCTTATTGATTTAAATTTTTGATTGTAAAAGTCATTTATTTTGAATATGTATAACCCTTTATTATAGTCGCTCAGATCAATCATTTTTTCATTAGTTTTTATTATCTCTCGACCAAGAATATCATAAACTGATATACTTATATCACCTTGATAGATAAAATTAACAAAATTACTAGTCGGATTAGGATAATATTCAATTTCAAAATCTTCAGAGACTTCGTTATTTCCTAGAGAAAAATCTTCCCATTTCCATACACCGCCTGATGATGAGGCTCCAACTACTTGTGTCCAAGCTCCTGACCACCCAAGTTCCTCATTATAAAAATCAACAAATAAATGAACTGCATTATCGATAGGGGTCCATGAATAACCACCATCTAAACTAAAAGATGAGCCATTGCCTGTTGAGAACACAGTATCAGTTCCCTCAATGTAACATAAACCTGAGGTATAAACTGGGCCAGAAGTGGTTATTTCAGACCAGGTTTCACCTCCATTCTCTGTTCTAAAAACGTTTGTACTATTGTCGATTAATATCCCATTTTGAGAATCTCCAAAAGATATATTTCCGTTTACCTCAGCACTTCCAAAATCGACAATTGGAGATTGAAAGACAACCCAATTATTGCCTTTATCTGATGATCTATATATCCTTCCTTTGTTTGTGGTAAACCATACATTATTTCCCACTACTTCTATTTGACGAGTGTAACCATATTCGCCACCTAGAGGATTTGGAATATTATTTCCTGGAACTTGTGTCCAATTATCTCCACCGTTTTGGGTTACATATAGCTCAAATTCTCCATTAATGGGGTCACCCTGAGCAAATCCAATATTTTCATCCCAGAAATAAACAACATTGGCAAATGATGAACTGGTATCATAATCTGCACTATTTTGTCTAGACCAGTTTAGTCCTCCATCATCAGTTTTAAAAATACCGCCTGTTTGATTTGCTCCCCTTGGGTAAGCAACAAGCCAAGCAATTTGATCGTTGTAAGCATGTATCATTGAAATTCCTAGGTTTAGATTTCCAATATCAATATTGTATGACTCCCATGAATTACCTCCATCAGTTGTTTTAGTAAACTGTTGCATGTTTTCTCCAGAACCGCTTCCGTCGAAAGCAGTTGCCCAAACAACATTTTCGTCCGCAATTGATATGTAGTTGATACCCGTGCTTTGATTTCCAAATGTAGTGTCCTGTAATATCCATTCACCACTTGGTTCAAAATAAACTCTAATGTAATTTTCCTTTGTCAATGTTTCATTGCTTGAATCATTGGAAACAGTTAAACTCACTGAATATTCTCCAACTTCAGAATAAAATATCTCCGGTGGGTTTTGGCCTTCATAAGTTTCTGGAATACCACCCTCGAAAGTCCAAAGCCAAGTGTTTGAATTTACAGAGTTGTTAGAAAAGATTACAGACTGATTTTCATATGTAACTTGAGGAGAAGCAGTAAAAGCAGGAATTGGATTATCATCATCAGGTAAAACACATAGCAATGCTTGGTAAGCGTCAATTCTAGGACCAATATTTTGATTGATTTCTACTCCACTATTTATTAAGCAACCCTGTATTTCAGATGGGGAAAGTGATGGGTTTACGCTTAGCATTAGCCCAACTAAACCGGCCGCAAAAGGTGTGGCCATTGATGTTCCACCAAATCTCGCATATCCATTGAGATTTTGTGTATAAACCGTACTGAGAAGTCCACCGTAAGAATATCCTCCAGGTGCAGCAATATCCACCCAGGGAAACCCGACATTATAATTTGAAAATGATGACCTTTGATCATTGGAATCAACTGAACCTACACCAATAACATTTTGATATGCTGCAGGAAAATTTTGGGTTGAATTTCCGTCATTTCCGGCTGCAGCTAAAAATACTATCTCGGGGTATGCATTAATTAATTCTTGTAATGCATTTGATGAATTTTCAGAACCGTATGACATGCTAATCACATTTGCTCCGTTTTCACATGCCCACTGAACTCCAGCATAGCTATTGTAAATTGACGATGGGTTTTGGTTATCACCCGTTGCTTTTACAATTATTAGTTCAGCATTTCCTCCAAGAGATGCAATTCCAGTTGAGTTATTTATTTCAGCGGTTGCCAACCCCGAACAGTGGGTTCCATGTGACCAGGATGAACTTTGGTTGTATGTTTGAGGTGGTGTGGCATCATCATCATTATCAGAAACATCCCTTTGCTTAAATACATTTAGATCTAAGTGGTCAGAAGGTGCACCGTTATCAATAATCGCAATTTTTATACTTTGACTTCCTGTTGAAATATCCCATGCAAGTTCTGAATTAACTTGAGTATGATACCACTTATTAGTGCCATTGTGATATGTGTCATCTGGCACAAACGTGGTTTTATAAATGGGTTCTTTTTCCACATATTCTAATATTTCAAGTTTATTTAGCTTATCTAAAATCAGCTCAATCTTATCAAAGTCTGAAAATTTTACCCGGTAAATTTTTTGAAGTTCTCTTTTGCCTGAAAAGTAACTTGGCCTCTCAAAACTTAGTACATTTATATCCTTAAAAATTTCTTTAAAAATCGGGTAATCATTTATATCAACTATAATTCCAATTTCATCTGATGTTTTAACAATATCATTATTATTAACTTCAATAAATTCTTTCAGCTTAAATATTATTGTACCATCTAAAAAATCATTATTTATTGTTTGAGTAAACAAAAAATTACAGGATAATAATAATGTAAATAATTTTTTCATTTTTTTAATTTTATAACAATTGCTCCGCCTCTTCCCATGCCTCCATATCGGTTTGTGGCGGCTAGAGATCTTAATATTGTAATGCTTTTTACCTGTTGTGGATCGATGTATGAAGGAAACTCTGTTTGAATGGAGCCATCAATATCATATATTGCATAAGCTTGATAATTTATCGACAAACTACCTCCTCTCACAAGAATTCTTGGACTTGCATTAGCTACATTATCTCCAACCACGGTTATCCCCGGAAATTTGCCTACAATAACATCCAAAAGAGTTGTTGCCGCTGGAGATATTGTTATTGATGCCGAAGGTTTAGACATTTTATTATTTTGTGTTCCACATGAGCAAAAAATAATAATTGTTATTACTTGTAGGTATTTAATTATACTCATCACTAATAGCGAACAAACCTTATGCCAGTCTTTAATATAATACAAACAATAACAGGTTTAATTTAATTATTAAATGCATTATCTTTGGTGTAATGAGATATTTATTGATCTTATTTGTTGTTTTAGCTTTTAATGCTAATGCCCAATCTGATTTTGGATCATCATTTAATCCAACATATGGGATAGTACAACCAAATATACCCCAAGATTACTATCAGGAAGCAAACGGAAAATCTTCAGACAACTTAAAGGAGGCATTGCATCAAATCATTTCAAATCATTCCGTCTTTCCTTACACATCATCATCAACAGACACTTGGGATATATTACAATTGTCAGATCAAGACCCAGAAAATCACGAAAATATGATACTCGTATATACTGGTCGTTCTCAGGACAAAGGGTATCGAGATGGTTCGGGTAACTATTCCCAGTATGAAAATGGAAATGGTACTCAAAGTAATTCATGGAACAGAGAACATGTTTGGCCCAAATCTCACGGATTTCCAAATGAAGATGATAATGCATACACTGATGTTCATAATTTAAAGCCTTCAGATCGATCTGTTAACAGCTCAAGAGGAACAAAGGATTATGATTATGGTGGAAGTCAGCATTCAGAGGCTACTGAATGTTTGACAGACTCTGATAGCTGGGAGCCATCAGATTCTGTCAAAGGGGATATTGCTAGGATTTTGTTTTACATGGTGGTTAGATATGATCCAGGATACGATCACAACAACAATCCTTTTGATTTAGAGCTTGTTGATTATACAACTCCAAATAACAATGATCCAATATTGGGTAAATTATCCTCTTTAATCCAATGGCATTATGATGACCCAGTTGATGACTTTGAAATTAATAGAAATGAAATTATTTATGGATTTCAAGAAAATAGAAATCCGTTCATAGACCATCCAAATCTTGTTGGTTTTTTATGGGGAGAAAATATCGGAGAAAATTGGAATGAGAATTTAGGATTGCAAAATAATTTGACTAAAAACACGATTATTTATCCAAATCCTACAATGGGTGTTTTAAACTTTGGTGAAATATTAGTGAATAATAGAATTCAAATTTTCTCTTCCGAGGGAGTTAAGGTTTATGACAAATTAATTACTAATTCAAATTCAATTAATTTAGATTTAAAATCTGGGTTCTATCTCCTAAAAATGTCCGATAATTCAAGGGTTTTAAACCACAAAATTATAATTAAATAAATGAATTTAGCTTTAATTTTTTTAGGATTTTTTTTGCTAGTTATTGGAGGTGAATTCATTGTTAGAGCATCAGTAGCCCTATCCCTAAGGTTTAATATTTCAAAGTTTGTGATTGGAATGACAGTTGTTTCTTTTGCAACTTCCTTGCCTGAACTAATAGTAAGTATTAACGCAGCTTTAAATAACTCTCCATCTATTGCCATAAATAATGTGGTAGGTTCAAACATAGCTAATATCGGACTTGTTTTAGCTTTAATAGCGTTACTTAGTAATATATCAGTTAATGAAAAATCATTTAGAAGAGATTGGTCGTGGATGTTTTTTCTTTCAATTATGTTATGGCTATTTATAATTACGGATAATGAATTGGACGGTTTTGAAGGTTTTTTGCTAATTACATTTTTGGTGAATTTTGTATATAACGTTTTAAAAAAATCTGATTCTGTTGAATTATTAAATGATGTTGATGATAAACTTAAGCTAACCTCAAATTTTAAAATCTTGGTATGGTTATTTATTTCGTCACTAACCCTCTATTTCGGAGCTGAATTCCTGGTCGATGGTGCTGTTAAATTCGCTAATCAAATTAATATAAGCGAGGCAGTTATCTCAGTTTCGATTGTGGCGATTGGAACCAGTATTCCAGAATTGGCAGCTTCTTTAGTAGCAATTGCAAAAAACGAAAAGGGTATTTCCGTGGGAAATTTAATAGGTTCAAATATTTTCAATATCGGATCCGTGTTAGGAATTACAGCAATAATTAAAGATATACCTATTGCTCAAGAAATAATCGAACGAGATATTATATGGATGATAGTCTTCACTGTGTTAATCATGGTTTTAGCTGTTTTACCAGAGAAAAATAAGATTTCAAAATATAAGGGTCTTATTATGCTTCTAGGATACTTCGTTTTCATATTTCTAGCATTTGCATAAAAAAAAGGAATTATTTTCATAATTCCTTTTTTAAAAAATTGAATTTAAACTATGCAGATTTTACAGTCTTTATAATTCGGGCAGCAATTTTATACGGATCGGCATTTGACGCAGGACGTCTATCCTCAAGCCAACCTTTATAACCCTTCTCAACGGTTATAATGGGAATTCTAATCGATGCACCTCTGTCAGAAACTCCATAACTAAACTGATCAATAGATTGAGTCTCATGAAGACCTGTTAATCTTTGTTCATTATATGCGCCATAAACAGCTATGTGTTCGTCTACCACTGGTCTAAAAGCTTCACATATTTTTTCATATGTTTCTTTTGAACCACATGTTCTTAAAGTATTATTAGAGAAATTTGCATGCATGCCAGATCCGTTCCAATCACCCTTGATTGGTTTAGGGTGATATTCAATATAGTAACCGTAATCTTCAGTTAGCCTGTCGAGAATATACCTAGCCACCCATAATTGGTCACCAGCGTTCTTAGCACCCTTTCCAAATACCTGAAATTCCCATTGTCCACAAGCTACTTCTTGATTAATTCCTTCAATATTAATTCCTGCAGCGAGGCAAATATCAGCATGATCCTCAACAAGTTGTCTGCCGTGTGTATTTTTTCCTCCTACTGAACAATAATATAACCCTTGAGGACCTGGGTATCCACCTGGTGGAAAGCCTAGGGGTAAGTCTGTATCTGTGTCCATTATGAAATATTCTTGTTCAAATCCAAACCAAAAATCATTATCGTCATCATCAATAGTTGCTCTACCATTGGAGACATGTGGAGAACCATCAGGGTTCATAACTTCTGTCATGACAAGAAAACCATTTTCCCTTGTGGGATCCGGGAAAATTGCAACAGGCTTCAACAGGCAATCTGATGAACCTCCTTCTGCCTGCTGAGTGGAACTTCCATCAAATGCCCACACTGGGCAACTTTCTAGTTTTCCGTCAAAATCTTTCAAGATTTTTGTTTTACTACGCATGTTTTGCGTAGGAACATATCCGTCAAGCCAGATATATTCTAATTTTGCTGTACTCATTTTAATTTTCTATTAGTTAATTACCGATTTTAAAGATTGCATAATATATCAATAAATTTGAAATTCATTAAATATTTTTTTCTGCTTTTGAAATATATTTATAAACATTTCAACCAAAACAATTTGTTCATATGAATAATGTAATTTTTGCCGATTACAACACCTTATTGTTAATAACATAATTTTCTTTTTTACTATTTTAATAATCTTAGTAGTCCCTACACTAAATTTTTTGTCTTTTCTTTAATACTTTTGTGGTCAAGTTACACAATGATAAATTCAAAAACATCCGACAAATACATGAAGCGAGGGGTATCAGCTTCCAAAGAGGATGTACACAATGCAATTAAAAATTTAGACAAAGGACTTTTTCCAAAAGCCTTCTGTAAAATTGTTCCAGATTTTTTAACGGGAAGCCAACAGCATTGTATAGTTATGCACGCTGATGGTGCTGGTACAAAAAGTTCATTGGCATACATGTATTGGAAAGAAACTGGTGATCTATCGGTTTGGAAGGGAATTGCCCAGGATGCTCTAATTATGAATATTGATGATCTTATTTGTGTCGGGGCTACCGATAACATTATGCTTTCATCTACAATTGGAAGAAATAAAAATAAAATTCCGGGTAATGTAATATCCGCCATAATTAATGGTACTAAAGAATTAGTCGACGATTTGCAAAAGTATGACATTAATATTCACATGACTGGTGGAGAAACCGCTGATGTTGGTGATCTTGTCAGAACTATTATTGTCGACAGTACCGTTGTTGGAAGAATAAAAAAAGACGAAGTAATTGATAATTCTAAGATTTCTAGTGGAAATGTAATCATTGGATTATCATCATATGGAAAATCAACATATGAGTTAGAATATAACAGCGGAATTGGCAGTAACGGACTAACATCTGCTAGACACGATGTATTTAACAAGATTTTAGCCGAAAAATACCCTGAAAGCTACGATCCTGACATTCCAGAGGACCTAGTTTACTCTGGAACAAGACAATTAACCGAAAAGTTGACTGAGATTGATATAGATGCCGGAAAATTGGTTTTATCTCCCACCAGAACCTATGCACCAGTTATTAAAGACATTATCAAATCGGTTGGCAACAAAAATATAAATGGAATTATTCATTGCAGTGGTGGGGCTCAAACTAAAATACTTCACTTCTTGGATGATAATTTACATGTTATAAAAGATAACATGTTTGAGGTTCCATATTTATTTAAATTAATACAAAAGGAATCAAAAACTAGCTGGGAAGAGATGTATAAGGTGTTTAATTGTGGGCATCGAATGGAATTATATATTGAACCACGATTTGCTGATGAAATAATCAGTATTTCAAATTCTTATAATATAGAAGCAAAAATTATAGGTAAGGTTGTAGGTTCAGACGAAAAAAAACTCAGTATAAAGTCAGAATATGGGGAGTTTAATTATTAAATTAGAAAAGTCCTGAAAAAATAAAGCAGTGCTAGAAAAGTTAAAATTAATTGAAAATAGATTTTCGGAATTGGGTGAGTTAATTATTCAGCCTGATATCATCTCTGACCAAAAAAAATATATTCAGATTTCCAAAGAATATAAAGACACAAAAAAAATTATTGATAAGGGTGAAATTTATAGAAACCTGTTGGCTAATAAATCTGAAGCACAGGATATAATTTCTGTTGAGAAAGACGATGAAATGATTGAAATGGCCAAAATGCAACTTGAAGAAGTTGAAAACGAGCTGCCCAAAATCGAGGAAGAACTTAAAGTTTTATTAATTCCTAAAGACCCCGATGATTCAAAAAATGTGGTTGTAGAAATAAGGGCTGGTACCGGTGGTGATGAGGCAAGTATTTTTGCAGGTGATTTATATAGAATGTATTCTAAATTTTCTGAATCAAAAAATTGGTCGGTTAATTTAGTTGATTTAAATGAAGGTACATCTGGGGGTTATAAAGAAATTATTTTTGAAGTAAACGGAGAAGATGTTTATGGAAATTTAAAATTTGAAGCTGGTGTTCATAGAGTTCAAAGGGTTCCTCAAACAGAAACCCAAGGAAGGGTACATACAAGTGCAGCAACAGTGATTGTCTTACCTGAAGCTGAAGAGTTTGATGTCGAACTTGATATGCAAGATGTTAGAATCGAAAGGACTACCTCAACAGGACCTGGAGGCCAGTCTGTAAATACAACTTATTCAGCTATTAAATTACATCACGAGCCAACCGGAATTATTGTAAGTTGCCAAGATCAAAAATCCCAGCATAAAAATCTTGATAAGGCATTGAAAGTTTTAAGAACACGCCTCTATGAGTTAGAGGTTGAAAAAAGGAGGCAGGCTGATTCTTTAAAAAGAAAAAGTATGGTATCTTCAGGTGATAGAAGTGCAAAAATCAGAACATATAATTATCCACAAGGAAGGGTTACAGAGCATAGAATAGGATTAACTTTATACGATTTACCAAAGATTATAAATGGTGATATTCAAAAAATCATAGATGAGCTTATGTTAGCTGAAAATTCGGAGATTTTAAAAGCAAATAATTAAATGAAACCAGAGGATTTAATAGCTCAGATAAATAAAAAAGATTCTTTTCTGTGTATTGGTCTTGATACGGATATGAATAAAATTCCAAAATTTTTATTAAGTGAAGATGATCCAATTTTTTCATTTAATAAGTCAATTATAGACTCTACAAATAAGTACTGTATTGCATACAAAATAAACACAGCATTTTACGAATCCTTAGGAGCCAAGGGATGGACATCAATGCAAAAAACAGTCGATTATATTAATAAAAACTTTCCTCAGATATTTACAATCGCTGATGCAAAGAGAGGTGATATCGGAAATACGAGTAAAATGTATGCTAAGTCTTTTTTTGGAGAAATGAATTTTGACAGCATTACTGTAAATCCTTACATGGGTTCAGACTCAGTTAAACCATTTTTAGAATTCGAAAATAAGTTTACAATTATTCTTGGTTTGACATCAAACATCGGAGCAGATGACATCCAGCTTAAAACCACCAATAATGATTTCGTTTTTATGGAAATGATAAAATCATGTAGCCTATGGGGAAATCAAAATAATATGATGTTCGTTGTTGGAGCAACAAAATCTGAGTATATTGAAAAAATTAGAAATCTCATTCCAAATCATTTTTTATTAATTCCAGGAGTTGGAGCACAAGGAGGAGATTTAAAGGAAGTATGCAAATTTGCTCTAAATGATAACATTGGAATCATTGTTAATTCTTCCAGATCTATTATTTATGCCTCTGTAGATGAAAATTTTGCGATTGAGGCTGCTAAACAGGCTATGATTCTTCAAAATGAAATGAAAGCAATACTTTCGGAAAGAAAACAAAATTCATGAAATTATCAACTCTTTACTATTTGATATTTTTTTTCTTTTTTTTCTCCCACTCTCAGAATAATAGCAACTCAGATTATGTACAAGTTTTAGGAATTATTCAAGATGCAGGTTATCCTCACATTGGTTGTGAGAAAGATTGTTGTAAGACGGTTAGTCCAGGAGAATATTTTGTCAGTTGCCTAGGTTTGGTTGATAAAAAAAATAATAAGAGATATTTGTTTGATGCCACACCAGACATGCATAACCAGTTAAATTTACTCGAGAAATTTCCTGATGGAAATTTAATTGATGGTATTTTTCTAACTCATGCTCATATTGGTCACTATACTGGATTAATGTATTTAGGACGTGAGGGGCTAGGTGGTAGTAATGTCAAAGTATATGCCCTAAAAAAGATGGCTAATTTTCTAAAAAAAAATGGTCCTTGGGAACAGCTTGTAAAATTGAAAAATATTTCGATTCAAACAATATCCAATAAGGACTTTGTAAAACTTTCAGAAAATATCTTTGTAATCCCTTTAAAGGTCCCCCACAGAGATGAGTATTCTGAAACTGTGGGTTATAAAATAATCGGTAAATCAAAAAAAATACTTTTTATTCCTGATATTGATAAATGGGATGAATGGGAGAAAAGTATAATTGACGAGGTGAAACTTGTTGATTATGCTTTTATAGATGGAACTTTTTATAATGGATCTGAACTTAATAGGGACATGAGTGAAATACCCCATCCCTCAGTAGAAGAAACACTACAATTATTTTTGGATCAACCAGTCGAGGAGAGAAATAAAATCTTTTTTATACACATCAACCACACCAACCCTATTTTAACCAATAAAAATGGTATTGCTGATATAATTGAGAGTTTAGGTTTTAATATCGCTAAAAGGGGATTAAAATTGACTTTAGATTAGTCTAAAAATGAAAAAACTTATTAGGAATTTTTCTATTTAAGGTTATATCTTTGAATTCAAGTGAATTGGCATTGTAAACATACTTGGCGTAAGGCATCTGTAAATACCTTGTGGTGCTTACTTGGATGCAGCATCGGGGATTTTGGAACTATTTTTTACTTTCAAAATATTGATCACTCCCTTCTCACTTGGCAAATAATGGCCCTAGCGATTGTAAATGGACTATTAACCAGTATTTTACTAGAAACATTTATACTAGCTCGTCAGATGATTCTGAAAGAGGCCTTTAAAGTTGCAATCGGAATGAGTTTTATAAGTATGATTGCAATGGAACTAGCAATGAATATTATCGATATTTTACTAACCGGTGGAGCTAAATTGACGTGGTGGGTCATTCCAATAATGTTGTTTGTAGGATTTATTACACCACTTCCATACAATTACTATAGATTAAAAAAATGGGGATTTGGTTGCCACTAAATTTATCTGATTCCTGGTTGTTTTAATTCCCAATTTTCTTCAGCTTTTTTCTCATCAACCATTTTCTTGACTTCTGATAAAAGCCTTTTTGCATCGTAAATTATTCCGTCTTTAACTGTGAATTTTACACCTCCAGCTCTGATAACCTCATTCTTTTCATTTAATTTTATAGCACCCGTACCATATAATGATTTAAAGTTTTGAAGGGGATTTTCTTCTGTTATTACAAAGTCAGCAAATTTTCCAATCTGTACACTGCCAATTTTATCATCCATATTTAGTGCTTCAGCACCATTTAATGTTGCTGCACGAATAACCTCCAAGGGATGGAACCCAGCCTCTCTAAGAAGCTCAAGTTCTCTAATATATGCAAAACCATAAAGTTGATATATAAACCCTGAGTCTGAGCCAGTTGAAACTCTACCACCTCTATTTTTAAACTCGTTAATAAACTTCATCCATAAACTATAATTTTCTCTCCATTGAACTTCTTGCTCAGTACCCCAATAATGCCAGTAAGATCCGTGTGAAATTCTGCTTGGTTCATAAAATTTCCATAATGAAGGCAGGGTGTAATCCTCATGCCATTCAGCCCTTCTTGCTCTATGTAAATCTCTATTAGCTTCATAGATATTAAAAGTTGGAACAATAGTGAAGTCAAGTGAAATAAGTTCATTCATTACATTATTCCAATGTTCAGAACCCGGTTCAGCCGCTTGTTTCCAAAGTTTCCCGGCTTCTTCAAATCTGTGTTGTTCATTTTGATAATTATAATTTGAAGGGTAGTTCTGAACGGTTTTATCATCGAATAATGCTTCAGGAAGACCATACCAATGCTCCATTGAAGTTAGCCCTGATCTTGCAGAATTCAAAACATTCCACCTAGCTACACTCAGCTGTGCATGGTGCATGGCAGAACCTAACCCTAATTTTTTATTTTCATCTAGTGCAGCTTTCATGATTTCGGGCTCAGCACCAAAAAATTTAATTCCGTCAGCACCCTTTTTTGCATTTGCTCTAACCCACGTTCTTGCCATTTCAGGTGTACTTATTGGTAAATCATTTAGCGGGTTGAAGTCTTTACCTTTTTGACCAAAACTCGTATAGGCAAAAATCCTTGGTGCTACTATTTTATTTTTAGCACTTAAATTTTTTAAATTGACAGCCCAGTCAACACCTCTTCCACCAGGCTCTCTTATTGTGGTTATTCCATGGGCCATCCATAGTCTAAATACATAATCATAATTAGCACCTTGTGCGTTTCCTCCAATATGACCATGCATATCAATAAATCCCGGAAGTAGAAACATTCCACTCGCATCTAATTCATATCCCCCGTTTTTAAGTTTTGGCCTTGAAGAATCTTTAATTTTAACACCAGGATAACCAACACTTCTAATATCAACAATTATATTTTTCTCAACTACAATATCCACAGGTCCCTTTGGAGGAGACCCATCTCCGTTGATTAAAGTAACGCCCCTTATTATAAGTTGTTCATACGGTCCATCTCCTAAATATTTATCCTGAGAAAATACCTGGGTTATAAATAGAAATATGAATATGTTTATTAAATGTTTCATGTTTTTAAAAATTAATCTGTTGGAACAGAAATATTATTACCCAAAAATATTGCATTAAGAAATAGCTTATTAGTTCCATACCATGTTCCTCTAAAGTTTGGGTTATCAGCAAAAACTATGACCCTTCCTTTACCTATTTTTGAAACTATTACTGAAGCAGCACCTGGGATAAAGTTTTTTCGGTTAGATTCAGAGATATAACCGTCAATGTGAAAGTCATTTGAATATATTGCAACAGATGAATAATCATCATTGGTTTTATTTATAAATACATTATTGTTCTTGTAAACAGGAATTTTTAGGTCATTATATCCGAACGCAATCGGGTGAGTTAAATCTAAATCAGCGCTGAGAATAACCCCTCCGATTCGATCTCTTCCAATGAATTCTCTTGAATCAACATATTTTTTTCTAGAATATGGTGCATCTATTTTTGGATCTACTAATGTTTCGTCAATAAGTTTGCTGTTTATCGCCCAACTTGAACCTGTAGCTATAGTTATAAGTGTATTCCCTCTATCTACCCATTTTTTTATTTTTTTTATCTCATCTTTTCCTAATTGGTCATATGATCCTGAAACCATTATCAGCGTTGTATATTTTTCTAATGATGTGTTTGAGAATTGATTTAGTCTTAGTTTAGTTAGTGGCATACCAATTCTTGTATCTAAAAGATGCCAAACTTCTCCAGCTTCATATGAATTTACCCCATCACCTATTAATAATGCAACTTTAACAGGCTTGTTTATTCTAAAATTATTACTTCCTAAATCAATTCCTTTAAGACTATAACCAGACTCTGAATTATAAACAGGAACTTCAAATTTATTTTGCATTTCATTTATAATATCAAATAGTTTATCTGAGGTTACGTTCTGTTTACTTACAGGAATTAACAGTGAGCCATAGTTAAACTTTTTCGAAGAATTTGTTCCGTTTATTTTTATTGTAAATGGCTTGAATGCTGAGTATGTTATTACACCATTTTTTTGTAAATGATTTAATGCAGCGGGTGAATTGTAATCGTCCCAATCTAAAATATAAGAATAATTGGATTTCTTAGGTTTTAAATTTTTAACAAAACCAATAGTGGTTTTTATTTCAGATTCTCCAAAAAAAGATTTTAATTTTTTAGATCTCATGTTATACATGTTTGAAACACTCCATGCTGAGGTGTCATAGAATACACTATCAACATAAACACTATAAGTTTCAAAGAAATTTTTAACCATTCTTGATTGTGGCTGATTGACAGGTACAACAAATCTGCCTTTGCTATTGTAAACTTTAATTTTGTGTAATAATAATTTATCGATGAATGCTTTATTTCTGTTTTGATCATTCATGTCACCAAACTCATAGGCTTTTACTTTTTCATTTTTAAATTCTTTCACAGAAGAATTGAAAAATCTCATTTGGTAATCTCTTAATAGATCTTTGTTATCCACCGCTGCTTCAACTGTTGCAATACTAGATAAATATTGATTTCTAATCGTAAATCCAAAAGACATTGATCCATAATTAGTTTCTTGTAAGTGTCCTCTGGAACTTGCCTGTTCAAATAGTATAGCTACAGCACCTTGTACATCAGGGTATGAGGAACCATATCCTGGATAAGTTTCATCAAATGATTCTTTGGTGTAGTAAAAGGAACCAATACTATCAAGTGCTTTCACGTAATATTCAGCAAAAATTGGGCTCAAAACACTATAGTTTTCATCTGGTATCATTGGCTTTACCGATGCATTTCTTTTCATTGGTTCAAAGAAGTAATTACTATTTGTTCCCATTTCATGAAAATCAGTAACAACATTTGGATACCATCCGTGATACCATTTTAATTTGCCTCTACTTTCAGGATTGATACCTAATAACCAATCTCTGTTTAAATCGAACCAATAATGATTTGTTCTACCTCTTGGCCATGCCTCATTATGCTCAGCATCATTACTATCAGCAACAAGGTTTATTGATTTATATTGATTTGCCCACTGAGAATGCCTATCCCTTCCATCAGGATTAATTGTTGGATCTATGAATATGACAGAATTTTTAATTAACCTTTTGATTTTAATATTCCTAGACGCCACAAAAGTATAAGCCGCCAATATTGCAGCCTCAGCGCTAGAGGGCTCGTTCCCATGAACACCATAGCCTAAATTTACTATCACAGGTAAGTTTTCTTCAATTTTATTTTTAGCCTCTGGAACAGTATGTTTAAGATGTTCTCTTTTGATACTTTCAATATTGTTTATGTTCTCCCTTGACGAGACTAAAAGCATTATTAAATCTCTTCCTTCATAAGATTCACCATATTTAACAATTTCAGCTTTTTCAGAAACATTTGATAAATATTTTAGATAGGCTACAATTAAATCATGCCTCGTATGTTCAAAGCCAATTTCATAGCCAAGAAATTCTTCAGGGCTTAGAATATTATCATCATATGGCCCATTATTTTCTAAGTAATAATCTTGCGCATTGGCAACATTAAAGCATAAGGAAAATAGTATAAATATTTTTGCAAGTCTCATAATTTTTAAATTAAGGGGAATCATAAATTTAATAATTAAAATTTATTGGATTGTATTTGAATGATATTTTTAATTTTACCAAATGCGATTGTTATCACTATTTATTATTTTGCTGGTTTTTTCTTGTAGAGGTGAAAAGAGATATGAGGACCTGAATTTAACCGACTATCAAAAGCAGGTCAATAATTTTTTTAAAGATGCCTCTGTCTCACCACTTAAGACCAAAGATCTAAAAAACTTTAAAGGACTAGATTTTTTTGAATTTGATTCAACATATGTTGTTGATGCTAAAATTCAAGAAACCCCAGACAGCCTACCTTTCAAAATGAAAACAACGACTGATGATTCAGCTGACTTTAGAATGTTTGGTAAATTAGTTTTTAAACTTAATGACAAGCAATATACATTAACGGCTTATGAAAACCTTGATCATTTGGACGTGGAGGGATATGAAAATTATTTATTTCTCCCATTTTTAGACAAGACCAATGGATTTGAAACTTATGGCGGTGGTAGATATATTGATTTATATCTTAACAATGAAGATTCCATAATAATAGACTTTAATCGAGCTTACAACCCACAATGTGTATATGATGAAGACTTTTCATGCCCGATTGTACCAAGACAAAATTTATTAGATATTAGAATTGAAGCTGGAGTCAAAAATTTTTACACAAAATAGCTTCTAAATATTTTTAGAGAAATAGAGTCCGACAAAAACCGCTACAATTCCAACAACAATGGAACTTATAGAGTACATTGAAAAATCAAAAATCTCTCCGTTTTTTATTAGCTCCAAATTCTCATTAGCAAAAGCTGAAAATGTAGTAAATCCACCACAAAATCCTGTGACTAACAATAGGGTCTGATTTGATGTTAGTGTGTTATCCTTTTGGGCATATCCTAATATTAGTCCAATTAATAAACAACCTACTATATTAACAGTGAATGTGCCAAAGGGTAAAACTTTTGAGTATTGGTTCATTGCAATGGAAACTAAATATCTTAGACCGCTACCCAAACCACCACCAAAAAAAACTAACAGAAAGCTTTTCATAAAATTATTGTAAACAATTTACTTTAAATTGTTTAATCATCATTACATATAAAGAAAAAAAATTTTTACTTTAGTTGACCAATTTAAAACAAATTTTTCCCATGAAAATTAGATCACTATTTTTAGTATTATTTTTATCTTTTTTATTTTTCAATTGCGCAGATGAAAAAGGAAATTACTACACCCCAAAAAGTGCAGATTCCTTTGAATTTAAAGTCGACCAATTTGCCGATTTGGCTATTTTAAGGTATCAAATTCCAGGTTGGGAGGAACTCACTCTGAAAGAAAAAGAATTGGTTTATTATCTAACTCAGGCTGGTCTGGCAGGCAGAGATATGATTTGGGATCAGAAGTATAGGTATAACCTTGAAATAAGATCAGCTTTAGAAAATATTTACAGAAACTTTAGTGGTGATAGAAATTCTGATGAATGGAACGCATTTGAAGTTTACATAAAAAGAGTCTGGTTTAGTAACGGTATTCATCATCATTATTCAAATGATAAGATGAAGCCAGGTTTTTCTAAAGAATATTTTGATAGTTTATTGGCTTCCTCGAATACAGCACTTGAAGGAAATCCCTATGATGTTATATTCAATGATGTTGATTCAAAGATGGTAGATAAAAGAAAGGGTGTTGATAATGTTTTAGAGTCCGCTGTAAATTTTTATGGACCTAATATAACAATGGATGACGTTACTAAATTTTATAGCTCAAAAACCCAGCCTGATCCGACCAAGCCTTTGTCTTATGGTTTGAATTCAAAGTTGGTAAAAGAAAATGGTGTTGTTAAGGAAATTGTTTACAGTGAAAATGGCCTTTACTCTGAAGCTATTAAAGAAATTATCAAATGGATAAATAAAGCGGTAGATGTAGCAGAAAATGAACCACAAGGAGATGCTCTAAGAATTTTAGCAGAATATTATAGAACAGGTGATTTAAAAACATGGGATGACTATTGTGTAGCTTGGACGAAGGCGACGGAAGGCAACATAGATTATATCAATGGATTTATCGAAGTTTATAATGATCCTATTGGACTTAGAGGTTCATATGAAAATATTGTTCAAATTAATGACTTTGACATGTCAAGAAAAATGTCTGTACTTTCAGAAAATGCACAATGGTTTGAGGACAATACAACATTGATGGAGGAACATAAGAAAGCAAATGTTGTTGGCGTAAGCTATAAAACTGTAAATGTTGCTGGTGAGGCTGGGGATGCATCACCAAGTACACCTATCGGGGTTAATTTACCCAATGCTAATTGGATTAGAGCCTCAGTAGGAAGTAAATCTGTATCTCTTGGAAATATAAAAAATGCATACAATAATGCAGGTAGTTCAGGAAGATTAGAAGAATTTGTTAATGATGAAGAGGAGCTTGAGCTTGAAATGAAATATGGAGCACTTGCCGGCGATATGCATACTGCTTTACATGAGGTGATTGGTCATGCATCTGGCCAACTGATGCCTGGAGTAGGAACTCCAAGTGAAACTCTTAAGACATACAGATCAACAATGGAAGAGGGTAGAGCTGACCTGTTAGCACTGTATTATGTATACAACTCAAAAATTCAAGAACTGGGACTAGTTGAGGATTGGAGAGCAGTTGGAAAAGCTTCTTACGATGGATACATCAGAAATGGAATGATGACTCAACTCATCAGACTTAATCTTGGGGATGATGTTGAACAGGCTCACATGCGAAATAGAAAATGGGTTAGTGAGTGGGTATATGAAAAAGGATTAGCAGATAATGTTATCGAAAAGGTTTCAAGAGACGGAAAAACCTATTTTAACATTAATGATTATGATAAGTTAAGAGAATTATTCGGACAGTTGTTGAGAGAAACACAAAGAATTAAATCAGAAGGTGACTATGATGCTGCTGAAAAATTAGTTGAAGGATATGGTGTGAAAGTTGATCAGGATTTACATGCTGAAATACTTAAAAGAAATGAAAAATTTAAGGGTGCAGCTTATGCAGGATTTGTAAATCCAGAATTAGTACCAGTTTATAATCAAGAAAATAAACTTATTGATATTGAGGTAAGATATGTGGATGATTTTGCATACCAAATGCTTAAGTACAGCGAAGAGTTTGGATTTTTAGATTAAATAAAAGCAAATTTAATAGCTGCGATCATTGCGATAAAGCTGATAAATGCTAAAAGAACCCATAAACTGCCTTTATAATATTTTTTGTGAAGTTTAGCGTCTTTTTTGTATGCAATAATTACAATTATTGTGAATGAAATTGCAAAAACCACAGCAAAAATTATTTGTCCTTGTGAAAACATCTTATACACGAAACTAAAGAAATATTGCTAAAAATTAAACTAAAATGAAAGATAAAATTCAAGCTGTGAAGGAGTTTCACAAAGCATTTAAACTTGACTACTTAGAGCAGCCAAAAGCTAATATCGGTTTGGAGAAAAATAAATTAAGATTTAATTTAATGCGGGAAGAAAATGAAGAATACTTAGAAGCTGCAAATAATAACGATATAATTGAGGTTGCCGATGCTCTAGGTGACATGCTTTATATATTATGTGGTACAATCATAGAGCATGGAATGCAGCATAAAATCGATGAAATTTTTAATGAGATTCAAAGCAGCAATATGAGTAAATTAGGTGCTGATGGCAATCCAATTTACCGCGAAGACGGTAAGGTTCTTAAGGGTCCAAATTATTTTAAGCCAGATATAGAGGGGGCGCTAAAGAACTAAACTTTATATCTCCAGTTGTGATTATCTTCTAATTCATTTGTCTGTATGCCGACTAGGTTAGACTTCAGTTTTTCGGCGTAAGATTTCTCCTGTTCCATCAATTCAAATAGCTCACCTTTGTGTTGAAAGGCACTAATTTGACTAACAACAGCTGCCGTTCCAGCTCCAAAAATCTCTTTTAGTGATCCGTTTTTAGCAGCTTTTTTCAACTCATCTACTCTTAGTTTTTTAATTTCTACCTTAAGTCCAATATCCATTGCAATCTGTATCAGACTTTTTCTTGTCACACCATCCAATATTGTATCGGTGGTGGGAGCTGTAATTAACGTATCGTTAATTCTGAAGAAAATATTCATAGTTCCTGCCTCCTCGAGGTAATTATGTTCATTTGCATCAGTCCAGATTACTTGATCGAACCCTTCATCATTTGCAAGTCGAGTGGGATAAAATTGGCCTGCGTAATTTCCAGCAGCTTTTGCATATCCGACTCCTCCTGAAGCAGCTCTACTAAATTTATCAGCGACAAGAACTTTTAATTTTTTGGTGTAGTATAGAGTGGCTGGGGCACAAATAATCATGAATTTGTAGTTTTTTGAAGGAACCGCTTGAATTGCAAACTCGTTTCCTATAACAAATGGTCTTAGATACAACGACT
Source organism: uncultured Bacteroidota bacterium (assembly GCA_902626585.1). Taxonomy (GTDB): domain Bacteria; phylum Bacteroidota; class Bacteroidia; order Flavobacteriales; family Flavobacteriaceae; genus MED-G13. Next base: position 46,336 of record CACOGA010000007.1, read on the forward strand.
TTCCATCCCCATGTTTAACCCAATCCCTCTCAATATCAACCAATTTTGTTAGTGCATCAAAAAATAAATCTTTTGGAAATTCAGGAATTGCCATTCTAACAGCTGACTTATTAATTCTTTCAAAATTTTGATCTGGTCTAAACAACCATACTTCATCATTTTTATCTTTATAAGCTTTCATGCCTTCGAATATTGCCTGACCATAATGCAATACACTTGCTGATGGTTCTATAGAGATGGGTTGATATGGTTTAATTGTTGGATTTATCCATCTACCGTCAATAAAATCACATTCAAACATATGATCAGTAAATACGGATCCAAAAGAGAAATTATTAAAATCTACATCATGAATTTTACTTTTTTCAATTCTTGTAATTTGGATTTTTTGACTCATAATAAAACGGATAAAAATTCACGCAAAATTAATCAATTAAATTATATTTACTCCAACTTTAAATTATAAATGAGAGTATTAATCACAGGAGCTACCGGTTTGATTGGTTCAAGAATTGTTAAAGACTGTCTTGAAAGAGATATTAAAGTTAATTTTTTAACCACAAGAAAAGATAAGTTAGATAGTCTTCCTGGATGTGACGGTTTTTATTGGAATCCCCAAAAAAACATAATTGATATAGATTGTTTTAATGAAATTGACTCAATCATAAATTTATCAGGCGCCTCAATTTTTAGAATTTGGACAAAAAAAAATAAAGAACTTATTTTAAATAGTAGAGTTCAAAGTTTGAATTTTTTAAGGGATAAAATTATTGAGAATAATGTAAAGATAAACTGTATTGTTTCTGCTAGTGGTATTGGATCATATCCAAGTTCAGATATTCATGAATTTGATGAAACTGAACTAAATAGAAGTAATTATTTTTTGTCAGATGTAATTAAGGAATGGGAGAAAGCAACAAATTCATTTAAAAAAATTGCTGAAAATACTGCAATTGTTAGAATAGGTTTAGTGCTTTCAGATAGGGGTGGTGTTTTGAAACAGACTATGCAACCAATGTCGTTTGGGTTTGGAGTATATTTTGGTTCAGGAAATCAATGGCAATCATGGATACATATTGAGGATATTTCCAACATTTTTATCCACATATTAAAAAACAGGCTTTCAGGAATTTACAATGGTGTTGCTCCCAATCCACTAACAAACTTCCAATTTACTAAGGTAATTTCAAGTATTAGAAAATATGTTTTCTTTTTAATTCCTGTTCCGAAATTATTCTTTAAACTGATTTTTGGCGAAATGCATATCATTCTTTTCAAGAGCCAAAAAGTTTCATGTAAAAAAATTCAAGAGTCGGGGTTTAACTTTAAATTCCAAAATCTGAGAAATAGCATTGAAGATATTATTTCGTGACATTTTGGCATTAATTTCAATATGGCAGTAATTTTGCAATAACCTAACAAAACATACAAATGGCTAAAAAAAAATCAAAAAAGGAAGCTGAGGCCGATAAAAGTATCGATTTAAATGATAATCATGCTGAAGAGATAAGTTTGGATGACCAAATTAAAGAGGAAAAAGATAAATTCTTAAGACTTTTTGCTGAATTTGAAAATTATAAAAGAAGGACTGCTAGGGAAAGAATTGAGCTTTTTTCCACGGCAAGTGAAGAAGTTATGATCTCTCTTTTACCTGTTTTAGATGATTTTGACCGAGCATCAGTTGAAATAGAAAAGGATAAAGACAACGAAATTCTTAAAGGTGTCTTACTGATTAAAAACAAACTTTTTGATTCTTTAAAATCCAAAGGCTTGGATTTGATTGAGGTAAAAAAAGGTGATGAATTTAATGCTGATGATCACGAGGCTGTCACCCAGATACCCGCCCCAAACAAGAAAATGCAGGGAAAAATCATCGATGTCATTGAAAAAGGGTACAGACTAGGTGAAAAAGTCATTAGATATCCAAAAGTTGTAATAGGTAAATAGTTATGAAGGAAGATTATTACAAAACGTTAGGGGTAGGCAAAGGTGCATCAGCATCTGAAATAAAAAAGGCTTATCGAAAAATGGCCATTAAGTATCACCCTGATAAAAATCCAGGGGATAAAGCCGCTGAAGAAAAATTTAAAGAAGCTGCTGAAGCATATGACGTCCTAAGCAACCCAGAAAAAAAATCACGTTATGACCAATTTGGTCATCAGGCTTTCCAAAACGGTGGTGCCGGCTTTGGTGGCGGAATGAATATGGACGACATTTTTAGCCAATTTGGAGATATTTTTGGAGGTGCTTTTGGTGGGTTTGGTGGATTTGGCGGATCTCAAGGAAGACGAGTGATGAAGGGAAGTAATTTAAGAGTTAGGGTAAACTTAACCCTTGAAGAAATATGTAATGGGGTAGAGAAAAAAATTAAAGTAAAGAGAAAAGTTTTAGCACCGGGAGCAACATTTTCAACTTGTTCTCACTGTAATGGTACCGGTCAAGTAACCAAGGTGACCAACACAATTCTAGGTAGAATGCAAACTTCAACCACCTGTCCTCAATGTAATGGTAGTAGTCAAATTTTGGATGACAGGCCAAGTGGGTCAGATCCGAATGGAATGATCATCAAGGAGGAAACTGTAAAAATTCCCATACCGGCCGGTGTTGTTGACGATATGCAGCTAAAAGTTTCAGGAAAAGGGAATGAGGCGCCTGGAAATGGTATCAGTGGGGATTTATTAGTGGTTATAAATGAGGTCCCGCATAAAAAACTTCAGAGAGAAGGTGATAATTTACACTATGAATTATATGTAAGTATCCCTGACGCAATCCTTGGAACCAACAAAGATATTGAGACAGTTTCTGGTAAGGTTAGAATTAAGATTGAGGCAGGCATGCAGTCAGGTAAAATCCTAAGGCTAAGGGGGAAAGGAATTCCAAGTATAAACGGTTATGGGACAGGTGATCTTCTAGTACATGTAAATGTTTGGACACCAAAGACTCTTGATAAAAAACAAAAACAATTTTTTGAGTCTATGAAAAATGATGATCATTTTGAACCAAAGCCAGAAAATTCTGAAAAGTCGTTTTTTGATAGAGTTAAAGACATGTTTTCTTAATTTTTTATTAAATATTTATTACATAATAAACTTCTTACTCATTAAACATTATATTTAGGTATAAGACTGTATATTTTATGAAAAATCTACTTTTCATTGATTCTGTTTCAAAAAATTTTGGCCCTCACACCGCGTTAAATAATGTTTCAATAAATATTCCTGAGGGTTGTATTTATGGATTATTAGGTCCAAATGGCGCAGGAAAAACAACACTCATTAGGATTATTAACCAAATTTCGGTTCCTGACTCTGGAAAAGTATTTTTCAATGACCAGGAGCTAAACTTAGATCATATCAAACAAATTGGTTATTTGCCAGAAGAGCGTGGTTTGTATCCAAAAATGAAAATAGGTGAACAGGCCATCTACTTAGCTCAGCTCAAAGGTATGGATAGAAACACAGCTAGACATGAATTAAAAAAATGGTTTGAAAAGTTTGATATTTCTGATTGGTGGAATAAAAAAGTTACCGAGCTTTCAAAAGGAATGGCCCAAAAGGTTCAATTTATTGTGACGGTTCTTCATAAGCCTAAATTATTAATTTTCGATGAGCCTTTTTCAGGTTTTGATCCGATTAACGCAAATTTAATAAAGGATGAAATTTTAAAACTAAACAAAGAAGGAGCGACCGTTATATTTTCAACACATAGAATGGAATCAGTTGAGGAGTTATGCGAAAATATTGCATTAATCAACAAGTCAAATAAAATTCTCGATGGTAATTTGGATGAAATAAAGAAAAATTTTAAAACAAATACTTTTGAAGTTGCGGTTAACACCCCTGATGCTAAAGATCTTCAGAATAAATTAAAATTAGAGTATGAAACCTCAGCCCCAACATTCAAAACAATTGGTGATAATTTAAGGATGAATGTAAAATTAGCCTCTGGTCAAAGTTCTGTTAAACTTGTTAATTTCTTAAATAAAAACTCACGATTAATTCATTTTAAGGAGGTCATACCCAATGTAAATGAAATATTTATTGAATCAGTACAAAACGATTAGTATGGAAAAGTTTTTGATTATAACCTCTAGAGAATATTTAAATAAAATAACTAACAAAACTTTTATCTTATCAACGTTATTTACTCCGTTAATTCTTGTTGGATTAGTATTTCTGATTGGATGGCTTGCTAGCACAAATAATGATGAGGTAAATAATGTTTCAGTTGTTGATAATTCAGGATACATTTTTGATAAATTAGAATCAACCAAATCATTAAAATATGTTGAATTAGAAAATTTTAATTTAGAAGATGCTAAATTAATATCAAAAACTAAATCCGATTTTGGACTATTGTACATAGAAAATTTCGAATCCCCTAAAGAAGTTGCTGAGACAATTACTTTTTACTCTGAAGATGCTCCATCATTAACAGTGATTAGCAATATTGAAAACCAATTAGAAAATATTTTAACCAATAAAAATTATAAAATTAATGATATTGACATTAATAAGATAAATAGTAACAAAGTATATGTCAGTTTATTTCAAGAGACATTCGAAGGAAAAAAAACAACAAAAGTTGATAGTGCTGCTGGTTACCTTTTAGGTATGTTTTTAGCTTTTTTGCTATACTTCCTGATTTTCGCTTATGGAGGAATGATCATGGCAAGTGTAATTGAAGAAAAAAGCAGTAGGATAATTGAAGTTATTGTGTCATCTGTTAAGCCATTTTATTTGATTTCGGGAAAAATTATTGGTACTTCACTGGCCTCGATTACCCAATTTATTGTTTGGGGAATACTATTTTATGGATTCAGCTTCTTCATCTCTACAACCTTTGGAATTACTTCAACATATGAAAACAATGAGTTTATGTTAGCTGCTGAGAGTAGTGCCGTTCCGGAAGCAGCTCTTAAAATAATTTCGTCATTATTTAATTTACCTCTATTAAATATATTTATTGCCTTTATATTTTATTTTGTTGGAGGTTATTTACTCTTTTCATCTATGTTTGCTGCTGTTGGCGCCGCTGTTGATAATCAAACTGACGCCCAACAATTATTATTACCCGTTACCTTTATTATCATAATTGCATTGTATGTAGGTATTTTTACGGCCGAAAATCCTGACGGAATAGTTTCAATCATATTTTCAATGATTCCCTTTACTTCACCTATTCTAATGATGATGCGAATTCCAAGTGGTGTTCCAATTATTGAGCAAATTATTTCTTTGGTAATTTTATACTCAACAGTAATTTTAATTATCTGGATTGCAGCTAAAATATATAGAATTGGTATATTGATGTATGGAAAAAAGCCTTCCTACAAAGAGTTAATTAAATGGCTTAAATACTAATAATTATGTCCAAAATTTTAATAATTGAAGATGAACCAGCCATCAGAAGGGTTCTTGTGAAAATACTTTCTGAAGAAGATAAATCCCATGAAATTGATGAAGCTGAAAACGGTATTGATGCGATTAATCAGGTTAAGAAAAATTCATATGATTTAATCATTTCAGACATAAAAATGCCAAAAGTAGATGGAATGGAGGTCCTTGATTACTCTAAAAAAAATAATCCAGAAACCCCCATTATCATGATTTCTGGTCATGGAGATTTGGAATTGGCTGTTGATTCAATGAAAAAAGGAGCTTTTGATTACATTTCAAAGCCTCCCGATTTAAACAGACTATTAACAACAGTTAGAAATGCTTTAGACAGAAAACAACTTGTTATTGAGAATAAATTGTTAAGAAAAAAAATTAGCAAGAATTTTGAAATGATTGGAAAAAGTAAGGCGATAAATGAAATTAAAGATTTAATTGATAAAGTAGCTGAGACCGATGCTAAGATTTTGGTTAATGGACCCAACGGATCAGGGAAAGAACTTGTTGCTAAATCAATTCATAATTTAAGTAAAAGAGCTCATCAACCACTAATTGAGGTTAATTGTGCTGCTATCCCGAGTGAATTAATTGAAAGCGAATTATTTGGGCATGTAAAAGGTTCATTTACAGGCGCAGTAAAGGATAAAGTTGGAAAATTTGAGGCAGCTCATAATGGTACAATTTTTTTAGATGAGATAGGAGATATGAGTCTTTCTGCGCAAGCAAAAGTATTAAGGGTTCTTCAAGATAATTGTATTCAAAAAGTTGGGGGAGGTAAAGATATCAAAATTGATGTTAGAGTAATAGCCGCTACCAACAAAGACTTAAAAAAAGAAATTGAGGATGGTAAGTTTAGAGAAGATTTATACCACAGATTAGCCGTTATAATAATTGATGTTCCCCCTTTGAATTCAAGAAAAGATGACATACCATTGCTAATTGAACACTTCGCAAATAATATTGCTGATTCCCAGGGAAATGAGGTTAAGAAGTTCTCAAAAAAAGCGATTGAATTAATGAAAAAGTACGACTGGTCAGGAAATGTCAGAGAACTGAGAAATGTAATTGAAAGATTGATAATCCTTGGAGATAAAGAAATCTCACCAAAAAATGTAAAAGATTTCATAAAAATTTAAAATGAGATTTATATTTATTTATCTGATTTCCATAGCCACTTTTGCCCAAACTGATGAGCAGGTGTTTAGAGAAATATACACGAACTCATTAACTGAGGGTAAAAGTTATGAGTGGTTGGATTATCTCTCAAATCAAATTGGCGGGAGATTATCAGGTTCTTTAAATGCCGAAAGAGCTGTCAATTGGACCAAATCAGAATTGGAGTTATTAGGTTTAGATAAAGTTTGGCTACAACCCGTTATGGTTCCAAAGTGGGTAAGAGGAGCCCCTGAATTTGCATATATAGAAACATCACCAGGAAAAACAACTCAAGTTAATATTTGTGCATTAGGAGGTTCAATATCTACCCCAGCTACGGGGATCAAAGCAAAACTTGTTGAGGTAAAAAGCTTTGAGGAACTTGAAAAATTGGGTAGAGATAAAATTCAAGGTAAAATTGTTTTTTATAATAGGCCTATGGATGCAACTCTGATTGACACTTTCAAAGCATATGGTGGTTGTGTTAATCAAAGATATGAAGGGGCTGTCAATGCAATTGAATATGGAGCTGTTGGAGTGATTGTAAGATCGATGAATTTAAAAATTGATGATTTACCACACACTGGAAGTATGACTTATGGTAATACTCCTGTTAATGACAGAATCCCTTCAGCGGCAATAAGTACACAACATGCAGATTTACTAAGCTCAATGTTAAAAATGGATAATGAAATTCAATTTTACTTCAAACAAAATTGTAAACAAATGGACGATGTTTTATCCCATAATGTCATTGGGGAAATTACGGGTTCCGAATATCCAGATGAGTTTATTCTTGTTGGTGGACATCTTGATTCTTGGGATATTGGTGACGGTTCTCATGACGATGGAGCTGGGTGCGTTCAATCTATGGATGTATTAAGACTATTAAAAGTTTCAGGAATTACACCCAAAAGAAGTATTCGGGTCGTATTATTTATGAATGAAGAAAATGGATTAAGAGGAGGCAATAAATATGCTGAAGAAGCTTTTAGAAAAGGAGAAAATCACATTTTTGCTTTGGAGAGTGATGCTGGTGCATTTACCCCGAGGGGTTTCTATTTCGATACGGATGAAAGTAATTTTGCTCAGATATTGAGTTGGAAAGAACTATTTAAACCTTATTTAATTCATTTTTTTGAGTTAGGTGGTAGTGGAGCAGATATAGGACCATTAAAAACCCCTTACAACGTACTCAGTGGATTAAAGCCAGATTCTCAAAGATATTTTGATCATCATCACTCTGCTAATGATGTTTTTGAAACTATTCACAAAAGAGAACTTGAACTTGGGGCAGCTACCATGACAGCACTTGTTTATCTGATCGACAAGTATGGTATTGTAAATAAATTAAAGCTTTAGGATCTAAAGGAGTTAAAGGTGCTTCGGATCGAAACTAACCTTTCTATAATTTCTTCAAGTTTATTGATTGGTAGCATATTTTTTCCATCACTTTTTGCGCTATTTGGGTCAAAATGTGTTTCAATAAATAATCCATCAACGCCATTTACGACACCAGCACGTGCAATAGTTTCAATCATCTCAGGAAAACCACCGGTTACCCCCGATGTCTGATTTGGTTTTTGTAATGAATGTGTTACATCCAGAACAGTAGTTGCATAAGATTTCATTGTTGGAATCCCTCTAAAATCAACAATTAAATCTTGATATCCAAACATTGTTCCTCTGTCTGTTATCATTACATTCTTATTTCCTGATTCCACAATTTTATTAACGGCAAACCTCATACTTTCAGGACTCATAAATTGACCTTTTTTTAAATTTACCGTCTTCATTGTCTTTGCAGCAGCAACTAGTAAATCAGTTTGTCTTACTAAGAATGCCGGGATTTGCATAATATCAACGTATTCAGCAGCAAGTTTTACATCATTTTCGTTATGAACATCTGTAATGACAGGTATATTAAAATGATTTTTAACATTATTTAAAATATTAAGTGCTTTTTCATCACCAATCCCTGTAAAGCTGTCAATTCGACTACGATTAGCTTTTTTAAAGCTTCCTTTGAAAATATATGGGATTCCAAATTTATCACATATTTCTATGCACTTTTCTGCAATTTTGAATGCCATTTCTTGGCCTTCAATTGCACATGGTCCAGCAATCAAAAAGAAGTTATTTGATTTTAGATGCTTTAAATTTGGAATATGATTCAAATCCATAAAAAGAATTTTTACAAATTTATCATTTAATTTATTAAAATACTCCAATCAAATTAGTTAATAATTTCTAAAAATTAAATCAGGACAATTTTATCAAAAGGTATAAATTTATCCGGTTTTAGCTAAAATTAGTTCAGTTACTTAATTATGCGATAATATAACTGTGGTTTCGAATTTTATATATTTCTTATCTGTTAAATCATTAATATTAGATTTTAAACATTGCTAAATTCTCAATTTTTTAAGATTTTTTTAACAATTTGGCATATATTTTGTGTAATTTTGGTGTATAACAAATTAAACACTAAATAATTATGGAAATGTTAAATTTTATTTTAGCCGGAACAATTGAGCCTGGTGATTTCACTGGATTCACGTTCTTTATCGGCTCTGTTTCTATGTTAGCTGCAACTGTGTGGTTCTTAATGCAACACGGTCAAGTTGACAAGAAATTTAAAGATTCAATGCTTGTTGCAGCGCTAATTACTGGTATTGCAGCTGTGCATTATTTTTACATGAGAGAACAATGGGTAGCTGGTTTAGGTTCCCCAACTGAATTAAGGTATATAGACTGGATTCTTACAGTACCATTAATGGTAGTTGAATTTGCTCTCTTAACAGGTGTAGGAATGAAAAAATTATTCTGGTTATCTGTTGTAATGTTAGTAACTGGATACTTCGGTGAGTCAGGTGTAACAGGAATGTTAGACGCTCAAACTTGGGGTGCAGTTTCAGGACTTGCTTACTTCTGGATGGCTTACGAAGTTGGATGTTTATCTATCTTTGGTGGTCCATCAGGTGCTGTAGGTAACGCTTTGGCTAGCGGTTCTGGTAAAATTCCAGAAGCTGGTAAAATGTTACAGTGGTTCGTATTAGTCGGTTGGGCTATTTATCCTGTTGGATATATGGCAGGTACAGAAGGATGGTATTCTTTTGTAGCAATTGACGAAGGAGCTATGAACATCATTTACAATGTAGGTGACGCAATTAACAAAATTGGATTTGGTATGGCTGTATGGCATGCTGCAAGAAGCTAATTTTGCTTAATTAATAACTTTTAAAAAAGGTGAGGTTTTATCCTCACCTTTTTTTTTTATATTTATTAATATACACTAACCAATGAATGTAGTAACTAAATCAAAAGTTGCAGGTTTAATTCTTGCCATACCAATTATATTTTTTGGACTAGAAAATTCATACTCAGTTTATTTATTTTTAATAGTTATGCTCTCTGTTGGTATTCCTCACGGCTCAGTAGATCATATAATAGCTTTTATAAACCCAAAGGCTAGAAAGTTTAACAATAAGTTTTTATTTTATTTAACCTATCTCTCACTTATTACATTTAATATAATATTGTGGATTATATCACCATTTATCGGATTATTTGTTTTTCTAATCATTTCCTGCTACCACTTTGGAGAAACCCAGGTAATTGGTTATAATCCAACAGATAATAAACTTCTAAATTTTGTTGTAGGCGCAAATATTTTGTTGTCATTATTCCTTAATAATATTGTAGAGCTTCAAGAAATATTATACATAATCCCCGAGTTTTCTAATTTTGATTTGTCATCGTTTGACAGTGTTTTCTTTCTTTTAATTGCTGTTGCTGTTTTAATGTTATCAATTCTGAATTTTGAAATTAAAAGAAAAGTTCCTCTATATGCGGAAATAACAATTCTCTACATGGTATTTTTTCACACTGATTTATTGACTTCTTTCGCATTATATTTTGGGTTTTGTCATTCTTTGCCAATGCTAATGTTAGAGTTTGAAGAATTTAAAAATGATAATTTTATAAAATTTTATTTAAAAACTTTACCATTTACAATACTTTCGATAATTTTTGGATTTTTAATATATCAATTTAACAACGACTTACTTACAAGTGATAATTTAATATTATTTGTTTTTATTATCATTTCAAGCTTGACCCTTCCTCACGTTTTTATCATGAGGGATTTTGTCAAGGATAAATAAAATTTTTAAATGTTTTCTGTAAAAACCTATACAAATAGTTACAAAGCTGAGTGGAATAGCTTTGTAGATAGTTCCAAAAACTCAACTTTTTTATTTAAAAGGGAATTTATGGATTACCACTCTGACAGATTTCAAGACTCATCATTATTAATATTTTATGATTCTGAGCTTATTGCTTTATTTCCTTCTAATATTAAGGATAAAAAGGTTTATTCTCATCAAGGACTTACCTACGGAGGATTAATTGTAAAAAATGATATTAAGTTCTTGAGATATCTTGAATTATTTAGTTTCCTTTTGAAATATTTTTATGATAAGTCAATAGAAAAGATTTTCATTAAACAGATCCCTACAATTTATAATTCTAATTTTAACGGAGAGCTAGATTATCTAGCTTTTATTTGTGTAGCAAAAATTCACAGAAGGGATATTATTTCTGTTATTGATATGAAAAACGAAAATAAACTTTCGAGAGATAGAATTCAAGGATATAAAAGAGGCTTAAAAAATAAATTAGAAATTAGAGATGATGATATTTTTGATAAATTTTGGAATTCTATATTAATTCCTACGCTATCAAATAAACATTCGGTAAGCCCAACCCACAGTTTAGATGAGATAAGGAAACTTAAAAGAGCTTTCGATAGTAATATTAAACAGTATAACGTTTATCATAATGAACAGATAGTAGCAGGAGCTACAATTTTTATTACAAAAAATGTAGCACATGTTCAGTATATAGGTTCTAACTCAGATAAAAATTCTTTAGGTTCCTTAGATTTCCTTTTTTATAAATTAATAAATGAATTCTTTCGTGATTATGATTACTTTGACTTTGGTAATTCCCACGAACAGCAGGGAATGAAAATTAATAAGGGATTGAATTATTGGAAAGAAGGATACGGGGCGAGATCATTGATACAAGATTATTACGAAATCAAAGCTTCAAATTTCAAAAAACTTGATGACTTACTGGTTTAACAGAAAATTGGTTTTAATCAGAACTAATTTTTTTCAACCATAGTAATTTTCGAAAATAAATATTAAGCAATGTGAAGTGAATAATATATGTTACGAAATAAGCAATTGAAACACCAACAAATCCATATTGTTGGGTAAATAAGTAAGTTAATACCACAAATATTAATGACCATTCAATCTGAAAAAATACAAAACTTTTAGTGTCTGCTTTGGAAATCATTATATTTCCTAGAACCCAGCAGTTTATTTTAATTACATCACCCAATAAATGAAAAAGAATTATGGTATTAATAAGAACAAACTCTTTAGATAATAGGATATTAATAATTAAGTCTTTAGTAATATAGACCCCCGCAGTGATAATCATTATAATGGGAATAACTACTTTCCAAATTTTAAAGACTTCATTTTTTAGCTCATTATCACTAAGTTTAGAAAAAGTAGGGATTAAATAAAACTTAAACGTAGTTATTAGAAATAAGAGATATATGGCAGAGATTCTCCACATAGCCTCCCATGAGCCTGCATAATCTGAACCATATTCGTCAAATAAAAAATCTCTAACTATAAATGTTGACACTATTAAACAAGTTGGTCCTACAACAGCCATGATGGAAAAACTTGATAATTTCTTCAGATTATTATATATAAACTTTTTGAAAATCCAGTTTACGTCAAATGGTTTGTATATAAGAAAGAAAGTAATATTAATGAGAAAAGAAAAAATCTGATTTATGGCAAGTGCGTAAAAAGCACCAATTATTTCCATTTCCAGAACCAGCAGTACAAGTATAATTGCTGATATTATATTTGAAAAAATATTTACTAAAACATAAAGTTTAATTTTATTAAGACCGTTATAAATTGATAAAAAACAGGTGTGAGCAGTTGCTGATATAATTGAAAAGATCAAAATTAGAAAGTAAAAATTTTCACTAAAATTAATTTGTAAAAAATCAGCAATTTGATCTTTAAATATTATAATTAAAGCAGAGAAAATTAAAGCACTTGTAAAGTTTATTTTGAAACTTGTTCCTATTATATCTCCAAGTTTATCTTTTTCATTTTCATATTCAGAAACATATTTTACAATACCATTTTCGATACCAAATGAACCAATAGTATTCCCAAGTCTCAAAAAGTCCTTTAATTGCCCCATTAAAAACATTCCATTGGTACCCAAGTAAACAGCTACAATTTTTGTTGAGACTAATCTTGCTAATAAGCTAATAGCCGTACTCAAACCAGATAAAAAAGAAGTCTTGATAAAATTCATTGGCTAATTCTTAAAATCCTCCCATTCAGAAAAATTATATTTCAAAATATTCTTCAATGAAATTACATCATTATAATATCTATCTCTTAAAATTTTCCTTTGATTTTCAGAAATTATTTGATTTTGTGAATCAATTTTAATCCAATTTTGAATAATCTTCTTGATTAAATTCTTGATTTTGATTCTTATTTTCATTGGAATAAAATATTTACTGATTTTTGTAAATTTCATTTTTCCTGTGGAAGATTTTCTTAAGAAGTGATATATAGTTGGAAAAATAATTTTATTTGTTTTATTTGATTTAATATTTTCTATTTTATTTAATCTCTCAACATCTAAGAAATCAAAACAATCATTTACTACACTTAGCCTATTGGAAATTAGTTTTTCAAATGTTATTATTTTAATGTTTTCTATTCCAAAATTTTCAATAAATCGAGAAATCCACTTGTTATACAGTCCAAACTGATAGTACTGCTTAGGATAATCATCATATTCTTGAAAATCAGCTAATTTATCCTCCCTAATCATTTCATCAATTGATCTCTTTTCTATGCCCAATCCTTTCATCCAGTTAAAATGTGACACATATCTGTCTATAGGATTTCTAAGAATAAAAATAAATTTTGGGTATTCTTGAAAGTTATCCTTGATGTTTTTAATGAAGTTATCATAATACATATATGATGTAGTTGACTCACCCTTAATCAAGGAGCCATTTTCAAATAAATTAGAATATCTAGATATTTCAAAATTGGTAAACTGATCAAATGATTTATTATTCCAGTAGACTGGCTCTTTTTCTTTTGACATTGAAATTTTTGGGTGTGTATCTAATAGCTCATGCAGACTAGTTGTACCTGATTTAGCGGCCCCCGGAATAAAAAAATTTGGATTATAATGTTGTCTTATTTTTCCCAAGAAGAAATATATTTTAATGCAATATTTTTATAATCGTGATGTTTCATAATAAATTTTCTTGCGTTTTTGGAAATATTTTCCAAATGTATTGGATTTTCTATTAGCCAAGATAATTTTTCTACAATTTTGGATACATTTGGTAAGGCATTTATTGCAACACTATCTTCCTTTAAATTATACAGTTCAAGCCATTTGTCTTCAGCGCCGGTAAATACAACTTTTCCTAACGCCATGGCCTCCAAAGCATTGTAGCCTTGGTCATATGCATAAACTTGGTCCATTATAATATCACAATCTTTTACATTTTTTAAATGTTCTAAGTAAGGTTTGTCGATTGTCCTAATAATTTTAATTTTTTTGTAATATTTTTTTTCTATAATTGACAAGGAATCATTAAAAAACCTATTTCCTTTTTTTATTTTATTTTTTGAGTTAATTGCATGCAAAATGTAAATTTTATCTCTTTTTTTCACAATAGTTTTTTTTAATTTATCAATATTAACAGGGTTTGGAATCATTCCAAGATATTTTTCGGTTCCCACATAAGGAAGGTGATAATCAAGGTCAGAACTAATAATACCAACTACATTTTTTTTTACATATTCGCTGAGTTTTGAATAGCTGGAACTTAAATACTTAAGAGTTTGCTTATACTCACTTTTTAAAGAATTGTCTTCAAAATAGGGAGTTAGTATGGAATATTTAAATTTTCTTTCATATGAATAACTAACACTTGTGAAGTCTACTCCGCACGCCAATAAAAAAACCTTTTTATTATTTCTAAATATGTGTTTTAATAGTATCTTTTCCATAAAAGGAGAGGTTCTAAATCCTCTTTCATTAATCAGCTGAACAATATCAAAACCCTTTAGATTATTTAGTTTAAAAATTGATTTAATAAAAATTTCAAATTCATTTAAACTGATCCCGGTTAATTTATCTATTATTTTTGCTATTATTTTTAGTATTTTTTTTTCAAAAAGTGAAGATTTAATAAGAATATCAACATCATAATTTTTAAATCCATCGCCACTACCCAATAAAGTAACGGTATGTCCGTTCTCTTGTAAACCTTGTTTTAATGAATTGTGAAGATTACTATATTCTCCGATGAGTAGGATTTTCATTATATTGTTATCTATTGATTCAAATATATATTTTTAATGTCGAATCTTATTGACCAAAAAAATAATTTAGAAATATTAATTTCTACAACGGGAAAAAACGATATAGATTTTATTGAAAATATTTTTTTTGAAAATAATTATGAAAGTTTTCCAATTCTTATCGTAAATCAGTCTGATAAAATTATCAAAAAAGATAATCAGAATATTAAGATAATCAACACAGACTCCAGAGGCCTATCATTAAGTAGAAATTTAGCAATTAAAAATTCCTCAAAAAAATATTGCCTGCTTGCCGATGATGATATCGTTTATAAAGAGGGCTTTTATGAAAATATCTTAGATGCTTTTGAACAAAATATTAATGCAGACGTAATCACATTTATGATGGTTGATGAGAAAGGGAATTTATTCAAGAAATATTCAGAAAATATTAATCACAACTACAAAAGCATTAGAGAGGTGAATTCAGTAGTAATAGCATTTAAGAGAGAATCAGTAATTAAAAATAATATTGAATTTGATCCGTTATTTGGTCTAGGAGGTACTTTTGAGACGGGAGAAGAATATGTTTTTTTAAGAAATTGCCTAGAAAAAAAACTAAAAGTATTATTTCGGCCAAAAATAATTCTTCAACATGATTCGAAAAGTTCGGGAAAATTGGCATTCAGAGATAAAAATATTTTTGCTAGGGCTGCAATTTTTCATAAGTTTCATGGATCTTTATCTTACCTTAAATTATTACATCATATTTATTTACTAAAGAGAAAAAATTTGATTGGTTGCAGTGATTTTATTAATAAGTTTTTGGTAGGTTTAGAGGGGATTAAAAAATTTAAATCAATATGAATTCAAGAATCGATGATGTCAAGCTAATTGATATTCCTAAAATTGTTGATCCAAAAGGAAGAGGGAACCTTTCTGTAATTGAAAAGGAAATTATTCCTTTTTCAATAAAAAGGGTTTATTACTTATATGATGTGCCAAGCGATTCATACAGAGGAGGACATGCTCATAAAAAATTAATTCAATTTATGATACCCCTCAGTGGAAGTTTTGAGGTTTCGTTAGATGACGGAAAAAAAAGAAAAAAAATTATGCTCAACAAACCTAATAAGGGCTTACTAATTCCTCAGGGTATATGGAGAGAAATGGATAATTTTTCTTCAGGTGCAATTTGCTTAGTTTTAGCCTCTGAGGAATTTGATGAATCAGATTATTTCCGCGAATATGATAGGTTTAAGCAATTTAAGCTCACTTGATTTTACAAATATAATTCAGTCTATAAATATCAAATAGAAATAAATTTGGGTCTTCACTTGTAAGATTTTTTTCAAGAATATTTTTAAAAATATTTGATGTCTTAATAAATATATTCTTTAAGAAAAAAAATTCTAAAATTATGTATGTTTTCAAAATTGATATACTGTGTTTTTCAATTTTGTTATTTCTGTAGCAAATAATTAAATTTTCTAAAGCCTTATGGGTTTTTTTTATGAAAATTGAGTTTTCGTCAATATTATTTACTAATACAGGATTGTCAATATGTAAAATATCAATTTTTATTTTTTTAAGTATTGAACCAAATATATAGTCGTTACCATAAGAAACATTGTCAATCCTAGGCAAAATATCAAATAGTAAATCTCGTTTACAAATAAAGTTATTTGAAGAAATATATTTATAAGGATTTTTATTTCGAACAACAAAGTTGATTTCCTCTCTTTCCTTACCAAATTTATACCTTAAGCTAGAGTTTTTGTTTTCTGGATTTTTGTAATTACAACCTCCAAAAATTATCCTGCCTCTGTTTAATTGAGCTAAGTAATTTTTTAGAAAACTTTCATTAGTAGGAGTAGTATCAACATCGATAAATAAAAGAAATTCATACTGAGATTTTTCAGCAAGTAATAGTCTGTTTTTAACCCTTCCAATATTTTTTTTAGATTCTATAAATCTGGAATTTGTTAATAGATTAATTTTTTGATTTAATTCATTTTTTGATGAAAAAGATCCGTCATCAATGCATATGATTTCAAAGTTAATCTTAAGCATTAGCGCTTGCTTTTCTAAAAGACTAACAAGTGGGTATGCATTATAATCAAAACAAGGAACTAATATTGATATCATTCGTACACGTTTTCTATATTCAGGTCTTTATCGTGGATTTCGTCAATTCTACCATCTCTACATCTCAATATCCTACCTTTATATTTTTTTAAAAGACTGAAATCATGTGTTGCCATTACTATGGTATTTCCATTCAGATTAATTTCTCCTAAAACATTCATTATTTCGATACTACTTTTAGGATCTAAGTTTCCAGTTGGTTCGTCAGCGATTATTATTTCGGGTTCATTAAGTAAAGCTCTTGCAATCGCAACCTTTTGTTTCTGCCCTCCAGAAAGCTGCCCAGGATACTTGGCTGATAAATTTGAAATATGGACCTTATCTAGACACGAATCAATCCTTTGTTTTTTTTCTCTTTTTTCACCCCAGCCTGTGGCATTTAAAACAAATTCTAGGTTTTTGTAGACCGTTCGATCATTTAAAAGTTGAAAATCTTGAAAGATGATACCAATTTTTCTACGTAAGAATGGGATATTTTTTTCGCCTATAGTTTTTAGATTAGTCCCTGAAATTTTAGCTTCACCGTCAATAATTTTATTTTCGGAGTACATTGATTTTAAAATACTAGATTTTCCTGAACCAGTCTTACCAACTAAATAAATAAACTCACCTTTATTTATTTTCAGTGATAATCCAGAAATTTTTAAATCAGAGTCTAACTTAATTTCAACACCCTTGTATTCTAGTACTGTCTTTTTCATTTCTATTCAATTAATAAACTAAGTATTTCATTCTCATTTTCTTATAAATATCTAACTTTTTTTGCCAAGATTGAATGATTTGATTCTCAGTAAATCCATTTATAATTTGAGCTTGCAAATCTTTAGTTCCAGCAAGTTTAACGAAGTAGTTATTAAAAAAAACGTTTTTCCCTGATGTCTCAGAAAAAGCATCTAATATAAATGACAAATTAAATTTGTTAAGTCTTTCTGCTTTTGTCAGGTTTTTTCCGAAGCATAAAACATTTTCATGTTTAGGGTATTTTGAACCGTTATTTTTTTTTGGGATAAATTTATAGTTGTTTTTACTCGGGTCTAAAAAAGGGCTACCATATATTTGAAATTGTAAGTCTGTACCTCTACCTACACTAATGTTGGTTCCTTCAAACAAGCAAAGCGAAGGATATAAATTGACCGATATTTTATTTGGTAAATTTGGAGATGGAATAACCGGTAAATCGTATTCTTTATTTCTATCGTAATTTTTAAGCTTAATCAAAATTAGTTCTGATTTGATTTTATTTCTAAGCCAACCTTCATTATTTATCATTTTTGCATATTCGCCAATTGTTAATCCATATACGATGGGAACTTCATGCATTCCTACAAAACTTTTATTTTCTGCTTCCAACACTGGTCCGTCAACATAATGGGCATTAGGATTTGGTCTATCCAAAACAATAAGTGGAATATCATTTCTTGCAGATGCTTCCATAACATAGTGTAAAGTGGATATATGTGTATAGAATCTTACACCAACGTCCTGAATATCAAAAATTAAAACATCAATATCTTTTAAAGAATTATCATCAATTTCTCCATATTTTCTGTTTTTCCCATGCAATGAAATTATCTCTAATCCTGTTTTGATGTCAACTTCATCATCAATATTAGCACCGTTTGGCTCGGTTCCCCTAAATCCATGTTCAGGAGCAAAAATTTTTCTAATATCAAAGTTTAAATTAATTAAAGAATCTACTAAATGTATATGCCCAGAATCTTTCTTAAAAATCACAGAGGTATGGTTAGCAATAACTCCAATTCTCTTGTTTTTTATCATATTTTCATATTCTGATATTTGGTTTGCACCAACAATAACATTAGATTTATATTGAGTAGGTTTTTCAATACAGTATGCTGAAAAGCTAAAATTGATTGCAAAAAAAATAAACAGAATTGAATTTTGAATTTTGAACATTTTTTATCAAAAAGGATTTTAAGTGCTAGACCACATAAAAATAGTATATCAGCTCCAATTATAAAAATTGGGGTTCTTGCTATTGCAATTGGAATGATTGTAATGATCATTTCCGTCGGAGTGGGTTTCGGAATGCAAAAAGAAATTAAAAATAAAATATCTTCTTTTGAAAGTCACATTTCAATTCAAAGTTTCAACAATGTAATTAATGAAAATTCTTTAAACCCTATCTCGCCTGATGAAAAGTTTATAGATTTTTTAAATAAACTTCCAGAGATAAAAAATATTGAGAGAATTATCTCAAGATTTGGAATTGTAAGAACAACTGAGAATTTTGATGGCGTATTTTTTAAGGGAATTGAAAAGAATTATGATTTTAGTAAAATAACTGATTATATTACTGAAGGCAGTGTACCCGAATTTTCGAAAAATTTTTCTAATGAAGTGTTGATCTCAAGAAGTTTAGCCGATAAACTGAATTTGAACTTAGATGACAGTTTTGAAATGATATTTTCAAAATCTGACAAACCAAACCCTTCCATCATTAGATTGGTCGTTGTGGGGATATTCAACTCGGGTTTTGAGGAGCTAGATTCAAAATTTATTTTTGGTGATATTAAGCAAATCAGAAGGATTGTAAAATGGGAAGATGATCAGATTAGCTCTTTGGAAATTCAACTTAATGACCAGAAAAATTTAGACCAAATAAGTGAAAATATATATTTAAATTCTCCACCTGATTTTGATGTGGTAACCATAAAAGAAAAATATTATACGGTATTTGAATGGATTGAGCTTTTTGATAAAAACATTTATGCAATTATTTTTATTATGATATTGGTTGCGTCTGTTAATATTATTTCAGTTTTGGTTGTATTGATATTGGAAAGGACTAATATGATAGGTATATTAAAAGCCTTGGGTTTGCCAAATATTTCTATTCAAAAATTTTTCATTTATACTTCTTCTTATTTGATTTTAGCCGGAATAATAATAGGCAATGTCGTGGGATTGTTAATTCTATTTATTCAATACAATTTTAAAATAGTCTCACTTGATCCAAAAATTTATTATGTTGAAAGTGTACCTGTTTTTATTGAATTTTCACAAATAATTTCATTAAATGTGATTGTTTTTTTCTTATGTGTAATCTCAATTTTTGTCCCAAGCATGTTGGTTTCTAAGGTTAATCCAAAAGATTCAATTAAATTCAATTAAATTAACTAATTATATTTAACATTAAATTATATTTGCAACTCACAATGAGTTACTTTAATAATTTAACTGAGTCAATAGGTAATACACCAATGGTGAAATTGAATAATATTACCAAAGAATTGCACTGTAATGTCTGGGCTAAATATGAAACATTTAACCCCGGAAATTCTGTCAAAGACAGAATAGGATTAAAAATGGTTTTAGATGCTGAAAAAGAGGGGTATTTAAAACCTGGGGGTACAATAATCGAGGGAACTTCAGGTAATACCGGAACTGGATTAGCTATAGCAGCCATAGCCAGGGGATATAAGTGTATTTTTGTAACTACAGACAAACAATCAGCTGAAAAAATTAATGTCCTAAAAGCGTATGGAGCTGAGGTAGTGGTATGTCCGACTAATGTTGAACCTGAAGACGAAAGATCATATTACTCTGTTGCCAAAAGACTAGGAGATGAAATTGAAAATTCATGGTATGTAAATCAATATGATAATCCAAGTAACCCAAAGGCTCATTACGATACAACCGGACCTGAAATATGGGAACAAACTGAGGGTAAAATTGCACATTTTGTTGTTGGAGTAGGCACAGGGGGTACCATCTCAGGAGTTGGTAAATTTTTAAAAGAAAAAAATCCAGAAATTAAGATATGGGGAGTTGATTCTTATGGGTCAGTCTTGAAAAAATTTCATGAAACAGGTGAATTCGATAAAAGCGAAATATATCCTTATGTAACTGAGGGCATTGGTGAAGATATGATTCCAGAAAACATCAACTTTGATATTATTGATGGTTTCACAAAAGTAACCGATAAAGATGCTGCTATTTTCTGCAGAGAACTATTAAAAAAAGAAGGTATGTTTTTGGGAAATTCAGCTGGTGCAGCGATTAAGGGAGTATTGCAATTAAGAGAAAATTTTAAACCAGAAGATTTAGTAGTTGTTTTATTCCATGATCATGGAAGTCGATATTTAAAAAAAATATATAATGACGATTGGATGAGTAAAATGGGTTACATGTAAATTAATTTTCAAAAATCTATTTTTTTTCTCATCTTGTAAACTTCATTCAAAAACACATCATGAAAAAATATATTTTATCTTTTTTACTTCTTTTAAGTTCATTTTATGTGACGGCTCAAGAAAAAGGGTTGGATCAGAGAATTGATGAAGCTTTCCAGCCAATTTCAGATTTCTTTAGTAAATATGTTTTTTATCCAATCGGTGATTACCCTTTTGTAATATATTTACTTGTCGGTAGTGCGTTGTTTTTTACTTTATATTTTGGGTTTCCAAATTTGAAATATTTTTGGACTGCTATTAATGTTGTTAGAGGAAAGTATGATAATATTGAAAAAAGTGATTCTGATTCAAAAGATGGTGAGGTCTCACATTTTCAGGCTCTAGCGACAGCGGTTTCTGGAACTGTAGGAAATGGAAATATCGCTGGAGTCGCCTTAGCTATTGCCTTAGGTGGACCCGGTGCAACTTTTTGGATGATTGTATGTGGTTTATTAGGTATGTCGACAAAATTCGTTGAGTGTACACTTGGTGTACATTTTAGGGATGTTGACGAGGATGGAGTTGTTTATGGTGGACCTATGTACTACATAAGCAAAGGGCTCAAATCTAAAGGATTTAAAACCATTGGAACAATTGCAGGTTCCCTTTTTGCTGTATTCTGTATTGGTGGCTCTTTTGGCGGTGGTAATGCTGCTCAATCAAACCAGGCAACAATAGTTATAAAAAACTTATTTGGATATGAATCAACTTTTGCAGGTGCTATGATAGGCATTATTCTCGCAATATTAGTTGGAATTATTATTATTGGTGGGATAAAGAGGATAGCTTCAGTAACTGAAAAAGTTGTTCCTTTTATGGCCCTACTTTATATTATTGCATGCATTTATATTCTAACTATAAATTTTTCATTTATCGATGATGCCATTGGTTTAATAATTAAAGAGGCTTTTAACCCAACTGCTGTTGGTGTTGGAGGAATCATTGGTGTATTGATGGTTGGTTTTCAGAGAGCAGCCTTCTCAAATGAAGCTGGAGCGGGTTCAGCTTCAATAGCTCATTCTGCAGTGAAAACAAAGTATGCAGCATCTGAAGGTTTAGTTGCTTTACTTGAGCCGTTTATTGATACAGTAGTTATTTGTACAATGACAGCTTTAGTTATAATCACATTTAATTCAACCGGAGCATTTGTTTACGGAGGTGATGGAACGGGTGCAGTCTTAATAGATGGAGTTGCTTACGAAGGAGCTGCTATAACTCAAATGGCCTTCGCTGAATATATTCCAGGCTCAGATATATTTCTAACCATTGCGGTTGTATTATTTGCAGTTTCTACTATGATTTCTTGGTCATATTACGGATTACAGTCATGGAAGTTTTTATTTGGAAGAGGTTATGTTGCAGACCTAACTTACAAGGTTTTATTTTTAATGTTTGTTGTAATTGGTGCTGCTGCTAGTATGAATTCAATTTGGGCGTTTTCAGATGCAATGATTTTTGCAATGGTATTTCCAAATATGGTTGGGCTTTATTTCCTATTTCCAATCGTTAAAGAGCAGCTTAATAAATATTTGGAGGCGATAAAAAAATAATTTTTCCCTGTAAAATCTTTTTGTAAGATAATTTTTAGTTTATATTTGCATCAAATTTTAAAGGAAGGAGGTTTGTAATATGCTAATAATACCAATTAAAGACGGAGAAAATATCGACAGAGCACTAAAGCGTTTCAAGAGAAAGTTTGATAAAACTGGAACAAAGAGATCATTACAAACCAGAAAAGAATTTCTGAAACCCTCAATAAGAAGAAGAGCTGTTATCCAAAAAGCTCAGCACGTACAAAGACTGAGAGACCAAGAAGATATTTAATATATATCTCCATTACATTAAACATACTGACTAATAATTTATAAATTTATATTTATTTGATGTATGGAATTCAAATCATTTCTTGATTATTTACAACTTGAGAAAAAATATTCTCAAAAAACGATAATTGCCTACAAAAATGATTTGCAAAATTTTCAAATTTTTAATTACAAAAAGTTTGAACAAAAGAAAATTAAAGATGTAAACTATTCCCAGATAAGATCATGGGTTGTTTCACTAGTTTCTGATAAAATTTCAAACAAAACCATAAACAGAAAAATATCATCACTAAACAGTTATTACAAATTTTTATTGAAGATCGGAGAAATTAAAACTAACCCTCTCAATGAGCATAAAGCCTTGAAAACAAAATCTACTATTCAATTACCATTTTCTGAAAATGAGATTTTAAATGTTCTTAATCCAAAAAACTTTGAAAATTCTTTTCAAGGTTACAGAGACTTTCTCATACTTGACATGTTATATTCAACAGGGATAAGAAGACAAGAACTAATCGACTTAAAAATTAAAAATATTGATTTTTCCAATACCAGAATAAAAGTTTTAGGCAAGAGAAATAAAGAAAGATATATACCACTTCTTGAATTTACTATTAGCTTAATTAAAGAATATTTAGAACATAGAAATAAGCTAAAAAATATTAAAAGTAATGATATTCTTTTCTTAACCTCAAAGGGAAAAAAAATATACGATAATTTGGTTTACCGAATCACAAAGAAATATTTCTCAGGCTATTCAACTAAGCTTAAAAAAAGTCCACATATTTTAAGACATACATTTGCTACTCATCTTTTAAATAATGGAGCAGATTTAAATTCAGTTAAGGATTTATTAGGTCATACAAGTCTCGCAGCCACACAGATTTATACAAATAGGTCTATTGAGGAAATTAAAAAAGTTTTTAAGAAATCTCACCCTCGCAATAAGGCTTGATTATTCTCATATTTTCTGATTAAAAAAAAATATAATTTGTTTTGTTTGAAAAAATAAATATTTACATTTGCAATCCGCTCAAAGCGGGCTTTTTTTTGAAAATGCATAAGCCGATGTAGCTCAGCTGGCTAGAGCAGCTGATTTGTAATCAGCAGGTCGTGGGTTCGAGTCCCTCCATCGGCTCAGTTCTTTAAAATATTTAATTCGGGGAGATACTCAAGCGGCCAACGAGGACAGACTGTAAATCTGTTGGTTTTTACCTTCGCAGGTTCGAATCCTGCTCTCCCCACAAAAATAATGCGGGAGTAGCTCAGTTGGTAGAGCGTCAGCCTTCCAAGCTGAATGTCGCCGGTTCGAACCCGGTCTCCCGCTCAAAAAGTCACTAGCCGGTGTAGCTCAGTGGTAGAGCGCTTCCTTGGTAAGGAAGAGGTCCCGAGTTCAATTCTCGGCATTGGCTCTTTTTAACGATTGATATTTGCATCTTTTCCCATGCTTTGGCGCATTATTTATTATCAAACCTACCCCAATTGCCACCACCATCGTAATCGTTTTCATCAGATTTGCTAAATTTCTCATCTTTTTCTCTCCTTCTTCTTTGATCATCGTGGGAAGACTTGATCATCCATAGCAATCCAGACATGTAAAGTAGGAAAATAACGAATCCAATTATGAACATTAAAGGGCTTAACATGTCCTACTTCCTTGAGTTATAATCTCTTCTTCTTTGGCGAATTGCAATGGCAAAAAGTAATATTGTGCCAGGCCAGTGGGCGGTGTACTGTGCCTCTTCTGTATTTCCAGATAAACCTAGTCCAACAGAGTATAGTAGACACAAAAAAGCTAAAATTATGGGGTAATAAACTTCTATTATTTTTTTCATTTTAATTTAATTTTAAGATAACTTCTGCCTATTATCAGAGCAGCTGTAATGATTATTATATTTTTGATTATGTATTGACCTTCAAGAGTTGGTAGTAAAGGGTTGCCATCTTGGAATGTAATGTCTGGTAAAATGACCAGCGGTAAAAAAGTCCCAGCCATTTGTAAAAACATTAAAACCACTGCGGCAAGAGTAGTTTTTTTGTTTAGAAAACAAATTCCAATAGCCATTTCCCAATAACCTATAACAATTGACCAGGTTTTAGCAGATAAAAAAGGCATCCAGAAAACCGTATCAATTATTAAATCGGTAGCCGGTGAAACGTCTAAAACTTTTAGAACACCAAACCAGAAGAATATTATAAATAATGGTATTCTTATTAAATAGTCATTTGTATTAAACTTCTTTAACATGTAATTTGTCTTGTTTGGCGGACTTAGTACTAAATATATTTTTAGTTCTTAAATCATTTCTAATATCATTTAATACAACCCCTAAATACTTCTTTCTTTTTTTATCACTAACAAATGGAACAGACCAAAATTGTTTGGTTTTAAACCAAAGGGATAATTTCCATCCAAAAACAAATGAATAAACACCCATAACTAATCTTAATTTTACAGAGTTAAAATAAAGTGTTTTTACAGGTAATGCAGGTGCACCGTGTGTAATATAGGTACGTACTTTTTTATCTTTAAAAAATGGTTTAGGGTATGCATAGGTTTTGGTAACATTTACAAATTTGTAAGCGAATCCAGGTGTTAATACCTCATCAAAAAAAACTTCCATTCTGGGTGTTAATCTAAACCACCATACAGGGGATATAATGTATATTCTTTCACTCCAAACCACAAGGT
This sequence comes from uncultured Bacteroidota bacterium, assembly GCA_902626585.1. Lineage (GTDB taxonomy): Bacteria > Bacteroidota > Bacteroidia > Flavobacteriales > Flavobacteriaceae > MED-G13. The sequence continues at coordinate 72,196 of CACOGA010000007.1, forward strand.
TTTTATACTTTTCAATCAATTTAGTTCTTGGTCTTGAAAAACTATCCCTGTATAAATCAATTACCTCTAACTCTTGATTTGATTTACTTATTTCATTATGAATTGTTTTGAATATCCCATTATAACAAAAAGATTTTTTGTATGGGTGACCTATGATTATTAGGTTTTTCATTTAGATTTTTTTATCAAATTATCAAATCATGTGCCAGGTTAAAAAGATTTCATTTTATTTTTTAACACACAGTGTTTTTTTTAAATTTACAGCAACTACTAATTATAATAACTTAAAAAATTAAACAATGAAAAAAATCCTACTATTCACATGTTTGTTTTCAATATTTGGATGTAAAAATACTAATGATAACAATACTTCTATCTATGCTAATGAAACAGTCTTGGTTGTAAATTATCAACTTGAAAATATGACTTTGGAAGAGCACGCAGAGTTAGGTACAGCAGTTGCCCCAAGTTTTACATCTGAAAATGTTCCAGGTCTTCTTGGAAAGTCCTTTATTGGAAATTTAGCATCCGGAATTTTTGGAGGTGTATATTATTTTTCTGACAAAAATAATCTTGATGACTATTTGGACTCAGAATTGTGGAAAGGAGTTGTGGCCCATCCCAATCTGGTTAATTTTAAAACTGATGTTTTTAGAACATTCGATGGTACAGAAATGGCGAATGGTAATCATTCGATGAGAAAAACTTCATCTAACCCTGATGATGCATTAGATATGCATATCCTTATTGTCAATTATACTAATGAGATTAACCCATCTGATGAAGAAATGAGTTCTCAGGTCAAAGAATATGCTCCAGTATTCAGCAATGAAAACTTTCCTGGCATGATTGGGAAAACAATGATAAATAGCGTTGATGGGAATATCTATGGGGGTGTTTACTATTTTACTTCCAGATCTGCAATTGACGATTATTTAGCATCTGACCTTTGGATAGGTTTCGAGGGAGACGCTAATACTAATGTTTACAAAAAAGATATCTATGCTGTTGCCCCGATTTCCTCTATTTCCAACGGTGTACCAATCTTGTAATCTGATTAACAAAAATTCAATTCTATTCATAACGGCATAAATATTGTTATTGTCAGTTTATGAATAGAATTGAAAATTTACATTCGAATGTTTTTTCTCAAAAAAATGTTGAATTATTTGAGAAGAACATTATGTTTTTGGCTGTTGGTGGTTTTATTATTCACTTACTATTGATCTTTTTTGAGAATTATTATGCAATGGATATATTCTCGTCGAAAACAAATCTTTCAAGCAATCCAATTTCTGCCCTCTACACTCCCTTCACTTTTATACTTATTTATGAAGCATTCTTATTAATTCATTATTTACCAAGATCATTTACAACATCGGTTGCTAAAGAATATGAAATTATCTCTCTGGTTTTAATAAGGAAAATTTTTAAAGATATTCCAGAAATAAGTTTAGACAGCTCAACAATACTTAATGAAAATAACCTGCAATTATTGTATGATTTGTCAGCTGTTATTGTGATATTTTATTTAATATATCTTTTCAAAAAAACATGGGTAAATATTCCGAAGCGAAAAACAAATAAGAATTTAAACAAGTTCATTAACTACAAGAAGCTAATGTCAATTTTACTAGTACCAACTCTTCTGGTTCTGTGTTTTGTCAACTTCTATGAGTGGGTGATTGAGGTTTTTATTAGTGAAAGCTACACAGGTAATCTTAATGGTTTCTTTATTGACTTCTTTACTATACTAATACTTGTGGACGTGTTTATACTTTTGATTTCATTTCAGTTTACAGAGAGATATTCACAACTTATTAGAAATACAGGTTTTATCATTTCAACCATTTTATTAAGGCTGTCTTTCAGTGCGCAGGGTCTTTACAGTATTTTGTTGCTTTTACTTGGGGTAGTTTTTGGTTTAGTTATTCTTAAGATTTACAAATTGGCAGAAGAAACATATTAAAATTTAATGAAAAATACTCTCGAGTTGGCTTACAAGCATTTGTCAAATGATGAAGTTATGTGCTTTTTGATTGACATTTTCAGAAAAAAAATTGACTGGTCTAACAGGTTTAATCCGAATCACTCTCTGTCAATAGCCAATCTTATCATCGAACAACAAATTAGTTTCAAAGCTGCAATAACAGTAAAGCGGAGATTTGCTCAATTGATAAACGGGAAATCTGATAATGAAATAATTAACATGTCTAGCTCTAAGCTGCAATCGATTGGGATTTCTTACAGAAAAGCAGAATATATAAAAAACGTATTTAAGTTTTTTAAATCAAAAACAGTCGATTTTGAAAAAATGTCAAATGTGGAAGTGATTAACTACCTGACATCTATAAAAGGTGTTGGTGAATGGACAGCTCAAATGTTTATGATATTTAATTTGTTCAGACAAGATATTTTTTCTCCAAAAGATTTGGCGTTGATAAACAGTATAAAAAAAAACTACTCTTTGGATATAGTTGGCAGCACAGAAATTGAGGAGTTAACCGAAATTTGGTCCCCTTACAATTCGATTGCTTGTTTGATTCTTTGGGAGTCAGTTGAAAATCAAATTTTCTACACGGGTCATAAGTAGTTGGTTTTTATAAAATTAACCCTACAATTTTTGGTCATATTTTTTACAGATTAAGCCCTCCAAAAAAAAATTAGGAAATAAATTGGTTAATTAGATATAAAAATTTTATATTTGCGCTCATTTTAAAAGCAACTAAAATATTATATTATGGCAAAAGAAAATTTTGATCGTTCGAAACCCCACTTAAATATTGGAACAATCGGACACGTTGATCACGGTAAAACTACGCTGACAGCTGCAATTACTACTGTTTTGGCTGATGCTGGTTTATCCGAAAAAAGAGATTTTGATACTATTGATAATGCCCCTGAAGAAAAAGAAAGAGGTATTACTATCAATACATCACACGTTGAGTATGCAACAGAAAATCGTCATTACGCACACGTAGATTGTCCAGGTCACGCCGACTATGTTAAAAACATGGTAACAGGTGCTGCGCAAATGGACGGAGCAATACTTGTTGTTGCTGCTACTGATGGGCCAATGCCACAAACTCGTGAGCACATCCTTCTTGGAAGACAGGTTGGTATCCCAAGAATTGTTGTCTTCATGAATAAAGTTGATATGGTAGATGATGATGAGCTTCTAGAGCTTGTTGAAATGGAAATACGTGAATTATTATCATTCTACGAGTATGACGGTGACAATGGACCTGTGATCGCTGGTTCTGCATTAGGAGCCTTAAACGGTGAGCAAAAATGGGTTGACACAGTTCTAGAATTAATGAAAAATGTCGATTCATGGATTGAATTACCTACAAGAGAGGTTGATAAAGACTTTCTGATGCCTATCGAGGATGTCTTCTCAATTACCGGAAGGGGTACTGTTGCAACAGGTAGAATCGAAACCGGTGTTGCTAATACTGGTGATGCTGTTGATATTATTGGAATGGGTGCTGAAAAGCTTACCTCAACCGTAACAGGTGTTGAAATGTTCCGTAAAATCTTAGATAGAGGTGAAGCTGGTGATAATGTTGGTATCTTATTGAGAGGTATCGAAAAGACCGATATTAGTAGAGGAATGGTTATTTGTAAACAAGGATCCGTTACCCCTCACAAAAAGTTTAAAGCTGAAGTTTATATCTTGAAAAAAGAAGAGGGTGGACGTCATACTCCATTCCACAATAACTATAGACCTCAGTTCTATGTTAGAACGACTGATGTAACTGGAACAATCGAGTTACCATCAGGAGTTGAAATGGTTATGCCTGGTGATAACTTGACGATTACTGTTGAGTTAATTCAACCAATTGCTATGAATGTAGGTTTACGTTTTGCTATCCGTGAAGGTGGTAGAACAGTTGGAGCAGGTCAGGTTACTGAAATTTTAGACTAAAAAAAAACCCATAATATAATGTTAAGGTATTTTGTTTGGTTTCAAACAAAATACCTTGACTTATGTTTACGGGTTTAGCTCAGTTGGTAGAGCACTGGTCTCCAAAACCAGGTGTCGGGAGTTCGAGTCTCTCAACCCGTGCAAAAAATATAATATGACAGGAATCGTTAAATATGTTAAAGAATCATTTGAAGAACTAAAGTCACATGTTAGTTGGCCGAGTTTTAATGAGGGTTTAAATTTAACAGTTTTGGTTGCGGTTTTTTCGGTGATATTTTCACTGATTATTTGGGGATTAGACTCTGCGTTTAGTAGAGTGATAAAAGAATTTTTTAATCTTATAAGCTAAACTTATGTCTGATAAAAATTCATCGTTTAAGTGGTATGTTGTTAGGGCTGTTAGTGGTCAAGAAAACAAGATAAAGACATATATTGAAAATGAGATTACCAGAGTTGGTATGGATAGCTTCATTGAGCAAATTCTTGTGCCCTCTGAAAAAGTTGTTCAAATAAGAAATGGGAAAAAGGTTACCAAAGATAAAACCTACTTCCCTGGATACATAATGATAAAAGCTAACCTTACTGGTGAGGTACCACACATAATTAAGTCTGTGACAAATGTAATTGGATTTTTAGGTGAAACTAAAGGTGGTGATCCTATTCCTTTACGTCAAACTGAAGTTAATAGAATGTTAGGTAAAGTAGATGAATTATCGCTACAAGAAGAGTCTGATATTATCATCCCATTCATCCATGGTGAAAATGTTAAGGTTATTGATGGTCCATTTAACGGATTCGATGGTACAATTGAAAAAATTAATGAAGAAAAAAGAAAACTTGAAGTTATGGTTAAAATCTTTGGCAGAAAAACGCCATTAGAGCTTAGCTACATGCAAGTTGAAAAATTATAAATGTTACATAATATAAATGATACTATTGCTTCCAATAATAGAATCATTGAAACTTAAATTAGTAATATGGCAAAAGAAATAGATAAAGTTCTAAAGTTACAAGTAAGAGGAGGCGCTGCAAATCCATCTCCACCAGTTGGTCCTGCATTAGGGGCTGCCGGTGTTAATATTATGGACTTCTGTAAGCAATTCAATGCCAGGACTCAGGACAAACCAGGAAAAGTTTTACCTGTTGTAATTACCGTTTTTAAAGATAAATCTTTTGATTTTGTAATTAAGACACCTCCAGCTGCTGTTCAGTTGTTGGAAGCAGCTAGGGTTAAAAAAGGATCTGGTGAGCCAAATATTAATAAAGTTTCTAAGGTCACGTGGGATCAGGTCAAAGCAATTGCCGAAGACAAAATGGTTGATTTAAATGCATTTACCATTGAATCTGCAATGAAAATGGTTGCTGGAACCGCTAGATCTATGGGTATAAATGTTAAGGGTGGTAAAGCACCTGAATAATTTAAACAAAATGGGAAAATTGACTAAGAATAGGAAATTATCGGAAGCAAAAATTGATGATAATAAGTTGTATAATCTTGATGAAGCATGCTCATTGTTAAAAGATATTACAACCACCAAGTTTGACGCATCTGTTGACTTAGCTGTAAGATTAGGAGTAGATCCTAAGAAAGCTAATGAAATGGTTAGAGGTGTTGTTTCTCTTCCAAACGGAACCGGAAAAGACATGAAGGTTCTTGCTTTAGTTTCACCTGATAAAGAAGATGAAGCTAAAAAGGCAGGTGCTGATTTCGTAGGTTTAGACGAATATATTGACAAGATAAAAGGTGGATGGACTGATGTGGATGTAATTGTTACCATGCCTAGTGTGATGGGAAAATTAGGTCCTTTAGGAAGGATATTAGGTCCAAGAGGTTTAATGCCAAATCCTAAAACTGGTACAGTTACCATGGACGTAGCCAAGGCGGTTTCTGATGTCAAGGCTGGAAAAATTGATTTTAAGGTCGACAAAGCAGGTATTATACATGCACCAATCGGCAAAGTATCTTTTTCAGCTGATAAAATTGCAGGAAATGCTAATGAATTGATTCAAACATTGATCAAGCTTAAGCCAACAGGCGCCAAGGGAACATATATTAAGTCTATTTATATTTCGTCAACTATGAGCCCTAGCTTAGCTATTGACCCTAAAATACAATAGTAATTATGACAAGAGAAGAGAAATCAGTAGCAATCAACGATATACTTGAAGTTTTAAAGTCTAATGAAAACATTTATTTGACAGACATTTCAGGTTTAAATGCTCTTGAAACATCAAATCTTAGAAGAATGTGCTTTAAAGCTGGTGTGAAATTATCAGTTGTTAAAAATACATTGCTTGAAAAAGCTATGGATGATTCGGAAAAAGACTTTGGTGAATTAAAGGATACGCTAAAAGGTAATACTTCGATGATGATTGCTGAAGTTAGTAGTGCACCGGCAAAGGTTATTAAGAATTTTAGAAAAAAATCTGAAAGACCAATACTAAAGGGTGCGATGATTGAAGAAGATATTTATATTGGTGATGATCAGTTAGAAATATTATTCTCAATTAAGTCTAAGGAAGAATTAATTGGAGATATTATAATGTTGTTACAATCACCAGCTAAGAATGTAGTCTCTGCTCTTACGTCTAGTGGAGGAAGGCTTTCAGGAATTCTTCAGACATTATCAAACAAATAATAAAATAATAATTAAGTAAATAAAAACAGAAAAATGGCAGATTTAAAAACTTTCGCAGAACAGTTAGTTAATTTATCAGTAAAAGAGGTAAGTGAATTAGCTGACATTTTAAAAAATGAATATGGAATAGAGCCAGCAGCAACAGCAGTTGCAGCTCCTGCAGCAGCAGGCGGCGGTGCAGCTGGAGACGCAGGTGAAGAGAAATCAGAATTTGATGTTGTACTTACAGCGGCAGGTGGTTCAAAACTTGCAGTTGTAAAATTGGTTAAAGAATTGACAGGTTTAGGTCTTAAGGATGCTAAAGAACTTGTTGACGGTGCGCCAAAAACAATCAAAGAAGGAGTTAGTAAAGACGAAGCTGAAGGATTCAAAAAGTCCTTAGAAGAGGCTGGAGCTGAGGTTGAACTTAAATAAGTTCAACTTTAATCAAAATAAGGCATAGTTATAGATACTGATTTATGACTATGCTTTTTGGTGTACTTAACTGATTTTTCATTATTCATTTTTAAAACAAAACTATATGTCAACCAAATTAGCTGAAAGAATTAATTTTTCTTCGATTAAAAACGCTAGTGAATACCCTGATTTTTTGGATATTCAAATCAAATCTTTCAAGGATTTCTTCCAATTAGAAACAAAATCAGACGAACGTGGAGAAGAGGGTTTATACAACACATTTCAGGATAATTTTCCTATAACCGATGCTAGAAATCAGTTTGTCCTAGAATTTTTAGATTATTTTGTTGATCCCCCAAGATATTCCATTCAAGAATGTATTGAAAGAGGATTAACATACAGTGTTCCTCTAAAGGCTAGATTAAAACTGTATTGTACTGATCCTGAGCATGAGGATTTTGAAACCATTGTTCAAGATGTTTATCTTGGTACTATTCCTTACATGACACCTAGTGGTACCTTTTGTATCAATGGAGCTGAAAGAGTAGTTGTCTCACAGTTGCACAGATCACCCGGTGTATTTTTTGGACAGTCATTTCACGCTAATGGAACTAAACTATATTCAGCACGTGTAATTCCCTTTAAAGGTTCTTGGATTGAATTTGCTACTGATATAAATAGCGTAATGTATGCTTACATTGACAGAAAGAAAAAGCTACCTGTAACAACATTATTTAGAGCAATAGGATATGAAAGAGATAAAGACATCCTAGAAATATTTGATTTAGCTGAGGAAATTAAGGTCTCCAAAGCAAATCTAAAAAAATATTATGGTAGAAAATTGGCAGCTCGTGTCCTTAACACATGGCATGAAGATTTTGTTGATGAAGATACAGGTGAGGTTGTTTCGATTGAGAGAAATGAAATAGTTCTTGACAGAGACACTGAAATTGATAAAGACAATGTTTTAGAAATAATTGAATCTGGAGTTAAAACCGTATTAATACACAAAGAAATTACTCAGCAAGGAGAATATGCCATAATTCATAATACACTTCAAAAGGATCCAACTAATTCTGAGAAAGAGGCTGTTGAACACATCTACCGTCAGCTGAGAAACGCTGAACCACCTGATGAAGAAACCGCGAGAGGTATTATTGATAAATTATTTTTTAGCGATCAAAGGTATAACCTTGGTGATGTTGGAAGGTATAGAATGAATAAAAAACTTGGACTTGATATTGGAATGGATAAACAAGTTCTAACTACTGAAGATATAATCACAATTATTAAGTATTTGATTGAACTTATTAATTCAAAAGCTGAGATTGATGATATTGACCACTTATCAAACAGAAGGGTAAGAACTGTAGGAGAGCAGCTGTCATCACAATTCGGTGTTGGGCTAGCGAGGATGGCGAGAACAATCAGAGAAAGAATGAATGTTCGTGACAATGAGGTATTTACCCCAATTGATTTGATCAACGCAAAGACCCTATCATCTGTTATCAATTCATTTTTTGGAACTAATCAGTTGTCTCAATTTATGGACCAGACAAATCCTCTTGCTGAAATTACTCACAAAAGAAGATTATCTGCGCTGGGGCCCGGTGGACTTTCCCGTGAAAGAGCAGGCTTTGAAGTTCGTGATGTTCATTATACTCATTATGGAAGATTATGTCCAATTGAAACACCTGAGGGTCCAAATATTGGATTAATTTCATCACTTGGTGTATTTGCAAAGATTAATAATATGGGGTTCATTGAAACACCCTATAGAAAAGTTAATGATGGGGTAGTTGATTTAAAATCAGCACCTACATATTTAAGTGCTGAAGAGGAAGAAAATAAGTTGATAGCTCAATCAAACATTAAAGTTGATAAGTCAGGTAAAATATTAGATAAAAAGGTTATTGCCAGACAAGAAGGTGATTTTCCTCTAACTCAACCCGCTAATGTTCATTATACGGATGTTGCTCCTAATCAGATTGCATCTATTTCTGCATCACTAATTCCATTTTTGGAACATGACGATGCTAACAGAGCCTTGATGGGATCAAACATGATGCGTCAGGCAGTTCCATTATTATTACCTCAGTCGCCTATTGTAGGAACTGGTTTAGAAAAACAAGTTGCCTCTGACTCAAGGGTTCTGATTAATGCAGAAGCTGACGGGGTTGTTGAATATGTTGATGCAAATGAGATTACTATCAAATACAGTAGAAACAAGAATGAAGTTTTGACCAGCTTTGACTCTGATACAGTTACTTATAAATTGACCAAATTCAAAAAGACTAATCAAGGTACCTGTGTAAACTTAAAATCTATAGTTTCCAAAGGAGATAAAGTTTCCAAGGGTCAGGTTTTATGCGAGGGGTATGCTACCAACAATGGAGAACTGGCTCTTGGTAGAAATATTCAAGTGGCTTTTATGCCTTGGAAGGGATATAATTTTGAGGATGCTATTGTTATTTCTGAAAAGGTTGTAAGAGATGATGTTTTTACATCAATTCATATTGACGAGTATTCGATTGAGGTGAGAGATACAAAATTAGGTAATGAAGAACTTACCAATGATATTCCAAATGTTTCAGAAGAGGCAACCAAAGATTTAGATGAAAACGGTATGATCAGAATTGGAGCTGAAATTAATGCTGGTGATATTCTTATCGGAAAAATCACTCCGAAGGGTGAGAGTGATCCAACTCCAGAAGAAAAGCTATTGAGAGCTATTTTTGGTGACAAGGCAGGTGATGTTAAAGATGCATCTTTGAAAGCTCCACCTTCCCTTAACGGAGTTGTTATTGATAAAAAGCTATTTGCGAGGTCAGTCAAAGACAAAAGAAAAAGAATTCAGGATAAAGAAGATTTAAAATTATTAGAGGACTCTTATGATGGTAAGTTTTTAGAACTTAAGAATGTTCTAGTAGAAAAGCTTTACAGCGTATTAAGTGGTAAAACATCTCAAGGAGTTTTTAACGATTTAGGTGAGGAAGTTTTTCCAAAAGGTAAAAAGTTTACCCAAAAAATGCTGAATTCTGCTGATGATTTTGCTCATTTAGTTTCTACAAAATGGGTTACAGATAAATCAACTAATGACATTGTATCTCAAATTATTCACAATTATAAGATTAAAGAAAATGATTTACAAGGATCGCTAAGAAGAGAAAAATTTACAATTTCTGTTGGTGACGAATTACCATCTGGTATACTAAAGTTAGCTAAAGTATATATAGCTAAAAAGAGAAAATTAAAAGTTGGAGATAAAATGGCTGGTAGACATGGAAACAAAGGAATAGTTGCAAAAATCGTCAGAGAAGAAGATATGCCATTTCTAGAAGATGGAAAACCTGTTGACATCGTCTTAAATCCATTGGGTGTTCCATCCAGGATGAATATAGGTCAGATTTATGAGACTGTCCTCGGCTGGGCAGGCTTAAAGCTTGACAAAAAATATGCTACACCAATTTTTGATGGGGCGTCAATTGATGAAATCAATAAAATAACTGATGAGGCTGGTTTACCAAAATTTGGTCACACCTACCTTTATGATGGTGGTACCGGTGAAAAATTTGATCAACCAGCAACAGTTGGTGTAATATATATGCTTAAACTAGGTCACATGGTTGATGATAAAATGCACTCCAGGTCGATTGGTCCTTATTCATTAATTACTCAACAGCCATTAGGTGGAAAAGCTCAGTTTGGTGGTCAAAGATTTGGAGAAATGGAAGTATGGGCCTTAGAAGCATACGGTGCTTCGAGTACCCTTAGGGAAATTTTAACCGTTAAATCAGACGATGTTGTTGGAAGAGCAAAAACATATGAGGCTATTGTAAAGGGTGAATCAATGCCAACACCAGGATTACCTGAGTCGTTTAATGTATTAATGCACGAATTGAAAGGTCTTGGATTAGATATTAGACTAGAAGAATAATAAAATTATACACAAATTATGCGTAGAAAAAAAGATAATACGACAATTAAATTTAATAAAATCTCTATTGGCTTAGGTTCACCAGAATCTATATTATCAGCGTCAAGAGGAGAGGTGTTAAAACCTGAAACTATAAATTATAGAACTCACAAGCCTGAAAGAGATGGTTTATTCTGTGAAAGAATTTTTGGTCCGGTTAGGGATTACGAGTGTGCATGCGGTAAGTATAAGAGAATTAGATATAAAGGAATTGTTTGTGATAGATGTGGTGTGGAGGTAACTGAAAAAAAGGTCAGAAGAGACAGAATTGGCCATATTAATCTGGTTGTTCCTGTTGCCCACATTTGGTATTTTAGATCTTTACCTAATAAAATTGGATATCTATTGGGGTTACCTTCTAAAAAGCTAGACATGATTATCTACTATGAAAGATATGTTGTAATTCAGGCCGGTAATGCAAAAAATATTGAAGGAGAGCCATTGAATAAAATGGATTTCCTAACTGAGGAAGAATATTTAAATGTTTTAGATTCCTTACCTCAAGAAAATATGTATCTAGATGACAATGACCCTGAAAAATTCATTGCTAAAATGGGTGCAGAATGTTTAATTGAACTATTGTCCAGAATTGATTTGGATGACTTGTCATATCAATTAAGGGATAAAGCTAATAATGAAACTTCTAAGCAGAGAAAAACTGAAGCACTAAAAAGATTACAGGTTGTTGAATCTTTTAGAGAGGGCAATCTTAATAGAGAAAACCTACCTGAGTGGATGATTATGAAAGCTATCCCAGTGATACCACCTGAGTTAAGACCTTTGGTTCCTCTTGACGGTGGTAGATTTGCAACCTCTGATTTAAATGATTTATATAGACGGGTAATTATAAGGAACAATAGATTAAAGAGATTAATCGAAATCAAGGCTCCAGAGGTTATTCTAAGAAATGAAAAAAGAATGCTTCAGGAATCTGTAGACTCCTTATTTGATAATACCAGAAAATCATCAGCTGTTAAAACTGAGTCTAATAGACCCCTGAAATCCCTTTCTGATTCGTTAAAGGGGAAACAAGGTAGATTTAGACAAAATTTATTAGGTAAAAGAGTTGATTATTCTGCGCGATCAGTGATTGTTGTCGGTCCCGACTTGAAACTTTTTGAATGTGGTTTACCTAAGAACATGGCAGCTGAACTCTATAAACCTTTCATCATTAGAAAGTTAATGGAAAGAGGTATTGTGAAAACAGTAAAATCTGCTAGAAAAATCATTGACAGAAGAGACCCTGTAGTATGGGATATACTCGAGAATGTGCTTAGAGGTCACCCGGTACTTCTCAATAGAGCTCCAACTTTACACAGGCTAGGAATCCAAGCTTTTCAGCCTAAGTTAATCGAAGGTAAAGCAATACAGCTTCATCCTTTGGTTTGTACTGCATTTAATGCTGATTTTGATGGTGATCAAATGGCTGTTCATTTACCATTAGGGCCTGAAGCTATTTTAGAAGCACAATTGCTAATGTTGGCTTCACACAATATCCTAAACCCAGCAAATGGTTCTCCGATAACTGTTCCGTCACAAGACATGGTTCTAGGCTTATATTATATGACAAAACAAAAAGTATCAACAGATAAACTTAAAGTTTTAGGTGAAGGCCTTACCTTTTACTCTCCTGAAGAGGTTATCATTGCTTACAATGAAAGTAAAGTTGATTTAAATGCTACTGTAAAAGTTAAGACCAAAGATTTAGATAAAGAAAATAAATTAGTTGATAAGATTATTGACACCACTGTTGGCAGGGTACTATTTAATGAAAAAGTGCCTGAAAGAGCGGGTTTTATTAATGAAGTTTTAACAAAGAAATCATTGAGGGATATAATTGGTAATATTTTGAAGATTACAAGTGTTCCAGAAACAGCTGAGTTTTTAGATGAAATCAAAACCTTAGGCTACAAATTTGCTTTCCAAGGAGGTCTTTCATTTAGTCTAGGTGATATTATTATTCCAAATGAAAAGTTTGATATGATAAATACTGCGAATAAGCAGGTTGATGTTATCAGATCTAATTATAATATGGGACTTATTACAAATAATGAAAGATATAACCAGGTTATTGATATATGGACTTCAACTAATGCAGAACTGACTGAATTGTCAATGAAAAGAATTAGAGAGGATCAACAAGGATTTAATTCTGTGTACATGATGTTGGATTCTGGTGCAAGGGGATCAAAAGAACAGATCAGACAGTTAACTGGAATGAGGGGTCTTATGGCTAAGCCTAAAAAATCAACAGCTGGGGGTGGAGAGATTATTGAAAACCCCATTCTTTCTAATTTTAAGGAGGGTCTTTCGATTTTAGAATATTTCATATCGACCCACGGTGCTAGAAAAGGTTTAGCTGATACAGCGTTAAAAACTGCTGATGCAGGGTATTTAACCAGAAGATTAGTCGATGTTTCACAGGACGTCATAATCACTGAAGATGATTGTGGAACCTTGAGAGGAATCAATGTATCTGCACTAAAGAAAAATGAGGAAATTGTAGAAAAACTTGTTGATAGAATTGTAGGAAGAACTTCATTACAGGATGTATATGATCCTGTTTCTGGGGAGCTTTTAGTTAAGTCAGGACAGCCTATTGATGATCTAGTTTCTCATGATATTGAAAACTCATCGGTTGAGACAATCGAAGTTAGGTCTGCACTTACTTGTGAATCGAAAAGAGGTATTTGTGCAAAATGCTATGGTAGAAATCTTGCTACTGGAAACGATGTACAAATGGGTGAGGCCGTAGGTGTTGTTGCTGCACAATCAATTGGTGAGCCAGGTACACAGCTGACTCTTAGAACCTTCCACGTTGGTGGTATTGCAGGAAATATTTCTGAGGAAAACAGTGTTATTTCAAAATTTGATGGTAACGTAGAAATTGAGGATTTAAAAACCGTCAAAGGAAAGAATAATGATGGTCAAGACGTAGAAATTGTAATTTCTAGAACTTCTGAAATAAAAATTTCTGATCCAAACACAGGTCTCACACTGAGTAATAACAATATCCCTTATGGTTCTTTCTTGTATGTGAAAAATAAGAAAAAAATAAAAAAGGGAACTTTGATTTGTGAATGGGATCCATACAATGGAGTTATAATTTCAGATTATGCTGGTAAAATTAGCTATGAAAATATTGAACAAGGAATTACGTATGAAGTTGAGATTGATGAGCAAACAGGTTTTCAGGAAAAAGTAATTATTGAATCAAGAAATAAAAAGTTAATTCCAACACTGCTTGTAAAGAACACAAAAGGTGAAATTATAAGATCTTATAACCTGCCTGTTGGTGCTCACTTAGTTGTTAATGACGGTGATAAAATTGATTTAGGTAAAATTCTTGTTAAAATTCCAAGAAAGTCTGCAAAAACTGGTGATATTACAGGTGGTCTCCCAAGAGTAACGGAACTCTTTGAGGCAAGAAATCCATCAAATCCAGCGATAGTTAGCGAAATTGATGGTGTTGTTTCATTTGGGAAAATCAAAAGAGGTAATAGAGAAATTATAATTGAAGCTAAAACCGGTGAGATCAGAAAATATTTGATCAAACTTTCTAATCAAATATTAGTACAAGAAAACGATTTTGTAAAAGCAGGTACTCCAATGTCAGAGGGTTCGATCACTCCAAATGATATATTAAATATTAAGGGACCATCCGCTGTTCAACAGTACCTAGTAAATGAAGTTCAAGAAGTATACAGGCTACAAGGGGTAAAAATTAACGATAAACACTTCGAGGTAGTTGTGAGACAAATGATGAGAAAAGTTAAGATTCAGGATTCTGGTGATACCATTTTCTTACAAGATCAGTTGGTTCATAAATCAGATTTTATTGACGAAAATGACAGTATTTATGGTAAGAAAATTATTGAAGATGCAGGTGATTCTGAAAATTACAAGGTAGGCCAAATAATTTCGTCTAGAGATTTCAGAGATGAGAACTCTATATTGAAAAGAGAAGACAAGAATCTGGTGGTTGCTAGGGACGCTAGGCCTGCTACCGCTACTCCAATTTTACAGGGTATTACTAAGGCTTCATTACAAACTAAATCATTCATTTCTGCTGCATCATTCCAGGAGACAACAAAAGTTTTAAATGAATCGGCAGTAAATGCAAGGGTTGATTATCTTGATGGTTTAAAGGAAAATGTAATAGTTGGTCATAAGATTCCGGCTGGAACAGGACTAAGAAAATATGATGATATTTTGGTTGGCTCAAAGGAAAGCTATGATGAATTAATGGATACCACGATGCCAGATCAAGAAGTAAACACTAATTAATTTTCATTTTATGCAAAAAAAGAAGGAGCAAAAAGGTAAAATTAATATAGAGCTTGATGAAAAAGTTGCTGAAGGTGTTTATTCAAATTTAGCCATAATTAACCACTCGGTCTCGGAATTTGTAATTGACTTTATTTCCGTTATGCCGGGTTCACCAAAAAACAAGGTAAAATCAAGGATTATTATAACTCCACAACATGCAAAGAAATTAGCAAAAGCTTTAAATGATAATATTAATAGGTTTGAAGAAAATTTTGGCTCAATCAAAGATTATGACAATCCAAAGTTTCAACTAAATTTTGGACCTACAGGTGAAGCTTAATTTTATTAGGTTAATTGATTTTACATTTTTACTTTTGATATATGCAGGAGGAAAAAGTTGTTTTAGTTGATAAAAATGATAATAAACTAGGTTTAATGCCTAAAATGGAGGCTCATCTGAAAGGTAAACTTCACAGAGCCTTTTCCGTTATAATTTTTAATACACAAGGAAAAATATTACTTCAGAAACGTGCCTCAACTAAATACCATACTCCTAATCTTTGGTCCAATACTTGTTGTAGTCATCAAAGAGATAACGAAGATAATATAAGCGCTGGTAAGAGAAGACTTTCTGAAGAAATGGGTTTTATCACAGATCTGTTTAATTTTGACTCATTTATATATCGAGTTGAATTTTCAAATGGGCTAATTGAGCACGAAAACGACCATATTATGATTGGTGTTTTTGACGGCATTCCAAAACCTAATCCAAATGAAGTTGACGAATGGAAATGGGTAGATATTGATATCCTTGCTAACGATATGAAAATTAATCCAGAGCATTATACAGCTTGGTTTATTATTATTATGAATAAATACTTTGAAAGTTTAAAAAAATGGAAGTTACAGTAAGTAGAAAAGCTCATTTTAATGCAGCTCACAGACTCTTTAATGAAAAATGGTCTGATAAAAAAAATAGTGATGTTTTTGGTAAATGTAATTATCCTAATTATCACGGTCATAATTATGAACTAATAGTTAGTGTTACTGGAAAAATTAACCCTGATACTGGGTACGTTATTGATATGGGTGAGCTAAAAAAAATTATAAAAAATGAAATTGAAGAGAGGTTAGATCATAAAAATTTAAATTTAGATGTTCCATATTTTTCAAATGTCATCCCATCAGCTGAAAATATATGTATATACATTTATGATATTTTAAGAAATTATATACAGAAAGAATTTCATTTATCAGTAAAATTATATGAAACCCCAAGAAACTTTGTCGAATATTCAGGAAATTGAATAAACATTATTTAGATACCAAAGAAGAAATTGAAAACCTTGGCTTCAAAGTAGTAGGTCATGACTTTGTTAGACCGTGGGGAGGGTTTTTATTAATTGACGAGTCACAATCAAAAGATTTTATTTATCATTTTATTTCAAAAGAAAATTTGGATATTAAAGGGAAAGTAAGTCCTAAAATATTGATTGTAAACCCTAATTCTAGACTTTCATGGCAATTTCATCACAGAAGAAAAGAAATCTGGAGAGTTTATAAAAACTCTGTAGGTATTATTAGATCAATGGACGATAATCAAAATGAAATGGAGATATTAAACGAGGGTGATACTATCAAATTTCAAACAGAGGAAAGGCATCGCTTAGTTGGTTTATCTAATTTTGGAGTAGTTGCAGAGATATGGATTCATACAGATTCGAATAATCTATCAGACGAAGAAGATATAGTTAGATTAGAGGATGATTACTCTAGAGACTAGAATTTAATTTAGCCCCATAATATGAACCTTTGATATCATCAGAAAGGTTTTCAAATATTTTTTTCAAATAGTCATCGCTGATAGAATTTCTGTATTTATATGAAATAAATGCTGAAAGAGGACTAGTTTTATTGCTCATAGCATAATTTACAACAAATAATATTTTTCTTTGATTTAGCTTAAGTCTTTGCTCTTTTATGGAATCATATTTATTTGTATTTCCTTTGACAGAAATTTCAATTTGTTCAGCCAACATCTCTAAATCTTTCTCGTCAAATCGATTAATTTGATTTTTTAAATTTTTGTAATCAATATATAGCTTAGAATTTTGAATTTCTCCGTTAAATACAAATTTATCCTTTGAGCTCGTAAATAAAATATGTGCTGGCTCCGAAATAAAATTAAATTTATTTTCAGAGTTTTTATCACCCAGGATCATACGCATTTCTTTAGTTGAATCTAAATAAGTTTTTAATGTGAATTTACCATTAATAATATTTACAGAATCTAATATTTCCTCTTCATCAGCAGATGATAAATATATCATTGAGTTTTTGATACCACTTATTTCCCCTTCAATAATAAGATTTTCTTTTTCTGACGAGCAGGAGGTTAAAATGATTAAAAAAATTATTATTTTATTTTTCATTAGAAATCTAGCCAATATGTCAATTTAAGATTGATTGATCTGTTTTTAACTCTTGGAATGAATATGCTGTTGTATCTATTTTCAGTATAATAATTATCATTGTAGACTAAGAATAAATCTGATAAAGGAGCAAATCTCCACTGAAGTCTAGAATTAAAACTTAAGTTTTCAGTCTGGTTGCTAAACTGAATTAATGAGGACCAATATAAATCTTTCGTAAATGTAAATTCAAACTTAGGAGCAATTAAAAAGATATTAGCGCTATTATATAATTCTGGAAGTGAGACCTTATCATAATTTAATTCAATTGAGCCTGTAAATATTGGCTCAAATCTATAACCTAAACTGATTTGAGATGATGTTTTCTTTCCGTTATAAAATTCACCAAAATTTTGTTCAACTCTGTATGTAAACTTATTAGATGAAAAGTAGTTGTTAAATTCAATTTCATAGTTGTTATAGTAATAGTCGGAGTTCGCCGGAAGTGAGTTGCCGTTATTAATTCCGGTTGGATCAAATTCATCAAAAAGATATGTATATTGATTTCTAAGTGAAATATTAAAATTTATACCACTTTTGAAATTAACATCCCATTTTGTGAATATAAAATAATCTGATAATAGGTTATTAAAATCTGATGCCCATGTTATAAATGGTGCTATTTCAAATTCATAATTTAATATTTTTTTATTTTCAGGCCAATATGTATATCCGATACGCGGATCAATTTTATAAATTGATTTTCTTTTTATGTAACCTAAATCAGAGTTAAAATTATCTCCAATATATAAAGCTCCAACTTTGAAATTTATATTTCTTGAATTATAATTAGTACGAAAGCCTGCTGAAATGTCGTCACTGTCTAAATTTGGGGTAATTGATTTATGAAAATAATATTTGCCTTCCCACTTACTGTCTGATGAAGCCAAATTGTAATCAATACCAATAACTCTATTATATGGATTTTCTGATTCAAAATCATAATTTTTTATTGATTCTCTGTTGATAAAAAGAAAACTAATATTTGATCTATTAAAAACCTTATGTTGTAATGCCAATACTGTATTATTATTAGATGCAATATTATTCTCAAGGTCTTCTTCGGTTAACATATTTAATAACCCAACTCTAAAGTCATTATTGATTTTTCCGCTTAGTCTTAAGCCTGCAATAATTTTATTTTGAATGTTGTTCCCGTTAAGGTCTTTGGCAATTCCAATCCTCCTCGAAAAAAAAGGATTTGAATCTCCTTTATCTCCAAAACTAGAGAACAAGTCACTATTCTCAATAAAAAATTGTCTTTTTTCTGGCAGGGAAATTTCAAATCTTGTCAAATTTGTAATTTGATCATCTACTTCGACTTGAGAAAAATCAGGATTTATGGTTAAATCTAGGGTAAGTGAATTATCAATTACAAATTTTGCATCACCACCCAATTGAATATCATTAATTTTTTTTTGATTTTCGTAATCGTTAGCTATTATCCCATTTAAATACGGGATTAATGACTTTTTGGATTTTGATTTTTTTAGAGGTTTTTCAAAATACATATTCCCCAAGAATGCCATATCAGAAAAGTCTTGATCTTCAGGAACCTTGTGCCACATATTCCATGATGTATTTTTACTGTCACGTTGATATGAACCAAACCTCCATTTTGTTTCACCTTCTCTGTACCTGAAAGCTGACATTGGGACTTTCCACTCAGTTGTATAATAATCATCAGCGATAAATGATTTGCTAGTCCATTTAATATCCCATGTCATATCATATGACCTTCCTTCAGGAACACCACCATTATACAATAACAAATCTCTTTGAATAGCGAGATGATTACTTCCAACCACAAAAGCATTAGTTGCATCATTGAATGTGTCGAATACTAGGGCAATAAAATCGGAAATTGTTGCATCAAAATCTCTTTTTAATGTACCAGTCCGTAGATCATTTTTATTGACCATAATTTTAATACCGACGTATAAAAAATCTTCATCATTTAAAATTTTAATTGTTGCCGGATTCTTTGGTTTATTGTTATAATCTGGTCTGTATTCATAAAAATCATCAACTCCTTTTGCCAAATCCCAATCAATTTCGTTAAGAATACCATCAATAATAATTTCATTTTCGGTATATTTTACAAAGAGTTCTTTCTTTAGGTTTTGAGATATCAGTGAAATTGAGATTAAGAAAAGAAAAATAAATAGGAATTTTTTCAAGATTTTATTTTTGACAAAAATATGTAATAAATTTATACATAATCACTCTTTAACAAAACTTTAAATGAGAATACTCATAATTATAATTCTGTTTTTTTATTCCACTTCATTCAATTATAATTTAGATGATGGATTTGTTTATTTGAATGACATTGATGATAGTATAGTTGTTGATTTAAAGTATTACTCTGGTGAAAATTTTACTGGTCAATTTGTAGAGGGTTATCACTCAAATACTGCCATTTTAACAAAAGAGTCTGCCTTAGCACTATCAAATGCACAAGATGATTTTAATAAACTAGGGTATTCATTAATATTATATGATGCATACAGACCTCAAAGAGCTGTTGATTTTTTTGTACAATGGTCAAAGAACCTCAATGACACTATTAATAAAAGAATTTATTATCCTAATGTTAAAAAATCAGAATTATTTGAATTAGGATATATAGCATCTAAATCTGGTCACTCAAGAGGTAGTACAGTAGATGTGTCTCTTATTGAAATTTCAACCAGCAAGGTTCTTGATATGGGTACTATTTTTGATTATTTTGGTATTGAATCACACACTTTTTTTAATGATATTTCTGAAAAGCAAAAATCAAACAGA
>CACOGA010000008.1 GCA_902626585.1 uncultured Bacteroidota bacterium
ATCGATATGAGATTGTATTGTAACAATATCTCCTTCAACAGGATTAGGATAAATCATCATGTCTAGTAATTCATTTTCTGAATTTGATAGCGCAGCTTGCACACAAACATCATCTAATGTTACCCCATATCCATAGCCAGATGTTGCTTGGAATCCAACATAGTAATCAGCACTTGGATTAGGTAAATCCAGTGTAACCTCTGTCCATGATGTTACCTCTTCAGTATATTCACCAATTTGAACCCAATCGCCGTCATATGAAGACCTGTAGAATACTCTTAATTGATCCTGGTCTCCAGCCCATTGAACCTGTGTGAAATTAAATGTTAACTGAGGATCATCAACACTCGTAAGATCCATTGATGGTGAAATTATACTTGCAGTATCAGCATTATAATTAGGGGAGTAAAACCCAGCCATTGCAGCACCTGAAAGTGGTAAAACAGAAGCATTTGCATTTTGAGAACCCCAAACCCATTCAGCAGTTCCTGAGTAAATCGAACTTGTCCAATTTCCTAGACCACTTTCAAAGTCATCACACCATGGATATTCCGAGATAACGGAAATTGTAAATGATATTGTTTCCTCAACAGGTGGATCTAGAGGGTTATGATTACTATCAACTAACCAAGCAGTTATTGAATGGTCACCAATTGATAACCCATCGATTACCACATCATTAGTGTCATATACCATCACAGTATCACCTCCGTCAACAGAGTAATGCCAATGTCCATCCGTTCCAACAACAAAGTTATTAAAACCAAAGATTGACAAAGTTGCTGTTGTTCCTGTTGTAGTAACATCCCAATCTGCTGCCACGGCAGAGTCATCAAACACCTTAATATCATCAATTAGCCAGTCAGCTGCATAATCACCTTTGTATTTAAAACCTATTGTTAAATTTGCTTCAGAAGGGAGAGCAATTTCGTAATCACACCAATAAGTAGTGTTGTCTGTATTACAAATAAAATCATTCAAAAGTACCCATGTGGCTGAATTAACGTCTCCGTCGTAATCTGTTGAATACATGACATGATGCTCATCAGCATATGATGCCCAGTGAACGTGACCCCAATATGTTAAAACTGGTGCAGAAGTCCCTGATAAATCAAATGTTGGTGTTAAAGCCCAATTTTCAAGCATTCCTGAATCAGAGAAGTCATCCTGTTGTAAATAATATACACCACCAGCAGCATCATCCTCAGGATTAACAAAGTGGCCTCCATTAATTACCCAATTGTAGTTTGTACTGCCGTTTTGTACCAATGTGATATCTCCGAGTCCGTTTTCAAAACTATTTTCGTAAGGAATCGTATTGAATACCTTATTTTGAGTTTGAGTTGGATGAAAATCATTAGAATAATGGTTTTCTGATATTTCGCCCCTCACTTGATCATGGGTGCAGTTTGGTCCGTGCTGTTGCCCAATAATCAAAAAAGGAGTTAATAAAAATAATAAGTAAAGTTTTTTCATAGATTGATTTTAATAGATTAGTAATTAGTCATTGATTACCATAAAGTTAGATTAATTTATTCTAAATCAAAAAAGAATTTTACAGAGACATTATTATTTCCAGTGGGTTATAGAGTTATTTTTTTGTAAAAAAAATAACTCACTAGTGTATTAGTGAGTTATTTTTAGCGGAGGAAGAGGGATTCGAACCCCCGGAGGTGTGACCCTCAACAGTTTTCAAGACTGCCGCATTCGACCACTCTGCCATTCCTCCTTTGACGGATGCAAATATAGACTTGTTTTTGTTTGCTTCAAAAAAAGTCTTTAAAATATTTATGTTATATTAATGAAAAGTTCAAAGTATGCTTATTTATCGATTCACAATTATCTTTTCATACTTATTGTTTTTTTCATGTGTGGAGACTGAAATAACACCTAATTATGAAAAATTTGTTTCTGAAATAGGTGAATTAAATTATCGGATTTTGTATCCAAAGGGTTTTGATGAATCTAAAAGTTATCCGTTGACCCTTTTTTTACATGGTATCAGTGAAAGGGGAGATGATAATGAATTACAGTTAAAATATGTTGATAAAGTTTTTTTAGACCCTGAAAATTATAACAATTATAGATCAATAGTGATTTTCCCTCAAGCTCCACTTGATGATAATTGGTCTTCAAGAATTTTAACTGATAACAAGATACGTCAAGTTTTTCCAAAAGATGCAAATCCCACAAATTCACATCAATTAGTCATTAAACTGATGGATTCGTTAGTTAAAGAAGGTTTTGTAGATAATAAAAGAATTTATTTGACAGGACTATCTAATGGAGCAATGGGCTCATTTGAATTGCTTAAGAATAGACCTAAAATGTTTGCCTCTGCTGTTTTAATATGTGGTGGTGGTGACCCTAATTGGGCTAAAGATTTTGCAAAAACAACACCGGTTTGGGTTGTTCATGGTTCTGACGATGAAGTTGTTTTGCCACAGCTTTCAATTAATATGGTCGAATCGATTCTTAAATATGGAGGTAGTCCCAAATTCACTTTGTATGAAAATGTAAACCACGGAAGTTGGCATAATGTTTTTGATGATCCTAAATTTCTAGATTGGATATTTTCTCATACTAAAAATTGATATATTCAGAAATTTCTAAGCCATAACCAATCATTCCAACTCTTCTTGTTTCTTTTGTGTTTGTAATAAGTTTAAGGTTGGTTATATCGAGATCATGTAATATTTGAGCTCCAATTCCAAAATCTCTGTCATCCATATTCAAAATAGGAGCCTTTGCAATTTTATCTTTAGCTTGATTTTTTTTCAGGATTTTCAGCCTTTTCAAAGTATTAATTGCTTTTAATTCAGGGCTGATAAAAATCATTGCCCCCATGTGTTCTTTGTTAATAATCTCAAACATTTTTGATAATGAATCCTCGGTATCAGATGTAAGAGTACCCAAAACATCATTGTGAATTGATTTTGAGTTAATTCTTGTTAAAACAGCATCCCCTTTATCCCAGCTTCCTTTGGTTAGGGCAATATGAATATTATTATTCGTAGTCTGCTTGTAAGCTCTCAATCTAAAAATCCCAAAGCGTGTATTAATTTCAAAGTCCTCTTCTTTTTCAATCAACGAATCATGTTCCATTCTGTAAGCAACAAGATCCTCAATAGAAATTATTTTTAAATCAAATTTCTGTGATACTTTAATTAAATCAGGAACTCTAGCCATTGAACCATCTTCATTCATTATTTCAACAATCACACCCGCTGGCTTAAGTCCCGCTAGTCTTGGTAAGTCAATTGCAGCTTCAGTGTGACCTGTTCTTCTTAAAACGCCTCCATTTTTTGCTACCAGAGGAAATACGTGTCCAGGCTTTGAAAATTGATTAGGTTTTGTTTTTTTGTCAATTAATGCTTGTATTGTTGTGGCTCGATCTGATGCTGAAATACCAGTTGTTACTCCGTTTCCTTTTAAATCAATCGATACGGTGAAAGCAGTGTCTTGGGGATCAGTATTTGTTCCAACCATTAAATTTAAACCTAACCTCTTTGAAATATTTTCAGTGATTGGGGCACAAATTAATCCCCTTCCGTGAGTTGCCATAAAATTTATAATTTCTGGTGTTACTAACTCAGCAGATGCGAGGAAATCTCCTTCGTTTTCTCTGTTTTTGTCATCAACAACAATAACAATTTTGCCGTCTCTTATGTCTTTTATAGCAGACTCTATTGAATTAAGTTTAAACTTATCCTTTGACATATTTTTCTATTTTTTTATAAAATGATAAAATATAATCTCCAAAATTAAAAACGCTTTTATCATTTGTTGCCCTGTAGGTTAAATAAACACTAAAGGGAAGCATTATTAAAGTTGAAAGCCAGCTTGCTAAAATAGGATTAATACTACTGTCTTCAGCAAGATTTTTTGAAAAAATTCCTAAAAAATGATACGCCAAAAAAAGTAATATTGAAATTACAAGTGGTAAACCATAACCTCCTTTTCTAATGATTGTACCAAGGGGAGCACCGATGAAAAATAAGATTATGCATGCAAAACCCAGCGAAAATTTATCATGCATAGTCATTACATGTTTATTTAAATTTTGCTCACGATAAGATTGAATTGTTTTGTTAGACTTAACTATACTTATTGTACTCTTAACAGAGCTAATAGCTAAATCATAAAGCTGTTTTTGTTTTTTTGGCTGAAACAGATTTAAAAAGTTTTCACTTTCGTAATTGACATCATCTTTTGGATTTAAATTGTAGTCTATGGTTTTAAAATTTGACCTATTAAACATTTTGGAGCTTATGACAGCCATGTCTTCAGCTTTTTTTTCAACTAATGAGTCAATAGCTGTACTCAGCTCATTTACTTTCATCATTGAATGTTTATTTACATCATCTTCTTCACTAAAATCAACTTCATTAATAGAGGCAATATCAATATTAATTAGATATTCTTCAAAGTAGCTTTTTACAAAAGGTTTTTTTATATTTTTTGAATAATCTTCTGAAATTATTTCATCATAATAGTTACCATCATACAACTTAAGTTGTAAAATATTAGAGTTTTCCTCCGAGATTATTTCGCCACTTTTTGATTTTATAACAGTGTAATTACCAGGTTTATTTTTCTTTTGATGAATAATAACCTTATTCAATAATTTGCCTTCATTTCCATATTTATTATCAACCTTAATATTATAATCGCCAATTTGACTGAACTGCCCTTCAGCAATTGCCATAGATGGTTTTACTTTTGAAATATTTTTTCTAAGATTATGAAAATTGTATTCGGCAATTGGAGCTACATTGTTTGAAAAAAAGAAAGTCACTATGCCAAGTAAGAATGTAAATAAAATCAAGCTCCTCATTGATCTCTGTAAAGAAATTCCACTAGCTTTCATTGCGGCGAACTCATAGTTTTCAGAAAGACTACCAAAAACCATAATACTAGACAAAAGAATGGTTAATGGTAATACAAGAATTACTAATCTTGGTGTTACATTAATTAAAAATTTAAGGATTATATCTAGTTCTAGGTCTTTACCAGCCAATTCAGAAATGTATAGCCAAACTGATTGAAGCAAAAAAATTAACATCAAAATGCAAAATGTACTTGCTAAAGTTTTTAGATATGATTTGAATATGTAAAAATCTAAAATTTTCAATAGACTAATCTAAAATATTCATGTAATAGTCTTTGTATTTATCCTCATCAAACACAAACAATTTAGCATCTAGTGGTAAATTAAATTCAAAGTCCACTATTGAAATAGTAGTTACTGTTTCATTTTTTCCTGTCTCAATAACCTCGTAGATTTGATTAAACTCAGTATCAATACCAAGTAGAATATATTTTATTTCAGCCTCAGAATCTTTTGGGATTAATTTCACATATTGAATCTTTTTTCTAAACTTTCCATTTCCAATTAATCTGGATTCATCCATTTCAAAATAGTAACCGTCTTCATAGAAATATAGCATTTGATTTGGCGTAATAGTTGTCTCATCCTCAGGATCTTGACTAGAGATAGTCACTTCCTCATCGTCTGGGCTAATAGAATAAAGCTTTTCTCCATCAAATATTCGGGTTACCCCAAGCATTTCAAATCTCCAACTGTCATTTTCAGTTACAAAACTTCCATTATTCGTCTGATTAATGTCCTCTTCAAGGTTTTGTAATGTGTATGCATAGTTGATATAAATATTTTCATAACTTTTGATATTTTCTGAAACCTTATTAAGTAAAAGTTCAGCATCTGAATTTTCCTGAGAAATTCCAAAAGCATAAAATCCAAAAATTAATAGGATGATTTTTTTCATAGTTAAATTATTTATTCGTTTTCCAAGTGCCTATCAAGAGACTGTAAATCTGGAATTAAAACTTGTCTGGCTTTACTTCCCTCAAAAGGACCAACAATACCTGCGGCTTCAAGCTGATCAATTAATCTGCCTGCTCTGTTGTAACCTAATTTAAGTTTCCTTTGGAGCAGTGAAGCTGAACCCTGTTGAGCAATTACCAAAACCTCTGCAGCCTCTCTAAATAACTTATCTCTATCTTCTATGTCAATATCAAGATTTGTGCCACCCTCTTCTCCGATATACTCTGGTAATTGATGTGCAGTTGCATAAGCTTTTTGTGAACCAATAAAGTCAGTTAGTAACTCAATTTCTGGGGTATCTACAAATGCACATTGAACTCTAGTTAGTTCGTTTCCTTGCGTAAATAGCATATCACCTCTTCCAATTAATTGATCAGCTCCGGAACTATCTAGAATTGTTCTTGAATCTATTTTTGATGTAACTCTAAATGCCACCCTTGCAGGGAAATTTGCTTTTATAACTCCCGTAATAACATTAACAGAAGGTCTTTGAGTTGCTATTATTAAATGAATCCCAATTGCTCTTGCCAATTGTGCCAATCTTGCTATTGGAGTTTCAACTTCCTTTCCAGCAGTCATTATCAAGTCAGCAAACTCATCTACAACTAAGACAATATAAGGTAAAAACTGGTGACCATCATTTGGATTTAGTTTTCTGTCTTTAAATTTTTTATTATACTCAACAATATTTCTGCAAGCGGCATTTTTCAACAATTCATACCTGTTATCCATTTCGATACACAAGGAGTTAAGTGTATTAATTACTTTTTTATTATCCGTAATAATAGCTTCCTCTGAGTCAGGAAGTTTTGCTAAATAGTGTCTCTCAATCTTGTTATACAGGGTTAATTCAACTTTTTTTGGGTCAACCAATACAAATTTTACCTCTGCAGGATGCTTCTTGTATAAAAGTGATGTTAATACAGCATTTAATCCCACTGATTTTCCTTGACCTGTTGCTCCTGCCATCAATAGGTGAGGCATACGAGCAAGATCAAATACCAATGTTTCGTTACTGATAGTCTTTCCAATAGCTACAGGAAGCTCCATTTCAGATTTCTGAAATTTCTCAGCAGAAATTACAGAGTGCATCGAAACAATGGTGGGTTTTTTATTTGGAACTTCAATTCCAATAGTCCCTCGACCAGGGATTGGAGCTATAATTCTAATTCCTAAAGCTGCAAGAGACAAGGCAATGTCATCTTCTAGATTTTTTATCTTAGAAATTCTAACTCCTGCGTCTGGGATTATCTCATATAAAGTAACTGTTGGACCTATTGTTGCTTTAATATTTGAAATAGAAATGTTATAGTTTCCAAGTGTTTCTACGATTTTATTTTTATTTTCCTCTAATTCATCCTTGTCGATTGTTATTTTTTCCGAGTCATACTGTTTTAATAGATTTAATTTAGGGAATTGAAATTTGCTTAATTCGAGCTTTGGATCAAATCGTCCAAAGTTATCGACAAGTTTGTCTGATAAATTATCAGATTCTGATTTTTCCTCAAAAATTTCCTCAACTTCAATATCAACATCATCAATGATTTTTTCTACTTTTTCTTCATTGGTTTTTTCATCTGTAAATGTCTCTGTCAATTCTTCCTCAACTTCCTCTTTAATCTTGACTTCTTCATCAATTGAGGTGTCTTCTAAGATTTCATCTTTAATTTCTTTAGGGAGTTCGTTATTTTTATATCGTTTAAGATTAATATTTTTTAAAAAACTAACAAAGTTATAAATATCATTTGTTCCTATTTTTAATCTGAAAGTAATGTAAATCAGAGTCATAAAAATTATAAGAAATGTAACCCCGATATGGTTAATGTAAATTGATAAGAAGCTAACTATTTCGTAACCTATAATTCCAGAATAAATATTGCCATAATCCACAAGTCCAAAAAAGATTGAAAACATAAAAACTAAATAAAATCCCCAGAGCCAATTATTGGTTAAATTTCTTTTTTTAAAATCAAGTAAAATGTGTAGTGCACTTAGAAATATTAGTAACGGAAATATAATTGAGCTTATTCCAAACCCCTTATAAATAAACAAATCACTCAGCTTAGCACCAATTTTACCAAGTGAGTTTGAGTTATCGATTTCTAAATCAGTAAAGTTATTTAATTCGCTTTGATCTATATCACCTGTGAAGAAATAAGAGACAAATGAAATTAAAAGAAATAGTGAAAGAATGATAAGAGAACTACCGATGAATAGTCTTTTAGCACCAGAAATTTCTTTCTTTTGTTTATTTTTTGAAAATGAAAAAATATGCTTCATTTACTTCTTGTTAAGTAATATTTTGCAATTTAATAATCATTTATGCAAGAATGAATTTTTTAATCAAAATTTATGATTTGTAATCATCTTAATTTTTATCATAAATGCCGCATAAAACAATGTAGTTACTGGACTTAGCCAATTAAAAATTGCATAAATAAAATAATCAGCAACAGAAACGCCTAGAACCCCGTAATGATAAGCACCACAGGTATTCCATGGAATTAAAGCAGATGTAACAGTTCCAGAGTCCTCTAATGTCCTGCTTAGATTTACTGCGGAAAGATTTTTTTCCTCAAAGGCATCTTTAAACATCTTTCCTGGTATTACAATCGCAAGATATTGATCTGATGCAACTATATTTATTCCAAGGCAACTAGCCGCAGTACTAGCAAAAAGTCCAAATGTAGTTTTAGCCTTACTCAGTAAAAACCCTGTTATTTTTTTAAGAGCCCCAATTCCATCCATTGAACCACCAAATATCATAGCGCTAATTGTCAGGTAAATTGTCCACAACATACCTTTCATTCCACCTGAGTCATAAAGCCTTTCAATTCTCGGATTTTCTGTTGGAATACTTGTATCAGTAAAAACAGATAATAAAACAGATATTGGTCTTGAATCATTAATGCTTTCAAGAATATTATTTTGGAATATTAGTGAAAAAATTATTGCTCCGAATATTCCAAAGCCCAAGGCAATCAGAGGTCTTACTTTTAAAAATGCTAGAAGTATGACAAGTGCAGGTACTAAAAATAATAATGGTGAAATATAGAAATCGTTTAAAATTGTATGTGAGAGATTCTTGATATCAATCATTTCTCCTGCTAAGTCAATATTTATATTAAAACTTAATATTATAAAAACTATTAATGTAATTGTATATGTTGGGAGTGTGGTATAAATCATGTATTTAATGTGTGAGTATAAATCAGTTCCAGCCATTGCTGGTGCTAGATTTGTAGTATCACTAAGAGGTGACAATTTATCACCAAAATAAGCACCTGAGATAACTGCTCCAGCTGTCATTCCGGGGGGGGATATTAAAAGCAATTCCAACTGCAACTAATGCAATACCAACAGTAGCAGATGTTGTGTAGGAACTTCCAGTTGTTAATGAAACCAGGGTAGAAACAATCAACGTCAGGGGTAGGAATATTGAGGGGTCAACAAGATTTAAACCATAATAAACCATCGCAGGAATTATTCCACTTACCTTCCAAGTTCCGGCAAGCGCGCCAACAAGCAAAAGAATCATAATAGGTGTTCCGATACTTTTTATGCTTGATACTATTTTTTTTAATACAAAAACAATTTTAATTTTTTCTGAAAGCCCTATTATCATAGCAACTAAAGATGTAAAAATTAATATATAATGATAAGTATAGTCTCCGAGCCAATCGTTATTTTCAAAAAAAATTATATTGTAAAATAACATCGTAATCAATAAAACTATTGGAATTATTGATTTGCCTAAACTAATTTCGGATGAGGTTATGTCCATTTATAAAAGATTTGACTCTTTAAGACATACTTTGATTCACTATTTCCCTCAAATGTTTCCCTCATTGAATTTGCAGACAGAAATGTATAAGTTGATGAATCAGATATTGAAGGGTTCACACCTACAAATTCTCCAAAAAACTGTAAGACTTGAATTTTATTTGCTGGCTTTGATTTCACTTAGTTAGCTAATGGTTAAAGATTGAATTATTTACTAATTTACCAAAATCAATTTTAATACTTTAAAAATCAATTTAACATTTAAATATTTGTATTTTTGAATCCTAAATTTGAGTAGTATGAGCACATTTGATGTTATTGTAATTGGTTCAGGCCCCGGGGGGTATGTTTCAGCGATTAGATCAGCACAGTTAGGAATGAAAACTGCGCTAATTGAAAAGTATTCCACAATGGGTGGTACATGTCTAAATGTGGGTTGTATTCCAAGTAAATCTTTACTTGACTCATCTCATCATTATGAGAATGCATTGCATAATTTTGAAGACCATGGTATTTCAATTGATGGTAAAATTAAACTGGATCTAAAAAAGATGATGTCAAGAAAATCATCTGTTGTTGAGCAAACTACCAAAGGGTTGGAATACTTAATGAACAAAAATGAAGTAACAGTATTTCATGGATTAGGTTCTTTTAAAGATGCTAATTCGATTGAAGTCACGACTGAAGGAAAAAAAACAACAATTAATGGAAAAAATATAATTATTGCTACAGGAAGTAAGCCCACAAAATTACCCTTTGCTGATTTTGATGGAGAAAGGATAATTTCCTCTACTGAAGCTTTAAAATTAGACGAAGTGCCTAAACACTTAGTTGTTGTTGGTGGTGGAGTTATTGGTCTTGAATTAGGTCAGGTTTACAGCAGGCTGGGAGCTAAAGTAACTGTACTTGAATATCAGGACAGAATAATTCCTAACATGGATTCCAGTTTATCAAAAGAGTTAGCTAAAGTTTTTAAGAAAAGTGGGGTTAAAGTTAATACATCTCATAAAGTTTTATCCATTGAACGAAAAGGGAATTCAGTTTTTACAGTTGCTGAAAATAAAAAGGGTGAAAGCGAAACCTTTGAAAGTGATTATTGTTTAATTTCTATCGGAAGAAGTGCATATACGGAAGGTCTTAATCTTGAGGCTATCGGAGTTTCAACTGACAAATATGGAAGGGTAGAAGTTGACAATAATTTAAAGACCAGTGTTGCTAATGTATTTGCTATTGGTGATGTAGTCAAAGGTACTATGTTGGCACATAAAGCTGAGGAGGAGGGTGTTTATGTTGCAGAATATATAAAAGGGCAAAAACCTCATATAAATTATAATTTAATTCCAGGTGTTGTATATACTTGGCCTGAAGTAGCTTCTGTTGGTCAATCCGAAGATGATTTGAAAAATAGTAACAAAAACTATAAAGTTGGACAATTCCCTATGAGAGCTCTCGGAAGAAGTAGGGCTAGTTCTGATTTAGACGGGTTTGTTAAAATATTAGCTGATGCTGAATCTGATGAAATTTTGGGAATACATATGATTGGTGCGAGATGTGCCGATTTAATTTCAGAGGCAGTTGTCGCCATGGAGTATAAAGCTTCAGCAGAGGACATAGCTAGAATATCCCATGCTCATCCAACCTTTTCTGAGGCAATAAAAGAAGCTGCTTTAGCCGCAACCGAAAATAGGGCAATTCATATATAGCCATTATAATACATACATTTCTATATATTTGTTTTAAACAAATAAAATGCAATCAAAGTTTGAATCTTATCTAAAAGATAATTTTCCTTATTTATTAAAGGAAAGATGTATTATTTGTTGCTCCGGAGGAGTTGATAGCGTTGTTTTATTTCATTTAATGCTTTCAGTAAATAAAAATATTATTGTTGCCCATTGTAACTTCAAATTAAGAGGAGTTGAAAGTGACAAAGATGAAGAATTTGTAAAGAAACTAAGCGAAGAAAATTCTATTAAATTCTATTCAAAATCATTCGACACAAAAAAAATTAAAGAACATTCAAATAATTCAATTCAAATGATTGCCAGAGATCTGAGGTATGAATTTTTCGATAAAATCTCTAATGAGCTTAAAATTAATCACATATTAACAGCACACCACTTAAATGATTCTTTAGAGAGTTTTATAATTAATTTAAGTCGTGGCTCTGGTTTAGACGGCTTAACAGGAGTTCCAATGCTAAATGGCAAAATTAAAAGACCATTGATTGATTTTGAAAAAAAAGAAATTATTGATTATGGTAAGAATAAAAATTTAAGATGGAGGGAAGATTCTTCAAATAACTCAAATTCATATTTAAGAAATAAAGTAAGAAATAATATAATCAATGAGCTTGAAGATTTAGAAGGTAACTTTTTTAAAAATTTTAAGAAAACGATCAAATATTTAAAGATGTCAAATTCTTTAATATATGAGAGAATTAATCAAATAAAAGCTGATTTATTGAAAAATGAAGAAGATGAAATCAGTTTAAACATCAAAAGTTTGGATGAGGTCAATAAGGAGGCGTTCTTCTATTATTTTTTAAGGGATTATGGATTTGTTGATTGGAGTAAAATTATGGATTTATTAGACGGAGAATCTGGAAAAAAAATATATAGTAAATCTCATGTGTTATTTAAAGAGAAGTCAAAATTGATTTTAAGAGAAATTAAAGTAATCAAAAACTTTTCGTATGAGATTAATAATTTAGATAAGAAGCTAAATTTAGAAAATGGTGCTTACTTATCTTTCAAGGATGTTAAGGAAGTCGAAAAAGATAATTTTAATATTATAACAGTTGACAAGGAGAGGCTAAAACTACCTTTAAAATTAAGATATTTTAATCACGGGGATTCTTTCATTCCATTTGGAATGAATGGAACAAAAAAAGTAGGTAAATTTTTAAAAGATAATGGTGTTAATGAATTAGATAGATCATCCAAACTAATTCTTGTTAATGGAGATAATAAAATCATTTGGGTTGTAGGCATGAGACTTGATAAAAGATTTAGTGTCAAAAAAGATTCTGTTAAATTATTGAATATTGAATATCTTAAGTAATATTAGTCATCGATTAAAACACATAGGTCCAGGATCTGTAGTGGCAGCAGCATTTATCGGACCTGGAACCATAACTATGTGTTCAATCGCTGGTGCCCAATTCAAATACGGGTTGATCTGGGCATTGATAGTATCTATACTTCTCACTATGTTTATTCAATTGACTGCTATAAGAATTGGTTTAACAACAAAAAACACTCTATCAAATCTAATTAAAGATCAATTTCAGAGTGGTTTATTAAAATACACATCTATATCACTGATTATTTCAGCCATTTTTATAGGAAACAGTGCTTATGAGGCAGGTAATATCAGTGGTGCTGTTATGGGTTTTGAACTTCTATTTGCAAAAAGTTTTCAATTTAATCAGATTAATATGTTCAGTATCCTTTCAGGAATCTTGGCGCTTCCTTTAATTATTTTTGGTAATAATAAAGTTTTAGAAAAAATACTTATAATTCTTGTTTTAATTATGAGTTTCTCTTTTGTGTTTACTGTATTTATTGTTGGAATTGATTTCAACTTATTACTCTCATCTTCAAATCTTTTCAGCTTCTCTTCCGAGAGTATTTTAACCATTGCTGGGTTAATCGGAACTACAGTTGTCCCTTATAATATTTTTCTACACGTCGCTTTAGTAAATAATAGATGGAAAAGTACTAAGGAATTAAGATTTGCAAACTTTGATACAATTGTGTCAATTTCTATTGGGGGATTGATTTCATTGTGTATTTTGCTTACAGCTGCAGGTTTAAATAACTCAGATATTTTGAATGCTGTAGATTTGGCTTACAGCCTTCAACCCCTTTATGGTGATTTTTCAAAATATATTGTTGCTATAGGATTGATTTCGGCTGGTTTGACAAGTTCAATTACAGCCCCAATTGCGGCCGCATATGTAGTCTGTGGGTGTTTTGGTTTCTCGATAAATCGTAAATCCAAGCTATTTAAAATAATTGCTGTGATTGTTCTTCTAATCGGGGTAATTTTTTCATCAATTGGATTCAGTCCAATTGAAATTATAAAGTTTGCACAGGTCACAAATGGAATACTTCTTCCATTAGTTGTTGTCTTTTTATTGTTTTTAGCTAATAATACAAGATTACTTAAAAACAACACGAATAATCTTTTTCAAAACGTATTAGGATTAATTGTAATCGGATTTTGTCTTTTGCTTTGTTACAGAAGTGTTGCTAAAGTTTTTCTACAATGATAAACGTCAAATTAAATGCCGATTTAGGTGAGGGAATAAATATTGAAAAGGCAATAATGCCATTTTTATCATCTTGTAGTATTGCTTGTGGTGGACACACTGGTGATGCTAACACAATGAGGGAAGCTATTCAAATTGCCGTTGAAAGTAGTGTAAAAATTGGGGCACACCCATCTTATCCAGACAAAGATGGTTTTGGAAGAATGCCAATTAGTATTTCAAATCAGGATTTATCAAAATCTTTAATTTCACAAATTAATTCCTTAGAGCAAATTTTAAATGATTTTCATATAAATTTAGATCATATCAAACCTCATGGCGCACTGTACAATTTAAGTGCTAAAAATTATGATTTAGCAATGCTTATTATAGAAGTTATAATACAGAATTATGATAATGTGTACTTGTATGTTCCATCAGGAAGTTTGATTGAGAAGCTAGCTTTAGAAAATAATGTAAAAATAAAAAAAGAGATTTTTTTAGACAGAAACTATAATAGTGATAATTCTTTGGTTTCTAGAAACAATGACAATGCAATAATCAAATCATCTAAACTTATGTTTGATAGAATTGAAAATATAACAAAAGATGGTTTTTTACTTTCTATTTCAGGTAAAAAAATTCATCTACAAGCTGATACTTTTTGTGTACATGGAGACAGTCCAAATATTGTTGCTTATTTGAATGAATTAAATGATATATGTGATGGGAAAATATAAAATTAACTTTTTTCATTACAGTCAAAGTTCGATCCTTGTAAATTGGCCACAATCTATTTCAATTGAAATTTCCAATGATATAAATACTTTTTCTAAAGCTCTTTGCAATGATGAAAAAGTAATTGAATTAAGAAAAGGATATTGTTCTTTGTTAATTCAATTTGATTCTCAAAACATCAGCTATAATCATTTTCGTGTTAATCTAATCAATATTTATAAAAATCTAAAAGAAGTTAATATTGTAAAACCGTCGGTCTGGGAGGTTCCAGTATGTTATCATGATAGCTTCTCATTTGACATGAAAGAATACTCAAAAAAAAATTCCCTAACCAAGGATGAAATCATTCAATTACATAGTTCAAAAACTTACTACTTGCATATGTATGGCTTTTTACCTGGTTTTATGTATTTAGGAGGATTGGATAGTAAATTGCATATTCCAAGAAAAACTATTCCAAATAGGCGGGTTCTTAAGGGTTCAGTTGCTGTTGGCGGAAGTCAAACAGGAATTTATCCATCTAATTCACCGGGGGGCTGGTATGTGATCGGTAATACACCAATTGACTTGTTTGATGCATCAAATTTAAATCAACCGGTGGCTATTCCTGATTCAAATTATGTGAAATTTAAACCTATTTCAATCGAAGAATATAAATTGATAAAACACGAAGTAGAAAAATCTGAATATAAGTTTATTAAAAGTGAGTTAAATGGTTGAGATTTTAGATTCAGGATATCACATAACTATACAGGATAGAGGAAGATTTGGTTTTTCAGGGTATGGTGTGCCATTTTCTGGAAGTATGGATCATCTCTCATCGAGTAATGCTAATTCCATTCTCGGTAATTCAATTAATGAGCCTGTATTTGAAATTGCGATGATGGGCGGAAAGTTTCTTTTTACAGAAGAAGTAGATATCTGTATTTCAGGTGCGGTTTTCGAAATAAAACTAAATAATGATTCAATTTTTAATAATACCATAATTCGCGTTCAAAAAGGTGATGTTTTAAATTTTGGAAAAGCATTGAAGGGATTTAGGATTTATTTAGCAATTTCAGGTGGTTTTAAATCAGATTTAATTTTGAAAAGTCGCAGTTATTTTGAAAATATAACGCTTAATTCTGTTGTAAAAAAAGGGGATAGATTTAATTTATTGAGAAATAAAACAAAATCTAATAATTTTATTAATTATCCTGAGCTAATTTTTGAAAATATTATTGAGGTTTCAAAGGGGCCAGAGTTCAATCTGATTAATGAAAATGATTCAAAGTTGTTGCAGGAGCAGTTTTTTACAGTTTCAAGTAATAATAGGATGGGTTATTTTTTTGAAAACGGACTTAGTTCAAATAATTTTTCAATTATTACCTCGCCGGTAATTCCAGGGACCATACAATTAACCCCTTCAGGAAAAATGATAGCCTTAATGAATGATGGGCAAGTGACTGGGGGTTACCCTAGAATATTACAGATGAATTACAATTCAATAAGTATTCTGTCTCAAAAAAAACAAGGAGATAAAATCAGATTCAAACTAATAAATTTAACCTAGATATTTCATAATTTTTCTAACCAAGCTTAATTTGTTCTTGTAAGGTGCATATCTTAGATTATTATCGAACCAAGTAGATCTGTTAACTACGGATTTTTTGTGAGAAAATAATTCAAAACTAGCTTTTCCGTGATAAGATCCAATTCCGCTATTTCCAATTCCACCAAAAGGCAATCTAGAGTTAGCTAAATGTACAATAGTATCATTTATAGCACCACCTCCAAAAGGATATCTGTTAATTATTATTTCATTAAATTTTTTATTTTTAGAAAAAACATATAATGCAAGTGGATTAGGGTTTTTTGTAATTATATTATCTATATCTTCAATTTTATCAAAGCTTAAAACAGGTAGTATCGGTCCAAAGATTTCGTCTTTCATTATCTCTTCATCCATTTTTGGGCTATCAATTATCGTTGGCGATATATACCTTTTAACTTTATCATATTTACCTCCGTAGATTAAATTATTTTTATTAATTAGACCAACGAGCCTGTTAAAGTTTTTTTCATTTACAATTGCAGTGAAATCCTCAGTTTTTTCAAGTTGTTTTCCTAGTGTTTTTTCTATTCTCTTTATTAATTCTTTTATCAAGGCCTCTTTAATTGATTTGTGAACAACTAGGTAGTCTGGTGCAACACAAGTTTGACCGGAGTTTAAGAATTTACCCCATACAATCCTCTTGCTTGCTAATTTTAAATCTATATCCTTATTGATAATCGCTGGACTTTTACCTCCCAATTCTAGTGTGTAGGGTGTGAGGTTCTTTGCGGCTGCCATTGCAACAATTTCACCTATTTTCACACTACCTGTAAAAAATATATAATCCCATTTTTTTTCTAATAATTTTGATGCTGTTTTAGAGTCACCTTCGATAACACTCATAAGCTCTGTAGGAAAAACTTTTTCAACTATCTTTTTTATTAATTTTGAGGTGTTTGGTGTGTGTTCACTTGGCTTTAATACGACACTATTGCCGGCAGCAAATGCAGACATAGCTGGAAGTAATGCAAGTTGAAATGGGTAATTCCAAGGAGAAATAACCAAAACTTTTCCATAAGGCTCAAAAATTATGTAATCTTTTGACGGGAAGTTAATTAGTGCAGATCTGATTCCTTTCGGTTTTGACCAAGAGCTTAACTTCTTTATAAACAGTTCAATTTCATTTAATAAAAAACCTATTTCAGTGGCAAAGGTTTCAAATCTTGGTTTTTTAAGATCTAGATCTAAAGCTTTATAAATATCTTCTTCATTTAGCTTAATTTCACTTTTCAGATTTTTCAAGAAACGGACTCTTTCTTCAACGCTTATCTTAGATTGAGAGTTTACAGGTGTTGAGATTTTTTCATTTATTATTTCTGAGTTCATAATTTCTTATTTAGTAGCATTCCAAATCTTGGTATCTCTTACAGGAGCGTCGATCATTATTTTTTTTCCATTAACTGGATGTTCAAAAATAATTTTTTTTGCGTGTAAATCAATTCCTCCATCATTATTACTTCTATCATATCCATATTTTAAATCTCCTCTTATGGGGCAACCGATAGCGCTAAGCTGACAACGAATCTGATGATGTCTTCCAGTTTCAAGTTCAATTTGTAATAAAAAATACCTATCAAGTTCTTTTATAATTTTATAATGTAAAACGGCTTTTTTGGCTTTCTCTGTCTCTTTTTTAAAGTGAGTTGATTTGTTATTTTTTTCATTTTTTCTCAACCAATGTGTTAAGGTATCCTGTAATTTTCCAGGCTTTTGTTTTGTGATAGCCCAATAAAATTTTTGAACCTTCCCGCTTTTGAATAATTTATTTAACCTAACCAGAGATTTTGAAGTTTTAGCAAATATTACAACTCCTGAAGTTGGTCTATCTAACCTGTGCGGTGTTCCTAAGTAAACATTTCCTAGCTTTGAGTATTTGGTTTTGATATATGATTTTACAATATCAGATAAGGGACTATCTCCTGTTTTATCTCCCTGAACAATATCTCCACATCTTTTATTAATTGCAATAAGGTGATTATCCTCAAACAGAATTTGTAAGTTATTTTTATTAGATATAGTTCTTTTCAAGTCTAATATTGCTCATTTTCATTAGGAAAGTTTCCAGACTTAACATCATCCGAGTAATTTGAAATTGCAGTTATCATATCATCATGCAAGTTCATATATCTTCTCAAAAATCTTGGATTAAATTCTTTAGTCATACCAACTAAATCGTGTAGAACAAGGACTTGTCCGTCAACCTTACTGCCTGCGCCAATTCCAATGATTGGAATACTTATTTCCCTAGCTACTTTTTCTGCTAATTTGCTTGGTACTTTTTCAAGGACAATTGCAAAACAACCTATTTTTTCAAGTAAATGAGCATCTTCAATCAACTGATTAGCTTCTTTATCATCCTTAGCCCTGACTGTGTAGGTTCCAAATTTGTAAATGGACTGAGGGGTCAGTCCAAGATGACCCATAACAGGAATTCCAGCTTTTATTATTCTTTTAATGGAATCCTTGATTTGTTTACCACCTTCTAATTTTACAGCGTGAGAACCACTTTCTTT
Organism: uncultured Bacteroidota bacterium; assembly: GCA_902626585.1. Taxonomy (GTDB): domain Bacteria; phylum Bacteroidota; class Bacteroidia; order Flavobacteriales; family Flavobacteriaceae; genus MED-G13. The sequence continues at coordinate 18,732 of CACOGA010000008.1, forward strand.
CATAATTCTAATAGCAGATTCGAGAGCTGCTTGAGAATCACTTTGATATGTTCCAAAGGGAAGATCGACAACAACTAATGCTCTTTCAACTCCTCTAATAACAGAGGTCGCGTGATAAATCATCTGATCAAGTGTAATGGGTAGGGTAGTTTCATGACCCGCCATAATATTACTGGCTGAATCACCAACCAAAATAACATCAATACCAGCTTTATCAACTATACTGGCAGATGTAAAGTCATATGAAGTTAGCATTGAAACTTTTTCGCTATTATCCTTCATTTCTTGAAGTGATTTCACAGTTACTCTTTTGTAAATTTTTTTATTCATTAATTATTTTAAAAAGTAGTTTGTAAATGTAATAAATTATATTATGTACAAAATATTTTTTCAATCACTAATTAATTTTAATCAGAAAAAATAAAAAAACATGACACTATGTCATTTATAACTGACAAAAATGACAAAAAAAACAAATGGCATAATGATTGTCACTTGTTTATTGAATTTAAAAAATAAAATTATGAGCAAAATAATCGGAATAGATTTAGGTACAACCAACTCTTGTGTTTCTGTAATGGAAGGAAATGAGCCAGTTGTAATACCAAACGCTGAGGGTAAAAGAACTACACCTTCGGTTATAGCATTTGTTGAAGGTGGTGAAATTAAAGTTGGCGATCCTGCAAAGAGACAGGCAGTCACAAATCCTACCAAAACTGTTTATTCTGTAAAGAGATTTATGGGGAATAAGTTTTCTGAATCAAAAAAGGAAACAGGAAGAGTTCCATATAAGGTTGTTAAGGGGGATAACGATACACCAAGAGTCGATATTGATGGAAGATTATATACTCCACAAGAATTATCAGCTATGATTTTACAAAAAATGAAAAAAACTGCTGAGGATTATTTGGGTACAAATGTTGAAGAGGCGGTAATAACCGTACCTGCATACTTTAATGATTCCCAGAGACAAGCTACTAAAGAAGCTGGTGAAATTGCTGGTTTAAAGGTCAAAAGGATTATAAATGAACCTACTTCAGCCGCCCTTGCGTACGGATTAGACAAAAAAGGTAAAGATCAAAAGATTGTGGTTTTCGATTTTGGTGGTGGAACACATGATGTTTCTATTCTTGAGCTTGGCGATGGAGTTTTTGAAGTTCTATCTACGGATGGTGACACTCATTTAGGTGGTGATGATGTTGATGAGAAAATTATTGACTGGTTAGCTGATGAGTTTAAGAAGGATGAAAGTATAGATTTAAGAAAAGATCCAATGTCTCTACAAAGATTGAAAGAAGCAGCTGAAAAAGCTAAGATAGAATTATCATCTTCTGCTCAAACAGAAATTAATCTTCCATATGTAACTGCAACAGATAGTGGTCCAAAGCACTTAGTTAGGACACTAACTAAATCAAAATTTGATCAATTAATAGATGATTTAGTCAAAAGGACGATTAATCCGTGTAAAACGGCTCTTAAGTCAGCAGGACTTAGTAAATCAGATATAGATGAGATTATTTTAGTAGGTGGGTCTACTAGGATACCAGCAGTTCAAGACGCAGTTGAGAAATTCTTTGGTAAAAAACCGAGTAAAGGTGTTAATCCCGATGAAGTTGTTGCTGTTGGAGCCGCAATTCAGGGTGGAGTATTCACAGGTGATGTTAAAGACGTTTTATTGTTAGATGTTACCCCATTATCCTTAGGTATTGAAACTATGGGTAATGTAATGACAAAACTAATTGAGGCTAATACAACAATACCAACCAAGAAGTCTCAGGTTTTCTCTACAGCAGCAGATAATCAACCTGCAGTTGATATTAGAATTGCTCAAGGTGAAAGACCAATGTATCCTGATAATAAAGAGATAGGGAGATTTCAGTTAGCTGATATTCCTCCAGCTCCAAGAGGTGTTCCTCAAATTGAGGTGACCTTTGATATCGATGCAAATGGTATTTTAAATGTTACTGCCAAGGATAAAGCTACTGGAAAAGAGCAAAATATAAGAATTGAAGCTTCATCTGGTTTAACTGAGCAGGAAATTGAAAAGATGAAGAAAGATGCTGAAGCTAATGCTGAAGCTGATGCAAAAGCAAAAGAAACTGTTGATAAGTTAAACAGTGCTGATGCCATGATTTTTCAAACCGAGAAACAATTAAAAGAGTTCGGTGATAAATTATCAGATGATAAGAAAAAACCAATTGAAGAGGCACTTGAAGAGCTTAAGAAGGCTTTTGAGAGTAAAGATTTAGAAAAAATAGATCCTGCTCTTGAGAAAATTAATGAAGCTTGGAAAGCAGCTAGTGAGGAGATGTATAAAGCTCAGCAAAATCAGCAAGGAACAGCCGAACAACCAACTGGTGATAAATCGACTGAAAATTCTGAAAATGTCGAGGATGTAGATTTTGAAGAAGTAAAAGAGTAAATATTAAACTTAAATTTTTAAAAAAGGCGCTGTTGACAGCGCCTTTTTTTTATTTAAATTTGCAAAAAAAATATTTTGAAACATTCTGAAATTTTAGAAAAGGTCAACGAAGCGAGTGCTAATACATTAATGGAGACTCTAGAGATTGTTTTTACTGAGATAGGTGATGATTATGTTGTTTGTAAAATGCCAGTGACTCCCAAGGTTCATCAACCTGCAGGGATATTACATGGAGGAGCAACCGCCGCACTTGTTGAAACAGTAGGAAGCTTTGCGTCAAAATATTTTATAAAAAACAAAGATTTGTCGGTCAGAGGTATCGAAATAACTACAAATCATGTAAAAAGTATTAGTGAAGGTTTTGTCTATGCCAAGGCTACAAATATTCACTTTGGAAGAACAATGCAGATATGGGAGGTAAGGATAACAGATAAGGATGAAAATTTGATTTCCCTTGGAAAACTAACAACATTAGCAATTAAAAAAAAATAAAATATGTACATAAATCAGGTAAAATATAATAGAGATTCATGGTGGGGGTATTTACTAACCGTAATATTAATCGTTCCTATTACTGTAGTTTTATTTTCAATACCCCATGGATTTATTTTAACAGCAAAAGCATTTGGAGATGAAGAATTAATGGCTAAAATTGCTTCGGGAGATATGGCAGCTATGATGAGTGTCTTAGAACCAAATTTAAATCTTTTTCTCATGCTCCTGCCATTTGTTGGCATGTTGCTAGCAGTTTTTTTCTCTACAAAAATTATTCATAAAAATTCAATAAGAGAGCTAACAACTTCAAGAAAAAAAATTGATTGGAGTAGGGTTCTTTTTGCATTTTGTTTATGGGGTTCAATAAGCGCAACAATGATATTTTTAGATTATAATTTTTTTACTCCTGAAGATTACGTATGGAATTTTAAGCCGGTACCTTTTTTAATTTTATGTGCAATAGTTGTTGTTTTATTACCTATTCAAACTTCAGCCGAAGAATATTTATTTAGAGGTTATTTGATGCAGGGAATCGGAATAATAAGTGGAAATAGATGGTTACCGTTAATATTAACCTCATTAGCATTTGGTTTGATGCACTACGCTAATCCCGAGATTGCCAAATTTGGAAATGTTGTATATGTCTTTTACATAGGATCGGGTCTTTTTGCAGGTATAATGACATTAATGGATGAGGGATTAGAATTAGCGTTAGGTTGGCATGCAGCTAATAACATGGTAGCGGCTTTACTGGTTACTGCAGATTGGACAGCCCTACAAACACATTCTTTACTCAAGGATATTTCAAATCCTGAAACGATGCCCCTAGGGGAGGTTTTAATTCCAGTTTTGGTATTTTTCCCTGCTATTTTATTAATTTTTGCAAATAAATATAATTGGACTGATTGGAAGGGTAAATTATTTGGTAGTATCTAAATTTTCTCTAATACTATTGATGACTCATAGAATGAAGCTGCGGCATTTATTACTTCCCTAAATTCTTGGTATCTACTCTTTTCATATTTTAGTTCCTTATACAATTCATTTACATTGATATATAATTTATCTTGGGATTGACTCACACTTGAATTAAATTTTGCAGAGATATTACCATCAACAGAAATATATTCTTTTAACTTATTTAATTCACTAATATCATATATTCTGTAGCCTTTTGGAATATTCACTTCAATCAGATATTCATAGGAGTTTGGAAAGTTTATTTCTATTTCATTAATCCTTTTATCAGCGTTAAACAAATTACTTTGTAGCCCGATTACTTTTCCAATATTTAAATATATCAATCCATTTTTTTGTTCAACTAAATCGTTTGTTGAGATAGTTGATTTTATGGTAAGTGGAGTATTATTTGAATTGTCAGAAATTTCAAAATTATCAATAGCATAATTTGTGACTTTTTTATTATTTAATCCACTAATAGTAAAATAATCGACTAAAAAATCTGTTTCTTCATTTTCAGAAAAAGAAACATAGTTTCGATTCATTATTGCCCAGTAACCACTAAAAGATCTGTTTTCTTTAATTTTTAATTTTTTTAGATTTTTTGGAATAAATACTTCTATTTTCTTTTTTATTTGACTAAAACTTTCATCAGAAGGCGTAATCTGACTAAAATAATAGTCCAAATTACTGTCTATAAATACTCCATAATTTCCGATTAAATCGTCGGGTGCTTCAGAAACCCTGTATTCTATTCTATTTGGACTAATATATTTTTCCGAGTTGGGTAAGTAAATAATAAACTCCCTTAATTGATTAGGATCAAATAATTCAGGGTCAAACTTTAAAAAATATCTGTTACAGCTTATTGCTACTTCATAATCAATTTTAGCCGCCTTTAATAGATTTGAATATACCTGAATGATACTAAAGTCATTTGATATTTTATTTTTTAATATGTATTCAATATCGTTTAATTTTGAATTTTCATCATCGGATATTGTAAAATTATCCTTTACATATTCATCAATCGCATTTGCAACTGAAATCTCATTAAATGGAATACTAATTTTTTTTGATTTCAGCTCATTAAAAAGTTCATCAGCTATTGGATTTATCGAAATTGGAAAAAATAGTTCACGTACATTCTGTACTAAGTTATTCCAGTACTCAGTTTGAGAAATATCATCACGATTCTCATAGCATTGATAAGCTACTTTTATCTTGTTTGCAATTGGAGTAGAATATTGTTCATCAGAAGTAGCATCAAGGTTTTTAAAATTTATTAATTTACTCTTCTTGCCATCAAATAATGTATCAATAACAGATGAGCTGTAGGAATTATAAATTTTTATATTTGATTTGAAATCATTTTCAATTAATATAAATTTTGAGGATAAGATTGGATAAGATTCTTCAATAATTTTATTTCCGTTAAAATTAAAATCCTTTTTGACTGTGTAGATTATTTCAACAATGTCTTGCTCATTTATTCCTGGAATTTTATAATAATTGTAGTTTTCAGTAGAAGTGGATGTGTTTATCATCTCTTTCATTTGGTTAAAGCCGTAAGTTATGATCGAATCGTTATTAATAACTTTGGATTTAACATCAATTATTTCTGAAACATTGATTTTAGATATTAAAATTTCATTATTTGATTCATCTGTTATTTTATTAATTTTTGTTTTCATGTGATGAGTTTCATATACATGAACATCTTCACTGAATTTAGATTTGTAATATTCTATATAGTGATTACTAAATATCCCTTGTAAATCATCATCAGAACTTTTTAAATTTACAGTCTTATCATCCCAGTCTATAATTTTATAACTTTGAGAAAAAGAATTTAAAAAAGTAATAATTAAGATTATTGTAAAGAAAATTTTTTTTTCCACTGATGAAATAAAATTAACTGGTTGATATTAACTTAATTTAAACGATTTATAAATATACTTTAATAAAAGATTATGAAGAAAATAATTATTTTAATTTTTTTGATAACATTTTCATTGAATTCGCAAATACTATCCGAAAAAGAAAGAGCGCTTGAGATTAATGAAATTCTAAAAAATAGATTTGAAAATGTACTTCCCGAATTGATGGATAAAACTGATATTGATATGTGGGTCCTTATTTCTAGAGAATATAATGAAGATCCTGTTTTGAAAACAATGTTACCAGCTGAGTGGCTTAATGCGCGCAGAAGAACAATTTTAGTTTTTTATCGGGACAAAGCAAACGATTCACTAGATAAACTTGCTGTTGCTAGATATAATTTTGGTGATAATATAATTTCGGCTTGGGATAAGGAAAAACAACCTAATCAATGGCAGAGATTGAATGAAATTATTGATGAGAGGAATCCAAGAAAGATTGGTTTGAATTATTCAAAGTATTTCAATATTGCAGACGGATTAGATAAGACAGATTATGATGAATTTATTGATAACATTTCTGAAAATAATAGAAAAAAAGTTGTTTCTGCTCAAAAATTAGCAACTGCTTGGATTGAAACAAGAACAGAAAAAGAAATGGAAATTTATAAACAAATAGTAACAATCACTAAACAAATAATAAATGAGGCATTCTCGCTTGATGTTATTCAGATAGGTAAAACCACAACCTCAGATTTGGAGTGGTGGATGCGACAAAAGGTAACTGATTTAGGGCTGAATACATGGTTTCATCCATCGGTTGACATTCAAAGAAAAAGTGAGGTTAATGGTGACCATCTTAGATCTTTTTCAAACAGACCATCTGAAAATGTTATTCAAAAGGGAGATTTGTTGCATTGTGACTTTGGCATCACTTACTTAAGACTTAACTCTGATTGCCAACAGATGGCATACATTCTTGATGATAATGAGAAAGATATTCCTATTTTTCTTAAAGAGGCTTTTGATGAGGCTAATCTACTACAGGATATACTTACATCAAATTTTATCGAAGGATACTCTGGTAATCAAATTTTATTAAACTCTCTTTCTGAGGCTAAAAAAAGAGGACTAAGACCTTCAATATATACACATCCGCTTGGTTCATATGGTCATTCCTCAGGACCTACCATCGGAATGTGGGATTCTCAAGGCGGAGTGGAAGGAACAGGGGATTACCCTTTGAATTTAAATACAGTATATGCCATTGAGCTAAATAATACAACTTACATTGAGGAGTGGGGCCGGGACATAAGAATCATGTTGGAAGAGGCTGGTTTTTATGGGCAAGGAGGTCACGAATATGTAAATGGTAGACAAAAACAAATTAAAATTGTAAATCCTAAATAGCATATAAATTAAATTATTAATAAATTGCGCCAGCAGATTTAAAGTGATGAGAAAATTAATTCTACTTACACTATTAATTTTTAGTTCAAATATTACAGCACAGCAACTATATGGTCCACAAAGAGGCCAAAGAGGATATATACCCCCACCAAAATATGAAGCGTCTGTTTATATTACAACACTTAACGCCTATGAGGAACTAGAAAAAGTTCTTCCGAAATCAGTTGAGGTTTTTTCTCTTGATGATTTTGAAAAAGAAATATTTAAAGGGCTATTACTTGAAAAATATGAAAATTATAACAGGATTGTTGAAAATACTGACTCTTCTAAACAGGCTAGGCAAGATGCTTTAAAGCAGTTAGAGATAGATTTTGTAAAATCATTAGCTGTTATTCTAACACCTGATGAGATAACAACATTTGTAGATATGGATTTTTCTGGAAAAGAGGAAAAGAAAAAAAGAAGAAAAGATAAAAGAAAAAAGAAAAAAAATGATGAATAAAAATACGGTATTGGGTTGGGCAACTTTTATTATGATATTTTTCGGGCTAGTTCTTATTGCTTTAGGCGTATTTAAATATAATGAAATAGCAGGCTGGGGTTTTGTTTCAGTTGGTTTAGGATTTTTCGCAATTGCTTGGGTTTTCAATGCTTTAAAGGGAAGAGTCTAATCTAGTAACTTAATCATCTTGATATTAGCCCTTAAATAAGGAGAGTTTTTTTCTAATCTTATTTCTTTAAATCCAAAATTTCTGTATAAATGAATGGCATTTTCAAGTTCCCTGTTTGAATAAAGTATAATTGACTCATAGTTTTTGGATATAGAAAAATCAATACATTTCTTAAGTAACTTTTTACCAATGCCTTTATTTCTATATTTCTTGTCTACAGCCATTTTCGTTAATTCAAAAGTTAACTTATTTTCTGTTGGCATTAGTGCGAAAGTACCGATAATATTTCCATTGTACTCTGCAAAAAAGATTTTCCCCCCTTTGCTGATTATATATTTTTTAGCATTTGATAAGACCTCATAATCATATTTTTCAACCTTGAAATAGTGTTCAAGCCATTCAATATTCAATTCGTAAAAATCTTTTTCAAAATCATCTTTAAAATTTATAATATTTATTTCCACTCTCTTTATTGTTGGTTAATATTAATATCTTTAGCTAATATTTCAAAGTTACAATGAAAAAAATAGTTGAATGTGTACCTAATATTTCTGAGGGAAATGACGAATCTGTGATTAGTAAAATAGTTGAAACAGTAGAAAAATATCCTGGTATTAGATTATTAAATGTTGACCCTGGAAAGGCTACTAATCGAACTGTAATAACATTTGTTGGAGATGCTGAAATTATTGTTGATGCAGCTTTTAAACTAATTTCTAAAGCCAAAGAACTTATTGATATGAGTAAGCACTTCGGCGAGCATCCAAGAATGGGAGCTGTTGATGTATGTCCTTTAATACCTATTTCTGGAATTTCAATGCAAGAAACGGTTGAACTAGCTCACAATCTTTCAAAAAGAGTCGGCAACGAGCTATCCATTCCTGTTTATTGCTATGAATATGCAGCAAAAGAAGAAAAAAGAAAGAATTTAGCAAATTGCAGATCTGGTGAATATGAGGGTTTGGAAAATAAATTTAATGACAAGTCTTGGAAACCAGATTATGGGCCTTGTGTATTTAACGAGGAAGTTAAAAAATCAGGTGCCACAGCAATCAGTGCCAGAGACTTTTTAGTGGCCTACAATATTAACTTAAATACAACATCAACAAGAAGAGCTAACTCTGTTGCCTTTGATTTAAGAGAAGCTGGACGTGTAAAAAGAGAGGGGGGTAAATTAACAGGTAAAATAATAAATGATAAAAACGGTAATCCTCAAAGAATTCCAGGTTATTTCAAAAATTTGAAGGGAATAGGATGGTATATAGATGAATATTCAATTGCACAAATTTCTTATAATATTACAAATATAAATACAACACCTCTTCACGAGGTTTTTGACAAAACGTGCGAAAGAGCTCGGGTGAGGGGTATGAGAGTTACAGGTTCTGAATTGATAGGACTAGTTCCCAAAAAAGTTTTAATTGATGCAGGTAAATATTTTTTAACAAAACAAAAAAGATCAAATGCAATTCCTGAGAGTGAAATCATTCATATTGCGGTTAAATCATTGGGTTTAGACGAGCTGGCGCCTTTTGATCCAAAAGTTAGAGTCATAGAGTATATGATAGATAAAAAAAATAAAGATCTTTCAAAAAAAACATTATTGGATTTTGCACATATGACATCCAGTGAATCTCCAGCACCCGGCGGTGGTTCAATTTCTGCTTATTGTGGCGCCCTTGGTGCTTCATTAGCCGTCATGGTTGCTAATTTATCAGCTCATAAAAGAGGTTGGGATGAACAATGGGAATCTTTTTCGAAAATTGGTGAAAAAGGTATGAAAATACAATCCAAACTTATTGATTTGGTTGACCAAGACACTGATGCCTTTAATTCAATAATGAACGCGTATTCGATGCCTAAAAACACAGAACAAGAAAAAAAAATTAGATATAATCAAATTCAGATTGCAACAAAAAATGCTATTAAAGTTCCTTTCGAAATAATGGAAATTTCTTTTGAATCTATAGAAGTTATCAAAAAAATGGCGATTAATGGAAATCCTAATTCAATCACTGATGTTGGAGTAGCTATGCACTGTGTAAAAGCTGCTATAAATGGTGGTTTTCTAAATGTAAGAATAAATTGTAACGATTTAGATGATAAAGATTTTACTAAGGGAATTATCGCTGAAGGGAAAAAAATTATAGCAAAAACTAATTCAGAAGAAGTGAAAATTTTCAAAATTATAGATAAAATCTTATCTAATTAATTTCTTCTCCTCTAATTAAGACCTTTTCAATTAAATTTTCTCCAAAATAGTATGGTAAATCATCAATAGAGTCTATTTTTTCTGTGATTAACAGGTTTGCCAATTTCCCTTTACTAATCGAGCCTGTTTTTTTAGAAACTCCCATTGCGTATGCACCGTTTAGTGTAGCTGCATTAATGGCTTGTTCAGATGTTATTTTCAATTTATTACAAGCTAAAGAGATTATAAAATTCATATTTCCTGTAGGACATGAACCAGGATTAAAATCACTAGCGATCGCAAACGGAATCCCATTATTTAATAAGTTTCTTGCATTTGCATAATCAATTCCTAAGAAAAATGAGCAACCGGGTAACAAAACAGGCATAGTTTTACTTTGTTTTAATGCCCATATATCATCCTGATTTATCACTTCAAGATGATCGACACTTAGAGCACCACATTCAACACCAGCCTTAATCCCTCCGATGGAGTTAAACTGATTTGTATGAATTTTTGAAGCTACACCTAGCTCATAGGCTTTATTACATAGAAGCTTAGTGTCATCCACCGAAAAATAGTTTTCCTCACAAAAAATATCAACAAAGTCAACTAATTTTTTATCTATAAAATCTGGAAGCATTTTGTCAATGACCAATTTTAAATAGTCATCTTTTTTATAGTTTTTGGGTATGGCGTGGGCTCCCAAAAATGTTGATTTTATTTCAATAGGTAGACTATTTTTAAGTCTACTGATGACTTCCAGCATTTTTAATTCAGACTCATAATTTAGTCCATAGCCAGATTTAATCTCCAATGAACCGGTACCTTGTTTTATTAGTGATAAGATTCTGTTTTTTGATTCGGTGTATAAATCATCAGTAGAGACTGCATTAATTTGAGATGAAGACTTTAAAATTCCACCTCCATTTTCCGCTATTTGCTGATATGAAGCCCCCTTTATCCTTTGCATGTATTCATCAGATCTATTTCCTGTATGAACTGAATGAGAGTGAGAATCACACCAAGCAGGTAAAACAATTTTATCTTTAGCGTTAATTGTTTCTATATTTCCAAAATTTGGAATTTCGGACATTTTACCAAAGTCATTAATTACTCCATTTTCAATTAGTAGGTAAGCGTCACTTATAGATGGTAATTTATCCATTTTTTTAGCCGAAATAAATGAAATATCCTTATCTCTAATCTGAGTCAGCTGTTTTATATTGGTAATTAATTTAGACATAAGAAGGTGCTAAGTCATGTTTCTTGGATCGACTAATTGGTCGTACTCTTCAGCGGTCAGATACCCTGATTTAATAGCTTCATCCCTCAATGTAGTATCATTTTTATAAGCATTGTTAGCAATCTCAGCAGCCTTGTAATATCCAATTTTTGGATTTAATGCAGTGACTAGCATCAATGAGTTATCTAATTTTTTCTTTATTGATTTTAAGTTTGGAATTATACCAATAATACAGTTGGAATTGAAACTATTGACAGCATCTGCGATTAATATTGAAGAATTAATAAAATTATAAATAATCACAGGTTTAAAAACATTTAGTTGAAAATGTCCCTGAGTTCCTGAAAAAGTAATAGCTGAATCATTTCCAATAACCTGACTACACACCATTGACATTGCTTCACATTGAGTGGGATTAACTTTACCAGGCATGATTGAACTTCCAGGTTCATTTGCTGGTAAAATTATTTCACCGATTCCGCTTCTGGGTCCTGATGAAAGCATTCTTATATCATTTGATATTTTATTTATTGAAACAGCAATTTTTTTTAAAGAATTGTGACAATCAACCAATGAATCATTAGAAGATAATGCCTCAAACTTATTTTCTGCAGTAACGAATGGATAACCTGTTTCATTAGCAATTATTTTAGCAACTTTTTCAGAGTATCCATCTGGGGTATTCAAACCTGTTCCAACTGCCGTACCTCCAAGAGCAATTTCTAAAATAAATTTCATCGAGCTTTCCAAACTAATAATACCATTTTCGATTTGCTTTTTAAAAGCTGAAAATTCTTGACCTAATGTTATAGGAGTTGCATCCATCATGTGTGTTCTTCCGATTTTCACAACATCTTTAAATTCTTCAGATTTATCGTGAAGGGATTTTTTTAAATCCTCGAGAGCGGGAAGGGTTTTTGTTGAAATCAACTTATAGGCAGCAATATGCATTGCCGTTGGAAATGTATCATTAGAGGATTGAGATTTATTTACATCGTCATTGGCTTTAACATATTTTTCATCTTTTAAGTCCCTCCCAATCAATTGTTGACACCTATTTGATATCACCTCATTAACATTCATATTAGTTTGAGTACCAGAACCTGTTTGCCATACCACTAGTGGAAACTGTTCGTCATGTTTACCAGTGGTTATTTCATCACAAACTTTGGAAATTAGATCCATTTTTTCTTTTGAAAGTACTCCGCATGAATGATTTGTGATGGCAGCTGCTTTTTTAACAATAGCATATGCGTAGATTATTTCTATTGGCATTGATGACTTAGGTCCAATTTTAAAGTTATTTCTCGATCTTTCAGTTTGAGCACCCCAAAGTTTGTCAGCGGGTACCTTAACTTCGCCTATAGTATCTTTTTCGATTCTGTATTCCATGGTTAGCAATTATAATACAAATTTACACATTAAATGTAACTAAACGCAAAATGATTCATTTATGCTATTCACACAGAAACAATGTTGAAAATTATTTAAACTAAATATTATATGTAAGTGATCTAAATATTATATTTGCTAAAACAGATTAAATTATGTTTGAGTTTGATCAATATTTAGGTTTTTTAGCATTTTTAACTATACTAACTATAGGTTTTTGGTTATTCTTTGTATTGCTTCTTTTTGTTATACCCTATTGGGTTTTCGGTGCGTTAAAAGAAAGAATTGAAGAGCTAATACAGGAAAGAAAAAAGAAAATGTAGTTTAAGATCCAAAACTACCATCATCATAACCACCACTTCTCATTTGTCTTCTGTTTTGATTTTTCTTTTGATTAAATCGGTAAGTAAAATTTAAAGTTGCTGATCTCTGGCTCCACCTAAATTCAAAGTCATTGTAGAAATTTTCATTAAAAGTTTCATTTCTCCAACCCCTTTGGTCCAATAAATCTTTGATATTTAAGGTTAACGTAGCGTTATCATTAAACAATTCCTTACTAAAAGCTAAATCAATCGAAAAGTCGCCATCACTCTTACTTACAGCAGTTTCATTGGGCCCTCTTATATTCATCCTTGTTTGCCAATCAATTTTGCCAGGAAGAGTAAGCTTGCTATTCAGTCTAAAACTCCAGCTAACATTTTCGTTATCATAAATAATATCGTTATAAGTACCTTCAACTTTATTCTGGAACAAATTGAAGTTTGTATTAATATTCCACTTTCTTCCTTTTCTGTAGGAAAGGTTCAATTCAAAACCAAATCTCTCGTTTGTAGATAGATTAATAGGTGTTCTAACAACTATTGGTACGTTAACTCCATTAATTTCGGCATAATCTCCAGTCTCTTCTATAATGGTATTTATAGAATTAGTTGATCTTTGGAAATAAGCTGATGTATTAACGGTAAAAGACGATTTATATCTCTTTACATATCCAAAATCAATATTATTGGAGTATGTGGGGTCTAAGTAGGGATTTCCCTGCCAAATAAGTATTGGGCTTATTTTTGTAGGGAAAGGATTAATAAACCTTGACCAGGGTCTCCTTATTCTTCTGTTATAACCAAAAGTTAGTGTTTCGTCATCAGTTATCTCTAAACCAAAATTGAAGGTAGGAAAAAGACCTGTATCATCAATTTTAGTAAAATCTTGTATTGTGAGTTGATTCACATTTTTGAGCGTATTCTCAACCCTGAGCCCCAAAAGAAAAGAATATTTATCTTCAACTTTAACTCCATACTGTGTATAAGCAGCACTTATTCTTTCTTTATATTGAAATAAATTACTTTGGTCAAAATCTTCAACAAAAACACTGTTTACATTATCGAAAACTTTGTAATCCGTAACATCATCTTCACTTTCAATTCGAATTCCAGCTTCAAATTGACGGTTTTCTCCTATTGGTAAAACAAAATCAGAACGAATTAAAAAAGATTCAGATTGTATATTTTCATCGACACTTTCGTTCACAATTCCATTTTCGTCAATTAATGAATTTTCCCATTCTTTTGAGTTTTCATACTGAAGGTCAACAGTTATTAACTGGCCTTCATCGTCAAGTTTTCTTTCAAAGTTTAAATTATACTCTCGATTATTGTCAATATCATTTTCAAAATCGTTTTGATTGATTGTGTTCAAAACATTTGAATTAGCATCTAATTCTCTTATTGTATTAGACTCTAAATTATCAGAACCATAACTATTGTAAAAAAATGAACCTAAAAGTGAAGTTTTATCATCAATATACCATTCGAAACCATTATTAATAAAATATCCATCACTAACTCTTTCACGGGTTCTGTCCTCACTGAAGAAAGTGCTTGGTTCTGAGCCATTAAAGTATTCAGTTATTCCGCTTGAACTCCCTGGCCTAATTCTGTCGTATATGCTAGACGAATTAAAGAAATTAATCGCACCGTTTCTGTAGTTTATGTTGGTTGATAATGAATTTGATTTTGGTTCACCAACATTAGCACTTAGTGAGCCATTTAATCCAAGTTTTTTTGACTTTCTGAGGATGATATTAATTATACCTCCGCTACCTTCTGCTTCATATCTGGCTGACGGTGAAGTTATGACCTCAACTTTCTCAATAGCATCAGCTGGTAATTCTTTAAGAAAAGATGAGTTAACACCAACTAATCTGGATGGCTTACCGTTGATCAAAATTCTAGCTGCATCATTACCTCTAAGTAGTATATTTCCATCAATATCAGTTGATACTGACGGAATGTTATCTAAAACATCTGTTCCAGTTCCACCCCTTACTGTCAAATCCTTACCAACAGTATATATTTTTTTATCTAATTTGATTTCGACTGTTGTTTCCTCAGCAATGATTTCGACTTCACCTAAAGATTCGAAATCAAGTTCAAGTTTTATTTCCCCAAGATCTAAATTATCATTTAGTGCTACATCATCTAATGTCACATTTTTGAAGGAGATATATTCGATTAATATATTGTAATTTCCTTCTTTGGCTGGAAATGAAAATTTCCCAGAATCATTACTGATACCTCCGGTGATAACATTATTATTCGCCGTGTCTAGCAGGGTAATAGTTGCGTATTCAAGTAATTCATCATTTTCAAGACTAGAAATTATACCTGATACGAAAAACTCTTTTGATTGGTTGTTGTAAGATTGTGAATAATTTAATTTGAAAATAAGCAGGAAAACTGTTACGATAAGCAGCTTTTTCATAGTTTGTTTTTTTGTTTTCATTACAAACTAATCAAAACGCATGCCAGTAAAACTCCCCGTAATGGGTTAATTAAACTTGAAACTTTAAATTAACCGGTCAATATTTTCTTTTGGTCTACCGATGACAGCTTTATTTTTAGCTTCGATTATTGGTCTTTCCATAAGTTTTGGCTCTTCACAAAGTAGGTGAATAATTTGATCATCACTAAGATTTTTATCTTTGAAATTTTCCCTCCAAATTTTTTCGTTTTTTCTTATCAATTGTAATGGTTTCAAACCCAATTTGTTCAACAATTGTTTCATTTTGGTTTCAGAAATTCCTTCATTCATATAATTAATTATTTCAAACGAAGCTTTTTTTTGGGTCAAATACTCAATACCCTCTCTTGATTTTCTGCATCTAGGATTATGATAAATTTTCATTTAATTATTTCTTTGAATTAAACATTAAAAATGATTTTAAAAATTGATTGATATTTCCGTCTAATACGGATTCAATATTACCAGTCTCTGCTCCTGTTCTAAGATCTTTGACAAGTTTGTAAGGATGAAGAACATAATTCCTAATTTGACTACCCCATTCAATTTTTTTCTTTTCTGATTCTATTTCCGATCTTTTTTGATTTTTTTTCTTTATTTCAATTTCGTAAAGTTGTGATTTCAGCATTTGCATTGCTCTAATTTTATTATCTAATTGAGATCTAGTTTCTGAGCATGTTATCTGAATTCCGGTTGGTTTATGGGTGATCTGGACTTTTGTTTCTATTTTATTGACACTTTGTCCACCGGCTCCGCTAGATCTTGATGTATTAATTTCAATATCAGACTGATTGATTTCAATATTAATAGAATCATCAACAAGAGGATAAACATATACCGATGCAAAACTTGTATGTCTTTTTGCATTGGAATCAAAGGGGGATATTCTGACCAGTCTATGTACACCATTTTCGCTTTTTAACCAACCAAATGCATATTCTCCTTCAAATTTCAAAGTTGCCGTTTTGATTCCTGCAGAATCACCATCTTGTTCATTTAATTTAGAGACTTTGAAACCATTTTTATCTCCAAACATTGTATACATTCTCATCAACATTTGCGCCCAATCACAACTTTCAGTTCCTCCAGCTCCTGCTGTAATTTGTAGTACCGCATCCATATTATCTGACTCATCAGATAGCATGGTTTTAAATTCAAGTTCTTTTAAGAAATCTTCTGCTGAATTATATTGATTTAACAATTCCTCATCGCTACACTCATTATTTTTATTAAAGTCTAATAAAATCTCTAAATCAGAAATATTTTCACTTAATTTAATAATGTTGTCAACCCAGTTTTTTAGGAATTTAATTTTTTTGAGAACTATTTGAGCTTTTGAAGAATTATCCCAAAAATCAGGCTTCAGTGTTTTGTTTTCTTCAATTTCTAGTGTAGACTTTTTATTTTCAAAGTCAAAGATACCCCCTTAACGCGTCCAGGCGATTTCTAAGTGATTCTATTTGTTCTAGAGTTATCATGCAATAAAATTAATACTAATTAAACAAGTTGAGAATATTTTTATTAAAAATTTATATTGTGTAGATTTAATAAAAATTTAAACCAATGCTTAAA
Organism: uncultured Bacteroidota bacterium; assembly: GCA_902626585.1. Classification (GTDB taxonomy): domain Bacteria; phylum Bacteroidota; class Bacteroidia; order Flavobacteriales; family Flavobacteriaceae; genus MED-G13. Next base: position 35,770 of record CACOGA010000008.1, read on the forward strand.
GATAAATTCAAGCTTATATTTTTCCTGCTTTCATTATGCTTTTCATTTTCTTTTTCAAACGAACTTGAACAATTCAAAGGATTTTTTAATTTCTCATATGATGATTCAAAGGGCAAAATTTTTCTTGAAGTTGATAAGCTAGATTATGAATTCCTATATATTGGGTCTCTAGCGTCAGGTGTTGGTTCAAATGACATTGGTTTAGATAGAGGTCAACTAGGTTCTGAAAAGCTTGTGAAATTTGTTAAAAAGGGAAACAAAATACTTTTGATAGAACCAAACCTTTATTTTAGAGCTCAAACCGATAATATAAGTGAAAAAAAGAGCGTTGAACAAGCCTTTGCAAAATCTGTTATTTTTGGATTTGAAATAATTGAAAAAAATGATCAAAGTTTTTTAATTGACTTTACTCCATTTTTATTGTTTGATAGGCATGGGGTAGCTAAAAAACTAAGAGATCTGAAACAAGGCTCATATAAAATTGACAAATCTAAAAGTGCTATCGAAATTTACAACACAAAAGCTTTTCCTGAAAATGTTGAATTTGAAGCTTTATTAACTTTTTCAGGCGAGGCAAAAGGAAATCTAATAAAAAGTGTTTCACCTGATCCAAACAATGTTTCGGTAATTCAGCATCATTCTTTTATAAAGCTTCCTGATAATAACTATCAGCCAAGAAAATTTGACCCAAGAAGCGGTGCAATATCAATTTCATTCATGGACTATTCTACTCCAATTGACGAACCAATCGTAAAAAAATATGTAATCAGACATCGATTAGAAAAGAAAAACCCTAATCATGAAATTTCTGAGGCGGTTGAACCAATTATCTATTACTTAGATCCTGGAACACCTGAGCCAGTGAAGAGTGCATTATTAGATGGTGGTAAATGGTGGAATCAGGCATACGAGTCTATCGGCTTTAAAGATGCTTTTCAGATTAAAATTCTTCCTCATGATATAGATCCGTTAGATTGTAGGTATAATGTGATTCAGTGGGTTCATCGATCCACCAGAGGATGGAGTTATGGTGCTAGTGTTGTCGACCCTAGAACAGGTGAAATTATAAAAGGTCATGTTAGCTTAGGTAGTCTTAGAATTAGACAGGATTACATGATAGCTCAGGCATTGACCAAAGAACCATTTGCTACTAAAAACAATAATAATAAAATGATGGACTTAGCCATAGCGAGAATAAGGCAGTTGAGTGCTCATGAGATAGGACATACAATAGGATTTGCTCATAATTTTGCAGCAAGTACCAATGAAAGAGCCTCAGTCATGGATTATCCTCATCCATTGGTAAAATTAATTGATAATGAAGTTGTTTTTGACGATGCTTATGATACTGGAATAGGTGATTGGGATAAGGTCACCGTTGCATACAGCTATAGTGATTTTAGAAAAGATCAAAATGAAGCTTTTGAGTTAAATAAAATATTGGAGAATTCAACTTCTGAAGGTTTAAGATTTATTAGTGACTATGATGCCCGATCAATCGACGGCTCTCATGCATATGCTCATTTATGGGATAACGGACAAACCGCTTATTCGGGACTAGATAATGTGATAGAAATCAGAAAAAAGGCAATTGAAAATTTTTCTGAGTATAATGTTCCAAAAGGCACACCAAATTCGGTATTGGAGGACGTTTTTGTTCCATTGTACTTTTTTCACAGATATCAAACAGAAGCCACTGCTAAGTTAATCGGTGGTATGAATTATAATTATTCCTTAGTTGGTGATAATCAGCAAGACTATTATTATGTTGAAAGATCCTATCAAATACAAGCTTTAAATTCATTAATGAAAACATTAAGTCCTAATTTTTTAGCAATTCCTAAGGAAAAATTAATTTTGTTTCCGCCTAGGGCATTTGGATTTCCTAGAACCAGAGAATCATTTAAGTCTAACTTAGGAGTTGCATTTGATCCCTTATCTGCTGCAGAAACATCATCAGATATGACTTTTAGCCTAATATTTAGACCTAAAAGACTAAATCGATTAATTTTACAACATTCATTGGACAACTCAAATCTCAATCTAAAAGAATTGTATGATTTTATCCTTAAAAGAACAATCCTTTTGAAATCTTATGATTCCACAAATTATGAAGATTATTCTTACTTGCAAGAAATTCAACATATTGTTAACATTAATTTGCTAAAGAGTATTTTTAAAGTTATAAATAGTTCAAGTAGTTTTTCCCAGGTAAAAAGTATAAGTAACGAATTTGTAAGAAAAATTACATCTGAGCTTTCTTCAAAAAGAAGTAAGAATTACAATCTTTCAAAATATCATAGATATTACCTGGACATGATTAATAGTTTTTATGAAGACCCACAAGAATATGAAATCATTGATTCATTAACCATACCTGATGGTTCTCCAATCGGATCTGACAATTGCACCAATTTCACAATTAGATGATTGACTTAAGAAGTGATACCATAACAAAACCAAGTGATAAGATGCTTGATACTATGCTCCAGGCAAAAGTTGGAGACGATGTTTATGGTGAGGATCCAACTGTAAAAGAGTTAGAAGAAAAAATTGCAAATTTTTTTGCAATGGACAGCGCAATGTTTTTCCCTTCTGGAACTATGGCTAATCAAACAGCTTTAAAAATTCATACAAGCCCTGGGGATCAGGTCATTGCTCACGAATATTCCCATGTTTATAATTATGAGGGTGGTGGAGCCTCTTTTAACAGTGGGGTTTCTTTCAAGCTTCTTAAAGGAGACAAAGGCATGTTTAATCCAGATGAATTAAAATACGCTATTAATCCAAAGAATTTTTATCACGCACCATTAACAAAATTAGTGTCTTTAGAAAATACTACTAATAAAGGGGGTGGGCATTGTTGGGATGTTAATCAATTTGAGAAAATAAAAAAAATATGTGATGAAAATGAGCTTGGATTGCATATGGATGGGGCCAGAGTATGGAATTCAATAGTTGCAAAAAACAACAACCCTGAGTTGTATGGAAATTATTTTGATACTATTTCTGTATGTTTAAGTAAAGGTCTGGGATGTCCAGTGGGTTCTATTCTTGTTGGTAAGAAAAAATTTATTGATAAAGCACTGAGGATTAGAAAAATTTTAGGTGGAGGCATGAGACAAGTAGGTTACTTGGCAGCCGCAGGCCTGTATGCACTAGAAAACAATTTACAAAGATTGTCTGTTGATCATCAAAAAGCCAAAGAAATAGCATCAAGGTTTTCATCCAAAGATTGCATTAACAGTGTTAATGAAGTAGAAACAAATATTATAATTTTGGAACTTAATGAATCTGTTGAAAAACAAAAAATCATTAATCATTTTTCTGAAAAAGAAATTATATTTGATTGGTATTCTATGGGTTTGAAAAAGATTAGAATTGTCACCCATCTAAATTACAGTGATGAGGACCACAAACGTCTTTTACAGGTTGTCGATAACTTATAACTTATAATTTAAAATTCAGCTTAAAAACGCTTATTTTTGTAGTTCTATATAGCTACAGTTTTTTGATGAAAAAAAATAAAAATGTTTTTAATAATCTGTTGGAGCTAGTTGGAAATACTCCGTTGGTCAAAATCAAAAATTTGACCAAGGATTTTGAGGGTACTTTTCTTGCAAAGCTTGAATCAGCTAACCCTGGTCATTCCTCAAAGGACAGAATTGCTTTACACATAGTTGAAAATGCTGAAAAAAAGGGTATTCTAAAACCCGGTGATACGATTATTGAAACAACTTCAGGTAATACTGGATTCAGTCTAGCGATGGTTTCATTAATAAAAGGCTACGATTGTATTTTAGCTGTGTCATCTAAATCATCAACTGATAAGATAGATATGTTAAAGGCAATGGGGGCTAAAGTATATGTGTGTCCAGCAAATGTTGCTGCTGATGACCCAAGGTCTTATTATGAGGTAGCTAAAAGGCTACACAAAGAAATCAAGGGATCAATTTATATCAATCAATACTTCAATGATTTAAATTCTGATGCCCATTACTCATCAACAGGACCAGAGATATGGAAACAAACCGAAGGAAATATTACCCATTTAATAGTTTGTAGTGGTACAGGTGGTACAATTTCAGGGACTGCCAGGTATTTGAAGGAAAAAAACCCAAATGTTAAAGTTATTGGAGTTGATGCTTACGGTTCAGTTCTCAAAAAGTATCACGAAACCGGAGAATTTGACGAAAACGAAATTTATCCGTACCGAATTGAAGGCTTAGGGAAGAACCTTATACCTTCTGTAACAGATTTTGAAATAATTGATAAATATGTGAAGGTTTCTGATGAGGATAGTGCTCACGCAGCGAGACAGCTTGTTAAATCTGAGGGTATTTTTGCTGGTTACACAAGTGGTGCGGCATTTCAGGCTGTAAGACAACTTAATGATGAAAAAGAATTTAAGAATTCTGACATGGTAGTTATGATTTTTCCCGATCATGGATCTAGATATTTAAGTAAAATATATAGTGATGATTGGATGGAAAATCAGGGTTTTTCGGATTCAAAACATGAAATTAATACTAACGATACACAATACATTATAAAATAATGAGAGATTTATTTGACAGAATGCGACAGGACAAGGGACCATTGGGGAAATGGGCTGAAATCGCTGAAGGATATTTTGCTTTTCCTAAACTAGAGGGCCCAATTTCAAACAGAATGAATTTTAAAGGTAAGGAAGTTATCACCTGGAGTGTTAATGATTACTTGGGTTTAGCCAATGATCCTGAGGTTAGAAAAGTTGACGCTGATGCTGCTGCAAAGTATGGTTCTGCTTACCCAATGGGTGCTAGATTAATGTCTGGTCATACTGATTTACATGAAAAGCTTCAAAATCAACTAGCCGAATTTGTTAGTAAAGAGGCTGCATATGTACTAAATTTTGGATATCAGGGAATATTATCAACAATTGATTCTTTGGTAAGTAAAAATGACGTAATCGTTTACGATATTGATTCTCATGCATGTATTATAGACGGTGTTAGACTTCATTTAGGAAAGAGGTTTACCTATCAACACAATGATATGGAAAGTCTTGAAAAAAATTTAAAAAGAGCAACTAAAATTGCTGAGGAAACCAATGGGGGAATTTTGGTTATCTCCGAAGGGGTTTTTGGGATGAGAGGTGAACAAGGCAGATTAAAGGATATAGTTGAGCTCAAGAAAAAATTTAAATTTAGATTGCTTGTTGATGACGCTCACGGATTTGGTACTCTTGGTAAAACCGGTGCCGGAGCAGGTGAGGAGCAAGGAGTTCAAGATGAAATTGATGTTTATTTTGCTACGTTTGCAAAATCACTAGCCAGTACAGGTGCGTTTATTGCATCGGATAAGGAAATCATAGATTTTTTAAAATATAATATGCGGTCCCAAGTATTTGCAAAATCTTTACAAATGCAATTAGTTGAAGGTATTTTAAAAAGATTAGAGATGCTAAGGACAAGACCAGAATTCAAACAGAAGCTTTGGGATAATGTTAATAAGCTACAATCTGGATTAAAAGAAAGGGGTTTTGATATTGGCACAACACAAAGTTGCGTGACTCCAGTTTATTTAAAAGGTTCAGTTCCTGAAGCTATGGCATTGGTAAAAGATTTAAGAGAGAATCATAAAATATTTTGCTCAATAGTTGTATATCCAGTGATTCCTAAGGGATTGATATTATTAAGGCTTATTCCGACTGCTTCACACAACTTTGATGATATTGAGGAAACCTTGGAGGCTTTTTCTTCCATTAGGGAAAGATTAGTTACAGGGGTTTACAAAAAACTTTCTGAAAGCCTCGGTTAATTAAAATCAAGCCTGTAGGTTGATCTGGTTTTGATTAGTTTAGGGTTGAAGTTCTTCCAGATTTTGTCAATTGAAAGATTATCTGTTAACTCAGGAGTTCGTCTGCAAACTTGTATGCCTTTCCCTTTGAGTGTTTGAATAAAAGAATTAAATATAATCGCAGTAACACCTAGCTTCTGATAATTTGGATCAATACCAATAAGGTACAATGTTACATCTTTATTAAATTTCTTTGCCCAAAGTAGATTTAAAAATCCAAATGGAAATAATTTCCCATTCATTTTTTGCAGCGCTTTTGCAAAAGAGGGCATTATAATGGCAAAAGCAACAATTTCTTTATTTTCATTTTCAACAAACTTTATATACTCTGGGTTTATAAACTTTATGTATTTTTCTTTCATGAATTCTTTTTGCTCTTGATTGATTTTAACAAACGAAGATAGTTTAGCATAAGACCTGTTAAACAGGTCAAACATGTCATTTGTTCTTTTCATTACCTCCTTGGTAGAAGTAAAATTGATTTCATTTAATTTATTTCTGGTTTTTACTATCCTACTCATTTTTTCATAGTAAGCTGTGTCTATATCCTTAAACATAAATGTTTTTTCATGAAAGTTTTTTTCTGTTAATAATCCAAACTTTTCATAATGATTTACGTAATAACTGTGATTATATGCAGTTATCATGGTACCAATTATCTCAAATCCACTAGTAAGTACACCAACTTTATCTAAGTTGCTAAAGCCCATTGGACCCTCCATGTATTTAAGTTTATTATTATTGCCACATTCTACAACTTTATCTAATAGTAGTTTACTTACTTCAAAATCATCTATAAAATCAAACCAACCAAATCTTATCTTACTGTTTTTTTGTTCGTTTACTTCATACCAATTAATAATAATCGCTATCCTTCCAACAATTTCATTATTTTTTGAAGCGATGTATAATTCAACATCAGCATTTTTAAGATTGGGATTAAGATCTTTGTTGAAATTATTGATTTCTTGTTCAATGATAGGGGGGACCCAATATTTCGAGCCTTTATATAGTTTAAATGGAAACATAACAAATTCTCGTAACTCTGAGTTGTTAGAAACCTTTATAATATCAATCATTTTATTGGATTTAAATTAAGTCTGTAGCTCAAGCCTAGGCCTATGTTAAATACTTGTGGAGTGTCTTTAAAGTTTACACTAATACCAGTATCAATTTGAAGATTTTCACTAAATAGATATGCGACTCCGAAACCCATTTTGTTTTCAGCATAAAAATCACTCTTTATTCCATGGGTTTCAATAAATCCAATCATACTTTCACTAAAGGCATGGGTTAGTGAAATGATGTATTCGAAATCATTTTGTGACGAGCCAATTCTTTCAAAGATTAAATTTGTTGTAATAACAGACCTGTATGTGATATTGCTTTGTGTAAAAATTGCTGCAGATGGATTGATGCCACTCACATTCGTATTAGTATATGGGTTATTTCTTGAATCTAAATTCATCCCAAGATAAGCTGAAATTGCAGGGATGAGATTTTTCCATTTAAATTTTTTATCAGCAAAAAAACTGTAAACGTTGGGTTTTTCAACTTGACCTTTTTTTGGATCATAAATAAGATACTTAGCTCCAATTTTAAATTTCTTAAAGTTTTTTCTGTTAAAATTATTTGAAGGTGAATATCTATTATCTGTAAACCTATCAGATTGATAAACTCCATCGATGATTAACTCTAGTTTTTCATACAAAAACCCATATCTTACTTTAAAGTCTGTCCCAAAGCCCTTCACTTTATAGTTTAACAATTGATGTTGCTCATTGGTATAAAAAAAACCATTTTCTAATTGGAGTATATTCTTACCTACAGAGAAAGCACCAGATGAGTTTCCTGGTCTGTTTGAATTAATTATTTCGGTGTACTGGGAGTAGCTGAAGTCAGTATTTAAAGTAAAAATAATAATAAAGGATACAAAAAATCTACTCACAATAAAATCTATTATACAAAGATAAATCTAATAAATTAATAAGATATTAACTTTTTTTCAATTCTTATAATTGTAAATTTGTGCCTAAACTAAAGAGATGAAATTTATTTTTTTTCTTATTCTATTTTATTTTGGTTTTAGGCTGATTTCCAGATTAATTTATATGTATTTACTCACTAGAGTTTATAAAAAAAATACAAACTATAGAAAGGCTGAGGATTTGAACAAAAAAGAAGGAGACGTTTCGATAGATAAAATGCCAAAAAAAAACAAATCCAAATCTAATAAACTTGGTGATTACGTGGATTATGAAGAAATTGACTAAAACAGATATTTTTAAACATCTTTCTGTGATTATATTTTTTATAATTATATCACTACTATTTTTCTCTCCGCTATTAAAAGGTCAAAAGATTTTACAAAATGATATTGTTCAATATAATGGAATGGCAAAGGAGCTTATAGATTTTAGGGATAAAAATAATGAAGAGACATACTGGATTAATAATGCATTTTCAGGCATGCCTACTTACCAATTAGGGGCAAAATATCCCCACAATTATATTAAACAATTAGACTTATTAGTTAGATTTCTTCCACGCCCCGCAGATTATCTTTTTTTATATTTTTTGGGCTTTTATTTTTTAATGCTGAGTCTTAAAGTTGAATATAGACTAGCTGTTTTAGGTGCTTTATCGTTTGGTCTATCTACTTATTTAATTATAATAATCGGAGCTGGTCATAATGCAAAAGCGCATGCAATTTCTTACATGCCGTTTGTTCTAGGATCAATAATTTATGTTGTGAGGAAGAAGTATTTGCTTGGGTTTTTTCTGACAACAATCTTTTTAGGATTACAATTTACATCAAATCATTTCCAAATGACCTATTATTTGATGTTTATAGTCATTATTATGGCTATATGGTTCACAATCAACTGTATTAAAGAAAAAGACTTTAATCATCTAAAAAGAACAGTTTTTAGCTTGTTTTCAGCCTTAATTTTTTCTTTATTATTGAATTCTTCAAATCTTCTCGCTACAATTGAGTATTCTGGCGAGTCCACCAGGGGTGATGCATCATCTTTAACAATTAATCCTGATGGCTCTAAAAAACTAGATGATACTGTTGGTTTAAATCGTGAATATATTACTCAGTGGAGTTATGGTATTTTTGAAAGTTTGAATTTGTTTATACCAAAAATCATGGGTGGAGGATCTTCTGAGAATTTAGATCAAGAATCTTCATTTTATAGTCTTTTAAGGAGCAAAGGATACAGTCCAATAGAATCAAGCCAAATTATCAAAAATAGCCCAACGTACTGGGGTGATCAACCCTTTGTTGAGGCTCCTGCATATCTAGGTGTGGTTGTATTCTTTTTATTTGTTTTTTCGTTATTTATATATAGAGGAAAGCATAGAGGTTGGTTATTGGCATCCATAATTCTTTCTCTACTATTATCATTTGGAAAAAACTTTAGTTTTCTTACGGATTTATTTATCGATTACTTTCCAATTTATAATAAATTTAGAGCTGTTTCGTCAATCCAGGTAATTCTTGAGTTATGTATTCCAATATTTGCAATTTTAGGTATGTCTAAACTAATTAGTCAAGATGTTGATTTTAAGCTGAAATTAAAGGCATTGAACTACACTGTAATTTTATTCATTTCAATTTTAATGTCTTTATTTTTATTTAAAGATTATTTTTCATACACAGGTGTTTCCGATCAGCTCATGGATCAGAGTGTAGTCGAAGCTTTGATTTTAGACAGAAAAAATATTTTTATCAATCAACTACAAAGTACTTTCTTTTATATTTTAATCTCTTATTTAATTATTTTATTCTACCTGAAATCTAAACTGAGTAAGCAACTGCTAATTATTTCTTTTTGCGTTATTATTTGTTACGATCTTATTTCATTTTCAAAAAATTATGTAAATGATGAAAATTTTGTTGATCCAGTTTTTGTTGAAAATCCATATCGTACAGATGATGTTTATCAAACTTTAGCTAAAGATGATTCAGATTTCAGAATTCTTGATTTGACAGATAATACAACCAAGCCAAACTATTTTTTTAATTCAATTAATGGATATCATGCTGCAAAACTTGGAAGGTATAATGACTTAATGGAGTTTTATTTAAATAAGAGTCATTTAAATACACTCAGCATGCTTAACACCAAGTATATAATTTTTGAGCAGGAGGGGATAAAAGAAATATATCAAAATGATTTTACATCTGGAAGTGCTTGGTTTGTGAAGCAAAATATTAATGTTAAAAATGATGATCAGGAAATAAAAATCCTTGATTCATTAAATTTTAAGGACGTTTCCATTTCTCAGTCACTTTCCGATAAAACTTATCAAAATATTAACTCAAGTGTTGTTCTTTCAGAAAAAGGTTCAAACTTCATAAAGTATAATGTTTCTACTGATGATAAAAGCCTTTTAATATTTTCTGAAATTTTCTACCCAAAAGGTTGGAAGTCATACATTAATGGAAAAGAAACACCAAATCATAGATTTAACTATGTTCTAAGGGGTTTAGAGGTGCCTAGAGGAGTTCATGAAATTGAATTTATATTTGACCCTGATGTTGTAAAGTTAAGTTCTAAAATAAGCTTATTCAGCAGTCTTGGATTTATAATGTTAATTTTTATATTAATTCTTATAAGAAAAAATTGAAAAAGAGGATACTGATAATTTCTTATTATTGGCCACCGGCTGGGGGTCCAGGTGTACAGCGTTGGTTAAAATTTGTAAAATATTTACCAGAGTTTAATATTTATCCAGTATTATTTGTTCCAGAAAATGCAAATTACCCTATCTATGACAAATCTTTGAATAATGAGGTTAGTCAAGATTGTGAGATTGTTAAATTTCCAATATTTGAGATTTCTAATTTTTTTCCAAATCTTAGCTCTTTGAATAGTATTAGGTCTGGTAACGTATCAAAAAATAAAAATCAATCATTATTACAAAAGTTTATTTTTTTTCTAAGAGGTAATTTATTTATCCCTGATATGAAAGTTTTTTGGAAAAGAAATTCTGTAAAATTTTTAGAGAATTATTTATCAGAAAATAGAATCGATACAATTATTACTACAGGCCCTCCTCACAGTCTACATTTGATTGGATACGAACTTAAGAGAAAACTAAATATTAAATGGATTTCAGATTTTAGAGATCCTTGGCTACATTTAAATTACTTAAATAGATTTCATCTCTTGCCTTTTGTCAAAGAATCTCACCGAAAACTACGTGATAAAGTACTATGTAATTCGGATGCTGTGATAGTAACATCAAATAGGCTAAAAAATTTGTATTCTGAAATCAATCAAAATGTATATGAGATAACAAATGGATATGATTACAAATTGCAAGATGTGAAATTAGATGAAAAGTTTTCAATTTCTCACATTGGTTCTCTGTACGACGAAAGAAACCCAGATTTTCTGTGGGATATAATTGATGAGTTATCGAAAGATATTGATGGATTCAAAAAAGACTTACAAATCAACTTAATCGGAAACAATAGTAAAAAAATAAAAAAACAACTAAGCTCAAGAGAATTTAATGAATGTATTAAATTTCATGATTATTTGGAACACAAAAAGTCAATCAAACTTATGTCTTCAAGTCAAGTTCTACTAATATTGGAAGTTGATGATGATGGTTCCTCATATGCTATTCCTGCAAAACTATTTGATTATTTAAATTCAAACAGACCCATCGTTTCGATTGGACCAGAAAAATCAGATGTAAAAGATATTTTATCGAAAACATCCTCTGGAAAGTTTTTTAACTATAAAGATTATAACTCATTGAAATTTCATCTAGAAAAATTATATGAAAATTACAAACACAATTTAAGCGATAAAAACAACAGAAAAAATATTGAAATTTATCATAGAAAAAATTTGACCTCAAGATTAGTGGGGGTGATTAGTAAAGTTGCAAAAAAAAGTAAAGCCCTGTAATATAGGAAAGATACAGGGCTTAAACTAACTATTCAATAAATTAAACTAACCAATTCTATTAAAACAAACGGCGTGCCAAACTTTTAACTTATTGATTTTTTCAAACTGATTGCCGTTAATGTTTTTTCTTTTGTAAAGTTTTTAAAATCTCCTTGAAAAACAACTTCACCCCCTTTGTTGCCACCATATGGTCCTAAGTCAATTACATAATTAGATGCCTTAATTACTTCTAGATTGTGTTCAATAATGATGACAGAATTACCATTATCGATTAATTGGTTGATAGATTTTAAAAGCTTATTTATGTCGTCAAAATGTAATCCCGTGGTAGGCTCATCAAATAAAAATAGACCATTTTGGGATTTTGTTTTTATGCTTAAAAAATAGGCTAATTTCACTCTTTGTGCTTCACCACCAGAGAGGGTTGAGGAACTTTGTCCAAGTTTAATGTACCCGAGACCTACTTTTTGTAAAACTTTTAATTTTTCAGAAATTTTCTCTTCCTCTAACTCGTTAAAAAAAATAATTGCATCATCAACGGTCAAATCTAAAATATCCGAAATATTTTTACCATTAATTTGAACTTCTAATATTTCATTTTTAAATCTTTTCCCATTACAACTTTCACATGTTAAGTTTACGTCTGGCATAAATTGCATTTCAATGGTATTGACACCCTCTCCTTTACAGGTTTCACATCTTCCTCCATCAACGTTAAAAGAAAAGTGTTTTGGTTTATATCCCCTTATTTTACTTTCTCTTAATGAAGCATATAACTTTCTGATATCATCATATGCTTTTATGTATGTAACAGGATTGGATCTTGATGATTTTCCGATTGCCTTTTGACTAATATATTGAACATAACTAATCTGATCTAAATCACCTGATAACTTATCAAATTCGCCAGGTTTTACAGAGTAATCATTTAGATAATTTAATACAGATGGGTATAAAATTTTATTAATCAGAGTGCTTTTTCCTGAACCTGAAACACCAGAAATGGTAACAAGCTTATTTAAGGGAAATTCAACAGTAATATTTTTTAGATTATTTTCTCTGCATCCTTGAATACAAATTTTAAATTTTGAATCACGTTTTTTTGTATTTTTTTCAACCTGTAATTTCCCATTTAAATATTTAGAGGTTAATGAATCAGATTTTATTATATTTTTAAAATTACCCTGTGTCACAATTTGACCACCATTGGTTCCGGCGTATGGTCCAATATCGATTATATGATCAGCTGACTTAATGATTTCATCATCATGTTCAACAACTAAAACAGTATTACCTAAATCTTTTAATTTTTTAATAATCTTAATTAGTTGCTTTGTATCATGCGAATGTAGACCAATACTAGGTTCATCAAGTACGTAAAGAGAACCTGTCAAATTACTCCCTATACAGGTGGCTAAATTAATCCTTTGACTTTCACCACCTGAAAGAGTACTTGATTTTCTATTCAGTGTTAAATAGCCTAACCCCAGATCATTTAAACATTTCACTCTTTCTTTTAGTTCATTTGTAATTCTATTATTAATTTTTAAAGTATCAAAAAAATGTTCTAGGTTTTCCAGAGGCATATTAATTAAGTCAAATATATTTTTATCATTTATTCTAACATAACCCGCTTCTTTTTTTAATCTGTTACCATTACAGGAATTACATATTGTTTTACCTCTATATCTTGAAAGTAGTACCCTATTTTGAATTTTATATAGTTTTGCCTCTAGTTTTTGAAAGAAATTATTGATTCCAATTACATTTTTATCACCATCCCATAGCAATTTTTTGTGCTTTTCTGAGAGTTCATGATAAGGTTTGTGAATAGGAAAGTCATATTCCTGCGAATTTTTAATAAATAAAGATTTATATTTTTTTAATTTTTGTCCTCTCCATGGATAAACTGCATTATCAAATACAGAAAGTGAGGTATCAGGAATAACAAGTTTTTCATCAATACCAACGATATCTCCGTAGCCTTCACATTTTTTACAAGCCCCGTGAGGATTATTAAAACTAAAAAAATTTGTATCAGGATTTGTAAATCTTATTCCGTCCGCTTCTAGAATTGTGCTGTATTTCTTTAATTCTGAATTTGTTAAGTTTTTTACAATACACTTTCCTTCTCCTTCAAAAATGGCAGTTTCAATTGAATCAGCTACTCTTTTTAAAAGTTCTTCTGAATCATTACATACTACCCTGTCTATGACAAGAAAAACCTCACTTTTCTTAAAAACCATATTACTCTTGATATCATTCAACTTTATTACTTTATTGTCGAGCAATAGTCTGTTGTAGTTTTGACTAATTAATGATTTAACTTTTTGTTGGAAATTACTTTTATCAATATTTTTTAACTCTGAGAGGATTAGAATTTTATCTCCTGTAGACTGTTTTTTTATTCCATCAATGATTTCAGAAATTTTATCTTTTTTCACTTCCTTTCCTGAAACAGGCGAAAAAATTTTTCCAAATCTGGAGAATAATAGCTTCAAATAGTCATAGACTTCTGTTTTAGTTCCGACTGTGGATCTGGGATTAGATGAAGAAATTTTTTGTTCCAGTGCTATGGCTGGGCTTAGTCCCGTAATCTTATCTATTTTGGGCTTTTCAATTCTATCCAAAAATTGCCGTGCATAACTGGACAGGCTTTCAACATATCTTCTTTGCCCTTCAGCGTAAATTGTATCAAATGCAAGAGAGGATTTCCCACTTCCTGAAACACCTGTAATGACAATGAATTCTTTTTTTGGAATTTCTAAATCAATATTTTTAAGATTATGCATTTTTGCACCTCTAATCTTAATTGAATTTGTTTTGTTCTTCTTCTTTGTTAAACCCATTTGATTTTAAGTAACAAATATAGTGCTAAACTTCTCGATCAATAAGAAGAAAAATAAACACTTTTGAATAATATTAAATTAAAATGTATATTTGACTTATAAATTTATGCCTATAGAATAACATTACTTTAAAAATCTTAATAAAACTCAGTTTTAATTAATAAGTAATGTTATGAAAAAACCATTAATTGCAGATTCCGTTTTAGTTTCAAAATATATTTCTGGGCATGAAAAATCGCTAGAGATTCTTATTAATCGTCATAAACAAAGAATTTACTCATTTATTTATTCTAAAGTCTATGACAGGGATTTAACGGAGGATATATTTCAAGACACTTTCATTAAGGTGATAAGAACTTTAAAATTAGGCAACTATAATGAAGAAGGTAAATTTATATCTTGGGTAATGAGAATTGCTCATAATTTAGTTATAGATCACTTCAGAAAAAGTTCAAGAATACCAAAATTTGAAAATTCGCATGATTTTGATATTTTTTCAGTTTTAAAAAACACGGATATCGATATTGAAAATAAAATGATTAAAGATCAAATTCTTGGAGAGGTTAAAAAGATAATCGAATTATTGCCAGATGATCAAAAAGAAGTATTGATATACAGATACTACAACGATTTAAGTTTTAAAGAAATTTCTGAAAAAACTGGGGTTAGTATTAATACATCTCTTGGGAGAATGAGATACGCATTAATCAATCTAAGAAATATTATTAAGAAGAAAAATATAATTTTAACCAATTGATATAATATTCTATTTTTTTTTTCGTTCTATCAAAAAAAATGAATGGAAAAAAACTACTTTTTTCAAGAGAAAATATCTCTTGAGCCAAAAAGAAAAACTATTAATTTTATCTTAAGTTATTCTAAGTCTATAAAAGCTCAAAGAACAAGTATGGGTAATTTATTATTAGATTTAAATTAATTTATTTAAAATAGATTTTCTTCCGATTTTTAAAGTGATGATATCATTGTTAATATTCCACCCTCTAGCTGGTGAATATTTCCTTGCATAGTATATAATTTGCAGGTGTAGCTTGTTCCAATTTTCTGAAGGAAAGAGCCTCTTTGCATCTTTTTCGGTTTGTTTTACATTTTTTCCATTACTCAGTCCCCATCTATACATTAATCTATGAATATGTGTATCAACAGGGAAAGCAGGAAATCCAAAAGCCTGAGACATAACAACACTAGCAGTTTTGTGCCCAACACCTGGTAATTCTTCTAAAAACTCAAAGGTTTTAGGAACAAGACCATTGTGTTTCTCAATAATGATTTTACTTAATCCATATATACCCTTACTTTTCATAGGTGACAGGCCACAGGGTCTTATAATTTCTTTAATTTCTTCAACTGATAAATTTATCATATCGAATGGATTGTCGGCTCTTTTGAATAATTTTGGGGTAATTTGATTAACTCTTTCATCTGTACATTGGGCAGATAATAAAACGGCAATTAGTAGGGTATATGGATCTTTGTGGTCTAATGGAACAGGAACCTCAGGGAATAAATTATCAAGCTCTTTTATTAAGTATTCAACCTTATTTTTTTTATTCAATTTGTATTATTTTTACATTCAAATATAATAATTATGAATGTTTTAAAAATTGGTGATAATGCACCAGAATTTAGTTGCAAAAATCAAAATGGTGAGATAATAAATTTATCTGATTTTCTAGGTAAGAAAATTGTTCTCTTTTTCTATCCAAAAGCAAATACCCCAGGTTGTACTGCTGAGGCATGTAATTTAAACGATAATTATAGCAGATTTAAGTCTGAGGGTTATGAAATTATAGGTGTTTCGGCTGATAGTGAGAAAGCTCAGAAAAATTTTAGTGATAAATTCAGTTTTAATTATAGTTTACTGTGTGACGAGGATAAAAAAGTAATTTCATCTTATGGTGCATGGGGTCAAAAAAAAATGTACGGCAAGGAATACATGGGAATTATTAGAAAAACAATTATTATAAATGAATCTGGAAAAATTGAACAAATAATTGAAAAGGTAAAAACTAAAGAGCATACAGCTCAGATTCTGGAAAAGTAGTTCTATTTTTTATAGTCGAAAAAATTAAATTTTTTGATTTTAGCTGCTACAGCTTTGGGTAGTAAATTCTCCCATCCTTTGGTATTTTTTTTAATTTTTGCTAAAACCTCATGAGAATAAATAGTAAGGGATTTTGTGTTGTATTTCTCTAGATCTACAACTTTACCATTAAATTTTAAAAATTTATAGAGCTCCTTCATTCTAGGATGTACCTTGACATTATCACTATTTACAATTTCAGATTTATCATTGAGTACGGGATATAGGAAAATTTTCATGTTTTTGAAAAATAATTTCCCGAATGCTTCTAAAATACCACCGCTAAGATGAGTATAGTATTTTGGGTCAAAAATTCTAACCAAGTTATTTACTCCCATAGTTAATCCTATTTTCTTTTTGGTGTATAAAGAAAAGTATTCTACCAACTTATAATATTCTTTAAAATTTGTAATTAAAACAGTTTCTCCCAATGAGCCTAAAAGCTTGGCTCTATCCATAAAGTCTTTCTCGTCAATTTCTCCATCTGTTGCTAAGTCAACCATTGTAATTTCAAATATGACTATCGTGTCTTTTTTGTCTACGTGCCGCTCATTTAAAAACATTTCCAAAGAATTTAAATACATTTCTTCGTTGACCTTGGTAACAGGTCTAAATCTTCCGCGTAGTGCTAATATATTTTTTTTATACAATGCAGCAGCTGGTAATAAATTATTACCATCAGGACCAAACATTACAGCGTCAGTCATACCGTTTTTGACTAATTCAAGACTTAATATTCGGTTATCAACTTCCTTGAATACTGGTCCAGAAAAGTTAACAGTGTCAATTTCTATCTGGTCACTGCTTAAATGGTCGTATAGGTATCTTATAATATTTTTTGGTTGATTATAATGATAAAAAGCACTGTAAATAAGATTGGTTCCAAGCACTCCTAAAGTTTCTTGTTGTTGAGTTGCAGTGTTTTCTTTAAATCTAACGTGAAGAATAATTTCATTATACTTTTGCCTAGGGTCAATCTGAAACCTAATTCCAACCCATCCGTGACCATTGTATTTTTTTGCAAAATCAATTGTAGCTACGGTGTTAGCATAACAAAAAAACATTTTATTGGGCTGATCTTTCCTTTTGATTCTCTTTTCAATTAAAGATGTTTCATGTTTGAGCATCTTTGTAAGACGATTTTGTGTTACGTATCTTTGATCATCTTCAATTCCATAAATATCATCACTGAAACTTTTATCATAAGCTGACATGGCTTTAGCAATAGTTCCGGAGGCACCTCCAACCCTGAAAAACTGTCTAGCAGTTTCTTGCCCAGCACCAATTTCAGCGAAAGTCCCGTAAATATTTTCGTTTAGGTTGATTTTTAAAGCTTTTTGCTTTATTGTAGGTATAGCTTCTAGGTGAGAATCACCATTTAGAGTTACCTCGTTCATAGGTTAGTTTTTCTTTAACAAATGTATTAAATAACTATAACTCGATGAAAAAAAATAGTGTATTTTTGATTTAATTTGAGCATGAAAATTACATTTTTAGGTACAGGTACTTCTCAAGGTATTCCAGTTATAGGTAGTACTCACCCTGTTTGTTTGAGTGAAGATCGAAAAGACAAAAGGCTAAGGACATCAGCGTTAATTCATCATAAAAATAAAAATATTGTTATAGATTGCGGACCTGACTTTAGAGCCCAAATGATAAATTCGGGATGCGATAGAGTAGATGCTATATTTTTTACTCATGAGCACAATGATCATGTTTCAGGTTTAGACGATATCAGACCATTTTATTTTCGTCAGGGCAATATACCTATTTATGCAGGTGAACGTGTGATAAAGGCATTAAAAAATAGGTTTGACTACATCTTTAGAACAGATGGCAATATCCCGGGTACCCCTAGGGTTACAATACATGAAATTAATGAAAACTTTGAGTTTTATGAAAGTGAGGTGATAGTACTTAACGCTTTTCATGGTAGTCTTCCTATTTATGGCTTTAGAATCGATAATACAGCTTACTTCACAGATGTAAAGACAATTCCGGAAAGTGAATATGAAAAATTAAATAATTTAGATGTTTTGGTCATAAACGCTTTGAGAATGGAGGAGCATTATTCACATTTGAACTTAAGCGATGCATTAGCTGTAATCTCTACAATAAAACCCAGAAGGGCATATTTGACACATATCAGCCATAAATTGGGTTTTCATGAAGAGGTTCAAAAAAAATTACCTGATAATGTTTTTTTAGCTTATGACGGTCTTGAGGTTGAATGCAATTAATTTTTTGATAACCATAGATTCATTTTAGTAAAATTGTCTGAATTAATACCATGTGCGGACTCAAACTCAAGGTACTCATGTTTTATTTTTTTTTCATTAAACCATTCACTAGATTCTCTGCCAATTTCTATAGGAATGACCAGATCATTAATCCCGTGTGAGCAAAAGAAACTATGATTACTGTAATCAAATTCTACGTCAAATTCTATAATTTCGTAGGGGATTTTACCACTTAATCCAACTGCTTTTTTATAATTTTCAGGATAATTAATTGATAAGGCATAAGAAATCATACAACCTTGACTAAAACCAAGTAAATAGACCTGATTTAAGCTAAAACTATACTTCCTAGCCAAATCTTCACAAATAAACTTATTTAATTCCTTAACGGACTGTTTAGCTAGTTTAGTATCCATTTTTAATTGCATGTTATCATTGTAATGAAGAGGCCACCAACAATGCGAATGGTTATCCAGCTTTATGGGTGCCTGTATTGAAATAATTAAAAAATCCGGGTTCATAAATTTTGCAAATGAAAACAAATCATCTTTATTACTTCCATACCCATGAAACATAATAATAACCTTGTTATCTTTTTTTGAAGGTTGCGGATTTTTTACTGAGTAATCAAATGAAAAATTATTCATTTAATGTCATTTTTCCACTTGAAATTGTACCATAAACTTTTCCTTTTAAAGATGACCCTATAAAGATTGAGTTTTTAGACATAGACAAGACATTATCATCACTGAAAACAAAGCTGTTAATTGGATTGAATAAACTAAAATCAGCCTGGGTTCCAATTTTTATTTCTGTTTCCTCGATTCCGAATACTTTTTTCCCTCTTGTCAAAATATTTATTGTGGTTTTTATGGGAAATATTCTATTGAGCGCACCAAAAAGAGATTCTAAACCAATGGTACCAAATTCAGCTTTATCAAATTCAACGTTTTTTAATTCTATATCCAAAGGATTATGATCACTGGTTACCATATCAATTGACCCATCTTTGACACCAGAAATTAGTTGATCGATATCATCTTGAGTTCTCAATGGGGGAAGTACTTTAAACTTGGTATTAAAATCACCAAGATGAGTGTCATTGAAAAATAAATTGTGTACACATGTACTACATGAAATATTTAGTCCTTTATTTTTTGCTTTTTTAATTAATTCAAGCGATTTTCTTGTGGATATATAAGGGATATGTAAGTTACCACCAGTATATTCAAGAATTCTTATATCTCTCATTATTTGAATTTCTTCAGACATGCCTGGAATACCCTTTAGCCCTAATGATGTGCTAGTTTTGCCCTCATTCATAACCCCATTATTTGATATTTCTCTATTTAGCGGAAAAGAAAAAATAGGTATATTATAATCTTTTGAATATAATAGTGCCAACTTCAAAACATTCGCATTTACAATTGATTTTTTATAGTCCCCAAATCCTATTGCACCAGAATTTTTCATTTCAAAAAGTTCAGCCAATTCATTTCCATCAGAATTCTTAGTTAAAGCTCCTATTGGATAAATATTAACATTAGAATTTTTTGCTACAGCTTTCAAATATTCAATTTCAGTACTTTTTTCAGTGACTGGAAAAGTATTTGGCTGTAATCCGACAGATGTAAATCCAGACTTAGAAGCGAGCGTTAAAGTGTTCAAAAGATTATCCCTTTCCTCATATCCTGGTTCACCCGTACAAACACTGTAATCAAACCAGCCGTTAGAAACATGTAGGTTAGGAAATCTAATTTCAAGAAAGTTCTTGGGATTTTTTATATCTTCAGAGATATCTGAGATTATACCATTTCTGATTAATATATCGACTGTTTTATTATGAAATTCACTGTTTTTGTCAATAATTGTAGCTGATTTTATTAGTGAATTCATTAAGAAAATTTGAACAAAAATAATAAAAATTAAAGTATCAACTTTTAATATTTTGCTGGCATTCCATTGGTCGATGAATTTTTAATAAATTCTCTTAAATCGTCATTAGATTTTTTTAAATCCTCATTTCTTAAATACATCATATGACCACTGCGATAACCTTCAAAGTAAAATCTATCTTTCATTTTACCACTAGGGTCAACTTGCCACATGGTATATTTTGCTTGAAAGTAATTTGTGGCACCATCATAATATCCCGATTGAATAAATACTTTCAGAAATGGGTTTTGAGCCATAGCTTTTCTTAGATTTTTACGGGTATTATCATTTTCTTTATTCCAGGGATGTACTGGACCAAATACATTATATTTAATATCCGTTTCAAACTTTAATTCATTTCTAACATAATGATTTATTGCAGGAGTAAAAGAGTGATTCCAAGAATTAAGTTCAATGTTTGTATCGGGTCGAGAGCCAGCATTTGTTCTATCTATTCCTCTGTACCTTGAATCTAATCTTCCTATTGTTAAACCATCACTTTTTCTTAAAAGCTCTTTCCAGAAAGCATAATTTGGTATATCAAGATTATAATCAAGAATAAAATCCTTATCTAATCCTGAATAATATGAGTATTTTTCCGCGATTTCATTCCTTTCTATATCACTTATAAATCCACCTTTGGCAATTGCTGGAATAAGTTTATTTATGGTAAATTCTTCAACTTTTGGAAGAAACTCAAGAAGATCGATTGATTGTATTTCTTTATCCAGCATTTGGTGATACCATGCGGTGGCCGCGTAATATGGTAGGTGAAGCGATGAATCAATAGCATCCTCTTGACCATCGTCAAACTCAAGTAACTTATAGTCTGCGGGAGAGACCAAAATAACTCCGTTTAAATACATCCATTGGCTATTTTGTAGTTCATGTGAAAGTCCCATCACTCTGGTGCCACCGTAGCTTTCTCCAATAATGTATTTGGGTGATTCCCATCTATTTTTCCTTGTAATAAATGTATTTATCCAAGTTGCTAAGTATTTAATGTCTGCATTTATACCAAAAAACTTTTTTCTGTCCGGTAAATCACCATTTTTATCAGGAATCATTCTTGAGTAACCTGTGTTGACGGGACAAACAAATACTATATCAGCTGTATCAAGTATTGAATATGGATTGGTCTTCATACCGTATGGTTGGATAGGGAAGCCCTCATCATCGATTTTTAAAACTCTAGGACCTGTGTATCCTATGTGCATCCAAAGTGATCCAGAGCCGGGACCACCGTTAAATGAAATAATAATTGGCCTATGTGACTCTTTTTTTTCTGAATCCTTAGGTAAATTTCGTTTATAATATGTGTAAAATAAACTTGCAATCGGATTCCCATCTTTATCCCAAACAGGTTGCATTCCTGTTTCAGCGGTATATTTAATTTTTTCCCCTTTTATGATTGTTTCATGGTTAGTTTTAACAATTGTATCTATTGGTACATGAATATTTTGTGAAAATATCATTGAAGTATTTAGCAGAAAAATCAGTAGAATTTTTTTCATTTTATAAGAATTATTGACTCTAATTTAAAAATTAAAAGTTAATATTTTTCGAATACCCCTAATCCAAAAAGTGCAAAATCATATTTTACTGGGTCATTTGCGTCAAAAGATCTTAGAATTGAATCTAATTCAATCACAGCTTTGTGATCATTCTGTTTTCTTTTGATTAATCCTAATTTTCTTGCAACATTTCCAGAGTGTATGTCTAGTGGACATGATAAGTTTTTTTGGTCTATAGATTTCCATATTCCAAAATCAACACCTTTACTATCTTTTCTAACCATCCATCTTAAAAACATATTAATTCTCTTAGATGCAGAGCCCTTGAAGGGGTCGGATATATGTTTTTTTGTTCTTTCAGTGTGTTCAATCTCAAAAAAAATCTTTTTAAATTCATGAATGGAATTATGCATACTTTGATTTTTTATATTTTGAGCAAAAATAGTTTCTAATCCTCCGTAATTTTTGTAGATATGTCTTAGACTTATCAAAAACTGAATCAAGTCATAACCATTGAAGGTTCTGTGAACGAATTTTAATAGACTTTTAAGATCTTTTTCTGTATGATGCATTATAAAATTATGAGGGTCATCATCCATTAATTTCATCATTTTAATTGAACTATTGATAATAGATTTTCTGTTACCCCAAGCAATTGTTGATGTTAGAAATCCTGAAATCTCAATATCTTCTTTTTTTTTGTAAAGATGAGCTATTTGAATAGGGTCATCTTTAATAAAATTTATGTTGTTATACTCTTCTGCTTTTAAATTTAAAAATTCTTTTATTTTCAAATTTTTGATTATTTAATTTTACCGTCAATTATTTCTAAAACTCTGTCAGATTTTTTTGCAAGAGACAAGTCGTGGGTTGCAATAATAAAAGTGTAGTCAAAATCTTTTCTCAGGTCCATGAATAGATCATGTAGATTGTTAGAAGATTTAGCATCAAGATTTCCTGAAGGTTCATCTGCAAGAATTATACTTGGTTCATTAATAAGGGCTCGTGCTACAGCTACTCTTTGTTTTTCCCCACCCGAAAGTTCATTTGGTTTACTGTTTATTTTATCAATTATACCAAGATAATCCATGAGATTTTTTGCTTTTGTCTCAGCAACTTTCTTTGCTGTTTTACTGATAAATGCTGGAATGCAAATATTTTCCATTGCAGTAAACTCAGGTAACAATTGATGAAATTGAAAAATAAATCCTATTTCTTGATTTCTAAAATCTGCTAATTCAATATCGCTCATTGTGCTAATATCTAGATTATTTAATAGCAATTCTGAGTTGTCTTTTTTGTCATAGTTGTCAATAGTTCCGAGAATCTGTAGTAAAGTTGTTTTACCGGCTCCAGAGGCACCAACTAAGCTGATTATTTCACCCGAATTGACAATGAGATCAATTCCTTTAAGTATGTGATTGTTTTCGTGAAATTTATGTATATTTTTGGCTAAAATCATTAATCAAAAATAACATATTAATTTAATTTATGAGTCCAATCAACAGAGCATATTTTTCAGGTGGTTGTTTTTGGTGTACAGAGGCAATATACAAGAGATTAAAAGGGGTAGTAGATGTTAAACCTGGTTATTGTGGTGGAAATATTAAAAACCCAACATACGAGCAGGTTTGCAGTGGTGCAACAGGGCATGCTGAAACTATAGAGGTTATATATGACTCCAAAAAAATTGATTTTGAATCACTTCTTGAAGTATTTTTTAAAACTCATGATCCAACAACATTGAATAGACAAGGGAATGATATTGGAACGCATTATCGATCTATTGTATTTTATTCCAGTTTAATCGAGATGCAAATGATTAAAAAATATATCAAAAAACTGCAAGAGAATAATATATTTGAAGAAAAAATTGTTACCGAGGTGATTGAATTTACTGAGTTTTTTGAGGCTGAAAATTATCATAAAAACTATTATGATCTAAATAAAAATCAGCCATACTGTGATATAATTATAACACCAAAAGTTGAAAAGTTTAATAAAAATTTTAAAGATAAATTGATATAAGATTAAATCTTAAATCCTAATCTTTTTAAAAACTTTTTAATGAAATTCCAGAAAAAATTTAATTCTCCAAAAATGAATGCTACAAAAATTAGAATAAACTGATACACTATAGTTATTAGTAATATTCTAAAAGTCCAATAAATTAAAAGGTTTAAGTTGCTTTCGGTAATTCCTAGAAAATTACATAATGGTTCTGAAACCCAAGCAGCAGTTGAACCCGTAATTCCAAAAACTATAAAAATTTTCAAAATTTGAAAATTAGAGCTGATTCCCCACCTTTTTTTTATTTTTTCTAACATTTTAAGAATCGTAGATTTTTATAATCTGTTCAGCTAGTTCAATGCCAATTCTTTTTTGTGCTTCTTTGGTTGCTGCTCCGATGTGAGGAGTCATTGAGATACTCTGATTCATCAAAACCTTAATACTGGGCGTTGGCTCATTTTCAAATGTGTCTAGTGCAGCAAAAGATAGGTTTTTGTTTTCAATATTTTTAATTAAAGCTTCTTCATCAATCACTCCACCCCGAGCTGCATTTATAATTCCAGCACCCTTCTTCATCAATGAAAACTCTTTTTCTCCAATTATGTGGCTCTTTTGTGCTGGGACATGTAATGAAATAAAATCAGAATTTTGTAATAATTCATCAAATCTTACGCTGGTTAATTCAAAATTCTTAGAACTTCCGTCAAAAAAAACAATTTCAATCAACGATTTTTTATTGTTCAAATCATAATAAATCACATTCATTCCGAGACCTAAACCAATTTTAGCCACCTCTTGACCTATTCTTCCAAATCCAACGATGCCTAGGGTTTTACCTTTAAGTTCTACACCAGCTGAGTAATTTTTTTTTAGTTTCTTGAATTCTTTTTCTCCTTCCAATGGCATTTCTCTGTTTGATAAATGTAGTGATCTTACACAACCGAATAAATGTGCAAATACTAATTCTGCAACTGAAATTGAGGATGCAGCTGGGGTATTAATGACGTGGATTCCTTTGTCCTTAGCATATGAAACGTCAATGTTGTCCATTCCTACACCGCCTCTGCCAATAATTTTTAAAGACTTACAACTATCAATTAAATCTTTTCTAACCTTAGTAGCACTTCTAACCAATAGTATTTCAATATTATTTTCATTTATATATCCGATAATTTTTTCTTGGTCAATAGATTTAACGGTGGTGTTAAATCCAGCAGCGTTAAGCTTTTCAACCCCTGCTTGACTGATTCCGTCGTTTGCTAAAACATTCATATTTTAAATTTTTGATTCTAACTCACTCATTACTTCGACAAGAGCTTTTACACTGTCGATACCCATCGCATTATACATTGACGCTCTATATCCACCAACACTCCTGTGGCCTGCCAAGGCAGTTATTCTTGCTTCTGAAAGCATAGATTCAAAACTTTCTTTAAAATTATCATCACATAAATTAAATGTAGCATTCATCATTGACCTATCAATCTTTTTCGCGTGACCCTTGAATAGGGGATTCAAATCAATCTCAGAGTATATCATATCAGATTTTTTTCTGTTCATTTCCTCAATTGCAGAAACACCTCCAATTTTTTTGATCCATCTCATATTAAGTAACGACACATAAATTGCAAAGACTGGAGGGGTGTTAAACATACTGCTTTTTTCAGCATGAACTTTATAATTCATCATGGATGGAACATTTTCATTTATGTTTTCAAGCAAATCATTTTTTATCACGACAAGTGTTGTTCCAGCGGGTCCTAAGTTTTTTTGAGCACCTGCGTATATTATATCAAATTTTTTAAAATCTAGTACACGTGAAAATATATCACTACTCATGTCACAAAAAACTGGTGTGTCTGTGGAGGGAAATGAATTAATTTGTGTGCCAAAAATTGTATTATTAGAAGTGCAGTGAAAGTAGTCAAATTTTTCACTAATATCGTACTCGGGAATATGATTGAAATTTTCATTTTCAGAACTGCCCACAACTTTAACATCACCAAATATTTTTGCCTCTTTAATAGCTTTTTTACTCCAAGTCCCAGTGTTTAAATAAGCTGCTTCATTTTTCAAGAAATTATAGGCAACCATTAAAAATTGAGAACTTGCACCACCTTGAAGAAATAGTGCAGTATAGTCTTTTCCACTAAGGCCTAGCAATTCTAATGATAAATCTCTGGCCTCGTCCATAATTTCGATAAATGCATGACTTCGATGAGAAATCTCTAGCAGTGATAATCCTGAGCCATTTAAATCAATCACTGCATTTGAGGCTTGTTCAAATACCTCAGCAGGTAAAATCGAAGGTCCAGCACAAAAGTTATGTATTTTCATAAAAGAAATTGAAAAGCAAATTTCGATATTTAGTTGGCTAAATCCCTTATTAATTTGTAAAATGTTGTCAACTACTTGTTAACAGAAAGTCCAAAGTATCAATGTCGTCCGCATATTGATATAATTTTGGTTTTTGTGCTTCTCCAAATTTTATCGAATTTTCAATTTGTAAACTGGTAACAATACACTGAATCTGATTTTTATTCTCTTTTAAAGCCTCTTGCACTTCTAATATTTCATTGTAAAAATCATAATATATCACTGAGATTGGTGGTGCAAATTCTTTGGATTGTTTCATCAAAAAATATTCACCATCAATAAATAATTCACCATTCATAGTGTTTATTGTTTTTTGATAATTGTAATTATTGTAAAATTTGTTATGATTAACAATGTGATTATATTTTTTAAATTTTTCTTTTAGTATGTTTAAATCATAACCTTCAGGGATAAATAGTTTGGAAACATTTCTGCATCCCAATCCAAAATACATGAAAATATCATCTGAGAGTAGCTCTAAATCAGTTTGACTTTCATTGCCGGAAATAATAGCTACTGAGGTCCTATTTTTCCTAAGTAATGTACTTTTATTTCTAAAATAATATTCAAAGTAGTTAAAAGTATTATTAGATCCAGTTGCGATTACTTTATCAAAATCACCAAGTTTATCATTTGAGATTTTTATAAGATGTTTAGTGTCGGGAAATTTTTCATGTAGAAATTCAACAAAAAAATTAATTAATATTTTATCATCACTTGCGGGCTTAATAATTACTTGATTTCCTGACATAATAACGCAAATTAGATCGTGTAGACCTGCAAGTGGAAAATTTCCAGCCATAATTATAGCAACCTTAGAAATTTCATTTTGAATATTATATTTTGAAATCCAATTGCGTAAATTTTTACTTTCTAGTTCACACATCCAATATTTTAGAGCATTATTAATGTTTTTTTTTGAAAACCAACTATTGTGATTTTCAGCTTCCTTAATAGCATGTCTTAACTTATGGTCTTTACTATGATTTCCTTCTTGAAAGTAAGTTCTTAGATATTCTCCAAAACTGGATAAATAATTAATTCGGTATCCTAATTCTCTATTGATAATTTTGATTTTAATTTTTTGGCGCTAATTTTGCTTCAAATTTAAGTAATATTATAAAATTATTATGGCGATAATAATTACAGATGAATGTATTAATTGTGGGGCTTGTGAGCCGGAGTGTCCTAATACTGCTATATATGAAGCAGCAGTAAATTGGAAATATTCTGATGGCACTAGTCTGGTTGGTCAAGTGAATCTTCTTGACGGTAAAATCATTAGTGCTGAAGTACCACAAAACGCTGTTAACGACGAGTTTTATTATATTGTCCCAGATAAATGTACAGAATGTAAAGGCTTTCATGAAGAACCTCAATGTGCTGCTGTTTGCCCTGTTGATTGCTGCATCCCTGACCTAAATAATATTGAATCTGAATCTTTACTTTTAGAGAAACAAAAATTGATGCATGGTACTGAAATTAATGCCTAAATAAATGAAAGCAGGAATCGTAGGTTTGCCAAATGTTGGAAAATCAACTTTATTTAATTGTTTGTCAAATACCAAAGCTCAGAGTGCCAATTTCCCTTTTTGTACAATCGAACCAAATCATAGCATTATCAATGTTCCAGATAATAGGCTGGTTAACTTAGAGGAAATTGTTAAACCGGAAAAGGTTATTCCTGCAACCGTTGAAATTGTTGATATTGCCGGCCTTGTTAAAGGCGCTAGTAAAGGTGAGGGCTTGGGCAATAAATTTTTAGCCAATATTAGAGAAACAGATGCAATTATCCATGTATTAAGATGTTTTGATAACGATAACATTAGCCATGTTGATGGTTCTGTTGATCCTGTTAGAGATAAGGAAATTATAGATATAGAATTGCAACTTAAGGATTTAGAAAGTTTAACTAATCGAATTGAAAAGGTTAATCGTACTGCAAAATCAGGTGATAAAGATGCCATTCGTGAAAAAGAAATTCTGGAACTGGCAATCGCTCATGTAGAGTCATCGAGTAATATTAGATCTATCAATCTAGATTCAGCAGACATCCACCGATATTTAAGACCTTTACAGTTAATTACTTCAAAACCAGTATTATATGTATGTAATGTTGATGAAAATTGCATAAATACATCTAATGAACATGTAGATTCAGTAAAATCATTAATCTCCAAAGAGGAGGCTAATTTAATTATACTTGCTGCTGGAATTGAATCTGAAATTAATGAGCTTGATAATTATGAAGAAAGGCGGATGTTTTTAGACGATTTAGGCTTAGATATTCCAGGCTCCTCAAAATTAATTAATGCAACCTATGATCTACTTAATTTGCAAACTTATTTTACCGCAGGTCCCAAAGAGGTTCGTGCGTGGACTATTCCGAAAAAGGCAACAGCACCACAGGCTGCTGGTGTAATTCATAGTGATTTTGAAAAGGGGTTTATTAAAGCTGAAGTGATTAGCTATGATGACTATATTAATTTCAAAACTGAAGCAAAGGTTAAGGAGGCGGGAAAAATGAGAGTTGAAGGCAAAGATTACATTGTCAAAAACGGAGATATTATTCATTTTTTGTTCAACATATAGCATATCACTCGCCCTCTTGATATTTTGTTAATTACTTTGTTAATTCAACATTTATTTTTTTTAGTTGATACATTATATTAGCATACTCAAGAAGTATGGCTAAAATCAATCAATATACAGAGGATAATATTAGGTCTCTCGACTGGAAAGAGCATATCCGGATGCGACCTGGAATGTATATAGGTAAGTTAGGTGATGGTTCCTCACCTGATGATGGTATTTATATATTATTAAAGGAGGTTCTTGATAACTCAATTGACGAGTTTGTCATGGGTGCAGGAAAGACAATTGAGGTTTCAGTTCAAAGTTCGAAAGTTACCGTAAGAGATTATGGTAGGGGTATTCCACTAGGAAAATTAATCGATGTTGTTTCCAAGATGAATACCGGAGGAAAGTATGATACAAGAGCTTTTAAAAAGGCTGTAGGTCTAAATGGAGTTGGAACTAAAGCTGTAAATGCACTTTCAGACTATTTTAAAGTTGAGTCTAACAGAGATGGAAAAACAGCATTTGCAGAATTTAACAGAGGTGTTCTTGAAATTGAAAATCCACCTGAAGAGAGTAGTAGGAGAAGAGGAACAAAAGTAACATTTACGCCTGATGAATCGATTTTTAAAAATTTTAAATTTAGAAATGAATATATAGCAAGAATGTTAAAAAATTATGTTTACCTAAATCCAGGTTTAACAATAGTTTTTAACAATGAGAAGTTTCACAGTAAAGATGGTTTAAAAGATTTGTTGGAGGAGCGAATTAAGGATACCCAAATCTCATACCCAATAATTCATCTCAAAGGAAATGACATTGAACTGGCAATTACCCACAGCCGAACTCAGTACAGTGAGGAGTATCACTCCTTCGTAAATGGACAAAATACAACACAAGGAGGTACTCATCTTAGTTCATTTAGAGAGGCCTTTGTAAAAACCATAAGGGAGTTTTATGGTAAGAATTATGATTCTTCAGACATAAGAAAATCCATAGTAGCCGCAATTTCTATAAAGGTTATGGAGCCTGTTTTTGAAAGTCAGACAAAAACTAAACTTGGTTCAACAGAAATGGGTGGAGATTTACCTTCGGTCAGGGTCTATATAAATGATTTTTTAAAAAATAAATTAGATAATTTTCTACATAAAAATAGTGCTGTTGCAGAGGCGCTTAATAAAAAAATATTACAGGCTGAAAAAGAAAGAAAAGAACTCTCAGGTATTAGAAAATTAGCAAGAGAAAGAGCTAAAAAAGCAAGTCTACATAATAAAAAATTAAGGGACTGTAGAGTTCATTTTGGAGATTTGAAGAATGCCAGAAGGCTAGATACAACATTATTCATAACTGAAGGTGATTCTGCATCCGGAAGTATAACTAAATCAAGGGATGTGAACACGCAAGCAGTTTTCAGTTTAAGAGGTAAGCCTCTAAATTCATATGGCATGTCCAAAAAAATCGTTTACGAAAATGAAGAATTTAATTTACTTCAAGCAGCCTTAAATATTGAGGATTCAATTGAAAATCTTCGATATAATAATATCGTAATTGCAACTGACGCCGATGTAGACGGAATGCATATTCGTCTTTTGTTGATTACATTTTTTCTACAATTTTTTCCAGAATTAATTAGAAGCGGACACTTATTTATTTTACAAACGCCATTGTTTAGAGTAAGAAATAAAAAAGAAACAATATACTGTTACTCTGAGTTAGAGAGGATTAGCGCAATTGAAAAACTTCAGCCTAAGCCTGAAATTACTAGGTTTAAAGGTCTTGGAGAAATTTCCCCAGATGAATTTGGTCATTTTATTGGGGATGATATAAGATTGGATCCAGTAATGTTAGATGAGGATAAAAGTATAGAAGAACTTTTGAGTTTTTACATGGGTAAAAACACCCCTGATAGACAATCCTTTATAATTGATAATTTAAAAGTTGAACTAGATATTATTGAGTAAATGCAAGAAAATTTTGATAATAATGAAGATTTAACTCAAGGTGAATCAATAACCCGAGTTACAGGGATGTACAAGGATTGGTTTCTTGACTATGCATCATATGTTATCTTAGAGAGGGCTGTACCAGCAGTAGAGGATGGGTTTAAGCCTGTTCAAAGAAGGATTATGCAGTCAATGAAAGATTTAGACGATGGTCGCTACAATAAGGTTGCAAATATTGTTGGTCACACAATGCAATATCATCCT
The DNA here is from genome assembly GCA_902626585.1 of uncultured Bacteroidota bacterium. Taxonomy (GTDB): domain Bacteria; phylum Bacteroidota; class Bacteroidia; order Flavobacteriales; family Flavobacteriaceae; genus MED-G13. Next base: position 67,353 of record CACOGA010000008.1, read on the forward strand.
CATGGAGATGCCAGTATAGCTGATGCTATGGTTCAGATTGGTCAAAAGGATTTGCTGATTGATACACAAGGAAATTGGGGAAATATCTTGACTGGTGATAGAGCTGCTGCTTCCCGATATATTGAGGCTAGGTTGTCGAAATTTGCTCTTGACGTAATTTTTAATCCAAAAGTTACAAATTGGCAGTCATCATATGATGGTAGAAGAAAAGAACCGATTAATCTTCCTGTAAAATTTCCTCTTCTATTAGCCCAAGGAGCTGAAGGTATAGCCGTTGGCTTATCAACTAAAATTTTATCGCATAATTTTAATGAATTAATTGATGCTTCAATAAAATACTTGAAAAATAAGAGGTTTTCATTGTACCCTGATTTTATCACAGGTGGTATAGCAGATTTTACAAATTATAATGATGGCAAAAGGGGAGGTAGGATTCGTGTTCGAGCAAAAATTAGTATTATTGACAAGACTACTCTTTTAATCTCAGAGCTGCCCTATAGCACAACAACCACATCATTGATTGATTCAATCATTAAGGCCAACGATAAAGGAAAAATCAAAATAAAAAAAATTGATGATAATACTTCTTCAAAGGTAGAGATTTTAGTTCATTTGCCATCAGGAATTTCACCAGATAAAACAATAGATGCATTGTATGCATTTACTAATTGTGAAGTTTCAATTTCTCCATTATCATGTATAATTGAAAACAACAAACCATCTTTTCTTGGGGTTTCGGAAATATTGATAAAATCCACAGATAACACAGTTGATTTGCTAAAAAAGGAATTGGAGATTCGATTGCAGGAATTAGAAGATCAATGGCATAGTTTTTCTTTAGAACGAATATTTATTGAAAATAAAATATATCGTGATATCGAAAAAGAAGAGAGTTGGGAGGGTGTTTTAAGAGCCATTAAGAATGGGGTTGAGCCCTACATTAATGATTTAAAAAGAAATGTAGCCGAGGAAGATATTATTAAATTGACTGATATTAAAATCAAGAGAATATCAAAATTTGATATCGATAAAGCCAAAGAAAAGATTGAAAATCTTGAAAATCAAATAAATGATATAAAAATAAATTTAAGTAAGCTCGTGGAATTTGCAATTTCATATTTTACAAGGCTTAAAAAAGACTATTCTGAGGGAAAACAAAGAAAAACTGAAATAAAAATTTTCGATGATGTTGATGTTAAAAAAGTTGTAATACGTAATACAAAGCTATATGTTAACAGACTTGAGGGTTTTATTGGAACATCTTTAAGACGGGATGAGTATGTGTGTGATTGCAGTGATATTGATGATATTATTGTATTTACAGAAAATTGTAATATGATGGTCACCAAGGTTGGTAGTAAAACTTTTATAGGAAAAAATATAATTCATGTAGCAGTTTTTAAGAAAAAAGATTTAAGAACCATATACAATATGGTTTACAAAGACGGAGACAAAGGGTTTGGCTATATTAAAAGATTTGCGGTCTCTGGTGTAACCAGAGATAAATTATACCGTTTATCATCCTCTAAAAAACCCAGTGTTATTAAATACTTTTCAGCAAATCCTAATGGAGAAGCTGAAAAAGTCACAATAAATTTAAGACAGAGTTCAAAGTTGAAAAAGCTTAAGTGGGATATTGATTTTAGTGAAGTCATAATCAAGGGAAGAGGTACACGAGGAAATATTCTTACCAAGAATACGATTAAGAACATCGAGTTAAAAGAAAAAGGAGTTTCAACTCTAAAACCAAGAAAGATTTGGTTTGATGAAACTGTGCAAAAATTAAACGTCGATGGCAGAGGGGAATTATTGGGTGAATTTAGAGGAGAAGACAAGATATTGGTAGTATCACAAAGAGGTAAATTAAAAATCATATCTCCAGAACTTACAACTCACTTTAGTGATGATATGATCATTTTAGAAAAATGGACTCCAAAGAAGCCTATTTCTGCTATCTATTTTGATGGGAAAAAAGAAAAGTATTACGCTAAGAGGTTTTTAATCGAAAATAAAAGTAAACAGGAGATTTTTATCTCAGAAAACAAAGGTTCTTTTTTAGAATTGGTATCTACAGACTGGAGGCCAGTTTTTGAGATTGTTTTTAGTAAACTAAGAAATAAAGAGCAAAGACCTAGTCAAAAGATTGTTTTTGACGAGTTCATCTCAGTTAAAGGAATAAAAGCTCAGGGAAATCAATTAACCTCTCATAAGTTGAAACAAGTTAATATTTTAGAGCCTCTAGAGTACGTGCAATCTGTTGAAAAATCTGACAATGAATCTGAATTAATTAATGATGATAGGGTTAATGATGAGTCTGAATCAGGTTCAGCACAAGCTACTTTATTTTAAAAGCTTTAGCTTTAAGTCTATTGCTGTTCCCTAAAAATGAATATTCGTATGTGTATGATGAATCAGTTGTGGTAAGAATTTTGATTAATATATTTTTCTTTTCAGACATACTCTTAGGATTAACAGGTGAAAGAATCATTTCACAATCATTTACCCATCTAACATAACTTGAGTCTATTTTACCCTCAAATTCTTCAATTTGGATTCCATCGCCATTTCTGTAGAAGCTAGATTTATAAATTATATCGTTAGCAGATGTCTCTGTGTAAAAATTTCCAGTGTGAAAATCTTCACAGTCTCTAGCTGTGTTGTTGCAGCTGTAAATTATTACAGTTAGAGCTACAAATAGGAGGGGATTAATTTTTTTTAAATGTACCATCTTTATATAGTATTATAACAGATTCTATTTCACTGCTTTTAATTTCTTTTTTAATTTGAGATTTAGTTCTCTTTCCTGAAATTATCCAATTTAAGTCAGTTTCTGGATATCTTTCTTTTATTTTTAGAAAAAAATCTAAACTCGGTTTATTTCTACCACTAAAAAAGTGTGCCAGGCTTGATCTTTGAATACCAATTTCATTAGCAAAGCTTGATTTAGTGAGTGATTTACTATCAATTAACTGTTGAATACGTTTGGCTATTGACATGTTTACAAATGTAAACAAAATAAAAATAAAATCATTAAAATTAATAGAGTGCTTTATTAAATATAAACTTTAAAAAATGATATATATAATATTCATTTTCAGTAAGTTATAAGATTTTAAATTTTTAATTTTTTTTTCACCTTACAATCTATCATATGAATTTGATATTCTTTTAGTCAAAAACCTTTTTTCTTATATTTTATTTAATCTATCAATGAATTTTTTAATAAAGTTTCAAGGATGGTATTATATTTGTTCATTTTTTTTTAAAATTCGCAGATATGTCCAAATTTAAATTAGACGAGATTGATCACCAGATTCTAGATATGTTAATCCAGAATACTCGTACTCCTTTTACAGATATAGCTAAAAAGCTGTTAATTTCAGCAGGCACCGTTCACGTAAGGGTAAAAAAAATGGAAGATTATGGATTAATAAAAGGTTCATCTCTCATTCTCGATTACGATAAATTAGGTTACACTTTTATAGCTTACGTTGGTTTATACATACAAGACACATCTAAAATTAAATTTATTATTCAAAGAATTAATGAAATTCCTAATGTTACCGTCGCTCACATTACAACTGGTAAGTTTAATATTTTTTGCAAAATTCGAGCAAAAGGGACCACAGATGCTAAAAATATAATTTTTAGACTTGATGAAATTGAAGGTGTTTATAGAAGTGAGTCTATGATTTCCCTTGAAGAAAGTATAAATGATAAAAAGAGGTTGATGCATTCAATCTTTAAGGACATGAGTTAGTCTTTGTAAAAATTAAAAGCTTCTCTGATTTCCTGTTCGCTAACAGTTTGGTCTATTATCGGTTTACCAATTCCTTTTAATAACACAAACATTGGTTCTTTATCTCTATTTTTTTTGTCGAATTTTAATAATTCAATGATTTTTGAAATGTCAGCAGAGACAAACTCAGTTGTCTTAAAGTGTTTCTTTATGTGTGTTTTAATGTTCTTCACTAGCTCTAAACCTAATCCGCCTTTTAAATATGAAATGTAGGATTCAAGAATAATTCCAATTGCAATAGATTCTCCATGTAGTAATTCTTTTTCAGAACCCAAAACTTTTGATTCAATCGCGTGACCCAATGTGTGACCATAATTCAAATATTTTCTAAGCCCAGATTCAAAAGGGTCTTTTTCTATAATTAGAATTTTAATTTTGATGGATTCGTATATCATTTCAGCAGAAATATCTTTGACTGATTTTATTTTTCTAATTTTCTCCCAATCTGAATCATCGCTTATCAAACTATGTTTAATCATTTCAGCATAGCCAGATGTTATTTGTCTTTTGCAAAGTGTCTTTAGAAATCTGAGATCGATTAGTGAAATCTTGGCAAATTCAAAAACTCCTATAAGGTTTTTGACTTCTTTAAAATCAATACCGGTTTTCCCTCCAATACTGGCATCAACCATAGCAAGTAGGGAAGTTGGGACATTGATAAATTTAATTCCCCTCATGAATGTAGATGCAACAAATCCACCTAAATCGGTAATCATACCTCCTCCTAGATTTATTATAAGATCACTTCTTTTAAATCCGGATTCCGTCAAAAATTTCCAAATTTTAAGCGACGAATCAATATTTTTTGTGTGCTCGCCTGATTTAACAGAATAATTCAATACCCTAGAGTCGAACACCTCACAAATTTTTTCGTTAATACTTTTTATGTTAGAGATAAAAATATCAAGACAATTTATTTTTGTGTTTTCGTCGGTTAGAATTAAAATTTTATTGAAATTTTGATTTAGAATAAAACTTGATAATTCTTTATAACCATCGTGGTTAAATACTATTGAGAATCCATCTTTATTTATTGCTTTCATTGATTGATTAAAACTTTCTCAAAATAATCTAATAAAATTAATAAAGATATAATTCTTGTAAATTATATTTGAAAAAAAATAATTTGGAATTTAACAATACCCAGATAGCATTCAGTCACAAATCAGACTACGAGCTGAAGAGGGCCTATTATTTATTTAAATTACTTTCGCTTGGTAGCATCTCTAAAATAGGCAGAAAAGCGCTTAAACTGCTTGTAAAGTTGAATTTCCCAATAGATTTTCTGATACTTAAAACTATTTATGCTCAATTTTGTGGTGGAAGAGATATTGATGAATGTGAAGAGGTAATTCTAAATCTTAAAAAAAATGGGGTTTATTCAATATTGGATTATTCGATTGAAGGATCAATCAGTGAGATTGATTTTGAAATTTCAATGAATAAATGCCTAAACATTCTGTCTGATTGTAAAGCAAAAGATTTATCAAAATTTATTGTTTTCAAGCCATCAGCTGTTGGTAGATTTTCACTCTATAAAAAAGTTAGCTCTAAGGCTACTTTAAGTTTTGAGGAAGAAAGTGAATGGAAAGATATTCAGACTAGATTTGAAAAAATATGTCAAGAGTCGTCAAAAAAAAATATTAAGGTACTGGTTGATGCAGAGGAGAGCTGGATTCAATCTGCTATTGACGAGTTGGTGTTGCAAATGATGAAAAAATATAATTCAAAAAATGCAGTTGTTTTTAATACGATACAGTCATATAGAAGAGATAGACTCGAATACCTAAAGCAATTACACCAAACTAACTCTGGACAATTTAAAATTGGGGTAAAGTTAGTTCGTGGTGCCTACATGGAAAAGGAAAGAAAAAGAGCTTTGAGATACAACTATAGCTCACCAATATGTGATAACAAAGAACATACCGATCAAATATTCAATAATTCCTTAGAATTCATTATTAGCAATATTGATGACTTTGAACTGTTTATAGGCTCACATAATGAAGATAGCAATCGATTATCAACTAACCTCTTAAAAAAATATATGATCGAAAATTCAGATGACAGGGTATGGTTTAGTCAATTGTATGGGATGAGTGACAATATAAGTTTTTCATTAGCTAATAATGGATATAATGTAGCTAAATATCTGCCTTTTGGACCGGTTAGAGAAGTTATGCCATACTTGATGAGAAGGCTGGATGAAAATTCATCTATTTCATCTCAAACAAATAGAGAGTTAAAATTAATCAAAAAGGAAATTCTTAGACGAAAATAATTACTATTCCTCTAAAATTCCATAGTCATAAATCTTTGCGATTTCTCTACAATTTTTAACTATTACCCAAATCCTTTTTTCTTGATGCTCATCGTAGAAGTAATATTCTTTACAATTTTCAAGAGATGTATTACTTTTTGAAAAATCTACATCTCCATTATGTATAGTATTTATGATTAATATCGAATCTTTTTTTTCTTTTATATTTTCAAAAACAATACTTTTTTTAAGAATATTTTTTTTTACCCTTGCGTCGGGCAAATAACTGCAGGATGTTCTTTTTCCACTAAGAAAAAACATTAAAAACATTAATCCGATTATAAAACCACCTGAGAAGTATGTCAATCTTTTTATAAAGTTCATATTAAATAGATTTTTTTAATGTTATTTCTCTTGTTGTGTCATCTATGAATTTAATATATATATCTAAGTAATTTTCATAAATTCTATTAATCGCAATTTCAGGCCACTCGATAAAAGAAATAGAAAAGTCATCAAAATATTCATCAAAACCGATTACATCCAATTCTGATTCAGATTTTACCCTGTAAAGATCAAAGTGATTAATTTTTTTTCCCGAAATTTTGTATTGGTTAACAATAGAAAATGTAGGACTAGTTATATTTTCAGTAACTCCGAGTTCTTTTAATATATAACTAACAATTGTGGTTTTTCCAGACCCTAATTCACCTCTTAATAGAACAACACTAAAATTACTGATCTCCCGAGTAATTAACTTTGTTGTTTGGTTAATTTCACTAAGTTTAAATTTGATTTTATTGTTCATGCTATTTGGGATTTAAAACAATAAAAGGTATAATCATTTCTTCCATTGAAACACCTCCATGCTGGTAAGTGTTTTTATAATAGTTGCTGTAATGATTATAATTATTTGGATAGACTAAATAAAAATCTTCTTTGGCAAAAACATAAGATGAATTAAGTGAGGTTTTTGGCAGTAAAATTTCATGTGGATTATTAAAAATTAGATTATCTTTTTCATTGCATGTAAGGCTTCTTCCTGTTTTGTATCTTAAGTTTTGACTAGTGTTTCTGTCTCCGATTATTTTAGTTGGATTTTTTACATTTATAGTTCCATGGTCTGTTGTAATTATTAATTTAAATCCATATTCACTAGCGCTTTTAATTATTTCAAATAAAGGTGAATTAATGAACCAGCTGTATGTTAGGGATCTGTACGCTTTGTCATTTGATGCTAATTCCTTGATCATCTCCATTTCAGTTTTTGAGTGAGAAAGCATATCGACAAAATTATACACAATAGTTGTTAATCCGTTTTGTAATGATTGTTTAAGATTAGTTGATAGTTTAATGCCATTTTTTAAATTGGTAATCTTGTGATATTCTTGTTTTAAATTTTTATTTCTAAATCTACTTAGATTGTTTTCTAAAAGTTTTGATTCAAATAAATTTTTACCTCCATCTTCATGGTCATCTTTCCAATATTGAGGAAATTTATCCTTTATTTCTTTAGGCATTAGACCGGAAAAAAGTGAATTCCGAGCATATTGTGTGCTGGTTGGAAGAATACTGAAATATGGAACTTCCCTTTCCTTATTATAGAAATCAAGAATAGATGGTTCGATAACTCTCCATTGATCATATCTTAAATTATCAATAACTATAAGAATTAGGGGTTTTTCGTTTAATTCATTAATTAAATATTTTTCAAGAATATTATTTGAAAGTGGAGGGCTATCATTTTTTTTAATCCATTGTTCATAATTTAATTCAATAAACTTTGAAAAAAGAGAATTTGCCTCGGATTTTTGATTATTTAATATCTCCATCATCGTAATATCATTAACATCAGATAATTTAAGTTCCCAATCAATAATTTCTTGATACAATTCAATCCATTCACTCCACGAGTTGATGCTCATCATTTTTATTGAGAGTTTTCTAAATTCCTGTTGATAATCAGAAATATTCGAATCCATAATGAGTTTCTTATCCTTCAAATTCTTTTTGAGACTTAGTAGTATCTGATTCGGATTAACAGGTTTAATCAAATAGTCCGAAATTTCTTTTCCAATAGCATCCTCCATAATATTCTCTTCCTCGCTTTTGGTTATCATAATTACCTTTAGGTTTCTGTCTATTTTTTTTATTTGTATTAGAGTTTCAATACCACTTAGGCCAGGCATATTTTCATCCAATAATACTGCTTGATATCTGTTATTAGTGATTTTTTCTATGGCATCGTTTCCATTGTTACAAGTGTCAATTTGGTAACCCTTTTCATTTAAAAAAATAATATGGGATTTTAGTAAATCAATCTGGTCGTCTACCCAAAGTATTTTTACCTGACTCATGCTCTTGAATATTAGATTTTAAAGTTAACGTAATATAATTAACAACAACATAATAATTAGATAATTTAACAAAGCTTTAAACCTTATATGTCAGGAAATTTCATAATTTTGACCTCTATGAAACTAACCGTTGCTGGACTAGCAAAAATATTAAAGGGAAAATTTGTAGGTGAAGGTGATACACCTTTAAAAAATCTTTCAAAAATTGAAGATGCTAAACCGGGTGATATTACATTTATATCAAATCCAAAATATTTAGTTTGGTTGTATAAAACTGATGCATCTGTTGTAATTGTGAATAAAGACTTGAAGTATGATCATGAAAAAATTAAAAATTTAATTTTAGTTGATGATGCTTACTTGTCATTTAATTTATTACTTAACAAGTTCTCGCAAAGTAAATTGAGTCATAAGGGTATTCATCAGACCTCTTCAATTCATAAATCCACACAACTCGCTAAAAATGTTTCAATTGGACAATTTTCTGTTGTTGGTCAGAATTGTATTATTGGGCAAAATGTAATAATAATGGATAATGTTTCCATTCAAGATAATGTTTCAATTGGTGACAATTGTGTCATCTACTCTGGTGTAAGAATTTATGACAGTGCTGTTATTGGTAGTGATTGTATTTTGCATTCTAATTGTGTTATTGGTTCTGATGGTTTTGGTTTTGCCCCAAATGAAAAAGGTGAATATATAAAGACTCCTCAGATAGGAAATGTTAAAATTGGTGATAAAGTTGAAATTGGTTCAAACTCTTCAATTGATCGTGCAACCCTTGGGTCAACTGTAATCGGTAATGGTGTAAAAATTGATAATTTGGTGCAAATAGCTCACAATGTTACTATCGGAAAAAATACTGTTATTGCTGGACAATGTGGTATAGCTGGGTCTACAAAAGTTGGCGAAAATTGTCAAATTGGAGGTCAAGTTGGAATCATAGGACATTTGGTTATTGGAAATAATGTTAGAATTAATGGTCAAGCAGGAGTATTTAGTAATATTAAAGATAATTCAATCATTAAGGGAACTCCCGCTATAAATGAAAGGACTTTTAACAGATCTTATGTTTATTTTAGAAACTTAGAAAAAATCGTTGGTGATATTAATGATTTAAAGAAATTAAATGATAACAACAACTAAATATAATCAAACTACTATTTCAAAAAAGGTTACCCTAGATGGTGTAGGTTTACACACTGGTAAAGATGTAACACTTACATTTAATCCTTCTGAAGCAAATACAGGTTATGTTTTTAAAAGGATTGATTTAAAAGATATGCCATTAGTGGAGGCAGATATAAATTATGTTACAAATACTGAGAGAGGTACTTGTTTAAATAAGAACAACGTAATAATTCAAACATGCGAGCATGTTTTAGCATCTTTGGTTGGTTTGGAGATCGATAATGTATTAATTGAACTCAACGCATCTGAACCACCAATCATGGATGGCTCTTCAAAGTTTTTCGTTGAAGCTTTGGAAAAAGCTGGCATCAAGGAGTTAGATGAAAAAAGAAAGGAATTTATTGTAAAAAATGTTATTTCATTCAAAGATGAAAATACCGGTAGTGAAATTACAATTATTCCATCTAAAGAGTATCAAGTAACAACAATGGTTGACTTTGGTACCAAAATTTTAGGTACTCAGAATGCTTCAATCTCATCCATTAGTCAGTTTAAAACCGATATTTCAAATTGTAGAACATTTAGCTTTCTACATGAAATTGAAATGCTTCTAAGTAAAGGGCTTATCAAAGGTGGGGATCTGAATAACGCTATTGTGTATGTTGATAAACCATTATCAAACTCAACAATGGAAAAATTAAAAAAGGCATTCAATAAGGAAAAAATTAAAGTTAAATCTAACGGGATTTTAGATAACCTAACACTACATTATCCAAATGAAGCGGCAAGACATAAGTTGCTTGACGTTATTGGTGACTTAGCTTTGATAGGTACTAAAATAAGGGGTAAGGTTATAGCCAATAAACCTGGACATTATATAAACACTAAATTTTCTAAAAAAATGAAAGACATTATTAGAGATTCGAAGATGAACGATATTCCTCAGATTAACGTTTATTCCAAGCCAATTATGGATACTACCAAGATAATGGAAATTTTACCACATAGACCTCCCTTTCTATTTATTGATAAAATCTATGAATTATCCGATGACTTGGTTATTGGGGTTAAAAACGTAACTATTGATGAAGATTTTTTTAAAGGTCATTTTCCCGATTATCCTGTAATGCCCGGCGTTATTATAATTGAAGCAATGGCGCAGATGGGTGGGATTTTAGTAATGTCAAAACTTGATGATCCACAAAATTATTTAACTTTCTTTGCAAAAATTGATAAAGTTAGATTTAGAAATAAAGTACTCCCTGGTGATACAATCATCTTTAAATGTTCACTGATTGGACCATTCAGAAGAGGTATATGTCATATGCAAGGACTGGCGTATGCTAACGGAAAACTATGTGCTGAAGCTGAGCTCACAGCCCAAATTACTAAAGTTAAATAACATGAAACAACCACTTTCTTATATTCATCCAAATGCAAAAATTGCTAAAAGTGTAGTTATAGATCCATTCACATCCATTGACGGGGATGTTGTGATTGGAGAAGGCTCAATAATTGGCTCTAATGTTTCGATCATGGACGGTGCCCGAATTGGTAAGAATTGTAATATATTTCCAGGAGCGGTAATTTCTGCAAATCCTCAAGATTTAAAATATAATAATGAGAAAACATATGTTGAAATTGGTGATAATGTTACCATTAGAGAATGTGTTACCATAAATAAAGGAACAAACGATAGACAAAAAACAGTTATCGGAAATAATTGCCTAATTATGGCTTATTCTCACATTGCGCACGATTGTTTTGTTGGTGACAATTGTATTTTCTCAAATAATACAACCTTGGCTGGACATGTAACTGTTGGAGATTATGTTATTATTTCTGGTTTAACGGCTATTCATCAGTTCTGCTCAATCGGTAATCACGCTTTTGTCACCGGTGGTTCTTTGGTTAGAAAAGATGTCCCACCATATGTTAAAGCCGCCAGAGAACCTCTTTCGTATGTTGGAATTAATTCTGTAGGTTTAAGAAGGAGGGGATTTGATTCAAAAAAAATCAGAGAGATTCAAAATATATATAGACTGTTATATCAAAAAAATTATAACAACTCACAAGCATGTGAAATTATTGAAGCTGAAATGGAGGCTTCAAATGAAAGAGACGAAATACTAATGTTTATTAAAAACTCACATAGGGGTATTATGAAGGGTTACACAAAATCAAGCTAGAATGAGTACAACATCAGACATAAGAAATGGTTTATGTATAAAATACAACCACGATATTTACAAGATTATTGAGTTTTTGCATGTGAAACCTGGTAAAGGGCCAGCTTTTGTAAGAACAAAATTAAAGAGTTTAACCAGTGGTAAGGTTGTTGATAATACATTTTCCGCTGGTCATAAAATAGACGTTGTCAGGGTCGAAACTAATAAGTTTCAATTTTTATACAATGATTCAACAACATATCATTTTATGAATACAGACGATTATAATCAAATTTCAATCGAAGAAAAATTTTTAGATAATCCGCAGCTAATGAAAGAAGGTGAAATAGTAACGGTAATTACCAATTCTGAAACAAATTTACCGCTTTCTGTTGAAATGCCTCCAAATGTTGTATTAGAGGTTGTTTCAACTGAGCCAGGGGTTAAAGGTAATACGGCTACCAATGCAACGAAACCAGCAACATTAGAGACTGGTGCAGTTGTCAATGTTCCATTATTTATTAATGAAGGAGATAAAATTAAAGTTGACACAGTTAGAGGAAATTATAAAGAAAGATACAAAGAATAATGAGTGTATTAGTTAATAAAAATTCAAAGATTATTGTCCAGGGTTTTACTGGCAAAGAAGGTACTTTTCATGCTTCGCAAATGATTGAGTATGGAACAAATATTGTTGGTGGTGTTACCCCTAATAAGGGTGGACAAGAACATTTAGAGCTTCCTGTCTTCAACTCTGTTGCTGATGCAATTCAGGAAACTAATGCTAACACTAGCATTATATTTGTACCCCCGGCTTTTGCTGCTAATGCAATTATTGAATCTGTTGAAGCAGGTATTGATGTTGTCATTGCTATCACAGAAGGTATCCCTGTGAAAGATATGATTAAAGTAAACAATATGATAAAAAACAGTGAAACGGTTTTGGTTGGACCAAATTGTCCTGGAGTGATTACCCCTGGGGAAGCAAAGGTAGGAATTATGCCTGGATTCATATTTAAAAAAGGGAATGTTGGGATAGTTTCAAAGTCAGGTACTCTTACATATGAAGCAGCTGATCAAGTTGTAAAACAAGGATTAGGAATATCAACAGCTATTGGAATTGGTGGTGACCCTATCATTGGAACTACTGTTAAAGACGCGTTACAGTTATTTATTGATGACCCCGATACTGAAATCATAGTATTGATTGGTGAAATAGGAGGACAACTGGAGGCAGATGCCGCCAGATGGTATGCACAATCTAATTCAAAAAAACCTATTATAGGATTTATTGCTGGTGAAACTGCTCCTGCAGGTAGAACTATGGGTCATGCTGGGGCTATTGTTGGGGGAACTGATGACACAGCTGCTGCAAAAAAAAGAATTTTAAATGAATCAGGTATTCACGTTGTAGACTCGCCAGCTGATATTGGAAAAAAAGTATTTGAAATTTATAACAAATAATATGAAAATTTTAAAAGATAAAACAGCTATAATTACTGGTGCAACAAGGGGTATTGGTAGGGGTATAGCGGAAACATTTGCTAAACAAGGCGCAAATGTTCTATTTACATACTCTAGCTCTTCAGATTTAGCTAATGAAATTGAAAACGAATTATCAAAAGAGAATGTAATAGTTAAAGGATATAAATCTGACGCTTCAAGTTTTGAAGATTGTCAAAAATTAGTTGAGAAAATTAATAAAGATTTTGACGTAATTGATATTCTAATAAACAATGCAGGTATTACCAGAGATAATTTACTAATGAGAATGCAAGAAGAAGATTTTGATAAAGTCATGAATGTAAATTTAAAATCTGTATTTAACATGACTAAAGCAATTCAAAGGACTATGCTAAAACAAAGATTTGGCTCTATAATAAATATGAGCTCAGTCGTAGGTGTTAAAGGAAATGCAGGACAATCTAATTATGCAGCATCTAAAGCCGGAATCATAGGCTTTTCAAAGTCAATCGCACTTGAGTTGGGTTCAAGAAATATTAGATGTAATGTTATTGCCCCAGGTTTTATTGAAACAGAAATGACTGATGCTTTAGACGAAAAAATAATTGAAGAATGGAGAAATTCCATTCCTTTGAAAAGAGGTGGCACTCCTTTTGATATAGCCAATACATGTGTTTGGCTTGGAAGTGATATGTCATCTTACATTACAGGGCAAACCATCCATGTAAATGGTGGTTTATTAACTTAAAACTAAATTAAAAATTAATAATTATGAATAATTTACCTAAAATTGGAGTCCCTCTGTTAATTGCATTAACATTTGGATTATTACTCGTTGCTAAATCAATCGTGACTATAGGAAGTGGAGAAGCAGGAGTAGAGTATAGGCTATTTGGCGGTGGTGTTGTTACAGACGAGCCTCCTTTAGATGAAGGCTTAAGATTTATTTTACCATGGAATTCTGTTTTTATTTATGAAGTAAGACAACAAGAAGTTTTTGAAAAAATGAATGTTCTTTCCTCAAACGGATTAGATATTCAGCTTGAAGCTTCAGCTTGGTTCCAACCTAAATATGAAGATTTGGGAAAACTACATAAAGAAAAAAGTGAGGCATATAAACAACGTATTCTTTTACCCGCGATTAGATCTGCTGCTAGAAGTGTTGTCGGTAGATATACCCCAGAACAACTATATTCGTCCAAAAGAGATGCAATTCAAACTGAAATTTTCGTGGAAACACAGAAAATTGTTGATGATCAGTATATTCAGTTAAATGAAATACTAGTTAGAGATGTTACGCTTCCTCCCTCTATTAAAGAAGCTATTGAGAGAAAGTTAAAGCAAGAACAAGAATCACTGGAGTATGAATTCAGACTTGTAACTGCAGAAAAAGAAGCTGATAAGCAAAGGATTGAAGCTAGAGGTAAGGCAGATGCAAATAGAATTTTAGCAGCATCCCTAACCCCCAATATTTTAAGGGATAAGGGTATTGAGGCAACCTTAAAGTTGGCACAGTCAAATAATTCTAAGGTTGTTGTTGTTGGAAGTGGAGATGATGGATTACCTCTTATATTAGGAAATAATTAATGGTTTAATAAACATAACTACATAAAAAAAGCACCTCATCTAGGTGCTTTTTTTAGATATTATAAATTGAATTGTTATTTATTCATTGGTTTCATCAACAATTTCTTGTGAATAAGAATTCCACATTACAATTTTACCATCAATAATGTAGTATCTATTCATTACTCTAAAATTGTCGACATTTCCATCTTGAGTAGTAAATGTCCCTAAAAGGTCAGCGTGAACATGTTCACCACCCGAGGATGGATCTAAATCAACTGAAAATAAATTTGTAAAAGTCCAAGTTAGCTTACTTCCATTTGAATCCCATACAGAATCATTATATTTCCATCTATCGATAAAGTCATCAACTGATGACCATGTATTACCCCCTGATGGAGTAATTGAAGCTGTGTCAGAAATGTATGTCCTCATTTCTTCATAATTCCTAGCCTGCCATGCAGCATCCATAGCTTTAGCTACATCAACAGCACTTTGTGTTCCTATATGCCATTTCATTTCCTCAACTCCTTCCCAAGAAGACATTCCTACACTTCTTTCGGGAGAGTTACAACTAACAATAAATAAACAAATCATTGAAAGTGAAAGTAAATATTTTAAGTGTTTCATAGTATTAATTTTAAATTAGTTATTATTCTGAATCTTGATCAATTATATCTTGATTAAAGGTATTCCACCAAACAACTTTACCATCAATTACATAGTATCTATTAATAGAGTTCCAGGTATCAACGCCATTTTCATCTTCATATTTACCAGAATAAGTAACAGAAACGTGTTCACCTCCTCTAGACGGATCTAAATCTACAGAATAAATATTACTAAATTCCCATTCAAGTGTCGCATTTCTTGAATCAAGAATTGAATCGATTTCGATTCTTCTTGTAATGAAAGATTCCAAATCATAATTAACCCCATTAGAAGCAGTTATGCTTACTGTATCAGATAAAAAGTTTCTGAGTAGGGTATAGTCTTTTCCTTGCATTGCTTTATCAACATTAACAGCAACATCTACTGCTTTATCAGTACCTAAATGCCATTTATAAACTTTTCCATCATCAGACCAATTACTTAATCCAACAGAATTATGATCTTTGTCACAAGAAGCAAATATAAAAAAGATAGAA
>CACOGA010000009.1 GCA_902626585.1 uncultured Bacteroidota bacterium
TTTTTAATAAAATATTTTCTAAGAAAAATAAAGATTCTTTAAATAAAGGTTTAAAGAAGTCTAACCAGTCATTTTTTTCTAAATTAAATAAGTTAGTTGCTGGGAAATCTAAAATAGATTCTGCAGTTTTAGATAATTTAGAGGAGGTTTTAATTTCTAGTGATGTTGGGGTTAATACAACGCTAAAAATCATTGAAAAAATAGAGTCAAGGGTAGCCGAAGAAAAATATTCAAATTTAAGTGAACTAAACATTCTTCTAAAAGCTGAAATAGCATCTTTACTTATTGAGAATGAGCAAGAACTTAATAAAAAAGATACCACATTTAGTCATAAACCACACGTAATAATGGTAGTTGGTGTAAACGGGGTTGGTAAGACAACAACCATAGGAAAATTAGCTAACAAGTATAAGAATATGGGCTTAAAAGTGGTTATCGGTGCAGCTGATACTTTCAGAGCTGCTGCTATAGATCAATTGGTTACTTGGGCTAACAGAGTTGACGTACCAATCGTAAAGCAGCAGATGGGAAGTGACCCGGCATCTGTAGCTTTTGATACTTTAAATTATGCAAAATCTAATAATGCTGATGTTGTATTAATAGACACTGCGGGTAGACTTCATAATAAAGTTAATTTAATGAATGAACTATCAAAAATAAAACGGGTTATGGATAAAGTTATTGATAATGCTCCTCACGATATTATGCTAGTTTTAGACGGGTCAACTGGCCAAAATGCATTTATTCAAGCAAAAGAATTTACTAATGCAACTGATGTAACCTCGCTTGCAATTACTAAGCTTGATGGTACAGCCAAAGGGGGAGTTGTTATTGGAATAAGTGATGAGTTTAAAATTCCAGTGAAATACATTGGAGTAGGAGAAGCCCTTGAAGATTTGCAAGACTTTGATAAATTAGAATTTGTTGACTCCTTTTTCGATTAAATTTTATTTATGGGATGGGATTAATTAACATAAAAAACAGAGTTAACTAGAAATAACTTTCCATTTTCCCAAAAACTTCTAAACATTATATTATCTGTAAAATATATTATATTACCTCTTCCAATTTTCTCATGCCCAAAAACAAGTGAGTTTTTAAATTTATCTTTGATATTATCACCCACAAATCCGATAGTTGAATTTTCATCTTCATTAATCTTACCAACATTGTAACCCCTCTCCAAATTTTCATAGGTTGATGTAGTTGTTTTTAAAGAGTAATATTCATTTTGATAGCCAAATGCTAACGGATGAGTATTGTCAATATCAACCTTAAAAATCGCACCTGAAAGATAATTTTGAATACTATTTCGATTAAGATCTTCAAATTTCACATCTGAACCCTCATAATCATATTTATTTCTTTTAGCTTTGATAGAGAACCCTTCTTTTTCTACAAACATTCTTATGGCATTTTCAAAAGCTATTAGGTTACCGCCCTTTGAAATCCATGACCTGATTTTTTCAATATTGGTTTTCCTTGCCATAGAACCATAATAACCACTAGGAATGATTAAGGCGTCAAACTGCTCTAATTGAATATCTTCAAAATTACTAACACTAATATGTGTTAAGGGATAACTTAGTTCTTGCTCAAAAAAGTGCCATAAAGCGCCATAGTTGAGTGATGAAACCGAATTTTTGTTATCCTGACCATAAATAATAGCCACTTTCTTTCGTTTGACAAGTTTAACAGATTCTGAGCCTAAATCAGGACCAGATTCTGAAATTCCAGAGTAAATCGAGTGAAGTTTAATATTATTATCATTGGCTAAATCTAACAATATTTTCTCATAATCTTTCATACTCTGATCTCCTTTGTATATTATCATAGATCCTCTAGGCAGTGTTAATTTACCATTTTTGATTATTTTTTCGTTGTATCTAACCTTAATATTATTTTCAATTAAATTTGATAAAAACTTTGCATCATTCATATGATTCCATATGCTCGCATAAGCTATAGCATTATCATCAACAGTATTTTCTATACTGTTTTCTTTATATTCAAAAATTTCTATCTTTTTAGATGTGCTATAAGCGTCTAAACCATAGACAAAAGGTAAACTCCAAGCTGTAATATCATACGTTAAAGAGTCACTAAGTTTTGTAGTCCTTTCTAATAATACGTCTACCAGCTTTCCCTTTGGCTGAGAATTTGGTATAATTAAATCATTTGCTGAAGTTGTGAAACTTGTTATTTTATTTTTATTATAACTAAATGCTTTAAGCTTTTGAGTATTGGTTGAATAAAAATCAATTTTATGCTCCCTCAGAAATTTAGACAGTTGGTTTATTTTATCTCTGTCACCGCTCATTATGTAGTTCGTGTTGAAATTTTTAGGTTTAAAGAAATTAATAAACTCTTCATTTAACTTTTTTGAATTAGCAGAAGATATTTCAACTGTGGAAATTCCTGCGACAGTATGATGTTTAACCCGGTCAACAAGAGTTAAATTTTTACCCTCTGAGTTTAATATCCCAAGACCTGCAATTCCACCACCGGCTTGCTCATATGTCATTCCAATTGCTCCTAGATATGTTGGATAAGTGTCACCATAACTTGGGTATAGTAAATCAAAAATTTCTTTTGTAAAATAAAGCCAGCCATTTTTATCAAAATATTTAGCATTATTTTTTCCTATCATATATTGAAAATCTCTCTGCCAATCGGTAATTACTTCGTGGTATGGCTCAGCTGCTGGGGCAAAGTAATATGGTTCATCTATTCCTTGCTCGTGAAAATCTACATGAACATGAGGTAACCATTTATGATATTCTTTAAGTCTTTGTTGAGACTCAATTTGAGTTATCCACGCCCAGTCCCTATTTAAATCAAATAGGTAATGATTAGCCCTTCCACCTGGCCAGGGTTCTCTATGTTCCCTGGAAATTCTGTTTGTATTGTACGGAATAGTGGTTGTTTGGTTGTACCAATTTGCATACCTGTCTCTTCCGTCTGGGTTTAAACATGGATCTATAATTACAATTGTGTTTTCTAATAATTCAGATCTATTAGTTAGTAGCTCATAAATTGTTTGCATAGATGCCTCTGTGGAGGAGGATTCATTACCGTGAACGCTGTAACTCAGCCATACAATTGCTTTATCATTTGTTCTACTCTGCCTGATCGGATCGTAATTCAAGGCTGATATGTTATCTAATCTTATTTTTTCTATTTCTGCAATATTTTTTTCTGATGAAATTACGGCATAAAATAATGGTCTTCTTTCATATGTTTTTCCATATGAAAACAATGAAACATTTTTACTCATTTCTATTGAAACATGATTAAAATAATCAACAACCTGACTGTGTCTTGAATATTGAGTTCCAATTTCATAACCAAGAAAATCAGACGGTGATTTTAGGTTTTGACTATTAATGTCAAAAAATACAACAAAGAGGATAAAAAATTTAAATAATAGTTTCATGTAATATAAATTATAATAGGACTGACAAATATAGAAAGAATTATACAGTTCAGTATATTTGCTAAATATGGGTTTATTCGAAATTGAATATAATAAGGTAAAAGCTTTTAGTAAGCTGTTTAATGATTACAATCAAAAAAGTAGTCATTTCGCTGATTTAATTTCCGATTTCCCAAGCCTTGAGAATATTTACAAACAAATTTCTTTTAAATCAAAAAATTATAATCATGGGTTTAGAGATTCTTTGGTGAAAGAGCTTTACAATCAGAATGACGGAATAAAATTAAATGAAATTCAAAAACAAAATATAAATAAGCTTTCTGAAAAAAATACATACACAATTACTACTGGCCATCAATTAAATTTACTCACAGGTCCCGTATATTTTATTTATAAAATAATTTCTATCATCAATTTATGTGAACAAATGCATAAGAAATATTCTGAATATAATTTTGTTCCAATTTTTTGGATGGCCTCAGAAGACCATGACTTTGAAGAAATAAATAATTTTTCTTTTCAAGGAAACAAATTTAAGTGGTCCTCATCTCAAACAGGTGTTGTCGGAGAATTTAAACTTGATTCGATCGATGATGTTTTTAATGAATTTGAAAAATGTATTTGTGATTATCCACACGGAGATGAAATAATTAAAATGTTTAGATGTTGCTATTTTAATACAAAAGATTTTTCAGTTGCAACTAGAAAACTTGTTAATTTATTATTTTCAAAATATGGTTTGATAATTATTGATCCAAATAAGAAAAATTTAAAGTCTTTGTTTAAGGATATATTAAAAAAGGAACTCCTTGAAAAGACTTTATATAAAGAGTCAAAAAAATCTACAAAAAGATTGAATGAATTAAATTATAATTTACAAGCCAACCCTAGAAAAATCAACCTTTTTTATATAGATGATTGCCGAAGAGAAAGAATAATTGAAAAAGAAAATGTTTTTGAAACATCAAGCGGTTCAAAAAAATGGAATTTTAATGAGATTCAGAATGAGGTTGATTCAAATCCGGAAAAGTTTTCTCCCAACGTATTGTTTAGACCAGTCTTTCAAGAATTTATTTTACCGAATGTATGCTATGTTGGAGGGCCTGCAGAAATTGCCTATTGGTTAGAATTAAAATCCGTATTTGAAAGTTTAAAATTATCTTTTCCTATAATTCTTAATAGAAACTCCGCATTGTTATTAGAGAAAAAGCAGCTTGAAAAATTAGATAATCTAGATGTATCGATTGAAGAAATATTTTTACCTAGTGATCAATTAAAACAGCATTTAGTTAGAAAATATTCAAAGCTTGAATTGGATTTTTCCGATCTTAAAAAGCAGTTAAATATTCAATTTTCAAAATTAAAGGATAAAGCAAGTCTTACTGATAAATCTTTTATTGGTGCATTAAATGCTCAGGAAAAGAAGCAGATAAATGGACTAAAGATGCTAGAAAAAAGGTTGTTGAAATCTGAAAAAAGAATACATCAAGATAAAATTAACCGCGTCATTTCAATTAGAGATGAATTATTTCCCGGCGGCAAACTTCAAGAGCGAATATCCAACTTTTCTGAATTTTACATTAATTCTGGAGAAAAACTGATTGGATTAATCAAAAATAATTTAGATCCAATGAATCAAAAATTTTCTGTTATTGAAATATGATAATTATATAATTCTGTTCTTTATTTTGAAAATCAATTTCTATTTTTACACATGCAAAATAAAGTACTAATTCTTGATTTTGGGTCACAGTACACTCAATTAATTGCCCGAAGAGTTAGGGAATTAAATATCTATTGTGAAATTCACCCTTTCAATAAGTTGCCTAAAAATTTAGATTCTTTTAAAGCACTTATACTTTCTGGAAGCCCATATTCTGTCAGAGATGACGATTCACCCAGGCTAGATTTAGATTTATTATTATCAAAATTTCCAACCCTTGCCGTTTGTTATGGTGCCCAATTAATTGCACAAGAAATGGGAGGTGTCGTGTCATCATCAAATATTAGAGAATATGGAAGGGCAAATTTATTTATAAAAAATTACGATTCAATTTTATTTGAAGGAATAGAAAATAAAAGTCAGGTTTGGATGAGTCATAGCGATACAATTAAGGAATTGCCTGAAAATTCGCTATTGCTAGCTAGTAGTGAAGATGTTGAAAATGTTGCTTACAAGTTTTCAGAGAATGTTTATTGTTTACAGTTTCACCCTGAAGTATATCATACATCTCAGGGAAAAAAGATTTTAGAGAATTTTTTAACCAAAATATGTAGTCTAGAACAAACATGGACCCCAGATTCTTTTATAGAATCAGCCATTGGGGAACTTAGAAAAAAAATTGGAGAAGATAAGGTAATTCTTGGACTCTCTGGAGGAGTTGATTCGTCCGTAGCAGCAGTTCTTCTACACAAAGCAATTGGAAAGAATCTTCAATGTATATTCGTTAATAATGGCCTACTAAGAAAAAACGAATTTCAAGATGTTTTGGATCAATATAAAGAAATGGATTTGAACATAAACGGAGTTGATTATACACAGGAGTTCTATAAAGAGCTTTCAGGTATTTCTGATCCAGAAAGAAAAAGAAAAATAATTGGTCGTGTTTTTATTGATGCATTTGAAAAAGAATCTGGTAAATTAAAAGATGTTAAATGGTTAGCTCAGGGAACTATCTACCCAGATGTCATTGAAAGTATTTCTGCAACTGGTGGACCATCAGCCACAATAAAAAGTCATCACAATGTCGGTGGGCTTCCAGAATTTATGAAACTAAAAGTTGTTGAGCCTTTAAAGCTTCTGTTTAAAGATGAGGTTAGACGTGTTGGTAACTCTTTGAATATTGATAAAAATATTTTAGGTCGACATCCTTTTCCTGGCCCAGGTTTAGCCATTAGAATTTTAGGTGATGTTGATAAAGATAAAGTTGAAATGCTTCAGGAGGTTGACCATATATTTATAGAAGGGCTTAAAAAAGCTGGTTTATATGAAAAGATTTGGCAAGCTGGTGCTATGCTTCTTCCTGTGAAAAGTGTTGGGGTGATGGGAGATGAAAGGACTTATGAAAATTGTATTGCCTTAAGAGCTGTTGAAAGTACTGATGGCATGACCGCTGACTGGGTTGATTTACCTTATAAATTCCTTCAAGAAATTTCTAATAAAATAATTAATAGGGTTAAAGGGGTAAATAGGGTAGTTTATGATATCAGTTCAAAACCACCCGCAACTATTGAATGGGAATAGTAAATGTTTAGAAATTATATAGTCATATTGGCGTTTCTTTTCTGTGTAAATACCATTTCACAGACCACTAAACTCATTAAAATTATTGATGATCAAAAAATATCAGACTTTTTAATAGAATATGATATTTCCCCAAACGATTTCTTTATCCTTAACCCAAATTATTCACAATCTAGATTCAATTACTCAAGTTTAGATTTAGAAAAACAATTAAAGACTGGTGAAGTTGTAACAATATTTGAGTTAATTGAAAATAATAAATCTGAAAAAATAAGTTTTATTTCTCATAAGATAAAAAGAAAACAAAGTATAAATGAAATTGCATCAATTTATGGTGTAAGTAAAAATTTGATTTTAAAATACAACGTAGATACTGAAATAAAGAAAAATAATACTTTACAAATACCCATAACTATTAATTCGAAACCTGATGATCGGCTAAAAGTTTACATGGTTAAACCTAGAGAGGGTAAGTGGCGTATCGCGTATAAATATAGCATTACAATTGAAGCTCTCGAAAAGATAAATCCGGATATTGGAATTGTTTTAAAATCAGGTCAAATGATAGCTGTTCCTAATGTTGATGAAGTTGAAATTAAAATAATCGAAGAAAATAATAATTATTTTGAAGTTCAAAAAAATATTCAAATTCCTGAATTAGAGAAAAAACTTGGTTTGAGGAAGAATTCAATTATTAAACTTAACCCAGGTATTTTAGATAATGTTGAAAAGGGTATAATAATCAAGGTGCCTGCATCGACAAATGTCAATGAAGATGTCAAAAACCTTTCAAAAAAATCACTGCAAGAAAATATTATTGATTTTGAGAAAAAAACCTTTGCAATAATACTACCGTTTAGGTTAGACAACTTTGATTATGATTCAATACAAAAATCTACACCAATATTAAAAAATGACAGACTTCTAAACTTATCCCTAGATTTTCTTTTTGGTGCAGAAATGGCTGTTAATTATTTCTCTGAAATAGGTATTGATGTTCAAATGGATGTATTTGATAGCGCCCTTGATAAGCAAAAAATTGATCAGATTATCAATGACAATAATTTTGAAGCATATGATTTTGTTATCGGTCCACTAACTAATAGCATGTTCAATTATTTTATAAAAACAATAAATCAATCAGAAGTAAAAATTGTTAGACCTCTTTCAAAAAAACAAAATAATGATAGAAGAATCATTAATACAATTCCGAATGACACCATATTATTTAATAAAATTATCTCACATGTAAAAAGTGATACTATAAAATCTAAGAAGTATATAATATCTGACTTAAGAAGTGTTGAAATTAGCAATAAAATCAAAAGGATTTTTCCTGATGCTAAACAATTTTATTCAAAGATAAATGAGTCTGGAGATGATACAAAAACTCTAGTTTATGATGACTTGGATTCAACCTTCGTTAAAGGAAAAAATATTGTTTTTTTAGAAACTAAAGAGCAAGGATTTGTTTCAAATGTTTCAAGTATATTAAACTCATTCATTAATGATACTATTAATATAGAGTTAGTTACAACAAATAAGAATAATGCGTTTGAGGGAGTCAACATTTCAAATAATTATTTGTCAAATTTGAAATTTCAGTATGCCTCTACTAATAAAAAAATCGACTTAATTAACGACAAATTTTTTATAGAGAAATTTATTTCAGATTATAATTATTTCCCAAGTAAGTATTCCATTCGTGCTTACGACATAATCTATGATTTATTGTTGAGGATTAGTAATGGTGATTTAGATGAAGAAAATTTACATCAAATTGAGACCGAATATTTTGAAAACAAGTTTAAATATGTTAGAAGTTCTGCTGGTTCAATAGATAACACTGCTGTTTACTTGATTAAGCATGAGGATTTAAAAATCAAGGAGTTGCCATGAAAATAGTAAAATCAAAGCTGATTTCTTACTTCTTTGTGTTTTATTTCATTAAATTTGTTTGCGTTTATAACGCATGATGTCTTCACAAACTAAATATATTTTTGTTACCGGTGGTGTTAGTTCTTCTCTTGGAAAAGGAATTGTTGCGGCTTCACTAGCCAAGCTTCTGCAAGCTCAGGGATACAAAATAACAATTCAAAAACTTGATCCTTACATTAATGTAGATCCAGGAACTTTAAACCCATATGAGCATGGCGAGTGTTATGTTACTAATGATGGTGCAGAAACGGATTTAGACCTTGGTCATTACGAGAGATTTTTAAATGTTCCCACATCCCAGGCAAATAATATTACTACTGGAAGAATTTATCAAAGTGTTATTAGTAAGGAGAGGCAGGGGATGTACCTTGGAAAAACAGTTCAAGTTATACCACATATCACTGATGAAATTAAAGAGAATATAAAATTTTTAGGTAGCAAGGGTGAATTTGATATAATAATCACCGAAATTGGAGGTACTGTTGGAGACATTGAATCTTTACCATATATTGAGGCATTACGTCAATTAAGATGGGAAATGGGTGAAGATAATCTTATCGTGATACACTTAACCTTAATTCCTTATCTATCAGCTGCCAAGGAGTTAAAAACAAAACCAACTCAGCATAGTGTAAAAACTTTAATGGAAAGTGGGGTTCAGGCCGATATTCTTGTGTGTAGAACCGAACATGAGTTAAATGACGAAATAAAAGAAAAATTAGCAAGATTTTGTAATGTAAATGTTGATTGTGTTATTGAGTCAGTAGATGTAAATACCATTTATGATGTACCTAATCACATGTTTCGAGAGCGTTTGGATAAAGTTGCATTAAAAAAGCTTAAGTTAAATTATAATAAACCTGACCTAAATTCCTGGAATAATTTTCTAAAAAAATATAAAAACCCTAAAAATGCAATTAAAATTGCATTGATTGGTAAATATGTTGAGCTACAGGACTCATACAAATCCATATTAGAATCATTTATTCATGCGGGTGCGGTAAATGAAGTTGAAGTAAACATAGTTCCTTTACACTCAGAATTCATAAACTCTAAAAATGTTCATGAAAAATTAGAATCTTTTAACGGGATTTTAGTCGCTCCCGGTTTTGGTGAGAGAGGAGTAGAGGGGAAAATCGAGGCAATTAAATATGTAAGGCTAAATGGTATACCATTTTTTGGAATCTGTTATGGAATGCAAATGGCGGTTATTGAATATGCTAGGAATGTTTTGAATCTACATGATGCAAATTCTACAGAAGTTAATCCTAACACTAATAATCCTGTGATTGACTTAATGGAAGAACAAAAAAATATTACTGATAAAGGTGGTACGATGAGGTTGGGTTCTTGGGCATGCGATATAGTAAAAGAAACGCTGTGTCATTCAGTATATAAAACCGAAAGTATCGATGAAAGACA
Source organism: uncultured Bacteroidota bacterium (assembly GCA_902626585.1). Classification (GTDB taxonomy): domain Bacteria; phylum Bacteroidota; class Bacteroidia; order Flavobacteriales; family Flavobacteriaceae; genus MED-G13. The sequence goes on from CACOGA010000009.1 coordinate 10,041, forward strand.
TAGACATAGATATGAACTAAACAATAAATATTTAGATCAACTACATGAAAAAGGTTTGATTGCCTCAGGTAAAAATAAAGATACCAACCTGGTTGAGGTAGTTGAAATTAAAAACCACCCGTGGTTTATCGGAGTTCAATTTCACCCTGAATATAAAAGCACTGTTTTATCACCTCATCCTTTATTCGTATCTTTTGTTAGTGCAGCGATTTTAAATAAAAGTAAATAAATGGGAGACAACAAAATTGATATCAATTCATTAATAGGATTTTTTCTTATAGGTTTAATTTTTATTGGCTGGTTATATTTAAATCCACCACCCCCCCAACCAGAAATCATACAAACAAACGAAAATGATATTTCTTCGAACGATGTAACAGAAGAGCAAGATTTATCTGATATTCTTTCTGAGTCTGAAATAGAAGAATACAAAGAAAGTAATTTAAATTTTGAAAATTCTATATCCCAAAATGAACAGCTAATCAGAGTAGATACAGATAAATTTATCGTAACATTTTCCACTCTTGGAGGTCAAATTTCCTCCCTCGAGCTAAAGGACCACTTAAATTATTTGGGTAATCCTATTAACTTAATTAAATCTGATAATTCATCTTTCGATTTAGACTTTACAACCAAAAATGGAAGAAAATTTAATACCAAAGATCAAAAGTTTATTTCATCATTGATTGATCAAGGAGATGTTAAAAAAGTATCACTGAAGCTAGTTGTTTCTGAAGATGTATTTATAGAATATTTATACTCAATTAATATTAACGACTATATAATTGAACTTGATATAAAATCAAGAGGTTTCTATAACATTTTAGATACCACGCAGAAATACAATTTAAACTGGGAACTAAGTGCATTCAGAAACTCTAAAAGTATTTCATATGAAAATAGATATTCTTACATGACCTATTATCACGATGAAGATAAAATTGATTATCTGTCAATTAGTGGAGATGATGAAGATGAAGAGGATGATGTAAATTGGATTTCTTTTAAACAGCATTTTTTTAGTTCTGTTTTGATTTCTGAAAATAGCAGACCCTTTAAAAATGTTGAGTTAAAATCGGAAGATTTAGTTCAGGAATACAGCACAGATACCTTATTCACCAAAAAATTTACTTCAAGAATTCCTTTTGATTATGTTAATAGTGAATTCGATAATTCTCTAAAATTTTATTTTGGACCAAATCAGTACTCTCAATTAGAAACTTATGAAATAGGATTAGAGGAAAGTGTTGATTTTGGATGGGGAATTTTTGGATTTATTAATAAAAATATCTTTGTGCCTCTTTACAGATCATTGAGTGATATATTCCCATATGGTATCGCGATTATTTTTATGACATTTATTGTGAGGTTAATGCTTGCTCCACTTTTGTACAAATCCTATTTATCTCAGGCAAAAATGAAAATTTTAAGGCCTGAATTAGATGAAATTAATAAGAAGTTTAAGGATAATGCAATGAAAAAGCAGCAAGAAATGATGTCATTATACAGAAAAGCTGGTGCAAGTCCGATGGGTGGATGTTTACCCGGAGTGCTACAAATCCCTGTTTTTTATGCTTTATTTATGTTTTTTCCGTCAGCTTTTGACCTAAGACAAAAGAGTTTTTTATGGGCTGATGATTTATCAGCTTATGATAGTATTCTAGATTTTGGGTTTTACATTCCCCTATACGGAGATCATATTAGTTTATTTCCTATTCTTGCATCAGTATCAATATTTTTCTACATGAAAATGACAACAGGTCAACAAATGGCTGCACAACCTCAGCCACAGGACGGAATGCCTGATATGGCCAAAATGATGAAATATATGATTTATTTTGCACCGATTATGATGATGGTATTCTTTAATAACTATTCTAGTGGCTTGAGTTTATACTACTTTATTTCAAATCTTCTATCAATTGCTGTAATGTTCACAATAAAAAACTACATACTTGATGAACAAAAAATAAGAAAGCAAATACAATTTAATAAGTCCCAGCCAGTAAAGCCGCCTAGTAGGTTTCAAAGAAGAATGCAAGCCATAATGGAGGAGGCTGAAAAACAAAAAAAGAATAAATAGTTCAAATCACTTTCACAAGTCAATTTATATTTAGTGGCATAAACTTTGATTATTTTAATTGAATGTTTTTTAAAAAGTGATTACATCATTTTTTAAATTTAAAATTAAATTAAAGTTGAAAAAAATAGTTGCCATTGGTGCCAGTAGTTCATCAAATTCAATCAATAGAAAATTAGCTAATTATGCAGCAAAATCTATTTCTATTCAGTCACATATTATTGATTTGGATCTAAATGAATTTGAAATGCCAATTTACAGTGAGGATGTTCAAAGAGATTCAGGTATTCCTAAGGAGGCATTAAATTTTAAAAAAGAAATTCATAATTCTGATTGTTTAGTAATCTCACTTGCTGAGCATAACGGTTCATACACAGCAGCTTTCAAAAATATCTATGATTGGATTTCCGTCATCGAATCGGATGTTTGGTGTAGTAAACCCATTCTATTACTTTCTACATCGACTGGTGCAAGAGGTGCCAAAACAGTTTTAAAATCTGCATATGAAAGGTTTTCTTTAGATTACAAATATCCGATACCTTATTTTTCACTTCCAAATTTCAATCAAAATTTTGATTCAAATGATGGAATTACTGATGTTAGGTTAAATCAGGATTTTCAAGCTGTACTTATAGATTTTGAAAATATATTAAATGGAGTTTAATTTTTATCCCCCCTCACTTCAGGCGTCAGGAAACTTCAATTTTGGTGAAATATTAGAAAAAAAACCTATCGGATTTCCACATGATAATGGTACACTTAAGCCTTATTCGAATTTATTTTATTGGGCTCATGCTTGGACAACAAGCAAAAGTAGTACAATTGGATTACATCCTCATCAGGGCTTTGAGATATGTACTTTTGTTTTAAATGGAAGTATTAACCATTTTGATACAAAATTAAATAAATGGGTGAAATTAAATAAAGGTGATGTCCAAATAATCAGATCTGGAAACGGAATATCTCATTCAGAAGAATTACTTGAAAATTCTGAAATTTTTCAAATTTGGTTCGACCCAGACTTATCAAAATCATTAAAAAAAATGGCATCGTATGATGACTATAAATGTGGTGACTTCAATATTAAATGTTTTGATAAATACTCTGTAAAACATTTACATAATAGTACATCTAAGATGTGGATGGATACAGAAGATATTATAATCAATGAATATTCTTTTGATCAATTAGTTTCTTTAAATATTGATATTGAAAAAGACAAGATTCACTCTTTCTTCTTAATTAATGGAGAAATTTCTGTAAAAGATTTTATTGCTAAAAAAGGAGATTTTTTTACTGTCTCTAAAACAAAATATTTAAATCTGGAGATACTAAAGAAATCAAGACTCTTTGAGATTTCAACTCCCCTATATCCATCATATAAAACCTATTCCAATTAATATCTTAATTATTAACTTTACATTGTGAAAAAAGTAATTGTTGGTCTCTCAGGAGGAGTTGATTCAAGTGTTAGCGCGCTGCTACTTAAGGAGCAAGGTTATGATGTTGTTGGTCTTTTCATGAAAAATTGGCATGATGAAAGTGTTACTATTTCTGAAGACTGTCCTTGGCTAGATGATAGTAATGATGCAATGCTTATAGCTCAAAAAATTGGTATTCCATTTCAAACAGTAGATTTAAGTAAACAATATTATTCAAGGATTATCAATTACATGTTCAATGAATATGAAAAGGGAAGAACTCCTAATCCAGATATTTTATGTAATCGTGAGATAAAATTTGATATTTTTTTAGAGATTGCAATAAATTTAGGGGCAGACTACATAGCTACAGGTCATTATTGTCAAATAGAAAAAACCTATAATGATGATAAAGAAATTTACAGATTATTAGCGGGAAGAGATAAAAATAAAGATCAATCTTATTTTTTATGTCAACTTAATCAAGAGCAACTTTCAAAATCAATTTTTCCTATTGGTCATATGAAAAAGTCTGAGGTCAGAGATTTAGCTAAGAGAAATAACTTAGTTACTGCCGACAAAAAAGATTCCCAGGGTTTATGTTTTGTGGGAAAAGTAAAACTTCCTGATTTTTTAAAACAAAGGTTAATTCCTAAAAAAGGATATGTTATTAAAATTAATGATGAATTAAAATTTCCAGAAATTGATATATCTGATAAAATATCAGAGCATGAATTAGCTATATTAAGCGATCCATTTTCATTTTCATCTGATGATGGCGAGGTTATTGGTGAACATAATGGTGCATATTATTTTACTATTGGTCAAAGGAAAGGTTTAAATATTGGTGGATTTAAAGATCCACTTTTTGTAATAGAGACAGATGTTAGTAAAAATTTAGTTTATGTTGGAATGGGAGAGTCTCACCCAGCATTATTCAGAAAAGCTCTTTTTGTTAATTCAAATGACATTCATTGGGTTAGGGAAGATTTAGAGATTTATGAAAATGAATCCTTAAAAGTACAATTTAGAATCAGATACAGGCAGCCAATACAATCTGGAACCATTTATAATTTTAAAAAAGGTTTATATATATTATTCGAAAATCCAATTTCATCTGTAACTAGTGGCCAATTTGTAAGTTGGTACTTAAAAGATGAGCTCATTGGTTCAGGTGTAATCAACTAGTTATTCCATATTTTCCAAGATTCATCAGCCTGGATTTCAAGCATTTCTAAACCATTTTTTGTTTTACAACCAATATCATCCCCTTTTTTTAAAAAAATTGTTTGTGTTGGGTTATAAACCAAGTCATATAAGAAATGTTCTTTGGTTAAAAATTGGTATGGTATATTTGGGCATATGTTTAAATCTGGAAAAGTGCCAACTGGGCTGCAATTAATAATTATTTTACTGTTGCTTATTATTGTTTCATCAAGATTTTCATATGTAAATTCTGTCTTTCCTTTTTCTCTTGAAACAGTACGGTGATTTATACTTAATTTTTCTAAAACATATTTAATTGCTTTTGAGGAGCCTCCACTTCCGAGAATTAGGGCATTTTTAGGTTTTTTATTGTCTAAAAGTGAAATTAGTGATTTTTCAAATCCAATATAATCGGTATTATATCCAAATGTTTTTTTTCCAGAAATTTTTATGGTGTTTATTGCCCCAATGGAGGCTGCTACATCATCAATTTCATCGATAAAACCTATCACTTCTTCTTTAAATGGTATCGTAACATTAAGACCATAAACATCATCATTTAACAAAATTTTTTTAATCGTTTTGATATTTTCAATATCATAGTTTAAGTATTCACATCTTAAATTATGCTTTTGAAATTTTTTTGAAAAATATTTTTTTGAAAAGCTATACTCAATATTTTTTCCGATCAGACCAAATATTTTACTTTTTTTCATAAGCGCTTAAAATAATGACCATTACTGTTCCAAGAATTATAAAAAATAATGCATATAAAGTTTCAGTGCTAATTTCTGGAAGGTACCTAACAATTTTATATTCATATTCATCACTTAATATTGATTTCCAGGGCCAAATTACACCTAATGAGCCTATAATAAAACCAAATATAATAGAATTACAAAGTTCATTGAATTTACTTAACAGAAAGCTTAGAAACTTTGATAATGTGATTAAACCAGTAATTGAACCTAAAGTGAAGACAGATAAAACCTTTAAATATTTTATTCGATCGTGATCATAGAAATTTGAATAATCTCCGACTATTATTTCATTAATGCTATCATAAAGTGCGTTTACTGAATCAACAAGTAATAATACATAATTGCCTAGTAACATTAGCAAAAATGACCCAGAAAGTCCTGGTAAAATCATTCCACTTACACTTATTATTCCACAAATAAAAACAAAAAATAAATTATCGTTTTCCTGAGCAGGATTAGCCAAACTCAATGCAACCCCAATAAATGTACCAAATAAAACAAAGCAAATGTTTTTTAATTTTTTTAAATCAATTATAGATCTTAGATGAAATATTGTTCCCAACACTAAACCAAAAAATAAACTCCAAACATAAATCTCGAATTTATTCAATAATATTTCTAAAATTTTTGATGTGGAGAAATAACTAATTACAATTCCGATTAAAATTAAACTAAGGAAATCTCCGTTAATATATTCGAAGAAATCTTTGAATCTAAATCTTAAAATATAGTTTAAAGATTTTTTGTCAAATCTTTTTAGGCTAAATATTAGCTTTTCATAAAACCCAATTGCAATCGCCACTAATCCACCAGAAATTCCTGGAATTTTATTTGCTGTCCCCATCAAAATTCCATTCACAAGAATCTTTAGATATTTTACAATTGCATTTTTATTTGTCATTTTGTTTCTTCGATCTTTCCACTAACAATACTATTATTAAGCCAAAGATCACAAGAGATATAGAAAAAAACATGTTAAGATTTGAAATTTCTACAGCAAGTTCTTTGTTCCAAGGCCATGCTTTTTCAATTGAGCCAATCACAAGACCCAACATTATTGTATATGTTAAATCTCTATAATTCTTAAATAAATATTTTAAAATTTTACTAAAACTTAGTAAACCAATTAGTGAACCAAATATGAATGTAACGATTACAACTAATTCTAAATTATCTAAAGATTTTATCATGTAGGTATAAACCCCTAAAATTACAAGAACTAATGAGCCAGATATCCCAGGTAAAATCATTGCCGATGAAGCGATTATTCCTGACATAAAGATATAAAGAAGGCTTATTTCATTAGTTACATCAACAGTGAATGATGAGATATAAACTGAGAAAAATATGCAAAAAAACAAAATTATAAAATTTGTTAAATACCATTTATTAATCAGTTTAAAAATCACATATATGGTGGCAAATATTAATCCTAAAAAAAATGACCATACAAATAATGGATAATTCTCAAGTAGTGATGCTGAAACTTTTACAAAAGATATAAGGCTTATCGAAATCCCTAAAATTAGTGTTATTAAAAAATTCCCATTTATTTTCTTCCAAAAGGAATTAAAGTCTCTAATTTTAAATTCTGAAATAATACGAAGATTTAATCTACTGATTGTATTTACCAGCTCCTCATATATGCCGACTAATAGTGCTATAGTTCCTCCCGATATCCCAGGCATTGCATCAGCTATACCCATAAAAACACCTTTGAAGAATAAAATTAAATAATCCGATTTAGTTCTGCTTCGCATATTAAAATTCTAGTATTAAACTAGTAATTTTTTGTTGAAGTTTTGGATAAGCAGTTTAAATATATTTTCCAGTATTTAGATTTTTCTTGATTCAGCTTGATTGCTTTTTCAATATATTCAATTGCTCTTTTAAATTTATTCTCTCTGTAATAAAACATTGACAACCTAAAAAAAGCTTTATCCATATTAGGATCCTCATTAACACACTTAAAATAGTAGTCCAGAGAGTTATTATAATCATACTTTTTTTCATAACAATAAGCTATTCTAAAAAGCGCATATGAGGAATTTGGATTTAATGAAATAATTTCTTTGTAATTTTCAATAGCCTCATCGTACTTGTTCATTTTCTCTAATAATTTTCCTTTGTCTATGTATGGACTTGTGAATGAATCATCTGAAAAAATCGAATAATCAAATGCAGCAATAGCTTCGTTATACATCTTTGTTTTTACGTAGCTTTTACCCAAATTATGCCAACCAATTTCACTATAGGGGTTTTTCGATAAATATTCTTTCAAAAATAAAATTAGTCCTCTAATGTCTTTGTTCATTTCATAACAATAAAGAATATTGTAAAGCGCACTGTGATCGAGATAGTCAAAGTTTAGACTTTTTTTGAAATAGTAATTAGATTTTGAAAAATTTTCAACAAACAAAAATTCTATACCAATTTGGTAAAATAATTCATTTTGGTTCTTGTAGTCATTTATTATGCTTTTCAATAATGAAATTGATTCATTATGTTTCTTCTGTTTAGAAAGAATACTAGACTTTAATATGATTGCTTCGTGATTGTTATCCTCTATCATAAGTATAGAATTCACAATCTCAAGTGCATTTTCTAATTTGTCTTCTTGTATAAAGATTTCGACTTCAAATAAACTTAAATTTGTATTTGACGGATGCTGGCTTAGTGAAAGTTTTAGAGCTTTTTTGGCATAAGCTAATTTACCAGTATCTAAATAAAATGAAATAATATTTTCAAATTCCAATGAATCAAAGAAAAGAACTTTATTTTCCTTGACCATTTTTTCAAACTTACTGACCGAAAAATTAATGTCATTTACATTATCCATTACAAATCATCTTTTTAATAAAAATAAATATGATTTGTGTTAATATGAATCAGTGTATTTAAACTTCTTAACAAACTAATTAACACCTATTCAATCGAGTCAAGAATTCCAGTGATAATATCACACCCTTCTTCTAATTCCTTTTCTGAAATTGTCAGCGGTGGAGTAATTCTAACTGCTCTTTTTTCAATAAGAAGCCAAAAAAGAATCAAACCTTCATTCTTGGCTTGTAAAACTAATTTATTTGCAATTTCAAAATCTTTCATGATAAGACATAACATTAAGCCAATTCCTCTGATTTCTTTGATTAATTTATGAGTTAATTTTTGTCTTAAAAGTTTTTCTTTCAACAAAGTTTCTTCCATTATTTTAGAATTTAAAATAATTTTTAATGTCTGAAGCGCTGCAGCGGTAATAACGGGGTTAGCACCAAAAGTAGTGATATGACCAAGTATTGGATTTACATGAAGTACATCCATTAATTGTTTTGAGCCAGTAAATGCTCCTACCGGGATGCCACCTCCTAATCCTTTTCCATATACAATTATATCAGGAGTACAATTAAAATTTTCAAAACCGAATAATTTACCTGTTCTTCCAATTCCTGTTTGAATTTCATCTAATATCAATAGAGCACCAACTTCTTGGCATCTTTTTTTTACAAATTTCAGATATCCTTTTTTAGGTAAAATAAACCCAGCACTGCCTTGAATTGTTTCTAATATAACACATGCAGTTTTTTCGTCAATTTTTTCTAGATCTTCAATTGAATTAAAATCTATAAACTCAACATCTGGAATCAGAGGTTCAAACGGTTTTTTTCTTTCCTCCAAGCCCATTAAAGTCAGAGCACCCATTGTACTCCCATGATAAGCATTTTTAGCAGCAATAATTTTTGTTCTACCTGTGTGCCGTCTGGCTAATTTCATTGAACCTTCAAGTGCCTCTGTTCCAGAATTTGTAAAGTATGTACAATTAAGACTATTTGGTAAGTTTTTAGATAATAATTTAGCCAAATCAAGAGATGGCTCAGTTATGAACTCTCCATAAACCATAACATGCATATATTTTTCAGACTGATTTTTGATTGCATTTATAACATCTTTATTACAATGACCAACACTGCATGCGGATACTCCAGCAACAAAATCTAAATATCTATTGTTATGCTTATCATATATATAGCTACCCTTAGCTTTTGATACCTCTATCATCAGGGGAAAAGGTGTGGTCTGAGCTTGATATTTTTTAAATTCTGAGTTAATGGCTTATTTATTGTAAATTTTTAATTTTTACCAATTTAAATTCCTTGTCTTCACTAAAAAGATCCTCTATTGACCTGATAATTTCCTCTTCTCTAAAATAAAATCCTTTCAATAATTTATCATTTTCATTAAATTCATCTTCAGGGTAAACATTCCCATCAATCTGATTAATTTTTGTGAATGTGTCAATGATTTGATTAGAAATTAATATTTTTATTTTGGCTGATTTTGATTTATCAATACCAATCAAATCATTTTCTGAATTTCTTAAATAGTATACAGACTCAGCATTTTTAATGATATCAACTTCCTTTAATTTTCCATTAATAAAATTTCCATTTAGTTTTTTTCCTGAAATTTGATTAAAACCTGTTTCAAGAGTATCTTTTTCTATAATGAATGCATTATCGAAAACAAAAAGAGAATCAATTATATTCTTCTCATTATCAAATTTTATATGAATTGAATCACCTGTAATTTGACTTTTATTGTTCCAAAGAATAGGTTTTTTAATTTTTTTTGACCTTTCTTTAAAATTATTTTGTTTATTAATTAACTGAGCTATGCCAGTTTTTTGGTCAAAATGAATTGAGTCACATTTTCCGCTAAGATTATTTCTAAGGATCTTGCCATTCATGAATGCCCTAATTATTTGTTCATTTTCTTTCCCTGTTATTATAATATTTTCACCATGAATGTATGTAGTATCTTTTTCTTTGAATGAGGCTATTAATGCTCTTTTTTTTATAAACATTGAATCAATATTTCTATGTATTTCTGCATAATGACCAGTTGTTAGAGTTTTATTTATTGTGTCTAAAATTTTAATATTATTGCTTGCAGATGCATAATTTCTAATCTGGTCAAAATAAATGCTATCTCCGTTAATTTTATATTCTTCAAAATCTATTTTGGCATTTTTTATAAAATATCCGTTATCATAAGTGGTGTCATAATATCCAATTTCACAATATATGTTTGAGTCATCACTTATAATATCAGTTGGTCCAAAAAAATATGATTTTCCTGATTCGGTAAAATAGTTTAAAACTTCTGAGTATATATTGTATTTTGGAGTCCTTAAATCAACCTCTTTTTCAAAACGATATTTTTTTTCTTTTGCAAAAAAAGTTCCTCTACGGCTATATATTGTATCTGTATAATTTCTAATTAGTTTACCTTTTTCGGTGTAAAATCCTTCTTGTTTATTTCTGTCAAAATATAAAGACTCAGTATATAGATTTGATTCAGGTTCATTTAAAATAACATTCCCTTTAGCAAAAACTAATTTTGAATCACCATTATATTCCAGATAGTTGGATTTTAAGTTCAGGGTATCACCTTGATTTAGTGATACATCTCCGAATGCTTCAATAAAATTTCTATCCTCATAAAAAAAAGCCTGATTACACGTCATTAGAACACCATCATGAGAAATAAGAACCTTTTGACTTTTATCTCTTGTTAGAACCGATGTGTTCGGATACTTGTCTTTATCTTTTTCAAAGAATCCGGCTCTTTCTATTTTAATTTTTGTTTTTTCCTGTGCGGCTACATTTGTATGGATACAAGAACCCAAAAAAAAGACAATAATTATTATGAGGGATTTTTTAACCAATTTATCTAAATAGTGTTTCTGTTCTATCTGGTCCTACAGAGACAATTACAATAGGTATATTTAACTCTTTTTCTAGGAAATAAATGTAGTTATTTAAGTTTAGTGGTAAATTTTTAGCGGATTTTAGTTTCCTTAGATCCTCTGACCAACCTTCAAATTCTTCATATATAGGTTCAAGAGAGTTATCTGCAAGGTTATAGGGAAGATTTTCAATTATTTGACCTCTGTATTTGTATTTTGTACAAACCAGAACTTTATCAAAACCGCTTAAAACATCAGTCTTCATCATCATTAATTTTGTTACCCCGTTAATTTTACAAGCATATTTAAGAGCAACTAAATCTAACCATCCACACCTTCTTGGTCTTCCAGTTGTGGCTCCAAATTCATTACCAATTTTACTCATTGACTTTCCGTATTCGTCGAATAATTCTGTCGGAAATGGCCCTGATCCAACACGTGTTGTATATGCTTTAAAGATGCCAAAAACATCTTTAATTGAGTTAGGAGGTATACCAAGACCAGTACATGCACCTGCGGCAGTTGTATTTGAAGAAGTTACATAAGGATACGTACCAAAATCAATATCTAACAAAGAGCCCTGGGCCCCTTCAGCTAAAACAGATTTATTTTCAGCTTGAGATTCAAAAAGTAAGTTTTCTGAATCAACAAAATTTATTTTTTTTAGTTTTTCGATGGCACTAAAAAATTCAGATTCAAGCTTTTCAAGACTAAAATTAAGTTCAACATTATAAAAATTGATTAATAGCTGATGTTTTTTTGATAGCTCTAAATATTTTGTTTTCCAATTCGGGTCTTCTAAATCTCCAACTCTAAATCCATTTCTTCCTGTTTTATCCATGTAAGTTGGGCCTATCCCTTTTAATGTAGATCCAATTTTATTCTTTCCCTTTGATTTCTCACTTGCTGCGTCAAGAAGCCTGTGGGTTGGTAATATCAAGTGTGCTTTTCTCGAAATAAATAAGGTCTGATTAATATCAACATTTTCCGCTTTAATGTTTTCTATTTCTTTCATTAGAATAACCGGATCAATAACAACCCCATTACCAATCAGGTTGATTTTATCTTTGTGAAATATTCCAGAAGGTATCGTATGTAATACATATTTTTTTTTATTAAAAACCAGTGTGTGACCTGCGTTTGGACCACCTTGAAATCTGGCGATAATATCATATTTAGAAGTTAATACATCAACAATTTTACCTTTACCTTCGTCTCCCCACTGAAGTCCCAATAATAAATCAACTGCCATTTATTTTATTTTATTTTTTTTTCCATAAAAGTATAACGAATGACTTTCGATCGTCACATCAAATACCTCTTCAATTGTTTCTTTTATTGTATTTATCCTTGGATCACAGAACTCAATTACCTCCTCAGAGTTGCTCAAAATTAAGTGATCGTGCTGTTTATTAAAATAGCATTTTTCATATGATGCCTGGTGGTCATTAGAAAATTGGTGTTTTCGAACTAGTGCACACTCTAGTAAAAGTTCAATTGTGTTATATAGTGTAGCTCTAGAAACCCTGTATTTTTTATTTTTCATTTTTACATACAGGGATTCTATGTCAAAATGAAATTTGGTTTCATAAACCTCTTTCAAAATAGCATATCTCTCAGGGGTTTTCCTATAACCCTTTTTCTCTAGAAATTCTGTAAATACCTCTTTTACTTTATTTTGATTGTCAATGTTGTTTGACATAATTAATAACTTAATTTATGTTCTTTTAATCTTATCAATACCGTTTAAAACTTTCAGCTTTTTTATAAGATTATTAACCTCTAAATTTGATTTTACTGAAATAATTATATTTCCGATAAATGTATTACCAGCAGTTTCAAAATTAAGCCTTTTCATATTAATATTCATATTTTCTGAAATGACATTTGTTATTTTATTCAAAAGTCCCATTTTATCAATCCCAGTTATATTAATTTGAACAGTAAATTTTTCCTGTGACGAATCAATCCACTTAGCTTTAATTATTCTGTAATCATAATTTGACTGTAGACTTACTGCATTTGGGCAATTTTTCTTGTGAATTTTAATTCCGTCATTAATGGTTATAAAGCCGAAAACTTTATCTCCCGGGATAGCATTACAACAAGATGCGTTTTTATAATCTAATTTTTCTTCGTCGTTTCCAAATACAAGTAAATCGTATTTTGATGTAATCTCATTTTGGTTAATTTCATCAATTTTAATTTCGTTGTTTCTAGAAATCTTTTTTCTAATGTAACTTATAAACTTGTTACTTCTTGATGCGACGAATTTCTTTAATTTTTCATTATCAATTGTGTTGATACCGACTCTGTAAAACAAGTCTTGGCTAGTGTTGAGCTTAAAATATTTTTGAAGTTCGGTTACTATGCTATCACTAAAATTGATTTTTAGGGATTTGAGCTTTCTTTTTAATATCTGTTTACCATCATCAGCCAGTAGTTTCTTTTCTTCATTTAATGTGGCTTTAATCTTAGATTTTGCTCTTGCTGTTTTTGCATAATCTAACCAATTAGCACTTGGTTTTATTTTTTCGGAGGTTAAAATTTCCACCCTGTCTCCACTGGAAAGTTCCTTATTTAATGGTACCAATTTTCCATTTACTTTTGCTCCTCTGGTTTTTAGGCCAACTTCAGTGTGAATGGCAAATGCAAAATCTAGGGGAGTGGCTCCTTTAGGAAGAGATTTTAGGTCTCCTGTTGGGGTGAAAACAAAAATCTCTTTTGAATATAAATTAAGCTTAAATTGTTCAACAAAATCAACAGCATTAGTTTCAGAATTTTCCAAGGCCTCTTGTAATTTATTAATCCAAGAATCTAGGTTATCATTAGAGTCATCTTTTTGTTTATATTTATAGTGTGCTGCATAGCCTTTTTCTGCAATTTCATCCATTCTCTCACTTCTTATTTGAACTTCAACCCATTTACTTTTTGGACCGACAACGGTGATATGTAAGGCCTCATATCCTGTGGATTTAGGAGCTGAAATCCAATCTCTTAGTCTAGTTGGGTTAGGTGTAAAATTATCAGTAACAATCGAGTAAATTTTCCATGCTATAAACTTTTCTTTTTCCGGCTTTGATTTATATACAATTCTAACAGCGAATTTATCATAAACTTCTTCAAAAGAAATCCCTTGTCTAATCATCTTATTATTAATAGAAAAAATAGATTTTGTTCTTCCCTTAATTGTGTATTTAAGCTTTTCCTTTGTTAATGTTGAGCTAATAATTGAATTAAACTTTTTGATATATTTATCTTGATCCCTTTTACTCTCAATTAGTTTTTTTGATACTTCATTATATGTATCAGGGTCAGTGTATTTTAATCCTAGGTCTTCCAACTCAGTTTTAATATTGTAGAGACCAATCCTGTGAGCTAGTGGTGCGTAGATATATAACGTTTCAGATGCCTTTTGAATTTGCTTTTCATAGGGCATACTAGATAGTGTCTGCATATTGTGAAGTCTATCAGCTATTTTTATTATTATAACTCTGACATCTTCGTTAAGCGTGAGAAGCATTTTTCTATAATTTTCAGCCTGGATTGACACATCAGAATATCCTTTTGTATTCAGTTTCCCAATTTTAGTTAGACCATCAACTATTTTTGCAATATTTCCGCCAAATTCTTTTTTAATTTTATCCAGCGTATGGTCAGAATTATCTTCAACTACATCATGAATTAGGGCTGATGCTATTGAAATTGCATCCAACCCAATTTCTGAAGCAACGATTTTTGCCACCGCAATCGGATGAAAAATATAAGCTTCCCCTGATTTTCTTCTTTGATGCTGATGAGCATCCACTGCATAATCAAAGGCTTTTCTGATTAGTTTTTTATCATCTTTGTTTAGAGATTGATAACTAATTCGTAAGAGATCTTTATACTCTTTTGCTAGTGCTTTCTTCTCTGTTTCAATATCTTGGACGGGCATATCTTAAAATTAGCATAAAGAAGATTAATAGACAATTTCTTTATATAATATTTAAGATATTATCTTTTAAATTTATGTTGCCTATTGATTTCAAATAATACAATTGCCGCTGAAACAGAAACATTAAGTGAGTCAACTAATCCCATCATCGGAATTTTGATCAGTTCATCAGAATTTACTGACCAGAATTTTGAAATGCCTAAATTCTCGGAACCAAAAATAACAGCGGACGAATTCTTGAATTTAGCTTTATCAATACTTTTTTTTGAAGCTAAAGATGTTGCAAAAATTTTAAATTTATTTTTTTTCAAAAAATTAAGTGTTTCATCTGTATTCATACTCAAAATTTTTTGAGAAAAAATTGAACCCAAACTTGATCTTATGAGATTTGGGTTATATAAATCACATTTTTCATTATTAAGAATAATTATATCTACATCAGATGCATCACAACTTCTCAGGATAGCCCCTATATTTCCAGGTTTTTCTATTCCGTCAAGCACAACTGCTAAACTAGCTTTAGTACTATCAAGTCTAAAGTTTTGTTCTTTTTGAAATACAATTCCTACTAATCCCTCAGTTGAACTTCTAAAGCTAATTTTAGAGTAAACATCGTCGCTAACTTCAATAATTTGTGCGTCATATTTAGGTTTTAGGGTTTTAGGGTCAGTTATGTGCGGGTTGCAATATATCTTACTAATCAAATAACCATTTGAATTAACCATATCTAGCTCTCTTTTACCTTCAACAACAAACGACTTGGTTTTTCTTCTTAATTTTGCTTTATTAGCAAGCTTTCTCAGTAGTTTTATCTCCTTATTTTCTAAGCTGGTTATTTTTTTATTCATTCACTTCAAGATTATATTTTAAAATTAATGAAATACTTTCATTATAATTTTTGATACCTGATTTAATGTTATTTTGTTTTAAATATAAATCATAACTTTTCTTTGAAACTTGTTCAACTTTTCCTTCATAACTTTTCCAAAATTTATTAATCTTGACATAGTCTTTGATAATTCCTTTATTTACTTTTTTTAGGAAGTATTGATACTTGTTATTATCTATTTTTGAAAGTTCATTTAAACACAATCTTAACGCGTAGGAGAGTCCACAATATTCTAAATATTCATCATCACTGTTTATCAGTGTTACATAGGAAAGAAAATTAGCATCTTTTTCACTAGCTATTCCAAGCTGATGCATCATTTCATGATTAATTACAAATATCTGACTAGTTGATGGAATCATGTAATTAATGTTTGCTTCATTTGTGAAAGGATTAATATATCCGCTAAAGCCCATGTAGCTTAGCGGTAAACTAAATAGTGATTTTTTTACCGAAATATTTTTATATTCTGAACGAATGATTGGTTTTTTAAATTTTTCTTCGAGATTTAAAATATTTTTAGCTGAGATTTTAACACTTTCTCTAAAGCCATACTTATTTATCGGTCTAATAGTATCATGATTAAATAAGAAAATGTGTTTTTTGTTGATTTTAACAATTAAATCTTCTGTAAAATCTATTAATTCTTTTTTTTCGAAATTACTATTCATTCCTAAAAGATCTATAACGGGGGCTCTTTTGTAATTAAATCCCCAAAGCATGTAAAAAAGAAATACAAATAAGAATGCTGATGAACCAAGATTTAAAATTAGTGATCGATGTTTTATTCCACCTTTCAGTAAAAAATAAATTAGACTTAGAATTATAAATAAATATAATATGTCTCCAACAGGGATATTAATCCACCCAGTGATAAATCTTAATTTTTTAGATATAAATAAATATAAAAGGTTAGAATAATATTTGTCAAATATTAGGTTTCCAATTTCAATATTCTTAATAATAATAAACATTGGAATTAAGGCTATTGTAATTATAAGTTTAAATTTTTTCATATTTAAATTATACAAACGAAATTATAAATTTATTATTCGTAAATTTTGTAAAAATTTGAATAAAAATGAGTCTAGAAGTAGCAAATGCTAAACCTGTTGAAGTTTGGAAAAATTTTGTCTTGTTGAATGAGGTCCCTCGACCATCAAAAAAGGAGGAAAGAGTTATTGAATTCTTGAAATCATTTGCAAGAAAAAATAATCTTTTATTTCAGCAAGATGAAATTGGAAATTTGGTAATAATAAAAGAAGCAACCCAAAATATGAAAGATTGTGAAACTGTTGTTCTTCAGTCACATGTTGATATGGTTCATGAAAAAAATAATGAGGTCGAATTTGATTTTTTGAACTCTGGAATTAAAATGTATGTTGAAGGAGATTGGGTAAAAGCCGACGGTACAACACTAGGAGCAGACAATGGACTTGGTGTTGCAGCTATTATGGCTGTATTAGAAAGTAAAGAAATTTCACATCCAAAAGTAGAAGCATTATTTACAGTCGACGAAGAAACGGGAATGACAGGGGCATTAAATCTTTCAAATACGATTTTATCCGGAAAAATTTTATTAAATCTAGACACAGAGGAGGATGATGAAATTTGTATAGGTTGCGCCGGTGGTATTGACATAACAATGAAAAGAAGTTATAATTTAATTAATTCAATGAATGACGAAGTCTGCGTAGAGTTGTTATTAAATGGATTAACAGGTGGTCATTCAGGTGCAGAAATTCACAAAGGTTTAGGTAATTCAAATAAAATCATATTTGAAATTATTAATGAAATTAACAACCATTTTAAAATTAGTATTTGTTCAGTTGACGGAGGAGGCTTGAGAAATGCTATCCCTAGGGAAAGCACTGCTATTATCTCATTTTCAAAGGATAACTTTGAGTTATTTGAGCAAATTATTAAAAAAAGTTTAGACATGTACAAGAAAAGATTTCATCTAACCGATTCAGATCTAAATCTTGTGTTCAAATTATTAGGAAATGGTTTAAAACAACTAAGTACAGAAGATTCTAATGAACTTATTAAAGCAATTAACAAGTGTCCTAACGGGGTTTTTGAAATGAGTAAAAGTATTGAAGGACTAGTTGAGACTTCAAATAACCTAGCTAATATTAAATTGGTTAACGGTGAATTAAAAATTATGTGTTTAACCAGATCTTCATCAGAAGAATCAAAAAATAAGCTATCTAAAATTATTTCTAATATTTTTGAAAACATCTCTTGTAGCTGCACTTTTTCTGGTGGATACCCTGGTTGGGAGCCAAATATAAATTCAAAAACCTTGAGAGAAGTTAAGAATTCATACATTAAGTTGTTTTCATCTGAACCTAAAGTAAATGTTATTCATGCAGGTTTAGAATGTGGTATTATTGGTTCACATTACCCAGAAATGGATATGATAAGTTTTGGCCCCACAATTTTAGGTGCGCATTCACCAGATGAAAAGGCTTCAATATCCTCAACCCAAAAATTTTGGACATTTTTTACTGAAGTACTTGCAAATATTCCTAGGAAGTTAGCTTAATTAGAAATATCTATCAATTCAATGATAAATTCTAAATCTGAATTTGCAGGAATTGTATTTCCTTGTGCCCTTGTTCCGTAACCCATTTCTGAAGGAATAAAAGCATAAACTTTATCTCCAACGTTCATCATCATTAAAGCTTCCTTAAACCCTTCTATTAATTGCATTTGATTTGAAAATGGGACTTTTAGAGGATCATACCAACCTTTGCTTTCAGAGTCTTCTGAATATCTGTCATAATTTACCATGATGTCTTTTCTGTTTGTTCCAAATAAAACCCCATTTACTGCAAGATATCCTTCGTAATAAATAAAAATTTCATCGCCCTCCATTGGTTTTACACCTTTTCCTCTTTCAATAAAATGAATTTCAACTCCTGAGCTTAATTTTTTAGCCTTATTTCTATAATTATTGTTTTTCTCTTTTTCTTTTCTGGCAAGTGAGTCCATTTTTGCCATTGCTAGTCTTTTCTTTTCCTCTTGCATCATGAACAGCTTCGGCTCCATCTCATTCCATGTTGTAACCGCATCATATTTTTTTGCCTTTGAACCAACTCTAATTATATTTACTTTTTTAATCACAACATCTTTAACAGGTCTGTCTGCTACAGCTGTCTCAACATTTGAAATAGCATCTTGCACTTCAATTCCTTTAACTACATGTCCAAAAACCGTATGCCTTCCGTCAAGGTGTGGAGTAGCTACCTCGGTGATAAAAAACTGACTACCATTAGTACCTGGGCCAGAATTTGCCATTGAAAGTATACCAGGCTTATCATGTTTAAGCGATAAATCAATTTCATCTAAAAATTTGTAACCAGGTCCGCCTGACCCATCTCCCCTAGGATCACCCCCTTGAATCATAAACTTATCAATAACTCTATGAAATATTATTCCATTGTAAAACTTTTTTCCCTTAAAATCATTATCAACTTTTGGGTGATTTCCTTCTGCAAGTGCAATAAAATTAGCTACTGTAACAGGTGTTTTTTCATATGTTAATTTAATAAGCATTTTACCCATACTGGTTTCAAATTCTGCATAGATTCCATCTTCAAGGTCACTTTTGTTGTTATCACACGCAAATATCACTGAACATGCGAGAAAGAATATTAAAAACTTTGTTTTCATATATATTATGTTAATAGTTCATTAAAATTTTTTAGCGATTCTAGGAAATAATTCACTGTATCTTTTAGTGATTTTTTACTTATCGCTCCAGCCGCATTTTTATGACCTCCACCACCAAAGATAATTTTAGAAAAATCGTTGACATCAAAATCTCCCCTTGATCTAAGAGAAATTCTAATTACATTGTCTTTTAAATTTTCCATAAAAATAACAGCAAACTTAATGTTTTTTATCGATAGGCCATAATTAACAATCCCTTCAGTATCACCCCTTTCATAACTAAATCTATCTAAATCTTTCTGAGAAAGAGAAATATAACATGTATTGAAATTTTCAACAACTTTTATTTTACTAAGTGAAAAGCTTAATAATTGTAATCTCTCAAATTTATTGTTGTCATATATTTTATTATGAATATCTGAGTGAGAAATTCCTGTTTTTAGTAATTGAGAAACGACGTGATGAGTTAAGTAAGTTGTTGAAGGAAATTTAAACGAACCTGTGTCTGTCATAATTCCAGCGTATAATGAACAAGAAATCTTTTTATCAATTTTATCTTTATCTCCCAATTTGTCAATAAAATGATAAATCATTTCACATGTAGAGCTCATTTCGGGTTCTGAATACATGAAATCAGCATAATCTGAAGGTTCCTCGTGGTGATCAATCATCACCAACTTTGCATTTGATATTTTTACATAATCCTTCATTCCAGAAATTCTGACTAAATTGTTGAAATCCAGAGTGAAAATTATATCAGCATCAATAATTTTTTGCTTACAACTTTCATCCTCCTCAAAAATTCTAATTACGTTATTTGGATCCATCCATTTAAGAAATTCAGGAAAATGATTAGGACTAATAACATCAACATCATGTTCATAATTATCTAAATAGTACTTTAATGCTGTGCTGGAACCAATTGCATCACCGTCTGGATTTTTATGCGGAATAATTACAATTTTTCTTTTAACTGAAAGAATTCTTTTAATTTTATCGATTTCACTTCCATTCATATTCAGCGAAGATAATCATTAATAGCAAAACCTAATAAATTAATAAAAAGTGTTATTTTTGCAAACTAAATATTTTATTATGAGCAATATAACTTTTACGATGCTTAAACCAGATTCTGTAAGAAATGGAAACATAGGAGCTATTTTGGATAAAATTATCAAATCTGGATTTATTATTAAAGCAATGAAGTTTACAAAAATGAGTAATGAGAAAGCTAGTAAGTTTTATGCAATTCACAGTGAAAGACCATTTTTTAATGATTTGGTTGAATACATGACCAGTGGCCCTATAGTTGCTGCCATTTTAGAAAAGGATAATGCCGTAAATGAATTTAGAGATTTAATTGGTTCTACTAATCCTGAAGAAGCTGAGGAGGGTACAATTAGGAAAATGTTTGCTAAATCTATTAGTGAAAATGCAATACATGGTAGTGACAGTGATGAAAACGCCAAAATAGAGTGTGAGTTTCATTTTGGTGCGGATGAAATTTACTAACCTAGTATTATTTTTTCAACAATTTTTTTTTCAAACCTATCGTTAATTAGACGGATTAGTTTTTCCTTTCCGTAGCTCAGTTCTTGTTTAAGTGCCGGCGAACTAAGCTTTATAAAAAGTGTTTTATTTTTCAAACTTACGTCTGTGGTGTAATTAGCTACTCCGTTATCCATAAGTTCAAACCATGCTTTTTTCACCTCTATATCTAATAATCCTTTTTCAAGCTTATTTTTTTTAAGAAAAATATTAACCAGTTGCTTTATTTCAGTATTACTCATCGAGAAAATTTTTTGGGTAGAAT
The DNA here is from genome assembly GCA_902626585.1 of uncultured Bacteroidota bacterium. Classification (GTDB taxonomy): domain Bacteria; phylum Bacteroidota; class Bacteroidia; order Flavobacteriales; family Flavobacteriaceae; genus MED-G13. Next base: position 31,569 of record CACOGA010000009.1, read on the forward strand.
CTTTTGTACTTATAAATAAGTCCATCAGTATTTCTTAATATTAATTTCATTGAGTCAAGTTTAACGAGTTTCTCTTTGAAATTTTCTCCTTTTCCATACACTAAATATATATCATTTTTTTGCTTATTTATTTTAAATTGAATTTCATGCATGGTAATATCAAAATTACCATCTAGTCTTGGCTTAACTTTCTTCCGGTAACCATTGTTTTTTTCATCTAAAATAAAATAATCTATTGTGCCACTAAACGGATAATTTTTTAACTCTTTTCCTGAAACAGAAACGGAACTTATTTCCCAGTATCCAGATAAATATTTAATATCCTTTGATTCATTACATGAATTCATGATTAGAACCAAAAAGACAGATATGATAAAATTGATTTTTTTCAAATCTCAAATATTTTGTAAGATTTGTTAACCATCTTAATTATATTTTCAGATCTAGTTTTATTAGTATCAGATATGAAAATTTGGTTGAACTTATCCTCATTTACCAGATTAATGATTTGTTTTACCCTATTATCGTCAAGTTTATCAAAAATATCATCTAGTAACAATATAGGATTTGAATTAAGTTTAGATAAGTAATCAAACTGTGCAAGTTTAAGTGCAATTAAAAATGTTTTTTGTTGGCCTTGACTTCCAAATTTTTTAACCGAAAAATCATTTATTGTAAACTTAAGGTCATCTTTATGAATCCCTTTAGTTGTGAATTGGAATCGCAAGTCCTTGTCAAGATTATTTTTTAACAGCCTATAAAGATTTTTGGTTTCTGAGATATCGCTTTTATGTGTTATTTCTACATTTTCTTTATCATCACTTAGTTCTTTATATCTGATTTTAAAAATAGGTATGAATTCAGAGAGAAATTCAATTCTTTTTTCATGAATCTTTTCAGCATTTAGGGACAAATGATTATCGTAAATATCAATGGTTTTCTTTATATTTTCGGGGTTATCATAGAACATTTTAAGAAGAGCATTTCTTTGCTTTAAGGTTTTATTATAGTCTATTAATATTCTTAAATATTCTTTATTTGTTTGACAAATAATACCATCAATAAATTTTCTTCTGGTTTCACTACCTTCAATGATTAAATTCCTATCATTCGGAGATATAATTACTAAAGGAATTACTCCAATATGATCACTGAATTTTTTGTACAGCTTATTATTCCTTTTAATAGTTTTTTTTTCTCCTTTTTTTAGGGAAACTAAAACTTTTTCCTCTTTGTCATTTATTCTGTATGAACCTGAAATAAAAAAAAATGTTTCCCCATGTTTAATGCTCTGAGAGGGGATTGGGTTAAAATAGCTTTTAGTGTAGGACAAATGGTAGATCGAATCTAATATATTAGTTTTTCCTACTCCATTAAGTCCCACAAAACAAACAATTTTTGTATCAAAATTGAACTTGATACTTTCAAAATTTTTATAGTTAGTTAATGATAACTCTTCCAAAAACATAAAAGGCAGTAAATATAAAATAAACCTATAGGTATTCCACTTAAACCAAAAATAACAAATAAATTATCCATTTTTTAATAATAAAAATTTTATTTTTACGCCCTAAAATAATGTTATGGCAACGTATAAGAAGAGAGGTTTCAAAAACAAAGCAGCATCAAGTAAAGCTGAGGCTTTGGAGAATAAGTCAACTACGGCCAATGTTTTTAATACTTTGGACGAGGGTTCATCTAAAACTCAACAATGGGTTGAAAGAAATCAAAATAAGATTTTAGGTTTAGTTGCTGTAATTTCGATTGTTGTTTTAGGGGTTTTTGCTTATGCAAAGCTTATTAAAGAACCAAAAGAGAGTAATGCCTTTAACAACATGTACCACGCGCAGAAAAAATTTGATGAGGCTATTCTGATCAATAATGATTCAGTATATAATATTTCTTTAAATGGGGATGATTTGAATATGGGTATGTTAGATATAATTGATGAATATGCCGGTACTGATGCGGCTAATTTGGCAAGCTATTATTCGGGCATCATTTACTTAAAAATGAACGATTATTCAAATTCAATAAAATATTTATCAAAATTTAATTCCGATGATATTCTTTTAAGCTCACTCGCTACCGGGTCAATTGGCGATGCATTTGCGGAACTAAATCAGTATGAGGATGCCTATGATTACTATGTGAAAGCCTCCAAAAGCGATAATAATTATACTTCGCCCATGTATCTATATAAAGCTGGCTTATTGGCAATGAGATTAAACAAATTTAAAAGAGCAGAAGAGTACTTTACAGAAATAAAAAAAGATTATCCAAACAGTTCTGAAGCAAAAAATATTGATGCTTTCATTTCAAAAGCTGTTGCGTCACGCAAGTAAATGAAATCTAATAATAAACAACTTTTTGAAATCAACTCTGATAATTATTCCGTTTTGGAAAATTACAAAATTGGAATTGTTGTTTCTGAATGGAATATTGATATTACATCAGATCTTCTCAAAGGAGCACAGGATAAACTGATCGAACTAGGGGTTAAAAGTGAAAATATTTCAACCTCATGGGTCCCAGGAAGTTTTGAACTAGTTTATGGTTGTAAAGAGAATTCTAATAAAAATTTTGATGCGATTATTGCGATTGGATGTGTTATAAAAGGTGAAACTGATCACTATGACTTTATTTGTAGCTCTGTTTCTAACGGCCTAATGCAACTAAATATTTTAGGTTCAACACCCATAATTTTTTGTGTTTTAACCGATCATAAAAAATCACAATCCATAGCTAGGTCTGGTGGGGAACATGGTAATAAAGGAGCTGAAGCAGCTATCGCAGCAATAAAAATGGCATCCTTTAAGTAAGATATTTTACTATATTTAGCTAAATTCATAATTTTATACAGTGGGCCTCTTTAAATTAAAAAAAAATAAACGTTATAGTTATTCAGGTAGGTTTTCTGAGGATACCTCTTATGTAGGAAAACATTCTGTTCCCAAGAAAATTAAATCAAAGTTTGATGAATATAGGACAACGGTTGGGGATGATAATAGCTTCAGGAAAAAATTCAGGAACGCTGTTGAGGACTACAAGAGGGGGTCTCAAAAGTCAGTGAGAAATCGACTCATCATTATCACTTTAATTTTATTCTCTTTAACAATATTGTTTTTTTTGATTTAATAAAATTTTTGCATGAAAGATATAATTAATATTCTTCCTGAAAATGTTGCTAATCAGATAGCAGCCGGTGAGGTTGTTCAAAGACCAGCCTCAGTGGTAAAAGAATTACTTGAAAACTCTATTGACGCAAAAGCCACAGAAATAAAAGTTCTTGTTAAAGACGCCGGAAAAACAATCATTCAAATTATTGATAACGGCATAGGCATGTCTAAAAGAGATGCTTCAATATGTTTTGACAGACACACAACTTCAAAAATATCAAATGCAAAGGATTTATTTAACATTAAAACAAAAGGGTTCAGAGGGGAGGCGTTAGCTAGTATTGCAGCGATTTCTCATGTAAATTTAATTTCAAAACAGCATGGAATTGAGTTAGCCACAGAAATTTCAATGCACGGCAGTGAACTTAAGAGTAATAAATCCACTGTAAGTGAAGCAGGTACTAAAATTTCTGTAAAGAATATTTTTTTCAACATTCCTGCTAGAAGAAATTTTTTAAAGTCTAACAATGTTGAATTCAGACATGTAATAAACGAATTTATTAGGGTGTCCTTAGCTCATCCCGAAATTAAATTTATTTTTTTTAATGATGATGAGGAAATATATAATTTACCTATTTCAAATTTCAAAAAAAGGATAATTAACTTATATGGCTCAAAAACTTCAGAAAAATTAGTCCCCGTTTCTGAAAATACTGAAATATTAAAAATTGATGGATTTGTATGTAAACCGAAATACTCAAAAAAAACCAGAGGTGAACAGTTTTTCTTTGTTAATAATAGATTTGTAAAAAGTGCATATTTGAATCATGCAATCAATTCCGCATTTGAGGGATTGATTGATCCAAAATATAATCCGTCATATTTTTTAAATTTAGAAGTTGATCCAAGCTTCATTGACATTAATATTCACCCAACTAAAACAGAAATTAAATTTGAAGATGAGCACTCAATTTATGCAATCTTAAGGGCATCTGTAAAGCATAGCCTTGGTCAGTACAGTATTTCTCCGGTTTTGGATTTTGACAGGGATAAATCATTAGATATCCCATATGATTTCAATAAGAAAGGTGTATCCAAATCTGTTGGAATTGATATTAATACTAATTATAATCCTTTCGAATTAAGTGGATCCGATCAAAATTATGTAAAGATTGATTCATTTAGTGAAAAAATGGAAACATTAGAGTTCAAATCTGAGACTAATGAACTTAAGGAATTTGATTTTAAAGAACTTAATTCTGTCGCTAATTCAAATAATCCAATTCAGATAAAGAGGAAGTACATTGTTAATAAGACTAAATCGGGATTAATAATTATTAACCAGGAAAGAGCACATCAAAGAATATTATATGAGGAGTTTCTAAAGTCATTCACTTTAAATAAAATAAATTCTCAAAAATTACTTCATCCCATGGAAATTGAGTTTTCAAAAGTTGACATACAAATTTTAAATTCAAAAAAGAAAATTTTCAATCAGTTTGGCTTAGACTTTGATTTAAAAGGAGAGAAGGCTATTATTAACGCAATACCCTCATTTATTGATGTCACTAATCTCAACAAATCTTTTAATGATTTGATATTTAATATTCAGAATGATATTCCGGATAGCAGTTTTAGTGAATCTGATCTTGTATCTAAAATTATTTCAAAATCTATGTCAATAAAAAATGGTAAAGCTTTACAAACAAAAGAACAGCAATATATTATTAATTCACTATTTGCTTGTAAAGAAACAATGATATGCCCATTTAATAAGAAAACCTTTGTCAAAATTGATTTTTCTGAAATTGAAAATATGTTCAACTAAATGAATAGAATTTCTCCAACGGTAAAGCAGCTTTTAATAATCAATGTAATATTTTATTTTGGTTCTACCTTTTCTTTGAATATAGACTTTATTTATTCATTATTCAGCTTACATTTTCCTGAAAATCCTGAATTTAAGTTTTGGCAATTAATTACTCACATGTTTATGCACGGTGGAATCCTACATCTCGCCTTTAATATGTTTGCTCTGTGGATGTTTGGCTCTGCAGTTGAGTCAATTTTTGGTTCTCGTAGATTCCTTTTTTTCTATTTGACCTGTGGCTTCGGAGCCGCTATAGCTCAAATAAGCTTTCTCTATTATTCATTTTATTCCAATTTGGAATTATTAATTAGCTCCGGATATGACCAACAATTAATTATAAACCTTTTAATGGAGGGAAAATATAATTCAAATTGGGTAAATATTTTAGGATCTGAAGGTCTAATGAGCCTAAATACTTCGTTTCTATCAACAATGGTTGGTGCATCAGGTGCTATAATGGGTATTCTAGTAGCTTTTGGAATGTTTTTTCCTGAAAGTAAGCTAATGCTACTATTCTTTCCTGTCCCTGTAAAAGCAAAATATTTTATCCCAGGAATTATTCTACTAGATTTATTTTCAGCAATTACAGGTCAAGCTATTTTTAGCCCTAGTAATACTGCCTTCGTTGCTCATTTAGGAGGTGCACTCACTGGATTTTTAATTATGTATTATTGGAAAAGGAATCAGTTTAACCAAAATAGATGGTATTAATGAATTTTTTTGAAAAGTTTAATATTGATTTAAATAAACTTGATTTTTTTCAAAAAATTATAGTAGCTAATATTGTGGTTTTTATCATCTATAGGCTTACATTTTTATTCAAATTTCAAAATGAGTTCATTTCATATTTTTCACTAGAATCCGATTTTTTAAATAAACCCTGGTCAATAATTACATATTCATTTATTCACCAGGGTCTATTTGAGTTGATTTTTATGATAATTCTGTTGGTATTTTCAACTAATTCTATTGCTAATTTACTAGGTCAAAAAATCACAATTAATTTATTTTTTTACGGAATATTTTTTGGTGGATTTATTTATATTTTACTAGGTTCTCCGGGCCAATTAATCGGTGCTTCAGCTGGTATATCCTCTCTATTATTTTTTCTCCTATTATTATCACCAAACTTAGGTGTTAGAATATTTAGATTTACAATTGAGTTTAAATATATAATGGCTTTTATTTTTTTCACTGACTTCTTAAAATTAGTTTCTCCAGGCCAATTTGGTGTTTATTCACACTTGGGAGGATACCTTGTAGGAATTTTTTATTACTACTCTTTGTATGGTTTACCCAAGACAACCAGAAAAAAGAAAAAAACTCCAAAGAAATATCAAAGAGATAATAATCAAACCAGAGTAGATATAATTTTAGATAAGATTAGTAAAAGTGGTTACGATAGTTTAAGTAAAGAAGAAAAGGAATATCTTTTCAAACAAGGAGGAAATAAATGAAAAAACTCAGTTTTTTTGAGCAATTTCTTTTTTTGGTTAATTCGATGATAGCATTCTTGTTTTTATTTTCTTTAACCCTACCATATATAAAACCATCTCTTTTTTCAAATATCACAATATTTAGTTTGCTTACACCTCTGATAATTATTTTAAATGTTCTTTTTTTATTTTTCTGGATTGCTAGGCTTAAGAGACAATTCATTTTATCTCTTGCAGTTCTTCTTATCGGAAATAATAGCGTAAGGAGTTTTGTTAATTTTTCTAATAATTCAAAATTTATCGGGAATAATCAAATTTCAATAATAAGTTATAATGTAAGATTATTCAATGTATATGAGTGGATTAATAAGGATAATGTAACTAATAGAATACAAAACTTTCTTTTAGATAAAAATGCAGATATTATTTCTTTACAGGAATATCAGAATACCGAATTTAAGCTTCAAAATTATCCTTATAAATATGAGAAATTAAGAGGTAATAACTTTAAATATGGCCAGGCAATTTTTTCTAAATATCCGATTATTAACAAGGGATCAATTGATTTTAATAGTCAATCAAATAATGCTATTTTTTCTGATATTAAAGTTAATAATGACACAATAAGGGTGTATAATATTCATTTGGAATCATTTTCCTTGGAAAACGAATTTGAATTGAGTCAAATCAACACAAATAATGAAAAAATTATAAATAATATTTCAAATACATTTGTTAAACAAGAGGCTCAAGCCAAATTAATCAATAACAGTATCAAGACGTGTCCTTACAATGTTATTATTTCAGGGGATTTTAATAACACAGCCTTCTCATATATTTTTAATGAACTTTCAGATGATTTAAATGATGGCTTCAAAGAAAAAGGAAATGGATTTGGAATAACATTTAACTACAACTTTATTCCCTTAAGAATAGATTTCATTCTCTTTGACAAAGAATTTAAAATTAATCACTTTGAGACTCATAATATAAACTTATCCGACCATGAACCAATTTATTCTGAATTTACATATTAGAATCTTTAAAATAGGTTAAACTATTAGGGCCTTCATTGAACACTAAATCAATCATACTTAAATTTGAAATAAACCCATGCTCATGCGCAAACACCTGATGGTATGGCTTTATAAAATTTTTTATTTTTTTTTTATTTCTTTTACTTAAATCCCTACAGTCAGAATCCAACTTATAATCCTCTTGATAGCCAGATGTTATATTATATTCTAAATCCTTCTCTAATATTTTAAATATAATTTCAATAGATTTTAGACTAATATCAATCAGGAACTTTTCTTTTTTTTCAAATATTAAAAAGAAATGGTCCTCGAAAAACTCAAAATAAGGAGAACTTCTGTATGCTATTTGAATTGACTTTAAATGATTCTTTTGCCATTTGATATCATTGCATATTTTAATATCCCTAAGTCTTTCTTTTTTTGTACTTGAAAATTTTACTGGGATTGTCAAATTTAATTTTCCATTAGAACTATAAATTAAAGTTCTATTTCTAAACGTCTGTTTTTGATAAAAATCATTTACTTCAAAAAGTAATTTTTTTGATTTAAAAAGATGATAAAAAAATTCAATATTAGGAAAGTAGGTTGGATGTATAATAGTTTTCATTGTAATTTCTTTTTCCTATAATAAGAAATTACATTCCATAAAATTATTATGATTAAAAAGTGAAAAAAGTAAGAAGTTGGCTTCCCTTCACCATGAACAGTGGTGAACATTCTATCCCATCTTATTTTATTAAAACCTTTTCCGTTGTAGTCTATGCTGAGCCATTTGAATACAGGCTTGCCAACAACATGATCAAAAGGAACAAAGCCCCAAGATCTCGAATCTTGAGAATTACTTCTATTATCTCCCATTAACCAATAGTAGTCCTGCTTAAATTTATATTGATTTGTCTTAACACCATTAATATAAATATTATTGTCCTTGGTGTACAATTCATTATTTTCATAAACTTTAATTATCCTTTCGAAAATTGGTAAATTTTCTTTTGTAATTTCTATAACACTATTTTTTTTTGGGATATATATAGGTCCAAAGAAGTCATTGTTCCAGTTAAATGATGACTTGTGAGGAAAAACAGATGGATCTTTAACCCCTTTAGCTAAAGTATCTTTTTTAATCCATTGAACATTAGGGTCATTTTTTAGTTTTTCTAATGATGAATCACTAATACCCATAAATTTGTAAGTATAATTACCGTTTATAGGTCCAAATCTGTCCGTTATGTCATAATTATTTATCATGACCTTTTGGTTAAATATATTTTTTCTTGGTTGAACGAGATATGAAAATTGCAATTTAGCTCTTTCAGGTAATTGATTTTTTTCACCATTGATATAAACATATCCATTTTTTACTTCTAATGTATCACCAGCAATTCCAACAGCTCTCTTTACGTAATTAGTTTTTTTATCAATTGGCTTGTAATAATTTTTATCTGTGTAGAACATATTTACCATTGTATCTACAGGCCAATTAAAACACACAATTTCATTCCTGCTAATTTTTTGAAACCCAGGTAGTCTGAGGTAGGGGAGCTCTGCTAAAAATGGTAACTGATCTTTGTTAAGATAAGACCTTGTTTTTATGACAGGAATAGTATCATGAACCATTGGGGCTGCTATTGTTGTCATTGGAACTCTAGCCCCATAGTGAAATTTACTTACAAATAAAAAATCTCCAACAAGAAGCGACTTTTCAAGAGAAGAAGTGGGAATTGTATATGGTTGCATAAAGTATGTATGAACAAATGTTGCAGCGATTACAGCAAATATAATGGAGCTAGTCCATTCGCCATTTGAACTTCTGGGGTTGACATCTCTATTTTTAACATATTCTAAATTTGTAAAATAGTTAAGAAAGTAATTGTAAAATCCAAGTGTACAAACGGAAAGTACTGTATCGGAATATGAATTTCTCTTAAAGCTTCTTGAAATTTCAACCCAAATAACGGGTATTAATATGGTGTTTAGGACAGGTAATATTAGAATAAAAATCCACCACCAAGGTCTGTTAATAATTTTAAGCAGTACAAAAACATTATAAACAGGTATAAATGATTGCCAAGGCTTATTGCCTGAGACCATATATAATTTCCAAGTACCTATACCATGAACAAGGTTTAAAATCAACAAAATCATTAGTATTTCATTCATAACTCTATATTAAAAGTGATTCCAAAATTAGATTTATTCTGTAACTCATCAAATTCAATATTTGGTCTAACTGTTAAGTTATCATCCAAGTTATATTGTAGTAAATGAGCATCAACATTAGCATCAATAATATTTAAAATATATAAGCCTACACTAACTAAAATTGAAAGCTCTTTATTTCTTTTTAATGTACTTTGTGCCCTGATTAAACCGTCATTTGATATTGATGGATATTGTCCGCTTCCATAAAATTCATCATCAGTAAAGCCTGCTAATCTTCTCTTATATGCATTTCTGTATCTGTTATAATCTTTATCATTTTGTTTATAAAAATAAATTCCTGTGGCAATTGCACCATATACAATTGGTATTTTCCAGTATTTTTTATTGTATGCTTGACCTAGCCCTGGAAGTACTGCAGAATAAAATGTGGCTTTAGATGGTCTTAAAGCCATTTCTAAATCTTTTTCAAAGTCATTATCTTGTCCAAAACTAAAAATTGGCAAAATAAATACCGTGATGTATATTAAAGATTTATTCATTAATTTTTTTTATTAATCTAAGAAAGTCAGACTTAGATTTAAAATTTAATATAATTTTCCCTGATTCGTTTTTACCAAATATAAAATTGACTTTGGTTTTGAATTTTTTCTCCACCAGTTTTTTTTCTTTTAAAAAATCAGCTTTAAAATTATTATTTAAAGTTTTCTTTTTGTGTGGATTTTTTATTGATTTGACAAGTTCTTCCGTATTTCTGACAGATAGATTTTTTGAAATTATTTTCTCGTAGATTATGAGTTGTTGTTTTTCATTTTCGATATTTATAATCGCTCTTCCGTGCCCCATTGAAATAAATCCATCTTTAATTCCGCTTTGGATAATCGGGTTAAGCTTAAGTAATCTTAAATAGTTAGTTATTGTTGACCTTTTTTTTCCTATTTTTTTGCTAAGGCCTTCTTGAGTGAGTTTAATTTCCTCGATTAATCTTTTGTATGAAATTGCTATTTCAATTGCGTCAAGGTCTTGCCTATGTATATTTTCAACCAAAGCCATTTCAAGGGATTCTTGATCATTTGCTTTTCTTATGTAGCATGGAATTTTTTTTAACTTCAATTTTTTATAAGCTCTTAATCTTCTCTCACCAGAAATTAATTGAAACTTATTTTTAGATAATTTTTTTATTGTTATTGGCTGAATTAATCCAATGTTATTAATAGAAATAATTAATTCATCTAATTTTTCCATATCAAATGCTGACCTTGGCTGATAGGGATTAAGACTAATGCTAGAGATATCTATTTCTGTACTGAAATTTTTGTTAACACCTGAAATGTTATCAGCTTTATTTTTCGGGTCTTTCAAAATCGATTTTAGACCCCTACCTAATACTTGTTTCTTTGTTGCTTTAGCCATTATCCGTTTTTAAAATCAATTCTTTAGCTAAATTTAAATAGTTATCAGCACCTTTGCTACTAACATCATAATCGATTATACTTTTTCCAAAACTTGTAGCTTCACCCAACCTTACATTTCTATGTATTACTGTTCTGAATACCATTTCGTTAAAATGAGTTTTTACTTCTTTTTTTACCTGGTTTGAAAGATTTAGTCTTGTATCATACATTGTTAAAAGTAGACCTTCAATTGATAGATTTTCATTGTGGATTTTTTGAATACTTTTAATTGTATTTAATAATTTTCCTAGACCCTCCAGTGCTAAATATTCACATTGTATAGGAATCAATACAGAATCAGATGCTGAAAGAGCATTAATTGTCAATAAACCGAGAGAGGGTGGACAATCTATTATTACATAATCATATTTTGTCGCTATTTCCATTATAGCATTCTTTAATAAATATTCCCTCTCAACCATATTGACAGATTCAATTTCGACACCCACCAAATCGATATGCGCTGGAATAACATCAAGGAATTCCAGTTTAGTTTTATAAATACACTCATTTGCAGTACACTCATTCTCTAACAAGTCATAAATTGTTTTACATCCAATATTTACCTCAACCCCTATAGATGAGCTCGCATTTGCTTGAGGATCAAAATCAATTAGTAATATTTTTTTTTCTAAAGCTGCAAGGGCTGATGATAAATTTACTGACGTTGTAGTCTTTCCAACTCCTCCTTTTTGATTAGAAATAGCAATGATTTTGCTCATTTTTTAAAAAAATAATGATTTTAAATTTACAATTAATAAAACTTAATAAGAACTATTTCCTGTTAAAGAAATTTTAAAATGTTAACAGTGAAATTAACCAATACTTTTTATAAGAGATTCCAATATAGTGCAGGCTGATTTCCCTATATTTGATCCAGGGCCAAAAATACATTTGACACCTTGAGCAAATAAAAAGTCATAATCTTTTTTTGGAATCACCCCACCCACAACTATCATTTTATCATCAGAATCATATTTTTTTAATTCTTCAATCAGATTTGGAACAAGGGTTTTGTGCCCGCCGGCCAGGGATGACACTCCTATAATATGAACATCATTTTCTACAGCTTGTTTTGCAACCTCTTCAGGTGTTTGAAATAATGGACCAATATCAACATCAAATCCAATATCAGCAAAACTTGTTGCAATTACTTTTGCACCTCTATCATGACCATCTTGTCCAATTTTTGCAATCAAAATCCTAGGCCTTCTCCCATCAATTTCTGCAAATTTATTCGAGAGATTAACTGCCTTTAAATAAGAACTATTATCTTTCATGTTTGATTTGTATACTCCTGAAAAGCTTTTAATTTCGGACTTATATCTCCCAAATACTTTTTCTAAAGCTAAACTTATTTCCCCCAATGTAGCTCTAGCCTTAGCAGCTTTTATAGATAAAGCTAATAAATTTTTATTTTTTTCCTTAGCGGCTAAACTAAGTTCATTTAATATTTTTAAAACTTCATTTTCGTTTCTATTTTTTTTTACTCTAATTAATTTTTTAAGTTGACTGTTCTTCACTTCCTCATTATCAATTTCCATAAAATTTATCATTTCTTCCTCGTCTAACTTAAATTTATTAACCCCCACAATAATAAAGTCTTTATTATCTATCTTAGCCTGTTTTCTTGTTGCTGCCTGTTCAATTCTCATCTTAGGTATACCTTTTTCGATAGCCTTAGTCATACCACCAGCGTCGTTTATTTCATCAATGTGAACTAATGCTTTATTAATAAGTTCATTTGTTAGACTTTCAACATAATAACTTCCACCCCAAGGGTCAACCGTATGACAAATACCCATTTCTTTTTGAATTATCAGCTGTGTATCTCTAGCAATTTTGGATGAAAATTTTGTTGGTAAACCAATTGCCTCATCCAGAGAATTTGTGTGAAGACTCTGGGTTCCTCCAAAAACAGCTGACAAAGCCTCAATTGTTGTTCTCGTAATATTATTGAATGGTTCCTGTTCTGTCAAACTCCAACCACTAGTCTGACAGTGAGCTCTAAGACAATATGATTTGTTGTTTTTTGCATTAAATTGCTTCATTAGATTTGCCCACAAAAATCTTGCAGCTCTCATTTTGGCAATCTCCATAAAATGATTCATTCCGATTCCCCAAAAAAATGAAAATCTTTTCGCAAATTCATCAACTTTAAGTCCTGCACTAATTCCGGTTTTCACATATTCGATTCCATTTGCTAGAGTATATGCTAGCTCAAGATCAGCGCTGGCTCCTGCTTCTTGCATATGATATCCAGAAATACTAATGCTATTAAATTTTGGCATATTTTTACTTGTAAATTCAAAAATATCAGCAATTATTTTAATTGAATCCTCTGGTGGATATATAAATGTATTTCTTACCATATATTCCTTTAAGATGTCATTTTGTATTGTGCCAGAAAGTTTAGAGGCATCAACACCCTGTTCTTCAGCGGCAACTATATAAAATGCCATAATTGGTAGGACAGCACCATTCATTGTCATAGATACACTCATTTTGTCAAGTGGTATTCCTTCAAACAAAATTTTCATATCTTCAACTGTATCGATAGCAACCCCAGCTTTACCAATGTCACCAATGACTCTTGGGTTATCTGAGTCATAACCTCTGTGTGTAGGTAAATCAAAAGCTACTGAAAGACCTTTTTGGCCTCCTTTTAAATTTTCTTTGTAAAATTGATTACTTTCTTTTGCAGTAGAAAAACCTGCATATTGCCTAATCGTCCATGGTTTATTCGTATACATAGATGAATACGGGCCTCTTACAAAAGGTGGTAATCCAGCAATGGAATCAAGATGATGAAGGTTTGTAATATCATTTATGTCATAGTAACTCTTTATTTTTATATCCTCATCTGTCTCAGAAAAAATATTTTCTTTATTTTTTTCTACTTCATGACTAAAGTCAATTAGGCTTATATTATTTAAATCTTTTCTAATCATTTAAATATTTATTCTGACCAACTAGAATCTTTTTACCAGATTTATATTTAGCCTCATCTTTAATTTTATTTAATAAAATCTCTTTGAAAAATCCTTTTTGTCTTAAATCATTTGAATAACCACCATTGTTTTCAATTTTCTTAACAAGATCTAATGATTTATGAGCTAATTTGTCAATTAAATATGTGATATAATAGCTTCCACTAATAGCATTAATAACGTGGTCAATTGAAGTTTCATTTTTCAGAATTAAAAGTTGATTGTTAGTGATTCTTTCAGAAAATTCGTTTTTTTCTTCTAATTTTAAGTCATAGGGAATAGACTTTATAAAATCACAGCCTCCTAAAATTGCTGACATACATTCCGATGTGGTCCTTACAATATTATTATTATAGTTTTCAGAAGTCTTGTTTAAAGATGTAGGTTTAGCAGTAATAATACAATTATCAATTTGTTTTCCATATTCTTTAGTAACTATGCTCCATATAATTCTTAAAGCTTGAATTTTAGCAATTTCAAAGAAGTAATTACCACCCTGAAATACTTCAAATGAAATTTTATCTATTAATCTAATTCCATATTTATTAATATAATCAATTCCAGCACATACAGTAAACGCAATCTCTTGAACAATATTTGCTCCAGAGTTTTTGAAAAACTCCGATGAAATATTTAGCTTGAAATTATCATTACAGGCCATGTTTAAATCAAAAAGGGAATCAGTGTCTAACTTTGGCACAACTATAACTTTAATCCCAGAGGTCTCCTTAACTAATTTATCTCTTTTAAAATATAGGTTTGTTTTTGTTTTAATAGAACTATCAATAAGCTGTCCAGAGTAGTTATATATAATTATACTTTTTATTTCATTTTCATATAATTTCTTTATTTCAACATTTAAATTTTCACACTCATTGCAGTCAATTTCAGAAATAATTTTCCATTCTTTAGGAAATAGTAATTTATCAGAATTAATAATGGTGTTTTTATTATCAGAGTAGTATGGAGAAACATTTATTTTCTCGTTTGTTGAAAAAAATAATTGTTTATATTTTTCTACCCCAATATCAGAGATTATTTTCTCTTTCCATTTATCATGTAAATTTTTGTCAACCTTCATTTAATCTGAAATAGTATCATATTCAATAAGAAAAATTTCTTCATTTTCTTTTTTCATGAATAATTTTTCTCTGGCATATTTTTCAAGGCCAGAATCTGATTGAATCATTTCTAACTCTATGTTATCTTTTTTAATTTCATTTTCATAATAAGATTTTTGCTCATTTAATTCTTTAATATCATTATTCAGTTCTGAATGAATCAATATTGAATTACTATCAAAAAAAATCATCCAAATAATGAACAAAATTATAATTATGCCACTGGTGCTTTTTATAAATTTTAAAACTCTATTTTTCATTTCAAATTGTTATCTATAATCTTAATCAGTGATTTAAGAGATATATTTTTTTCCGTGTTAATGATCATATCACAGCCATTTTTAAATGGCTCAACATATGTATCATGCATCGCATCCAGTCTATTTTCAAATAGTTTTACAACATCTTCATGTGTTCTACCCCTTTCTTTAGTGTCTCTTTCAAGTCTCCTTCTAAACCTAACCTCTCTTGAACAATCTAAAAAAACTTTATAATTGATTTGTTCACTAAGTACATTATTACTAAGAATTAAAATACCTTCAATTATCAAAATCTTTTTTGGGACAAAGAGTGTTGAGCTATCTGATCTTAAGTGTGAGCTAAAGCAATATTGAGGCACTCTTACTTCTTTTCCTTCTTTTAAAAGTTGAATGTGCTTGTTCAATAAACTAAAATCAATTGCATCTGGTGTATCATAATTTAATTTATCTCTTTCATGAAAATTTAAATTGCTATTATCTTTATAGTATGAATCAGAGAACAAAAAGCCAATTTCTGATGGACCTAATAACTTGTTGATTTCTTTAACAATTGTAGTTTTACCACTCCCGGTTCCACCTGTTATTCCGATAATGAACATACTAATTGACTAATTTAATAATACCTAAATTTTCTACTCCAACATATATGTTTTTTTCTTTGTCTAATTCAATGGACCTTACTCTGCCAATTTGTTCCAATAATCTGTTTTCCTTTACAACCTTTCCATTTTCAATTACACATTGGTGGAGATATGAAAATTTTAATGATCCTATTAGTATGCTTTTATTCATTGTTGGATAATTTGGATTATCAACGTAAACCATTCCACTTGGGGCAATTGAGGGTACCCAATAATGAATTGGATCAATCATTCCTTTAATTGAGGTTTTGTCAGTGAATTTTGTTCCTATGTAATTAATCCCGTAACTAGCTAATGGCCATCCATAATTCTTGCCTGATTCAATAATGTTTATTTCATCACCGCCTCTTGGGCCGTGCTCATGAATCCATATTTTATTTTCTTTTTCATCATAAAACATTCCCTGTGGATTTCTATGACCATAACTAAAAATCGCTTTCTTAGAATTTTTTTCATCTACAAAAGGGTTATCAATAGGAACTCTTCCATCATCATGTAATCTGTAAATTTTGCCACCGTCTCTGCTTATATCTTGTGGATTAAGATCCCTGTTACCTCTATCTCCAATACTGAAAAATATATAATTTTCTTTGTCAAAAACAATTCTACTTCCATAATGTAGTGTTCTTTTACTATTTGGCGTAGCCTTGTAAATAATCTCTTGATTAGTAGCGATATCACCATCTAATTTAAATCTTAAAATAGTAGTGTTTGTGCCTGAATTATTATCATTCGATGACGAATATGAGATATAGATCCATTTATTTTCAATATAGTTAGGGTGAAGCTCAATATCAAGAAGTCCCCCTTGATTTTTAGCGACTATAGGGGGAAGATTTTTGATTTTATTTTTAATTCCGTTTTTAAAATGAATTAAATCACCTTTTCTTTCAGTTATTAAGATTGATTCGTCTGGTAAAAAAACAAACGCCCATGGAACCTCTAGATTATCAACAATTAATTCATATTTAATTTCATTCGGGTATAGGTTGTTAATAAACCCAAAAACAACAAATAATAGTATACATTTCTTCATATAATGAAATTACAAAAAACTACTTATTAAATGGCTAAATCATTACCTCAAATAAACAATAATTACATATTTTTGCTTAATCAAAATAAATGATAATGAGTGAAAAAGTAAATTGTCTTATTATTGGATCAGGTCCTGCAGGATATACAGCTGCTATTTATGCAGCAAGAGCAAATATGAACCCTGTTTTATATCAAGGTATTCAGCCGGGTGGTCAACTCACTACAACAACTGATGTGGAAAATTTTCCTGGCTACCCTGATGGTATTTCAGGCCCTGAAATGATGATAGAATTACAAAAACAAGCGGAAAGATTTGGAACTGATATTAGAAATGGCTGGATAACGAAAGTTGATTTTAGTAAAGAATTAAAATTATGGGTTAATGATGATCATGAATTGTTATGTGAAACTATTATTATTTCGACAGGAGCATCCGCTAAATACTTAGGACTAGATTCAGAAAAAAAATACTTAGAGTCTGGAGGTGGAGTGTCTGCATGTGCTGTTTGTGATGGATTTTTTTATAAGAATCAGGATGTGGTAATTGTTGGAGGAGGTGATTCTGCATGCGAAGAAGCTCATTATCTATCAAAATTATGCAGCAAGGTCACAATGCTGGTAAGGAGAGATGAATTTAGAGCTTCCAAAATTATGCAGGAAAGGGTAAAAAAAACCAATAACATTGAGATTCTCTTCAATACCTCAACTCTTGAAATTAAAGGAGATGGTCAGCTAGTTTCATCTGTTTTAACTAAAAATAATATTTCAGGTGAG
Source organism: uncultured Bacteroidota bacterium (assembly GCA_902626585.1). Lineage (GTDB taxonomy): Bacteria > Bacteroidota > Bacteroidia > Flavobacteriales > Flavobacteriaceae > MED-G13. The sequence goes on from CACOGA010000009.1 coordinate 49,469, forward strand.
ATAAAAGAAATACCCGCCACAGGCTTTTTTGTGGCTATTGGTCACAAACCCAATACAGATATTTTTAAACCTTTCTTAGATATGGATTCAACAGGTTACATTATTAATGAGCTAGGTTCAACAAAAACTAATGTTGATGGAGTTTTTGTTTCTGGAGATGCTGCAGATCACACATATCGGCAAGCTATAACAGCTGCTGGAACTGGTTGTATGGCAGCATTAGATGCTGAGAGATATCTGGCTGCTAAGTAAATTTATTCACTTATATACTTTTAATTAAATTTACTTTCAAATTAACACATGCAATTTTTTAAAACAAACCCATTTGGACATATACTTTTTTTAAAAAAGTGGCTAATCAGAATTCTTGGCGCTTACAGTCACAGAAGATATAGAGGCTTTAATGAGTTAAAAATTGAGGGTTCTGAAATTATTAGGAATTTAAAAGATTCAAACGTACTATTTATTTCAAATCATCAAACATATTTTGCTGATGTTGTAGCTATGTTTCATGTATTTAATGCAAGTTTAAACGGCAGAGTAGATTCCATTAAAAATATTAGCTACCTGTGGAATCCAAAACTTAATATTTATTTTATAGCTGCAAAAGAAACAATGAATGCTGGATTAATTCCTAAGATTTTGGCATATGCAGGTTCAGTAAGCATTGAAAGAACATGGAGAAGTAACGGAGAAGATGTAAATAGAAAAGTAAAATTTAGTGATATTTCCAATATTGGAAAAGCATTAAATGATGGTTGGGTAATTACCTTCCCACAAGGAACAACAACCCCTTTCAAGCCTGTTAGAAAAGGCACTGCATATTTAATAAAACAATACAAGCCTGTGGTTGTACCAATAGTTATAGATGGCTTTCGAAGATCTTTTGATAAAAAAGGCCTTAGGGTCAAGAAAAAAAATATTCTACAGACAATGATTATTAAAAAACCCCTAAAAATTGATTATGATAATGATACCACGGAAGATATAGTTAATAAAATTGCATTTTCAATTGAACAACATGAGACATTTTTGAAGGTTATTCCACAAAACGAATTAAGTAAACAAAGAGAGTTGAATAAACAAAGAGAGTTCTAAAATTACTTTATCTTATTTTTTAATAATTCTTTTACTTTCGACAATCTCATCAGAAAATATTTTAACAATATATACCCCAGGACTCAATAAAGATAAATTTACAGAAGCTAAATTATCTTGTTCTGTTTTTATAAGGTTTTTCCCTAATAAGTCATAAATCTGAATTTTCAAAATTTCATTTTCTGATCTAATATTAAGATAATCACTTACTGGGTTGGGGAAAACCGTTGAATTATTTTGCTGGATTTCAGAATTACTTAAATTTTCAGAAAGCCCCTTAATTTCAAAATTATCAAAATAAAATCCATCTCTTCTTAACCCACCGTCTGTATAAAGTTTGAACCTTAAGGATATCTCATCACCAAGGTATTCTGACAGTAATATATTTTCATTAACCCATTCGGATTGATTTCCATCGTATAAAGGTTCGTCAAGTGCATAATCATGTGTTCCAATGCCTTTGGTCGTATACTTTCCACACTGCGGTATCCATGTATTTCCGTTATCAGTAGATATTTCCAGTTGAACATAATCATATCCAGATTCAATATTCCACTTTGCATCAAAATTGATTTCAGCATAAGTGAAGCCCGAAAGGTTGATTGTATTTATTAGTTGTATTATTTCCTCGGAATTATTGCTATAATTAGAATATGGGGAATCAGTTATACTTGTTTGCGGAGAGAAGTACTCTTCATATGTATTGGACCACTCTGAGCTCTCAGTCCAGTAATTACCGTAATTATCACTTTCATCCTCAAATATAATTTGTGGCTCTCCGTATATTTTGTCAACTAATATTTCCTCATTAAACAATCCGTTATTTAATATGTATTTATATGTAATATTATCACCTTGAGTGATAGATTCATTTAAAGTAATTTCAAAACTACTTTCAGCCTCATCACCGATTTGTAAGGAGTTAAGACTAATTTCAGATGATACTGATTCAATATTTGACGAAATTGGTACCACGGAAATTGTAAAGCTTTCATTTTCAACAACTCCTAGTCTTTGTAAAGTAAAATTTGATTCAAAAGTAGTCTCATTAATGAAATTTGAGGTGTTGTCTTTCAGGGTAGCATAATTTCCTATCATTTTAGCAGCGGTCATATTTAAATATACCATTCCTTTGCAAAGACCTTCAATGGAAGACACCTGTGGCCAGAATGAGCTTCCGATTTCAGGTGTCATGGCAAATATCTTATCCCTTGTTTGACCGGCCTCAGTCATTAACATCCCATACATAAAATCATCACTGTCACCAGCAGCTGGATATAGATCGGCACTTATTATATTATCAAAATTATTTTTACTAACAAGCTCAGCCGAAATAAACTCATAAATTTCATTGTCTTCAGTGAGTTGATTATAATCATATCCGTATGGATATAAAAGTAGGTTTCCATAGGTGTGGTTGTTTAGTGCCAGTTTGAAATTTTTTGATTCAACTAAATATCTAATAGCTCTATTTTCAGCTTCGGAAAATGGTCCGTCTCCTGCATAAGTTTGGCCATTTGGGTTATTTGATGTACCTGAAGTATTCCAAACTTCATTGCCATTATCATCTACATACGAATAATTTCTATTGTTGTCTACTCCATGACTATCTCTTCTATTTTTTCTCCACATTCCACCTCCATTAGGCTCACTGGTCTCATTGTAAATATATCCGTCAGGGTTGACACACGGGACAAAATACAGTTCTGAATTATCAATAATCTGTTTAATACTATCATTCGAATCATAATTTTCAAGTAAGTACCACATGAAATATATCAATTGTTGCATCGATCCTGGTTCCCTTGCGTGATGTAGAGCTGTATAAAGAATTTGGGGTTCTTGTTCATCGATATTTGGATTGTCAGATATTTTTACAAGTTGTAAAAATCTACCCTCATAAGTCTCATGAATATGTGGAGCCCCATTATAATTATTATCTTTTAAGTCAACCCTTTGCGAAATTATATTAGGATATTGACTTTGCATGTCATCAAGTTCATCGATCATCTCACTGTAAGTATAAAAACCACCAAAATCATTTCCATTTTTAAAGTCATAATTTAGTGGAGTTGTAATATCATCATCTCCGTAATCACAGTACTCGTTTGAGTTACTAAATGAAGAGGATTTATTTCTGTTCTGATAAAAGCTTACTACATCTTCAATTAAAACTTCATATGTAAACCCTAATGAATTAATTATTTTTAAATCATCACCTGAAAAATCAGAAATAAAAAAATGATTTTTTTTATGGAAGCCATGATCTAAACAAATACCGCTGTTAGCAAGCTCTTGTAAATCAGCTTGATCTGAGTAATTAATTTTGATTTTATAATAAGTGTTAGATTGCTGAGAAAATGCAAGCTGAACTACTAAAATTAAAATAAGAAAAAATAGATTTCTTTTCATTTTGTATTTGGAATATCTAGGCAAAAATTATTCCGAAAATCAAGAATTTTCTAAAATCCAGTTTTTTGCGTTAACAAAAGCTAATATCCATGGGCTTAGTTTATCCTCCCTGCCATTTTGGTAATATGCCCAATTCCATTTAAATATTGACCTTTCAATATGAGGCATTGTTACGAGGTGCCTTCCATCATTACTACATAACATTGCGGTATTATAATCTGAACCATTGGGGTTTGAAGGATATTCTGAATATCCGTATTCAGCAACAATATTATAATTTTTTTTGGAGTAGGGAAGTTTAAATTTTCCTTCTCCATGACTAATCCAAACACCTAAGGTTGATTGTTCAAGGGAGTTTAGCATAACCGAATTATTAGTGTTAATTTTTACGGACGTGAAATTACTTTCGTGTTTTTTTGAATCATTAAAAGTCATCTTTCCATGCTCTTCATGTTTAGGATAAATTAAATCTAGCTCCATAAATAATTGACATCCGTTACATATTCCTATTGAAAGAGTATCATCTCTGGTGAAAAAGTTTTTAATTGCTTTTTGTGCACTTTCATTATACTTGAATGATCCTGCCCAGCCCTTAGCTGAACCAAGAACATCTGAGTTTGAAAAACCACCAACTGCACCTAAAAATTTAATATCCTTTAAATTTTCCTTTCCGCTTAAAAGGTCAGTCATATGAACATCTTTAACATCAAATCCAGCGATGTGTAGGGCATTAGCTAGTTCTCTTTCACTGTTGCTTCCCTTTTCTCTAAGTATAGCTGCTATGGGCTTTTTTCCTGATTTCAATTTTATCAAATTGCCTTCAAAGTTTTTAGGAAATTTGTATTTAAGAGGTTGTTTTTTATAATTTTTGAATCTTACATCAGCTAAGTTATTGGATGTTTGTTTTTTATCAAGTAATGTTGATGTGCTAAACCAATAGTCACGAAACTTGTCTAAATCAAATAAAAAATCATTATCATGGTTTTTTATTACTAAATTATTGCTATTAGTAACTTCACCAATTCTATGGGCTCGTATGCCACTATCCATTATTTCTTTTTCTGATTTTTTATCTTTACATTGTATAACTATCCCGCTGTTTTCAGAAAATAATAGTTTGACTGAATCTTTTTCATTTAAAGAAGTTAAATCAATTTTTGCTCCAATATTATTAGTGGAAAAACACATTTCCATTAAGGTTGTTATAAGTCCACCTGAACCAACATCATGACCTGAGATAATAAGTTTCTTTTTTATCATTTTCTGAATTGTATCAAAAACATTTAAAAAATATTTAGAATCATTAATCGTAGGCGTATCAATACCTATATTACCAATAATTTGGGAAAAGGCGGAGCCGCCTAATTTATAATCATCCGAAGATAGATTGATATAAAAAACAGAACCTTTATTAGCTTTTAAAGGTGGCTCTATGATATTGTAAATATCACTACAATGAGCAGTTGCTGAAATAATAACGGTTCCTGGTGATTTGACTTCAATGTCTTCATATTTTTGATTCATTGAAAGAGAATCCTTTCCTGTAGGAATATTTATACCTAATTCAATTGCAAATTTTGATAACGAATCAACTGCTTTGTAAAGTCTAGCATCTTCACCATAATTCCTACATGGCCACATCCAATTAGCTGAGAGAGATACTCCTTTTAAATTATTTTCAATTGGAGCCCAAATTATATTAGTTAATGCTTCCGCAATACTATTTTTACTGCCAGACTCAGGGTCAATAAGTGCAGATATTGAAGAATGGCCAATAGAAGTTGCTACCCCGTGTCTTGTAGAAAAGTCTAATGCCATAACCCCACAATTGTTTAGTGGTAATTGTAATTCGCCTACACATTGTTGTTTTGCAACTTTACCGCCAACACATCTATCCACCTTATTTGTCAACCAATCTTTGCAGCCTACAGATTCCAAGCTAAAAAGTTGTTCAACATATTTGTGAACAAGTTTAGTTGAATATTTGATTTGATTATATTTTTTGGATACACTTTTATCTTTCAATATAGTCTGAGGGGAACTTCCAAAAAAATGTCCTAAATCTAAGTCTACACACTTTAGATTTGTTTTTTCAGAATATATTGTAAATCTACCATCATCAGTAACTTTCCCAACGATATATACCGGCGCTCTCTCCCTCTCACATATTTGAATAAACTCATGTATATTTTCTCTTTTGATGATTAATCCCATTCTTTCCTGGGATTCATTACCAATTATTTCTTTATTTGAAAGCGTTGGGTCTCCGATGGGAAGATTATCTAATTCTATAAATCCACCGGTTTCTTCTACCAACTCTGTTAAGCAATTTAAATGGCCACCAGCACCATGATCGTGAATTGATACTATACAATTTTCATCATTTTCTACAGTGCCTCTAATTGCATTTGCAACTCTTTTTTGCATTTCAGGATTAGATCTTTGTATGGCATTTAATTCAATTCCAGTTGAAAATTCTCCGGTATCTGCTGATGAAACAGCTGCTCCTCCCATTCCAATTCTGTAGTTATCACCACCCATAATTACAATCAAATCGTCTTTTTTTGGTTTATTTTTTATAGAATGGTTTTTATTGGCAAAACCAATTCCACCGGCTAACATTATAACTTTATCGTATGATTGTATTTCTCCGTTATTGTCATTTTCAAATGTAAATACAGATCCTGAAATAAGCGGTTGTCCAAATTTATTACCAAAGTCTGACGCACCATTGGAGGCTTTAATCAATATTTCAACCGGAGATTGATAGAGCCATTTTCTCTCACAAATATTTTTTTCCCATTCTTTTTCATTTATTCTTGAATATGGAGTCATATATACAGCTGTACCTGCTAATGGTATTGAACCCCTACCTCCAGCTAATCTATCTCTTATTTCTCCTCCGGAGCCGGTTGCTGCTCCATTAAACGGCTCAACGGTGGTGGGGAAATTGTGCGTTTCTGCTTTAAGAGAAATTACAGTATCAATTTCTTTAGAAATATAGAAATTTGCTTCGTCAGATTTGGAGGGTGCAAATTGAATTATTTTAGGCCCCTTGATAAAAGCAACATTATCTTTATAAGCAGAAACTATATTTTCAGGATTTACCTTTGAAGTTTTTTTAATTAATGAAAAAAGGCTCTCATCTTTCTCATCCCCATCAATTACAAATTTTCCGTTAAATATTTTGTGTCGACAGTGCTCGGAATTAACTTGTGAGAACCCAAATATTTCAGAGTCTGTCAATTCTCTATTGATTTTTTTGGATACATCATTTAAATAAACTATTTCATCCCGACTCAGTGCTAAGCCTTCGTCCTGGTTATATTTTTCTATATTTTGTATGTATTTTATTTTATCAGGCGTAGCATTTACAGAAAAAATATCTTGTTTGAGACTTTTGAATTTTTCATTTAACATTGGATCAAAATCAATAGAATCATCATTGGCAGGTTTATATTTTTCAATTCTTAGTACAGATTGTAAGCCCATATTTTGACAAATTTCTACAGCATTAGTACTCCAAGGGGAAACCATTGCTGCTCGAGGCCCAATCAAATCTTTATTTAATTCTGAATTTGTAAGTAAGGTTGCATCACCAAATAACCACTCAAGTTTTTTTATCTCGTTTTCGCTTAAAGATTTTTTAGATTGAACGGCAAAAATTGACTGATCTTTAGATTCAAAAAATGAAATCATTTAGTATAAATATGATTACTAAATTTAATTGAAAATAATTTATTAAGTAAATAAATAAATTGACTAAAATAAATAGTTATCCACCTTTTTTAAACAGCTCTTTATATTGACTGCATTTTAACAAGATTACTATAAACCCCTTTTCTTTTCATTAGCTCTTTATGTACTCCTGATTCGATTATTTGTCCCTTATCAAGAACAATAATCATATCAGCATTTTGAATTGTAGATAGTCTATGTGCAATTACGATTGAAGTCTTATTTTTCATTAGATTTTCCAAAGCACTTTGAACAAGCTTTTCGCTTTCGCTGTCAAGAGCTGAAGTTGCCTCATCAAGAACCAAAATTGGAGGATTTTTTAAAACTGCTCTAGCGATACTTAATCTTTGTTTTTGACCCCCTGAAAGTTTATTTCCAGAGTCTCCTATATTACTATCAATACCTTTTGACAATTTTTTTACAAAACTCCAAGCGTTAGCAATTTTTAAACAATCAATTAATTCTGAATCTGACGCATGGGGTTTAGCAATTAGAAGGTTGTTTTTAATAGAATCATTAAACAAGATTGAATCTTGTGTAACTAATCCTATTAATTCTCTAAGTGAGTCTTTTGATAATTTTTTAATATCATTTCCGTCTATATTAATTGAGCCCATATCCACATCATAGAATCTGCAAATTAGATTAGCAATGGTAGATTTTCCACTACCAGACTGGCCAACTAAAGCAATATTTTTTCCCTTGGGGATGGATAAATTAAATTTATCGATAACAATATCTTCGTCATATGAAAATGAAATATTTTTTATATCAATCTTATTATCAAAAGATTTAATATTTATTGCATTAATATCCTCTTTAACAACTGTTTTATTATCAATTACATGAAAGATTCGCTCAGCTGCTGCAGATGCTTTTTTAACCTTATAGGTTGCTCTACTTAATGATTTTGCAGGAGTTAAAATATTATAGGCAAGTCCAAGATATACAATAAATGCACTAGCATCTAGCGAGTTTTCATTTAAAACCATAATCCCTCCAAACCATAGGACTCCAGCAATTGAAGATATACCTAAAAACTCACTCAAAGGACTAGCAAGATTTTTTCTATTTAAAACACTATTTGAGAATCTGTAAAATCTTTTTGTGGAATTTGTAAATTTTTCGATAAACTTTTTTTCAGCATTAAAAATCTTAAGAATTTTCATCCCTGATAAAGTTTCGTCTACAAGTGAAATAAATTGACCTTGTTCTTTTTGTACTTTAAGGGATTTTCTTCTCAATGATTTTCCAACAACAGATATAACAAATCCACATAGCGGTATAAAAATAATAACAAATAAACTTAGTTTTGGACTTATTATGAACATAGAAACAAGTGTGAATAAAACCATCAAGGGGTCTTTTACAATTAATTCAAATATTGAAAGAAAAGAATTATCTAATTCTTGTACGTCGGATGATATCCTGGCTACAATGTCACCTCTCTTTTTCTCTGAGTAGAAGCTTAGTGATAATTTTATGATTTGTGCATAAATTTCATTTCTGATATTTCTAACTACGCCATTTCTTAAAAATGTTATAAAGAACATAGCCAGGTAATTGAAAAGATTTTTTAGTAAAAAAGTAATTATGATTATTGAAACCATAAATATCAGTACGTCATCGCTTCCAGATGCTTTTTTAGTTGTTACAAAGTAATTCAGATAATTTTCAACATAATCAGCAATTTGAGAAATGCCTTCCCAGACAGGGGGTTGATTTAGTTGTTCAGTTTGATTAAAAAGAACTTTTAACATTGGAAATAACGAAATCATTGAAAGTGTACCAAAAAAGGCATAAAAAATATTTGAGATAATATTTAATACAAAATACTTTTTATAGACCCAGGCATATCCAAAAATTCTATTGAAATAGTTTGTATTCATAAGTCAACACTTTTAATAATTTCATCAATCTTATGATTTAAAATTTTATCCACCATTTCAAATTTACTAATGCTAATTAAGTTGGTATTCACTGAAATATACATTTTAATTTTTGGCTCTGTACCGCTTGGTCTTAAAATTATTTTGCTGCCATCAACCGATTCAAATTCAATTACATTAGACTTTGGTAAAACTATCTTTTCAGAGCTTCCGTTAATCAAATCCATCCTAATTGAAATTGAATAATCACAAAAGTATTTTACTCTGGATTCCAAAATAAAATCTAATGGTTTTTTTCTGAAATCATCGATAATTTTATTTATTTCATTTTTACCTTTTTCACCCTTTTTGACAATTGAAATTAATTTTTCTTTATAAAAACCATGAATCGTGTAGAGTTTTATAAGTTCTTTGAATGCAGATGAATTTTTTTCTTTGTAATAAGAAATCATTTCACAAGCAGCCAAGCTAGCTGTCAAAGCATCTTTATCCCTAACATCATCACCAATCATTAATCCAAAACTTTCTTCTCCTCCAACCAAAAACTTTTGGTCTGGAAAATCTTCAATCATTTTGGCAATCCATTTAAATCCGGTTAGGCTGAGTTTACAATCAACATTATAATAATCAGCAATATTTTTAATCATCGGCGTAGAAACAACTGTCGAAGCGACAAAATGACTTTTATTTAATTTCTTTTCAGATTTCTTTTTATTAAGAATATAATCAAATATTAGAACCATCAATTGGTTTCCGTTAATTAGTCTTAAATTATCTTCCAGGTCTCTTATTGCAACACCTAGTCTGTCTGCATCAGGGTCAGTACCTATAACAATATCGGCCTCTATTTCGTTTGCAAGTTTTAATGCCATATCCATTGATTCAACCTCCTCTGGATTTGGAGATTTAACAGTGCTAAAATCTCCATCAGGTATCATTTGGGACTCTACATAACTTATATTATTATATCCTGCTTTTTTGAATAATTTTGGTATTATAGTAGAAGAGGTGCCATGTAAGGCAGTGAATACAATTTTATTAGAAGCTCTACTTTTAACTTCTTTATTCAGTCCATTTTTTAGGCATATTTTAATAAATTGATCATCTGTTTCTTCACCCAACATTTCAATCAACTCCTGATTAGGGTTGAAATTTATGTCATTAAATTTCAACTTTTCGATTTCTTCAATTAAAAAATTATCGATGGGTGGAACTATTTGACCTCCATCCTCCCAATATACCTTAAATCCATTATACTCCGGAGGATTGTGAGATGCTGTTAACACGATCCCACATATGCAATTTAATTTTCTCACTGCGTATGAAAGTTCAGGAGTCGGTCTCAAATCAGAAAACAAGAAGGATTTAATGGAATTCGCTGAAAAAACATCAGCTACAACTTTTGCTAATTCACTACTATTGTGTCTACAATCATGAGCAATTACAACAGATTTATTTTTATCAAAATTTCTATTAATAAAATTAGAAATTCCCTGGGTATTCTTTCCTATAGTGTATTTATTTATCCTGTTTGTTCCAATACCCATTAACCCCCTCATACCACCAGTTCCAAATTCTAGATTTTTGTAAAAGGCATCGGTCAATCTAGCTTTATCATTTTTTAAATGATTTAGTTTTTTAAGAGTATCATCACAAAATGGATGCTTTGACCACTCTTCAATATTTTTTTTTATTATGCTATTCATTGAACAAATTGACTTCAAAATTATGCTTATCGAAGAAAATTTTCATATGACCACCTGTTAAATTAATCACAAATTTATTTCCTTATGAATCACGTACTGGGGTTTTTGATTTATGCTTTTTAACATTAGTTCACCAATAAAACCCATTGAAAAGAACTGACTACCAATAATCATTGTAACCAAACTAATGTAAAACTCAGGTCTTTCTGTAATTAGCCTGCCCCCTGGATTTACAATTATTTTATCGTAGCCAAGGTATGCTGCAAATAAAAATCCAGTAGAAATCAAAATAAGTCCAAGTGAACCAAAGAGATGCATCGGCCTTTTGCCGAAACTTGAAATAAACCATATTGTTAATAGATCTAAAAAACCATATAAAAATCTGCTTGGACCAAATTTTGTATTTCCATATTTTCTAGCTCTATGATTAACAATCTTTTCACCAATTTTTTTGTATCCTTCATTTTTTGCGAGAACTGGAATGTATCTATGCATCTCTCCGTAAACGTTTATACTTTTAACTACATCTTTTTTAAAAGCTTTTAACCCACAGTTGAAATCATTTAATCTTATTCCAGATGTAATCCTTGCTGCGAAATTGAAAATTTTTGATGGGATATTTTTAAATATTATTGAATCAAGTCTCTTTTTCTTCCAACCCGAGACTAAATCAAAATTATCATTCATAATCATATCATACATAGCTGGGATTTCTTTAGGGTCATCTTGTAGATCCGCATCCATTGTAAAGACAACTTTGCCATGTGATTTTAGAAAACCTGCATGCAAGGCCTGAGATTTTCCATAATTTCTTTGAAATTTAATTCCTTTTACCGAATTTGATTTTGAAGATAGTTCTTCAATAGTATTCCATGATTGGTCACTGCTTCCATCATCAATAAAAATTATCTCATACGAAAAGTTATAACTTTTCATAACATCAGAGATAGAATCAGATAATTCTTTAAGAGAATCCTTTTCATTCAAAAGAGGTATGACTACGGAGATATCCATTAATAATTTTATGATTTTTTGAAGATTGCAGCTACAAGTAAACCAAAAATAGCATTTCTTAATAGTGCATTTGCATAATTCTGAAAAATAGCTGTATAGGAAAAGGAGTGATTATTTTGCATTTCATCCATAGTGGCTGAAACAATTTCAGAGGGAGTACCAAAATTTTCCAACATTTCTTTTGAAGTAATCATTATTTCCTCATGGATTAAATCTGCAGCACTTGGATCAATAAACTTAAAAAGTACGATATTTCCTAACGTAACTATTAAATAACCAATTGCAATACACAAAAAATAAGCCGTGAATGCCTCTTTAAAAGAAATAATTTGGTTTTGAATTTTTTTAGCACTTATTACAGAGTATATACTGACTCCAAGTGCAGGAACCATGTAGGCTAACATAGTGGTAAAATCGGTAAATAATTTTATGTCAATAACATAGATTATTGCAGTTACAATAAATAAGATTGTGCCCAATTTAACTCCTAAATCAATTGTATTTTTTTTGAGGTTATCTTCCATGATTTCTATAATTTGATTCAAATATACAAAAACGATATTCCATAAAAATTAAATTAATTTTCATCAATCATTGTTTAATATTAAAAAATCAATAAATTTGCAGCTCAAAATTAGAAAAATGAAAAAAGGTATACATCCTGAAAACTATAGACTTGTTGCTTTTAAAGACATGTCAAATAATGACATATTCTTAGCTAAATCTACTGCACAGACATCCGAAACTGTTTCTGTAGACGGGGTGGATTACCCTCTAGTAAAATTAGAGATCTCCAGAACCTCTCATCCTTATTATACAGGGAAAGCTAAGTTGGTTGATACTGCAGGAAGGATTGATAAGTTTAAGACCAAATATGCTAAATTTAATAAAAAATAGTTTCAGATAAAGAAATTATAAGGCCTCCAAAATTAAATTGAGAGGCTTTTTTTTTTACATTTATTCTAAATCATGAAATTTTGATATGTCAAAAGTTGTATTCAGAAAAATTGAAAGAAAAGATTTAGAACAAGTATTTACACTATTAAATCAATTAAAACAAATTGACATCTCTTCTATTGATAAGGATGAGGCTTGGAATAATTTCAAAGAAAACACAGGGTCAAACTCTATTGTTGGTATCTACAAAAGAAAAGTCGTCGCCTATGGTAGTGTTGTTATTGAAAATAAGGTAAGGGGAGAAGTGGCCGGTCATATCGAGGATATTGTTGTCGACTCAGATGTAAGAGGAAAGTTGATCGGCGTTTCATTGATTAAAGAGTTAATTAAAGTTGCTAAAATCAAGGGCTGTTACCGAATAACACTTTTTTGCAAAGAAAAATTGGTTAATTTTTATGCTAGAAACGGATTTGAAGTAAATAGTGTGGTAATGAAAAAATACCTTTAGTTTACTTTTTTTATTTTTCTCAAATCTAATAAGTTGGTTGCATTAATTTCCATTCCTTTTACGTTTTGAGAAACAAATCTAACAACCTCGTCATAAAATAAAGGAACTATAATAGATTTACTAGATATTATCGAATCCAATTCTGAGTATATTAACTTAGATTTTTCGGGATCTGTTATCTTTAAAGAACGTTCATATATTTTGTCGAAATCATCATCACTAAAATGAGTATAGTTGGGACCGTTAGGGGCAAAATTTTTACTGTAGAATAGTGATAAGTAGTTTTCTGCGTCTGGGTAATCGGCAATCCAACTAGCTCTAAAGAAATCTAATTTTCCACTGGCTTTAGCTTGTTTTAATGCAGACCCAGGAATAACATCTATTATAATTTCAATACCCAATTTTTCTAGCTCCTTTTGAATAAATTCACAAAAATCAAGGTAATTACTAGATGTTGTTAGTTTTAAGGACGGTGCATTATTGTATATTTTCTTAAACTCTTCTACATATCTTTTTGCAAGATCTGGATTATATTTATTCAAATTTGTTTCTCTGTGTCCTGGTAATCCAATTGGGATAAATCCAGTATTTGCAGGCATTCCAACGCCATTTCTTAAGTACTTTATCATTTTTGCTTTATCAAACCCAATATTTATTGCCTTTCTTATTAAATCTGATTTAATTTCATTTTTTTCCGATTCCATAAAAAAAGCCAGATACTCTGTATTTAAGTAAGGACCACGTAACATTTTTATTTTATTTTCATAATATTTATTCAACCCTCCATCATTATTTATAATTTCATCTTTGTAAGAGTTGTCCAGACCAGAAATAAAATCAATCTTACCCTTTACTAATTGTAAGAATTCACTTTGTTTTTCTGGAAGAAAGGTTACTGAAACTGCCTCCAAGTATGGCAATTGAATTCCTGATGAATCGGTTTGAAAGTAATCATTATTTTTTCTCAAAACGAGTTTAATATTTTCCTCCCATCTCTTAAATTTAAAAGGTCCTGTTCCTACAGGATTAGATCTAAAATCATCATTGTAAAATTCCACAATATCTTTTGGAACAACTGAGCAATATTTCATAGTCAGTATTCCTAAAAATGCATTAAATGGAAATTTTAGTTCGATTTCGAAAATTGAATCATTTTTGGCTTTGAATTTGTCCACTTTGTCAAAAACCCATCTTCCTGGGGATGCATTTATAGGATCAATTAATCTATTAAAACTATATTCAAA
>CACOGA010000010.1 GCA_902626585.1 uncultured Bacteroidota bacterium
AAGGAAACATTGATAATTGGGAATCTGAACAAAAAATTCCAAGAGAAATTTGGAAAAAAATGGGCGACCAAGGATTCTTAGGTCTAACATACCCTGAAAAATATGGAGGTTTTGATCTTGATTTCTTTTTTGAAGTAATCCTGTTTGAAGAAATGTCCAAAATGAATTCTGGTGGTTTTGTTATTACGCAGCAGGTAGTACAATCTATGTCATCCCCTTATATTTTGAAATATGGAAGTGATTTTTTAAAAGAAAAATATTTACCAGGAATTGTTTCAGGGGATTTAATTGGATGTATTGGAATAACTGAGCCAGATGCCGGATCTGACGTAAAAAATATTAAAACTAGGGCGGAGGACAAAGGTGATCATTACTTGATAAACGGATCAAAAACATACATCACTAATGGTGTTTATGGTGACTTTGTTATAACTGTCTGTAAAACCAATCCGAATGCAGGTACTAAGGGAATTAGCCTTATAGTAGTTGATCTTAACTCTGAGGGAATCAATAGAACTAAAATCGATAAACTTGGTTGGCACTCATCTGATACGGCGGAAATTAGCTTTGATAATGTTAAAGTACCAAAAGATAATTTAATCGGAGAAGAAGGTAAAGGATTTTACTATTTGATGAACGGTCTTCAACTGGAAAGGCTAATCTTTGTTCCTAGTTGCATTGGCGCAATGGAATTAGCAATCTCTGAATCTATTAAATATATGAAGGAGAGGAAATCTTTTGGGCAGACAATTGATCAATTTCAGGTTTTGAGGCATAAAATAGCAACCCTATCCGCCCAAATTGAATCAGTAAAAGTATTTGGTTACTACTGTTGTGATTTATACAATAAAAAAATTTATGATGTTAAACTTTGTTCAATGGCTAAGTTATTAGTTACCGAATTACACGAAAAAGTTTCAACAGAATGCCTTCAATTTTTTGGCGGAAACGGATTTAGTGAGGAATATCCAATGGCCAGGATGTATAGAGATTGTAGGGTGGGTACAATCGGTGCAGGCACCTCTGAAATTATGAGAGAAATTATTGCAAAAGTTATTTTAGAAGAAACAAAATACGAAGAAACGAAATCTTAATTATCTTTATTTAACTTATCAATTTGATTCTTAATTTCTAAATCTTCAATTCTGCTAAATAATAATTCAGGTTCATTAATTTTAATATTTTCAGATATTAAAAAATTAAAGTTTTTTAAATTCTCCCAAGACCATTCTACTTTGTGACTCCCATATACTAACATCTTTTTTATTTTTTTAGCTGTAAAGGGTAAAAATGGCTCTGAGACAATTGCTAATACTGATGAGATATGTAAGGATATGAATATTATTGTCTTTACCCTCTCAGGGTTATCCTTGATTATTTTCCAAGGCTCTTCATCAGCTAAATATTTATTTCCAATCCTAGCAATATTCATGAATTCAGCACAAGCATCTCTAAATTTAAATTTATTTAAAAGAGCTTCAATGTTAGTCACTGAATTCTTAACGGATTCTAAGGTTAATTTATCAATATCGATTAATTTATTTTTAGTTGGTATTGATGATTGATAGTATTTTTTTGTTAACACAACCACGCGATTAATAAAATTTCCCAAAATTGCAACTAACTCGCCATTATTTCTATTTTGAAAATCTTTCCATGTAAAGTCATTATCCTTATTTTCGGGTGCATTTATTGTCAAAACGTATCTTAGAACATCCTGCTTATCAGGAAAATCTTTTAGATATTCAGGTAACCATACAGCCCAATTTTTTGAAGTTGAAATTTTGGATCCCTCAAGATTCAAAAACTCGTTTGCAGGAACATTTTTTGGAATAATAAAATCACCATGCGCTTTTAACATTGATGGAAATATGATACAATGAAAGACTATATTATCTTTTCCGATAAAATGAATTAACTGTGTTTTATCATCTTTCCAATATTTTTTCCAATCCTTATTATTTTCCTTTGCCCATTCTTTAGTTGATGATATATATCCTATTGGTGCATCAAACCACACATACAGTACTTTACCGTCAGCATTTTTAATTGGCACAGGGACACCCCAATCCAAATCTCTAGTAACTGCTCTTGGTTTTAGACCATCATCAAGCCATGATTTACACTGGCCATAAACATTCGATTTCCAGAGTCCCTTATTTTCTTTTAAAATCCATTTCTCTAAAAAATCTTGGAAATTATCAAGTTTCAAATACCAATGTTTTGTAGATTTTAAAGAAGGTTTATTTGCTGAAATTGAAGATTTAGGGTCTATGAGATCATTTGAATTATGGCTTGAACCACAACTCTCACATTGATCCCCATAAGATTCTTCAAAGCCACATTTTGGACACGTTCCGATTATAAATCTGTCTGGTAAAAATTGTTTTTCTTTTTCGTCATAGAATTGTTCTGAAATAATTTCCTCAAAAGAATTATTTTCCATTAGCTTTAGAAAAAAATCAGATGCTGTTTCGTGGTGTAGTTTTGACGAGGTTCTAGAATAATTATCAAAAGAAATTCCAAATTCATTAAAAGAATCTTTTATATTTTGATGATATCTGTCCACAATCTCTTGTGGTGTCTTTTTTTCTTTTTTTGCTTTGATTGTTATTGGGACCCCATGCTCATCACTTCCACAGATATAAATCACATCATTACCGGTTAATCTTAAAAATCTTGCAAAAATATCAGCAGGAATATAAACACCAGCTAGGTGACCAATGTGAATTGGCCCATTGGTGTATGGTAATGCAGCCGTAATGGTGTAGGTTTTACTCAAGAATATTTTTTATATTAGTAAAAGTAATCATTTATGATTATAAATATGGAGTAAATATAACTTCTTATTAATTTTAAAAGTAGTATTATGAAGTTAAAATTCGGACTAATTTTCTTTATACTATTTTTGAATTTTACCTTTGAATTATCATCACAAACTAGCGCAAATAATAAATTGATAAAGCCTGAATATCTAACTAAAGGAGACACCATTGCTATCGTTGCGCCATCGGGTGTACTAAAGAACTACGACAACTATATTAATAAGGCTAAAGAGTTGTTAAAGAGTTGGGGGCTGAATGTAATTGTTGGTAAAAATGTTTTTAATGATGATGGTCACTTTGCAGGAACCGATAACGAAAGAACTCTTGATTTTCAGAATGCACTTGATGATAAATCTATAAAAGGAATCTGGTGTGCAAGAGGTGGTTATGGAGCGGTCAGAGTGATTGATAATTTAAACTTTGAAAAATATAAACTAGAGCCAAAATGGATAATTGGATACTCTGATATTACAGCAATTCATAACGAATTACATATTCTTAATAGCGAGTCAATTCATGCAATTATGTGTAAAAGTTTAAACGAACTGGACATTGATAACAGTGAGTCAGTATCATTACTTAAAAAAACTCTATTTGGGGAAAAAATTTCGTATAAAATTAAAACAAATTCATATAATATTGAAGGCAGTACAAGTGGAAAATTAGTTGGAGGCAATCTAACCCTATTGCATTGCATGTTAGGTTCAAAATCTTCAATCAATACAGAAGGAAAAATTTTATTTATAGAGGATCTTGGGGAATACTTATATCACATAGATAGAATGCTTTATTCTTTAAAAAGAGCCGGGTATTTTGATAATTTAAATGGACTAATAGTTGGTGATTTTACAGATTTAAGAAAAAATACTACCCCTTTTGGAAGAAATTTAAAAGAATTAATTTTAGAAATTGTTAGCGACTATAATATTCCTGTTTTATTTGATTTTCCTGCTGGACACGGAAAAGAGAATTTTCCATTGATTTTAGGAAGAGAAATCGAGCTTATAGTTGAAAAGGAAGATAGTAATATTATTTTTTCAGATTAGGAATCAATTTTCGTAAAAACTTCAATAGCCTTTGATATTGAATCAATATTTATAATTTTCACGACAAACCTATCACCATCAGCTGAATTTTTTTGAGAAAAAGAAACAGAGCTCATATTTGAATTAGAGTACTGAAATAACTTATCAAGATTTTTCTTTTGATTTTCAGAATTCAAATTTGTGATATGACCTAAAAGTA
Source organism: uncultured Bacteroidota bacterium (assembly GCA_902626585.1). Taxonomy (GTDB): domain Bacteria; phylum Bacteroidota; class Bacteroidia; order Flavobacteriales; family Flavobacteriaceae; genus MED-G13. Next base: position 4,071 of record CACOGA010000010.1, read on the forward strand.
TATTTTTTTTCAATATAATCTTATCGAATCCTAATCCAGCAGCTAGCCATCTGAGCTCAACACTTTTCAGTAATTCAACGACTACAATTGGAAGAGCTCCAAATCTGTCAATTAATCCCATCTTAAAAGAATTTAATGCCTCGATTTCGATAATTTTATTTAATTGGGTATAGAGATTTAGCCTTTCATTACTCGAATTAATATAGTCATTTGGAAACATCAGTTCTAGATCAGTTTCAAAAATCATATTTACTTTTTTTGAAAATTTATTTTTTTCTAAATCTAGGTTTTTGAAACTATCCTCTTTTAATTCATTTATGGCTTCATCAAGAATTTTTTGATACGTCTCAAAGCCCATTTCATTAATGAATCCACTTTGCTCACCACCCAATAAATCTCCTGCACCTCTTATTTCTAAGTCCTTCATTGCAATATTAAAACCACTGCCTAATTCAGAATAATAGTCAAGTGCTGTTATTCTTTTTTTCGCCTCATCTGTCATTTTTGAATATTCTGGGGTTATCAAAAAACAAAATGCCTTTTTATTACTTCTTCCTACTCGGCCCCTCATTTGATGTAAATCACTTAATCCAAAATTATTTGCATTATTAATAAAAATGGTATTTGCGTTTGGCACATCAAGACCACTTTCAATAATAGTGGTACTGACCAGTACATCAAATTCACGATTTATAAATTTTATCATCAATGATTCTAATGTCTTTCCATTTAACCTTCCATGAGCAACTGCGATACGCGCTTCAGGAATCAGGTTTTGAAGAAGACTTGAAATCTCCTCAATATTTTGAATTTTATTGTTTACAAAAAAAACTTGACCACCTCTTCCAATCTCATATCTAATTGATTGAGATATTATATTTGCATCAAATCTTATTACAGATGTATCGATTGGATATCTGTTTGGTGGAGGAGTAGTAATTAATGATAAATCTCTTGCGGCCATTAAGCTAAATTGAAGTGTTCTTGGAATCGGGGTTGCTGAGAGTGTCAAGACATCAACATTTTTTCTGATTGATTTGAGCTTATCCTTAACAGCTACACCAAACTTTTGTTCTTCATCAATAATCAATAAACCTAAATCTTTATATTTAATTTTATCATTAACTAGTTGATGTGTTCCTATAATTATATCAATCTTGCCGTATTTAAGTTTTTCAATTATAATAGATTTTTCTTTATTTGTTTTGAATCTGTTTAAGTAGTCAACTGTAACGGGTAATTCCTCAAGCCTTGATGAAAAAGTCTTAAAATGCTGGAATGCTAAAATTGTTGTAGGAACCAATACTGCTACTTGTTTGTTATTGTCAACGGCTTTAAAAGCTGCTCTGATTGCTAATTCAGTTTTCCCAAAACCAACATCTCCACAAACTAACCTGTCCATTGGCTGATCGCTTTGCATATCATTCTTAATTTCCTCTGTAACCCTTATCTGATCTTCTGTATCTTCATAAATAAATGAAGCCTCTAGTTCATTTTGTAAATAGCTGTCTTTTTCATATTTGAATCCTTTTTTTTGTTTTCTTTCAGCATAAACCTTTATTAAATCATATGCTATTTTTTTTACATTTTTCTTAGTTTTTTGTTTTAACAAAGCCCAAGCCCTACTACCTAATTTATATAATTTAGGAACTTTCCCATCTTTACCATTATATTTTGAAATTTTATGTATGGCGTGAATACTTAAGAATAAAACATCTCTCTCCCCGTATATTATCTTTATTGACTCTTGCATTTTTCCATCAATCTCAATTTTCTGTAAACCCCCATATTTACCTATACCATGATCAATATGAGTTACATAGTCGCCTTTGCTTAGATTATTTATTTGTTTTAAAGCAATAGATAATTTATTATTGAATCTTTTTCTAAATCTGAACTTATGATACCTTTCAAAAATTTGATGATCTGTGTAATAGATAATCTTTTGATCTGCATCAATAAAACCGGCAGAAAGAGGAAGTATTATAGGCTCCACAATATCTTCATTATCTAAATCTTCAAAAATTTGTTTCAATCGATTTTTTTGTTGATTATTTGTACAGCACAAATTCACCTTATATCCTTCAGATTTTTTTTTGGCGAGATCTTCAAAAAGAAGGTTAAAACTTTTATTAAATGAAGGTTGTGGTTTAATATTTATTCTAAAATCAACACTTGAACTAATCGAATTAAATTCAATGATTTTAAAAGCTTGAATTTTCTTATTTACTGAATCTATATCAACATACAGATTTTCAGGGCTAACAAACTCGTGTTTATGATTGCATTTTTCATAATTAACTTTTGCTAAATCTATTATTTTTTCAAGTTCTGAATTAAACAAATTTAAGCTCTGTAAAAATATGCTGGTTTCATCGAAAAGAATTTCAAAAATATTTTGAATATTTTTTGATGTATTTGAAACCTGAATATTAGAAATTATTTTAACTGCAGAATGGGTTTGCTCTGAACGTTGAGTTTCAATATCGAAAGAACGAATTCTTGTTATTTCATCTCCGAAAAATTCAATTCTAAAAGGTGTTTGACTCGAATACGGAAAAATGTCTAATATACCACCTCTTACAGCAAACTCGCCTGGTTCAACCACAAAATCCTCCCTCCTGAATTCTAATTCAAATAATTGTTCATTAAGTTTATCGAAAGAGATATTTTGATTCAATTTTAAACTAATTGAATTTCTTTTGATTTCTTTCTTATTTATCTGATTTACAGCAATTGCATTAACGTGAGTAACCACAATTGAATTTTTATTTTTAGAAAAATTCAAATGTTCTATTAATTCGGTTCGTTGAAGTAGATTATAATTGTTGGGACCCTTGCTGGAATAAGCCTCGCTTAAAATCTCTGGAAAGTAATAAATCTGCTTTTCTGGATTTAAAGTTTCAATATCATTTAAAAAATATAATGACTCCTCCTTCGTATTGAAAACGAATAATGATGGTTTTTGAGATTTTTTTAAAATTGAAGAACAATAAAAAGCAAGTGAAGACCCAATTAGTCCCTTTAACTTTATATTTTGATTTTGGGCAATAGCATTCCAGAGTCTGTTAAAAAATAATGACTCTTCAAAATCTTTGAAAAAACTTTTATTTGTCACCAAATAAATTTTCGGCAAATATATTAGAAAAACTAAAAATCAAATAATTGATTTAAATGAATTTTTGAAATTGTTGAATCATTTCCTCACTTCCGCAATAAAAGGGTATTCTTTGATGGAGCTCTTTAGGCTGGATATCCAAAATATTTTTTTCTCCATTAATTGCTAAGCCTCCAGCCTGTTCACATATAAACGCAATTGGATTACATTCATACAATAATCTTAATTTACCTTTGGGATTTTTTGCAGTCGGTGGATATAAAAAAATACCACCCTTAATCATATTTCTATGAAAATCTGAAACTAATGAGCCTATATACCTTGAAGTATACGGTCTATCACCTTCTTCTTCTTGACAAAATTTGATATAATTTTTGACAAAATCAGGGAATTGAAGATAATTTCCCTCATTTATTGAATATATATTTCCATGTTTTGGAAATTGTATGTTTGCATGAGAATGATAAAAAGTTCCAATCGCGGGATTAAGAGTAAATCCATTAACACCATTTCCGGTTGTATAGAATAGCATTGTGGAAGTTCCGTAAATTATATATCCGGCTGCTACCTGATGCCTGCCCGATTGAAGAAAATCATCAATCGAAACTTCTGTTCCAATTTTACTTTTTCTTCTGTAAATCGAAAAAATTGTTCCCACGGAAACATTAACATCAATATTTGATGACCCATCTAGAGGATCAATTAAAACTACATATTTATTTTGGTTGTTTTTATCATTACTATTAATACTAATAAATGCTTGCTCTTCTTCACTAGCAATACCACAAACAATATTTCTGTTAACTAGAGTATTGATGAATTTTTCATTAGCATATACGTCCAATTTCTGTTGTTTTTCTGACTGTATATTTTTATCTCCAGTGGGACCAATTATATCAACCAAACCAGCCTTATTTACCTCATGATTAACAACTTTTGCGGCTAATCGAATCGAATTAATCAAGCTGGACAACTCACCAGATGAATACTTAAATGAAGTCTGATTTTTAATGATGAATTCGCCAAGAGTTTGATTTTTGTTCAACATATTTTTGGTATTACTTTTACTTAAGAGAGAAAATAATTACTTTAAAGTTATGAAAATTAAAATAAGAAATGCTACAAAGGAAGACATGCAGCAAGTACACAATTTGATTGTAGAGCTTGCAATTTTCGAAAAGGAGCCTGACGAAGTTGAAATAGATGAAAAAGATCTTCAAAAAATGGGTTTTGAATATGAAACCCCCGCATTTAATTGTTTTGTGGCAGAGGTTGAAAATAAAGTCGTTGGAGCAGCGATTATTTATAAAAGATTTTCAACTTGGAAAGGTGAGACTTTGCATTTAGAAGATCTAGTAGTAACCAAAAATATGCGTGGTCAAGGAATCGGAGGAAAACTTTTTGATAAGGTAATATTATTTGGAAAAGAATCAGGAGCAAAAAGAATTTCATGGAATGTAATTGACTGGAATAAAAATGCAATTGAGTTTTATATAAATAGAGGAGCTAAAATTGTAGAAGGTTGGAGTATTGTACATCTTTCTGGAAAGAACCTTGAAAATTATAATTAGAAATTTTTTTCTAAAAACTCAAAACAAAATTTTTTTATTTCTTTTCTACAATTAATATAATTTTTGATTTTTTCATCCTCATCATCAATTTTTACAGTTGAAGGGTCATGAAAATTTTGATGAATTCTTATAGCATTTTTTGAAGGAATATATGGGCATGTTTCATTAGCATGGTTACAAACTGTTATTATAAAATCAAATCTAATCGACATATATTCATCAATTAAATTAGATGTATTGCCAGAAATATCAATATCATCCATTTTCATTACTAAAACAGCATATGGATTAAGACCATGTTTTTCGATTCCAGCACTATAAATTTTAGCTTTTGTTTCTAATTCTGCTTTTAGATATCCATGCGCCATTTGACTTCTACATGAATTACCAGTACATAGAATAAGAATATTTTTCATCTAAATCTGAAGAATGAGTTTGGCTACCATAAAGTAAATCAAAATACCAAATATATCATTACTTGTAGTTATGAAAGGACCAGTAGCAATCGCGGGGTCAATACCTCTTTTATTTAAAAAAAGTGGAATGAAAGTTCCAATAATGCCAGCAACAATAACAACCGCCACTAGTGCAACAGAAAGGGCTAAGGCAATATCAATTTCACCCTGCCAAAAAAAGATAAAAAGAAACAATAAAATAGCTAGGATTACTCCATTTAGAATCGACAATAGAGTCTCCTTAAGTAGTCTGTTATTTATGCTGCCCTTAATTTCATCGTTTGCTAAACCCTGAACAATTATAGCACTGGATTGAACCCCTACGTTACCTGCCATCGCAGCAATTAGAGGGGTAAAATAAAATAGAATTTTGTGCTGAAGTAAAATTTCATCAAACCCTCCCATTACAAAAGCTGCGCCAATTCCTCCAATAAGCCCAACTATTAACCACGGTAGCCTAGCTCGAGTTAATTCAAAAATTGAATCGTCAACATCAACATCCTGTAAAATACCAGCAGCTAATTGATAATCCTCCTCAGCCTCTTCTTTTATTAAATCTACAATATCATCAATAGTAATTCTGCCTAATAACTTCTTTTTTTTATTTACGACAGGAATTGCACCTAAATCATATTTTTGCATTGTACTAGCCACAGATTCCGCTGTATCAGAATCATACACACAATCTACATTTTTTTTATAAATAGATTTAATTTTTGTTTTCGGTTGAGCAACCAATAAATCTTTTAAGGACAAACGGCCTAATAAAATATCTTCGTTATCAACTACATAAACCGAGTGTACTCTTGTAACTTCAGATGCCTGAGTTCTCATTTCTTTTACACATCTAGTAACTGACCAGTTTTCGTTTACTTTTATCAACTCTTTAGCCATTAAACCACCCGCTGAGTCATCATCATACTTAAGTAATTCCCTGATATCTGCTTTGTGTTCTGCATCAGATATTTTAGAGATAACTTTCTTTTGTTTTTCTTCTGGAAGTTCAGAAATAATATCAGTAGCGTCATCAGAATCCAGTTCTTCGACTTCCTCCGCAATTTCCTGGATAGATAAGTTTTTAAGAATTTTTTCACGATCATCATCGTCTAATTCCATCAACACATCTGATGTTTTTTCAGAATCTAATAATTTGATTATGTAGGTAGCATCTTCAGGACTTAATTCCTCAAGAATCTCAGCAATATCAGCGTGGTGGTAGGTTGAAAAAATCTTTACAATAGATTTTTCATCAGAAAGTTTAACTAATTCTAAAATTTCAGAAATTAGCTTCTCCGTAAGAGCAAATTTTGTATGTTTTCCGTTTTTTCTCAGAATTAATATTTTAAATCTTGGTTTATCAAATTAGTTAAATCAATAAATTGATTTACAGATAATTGCTCGGGTCTTTTGTCAAAGATAATATGTTCTCTCAAATTATCGGTTAAATTCAATTGTTTTAAACTGTTTCTTAAGGTTTTTCTTCTTTGCTGAAATGATATTTTTACAATTTTGAAAAATAATTTTTCATTACAATTTATTTTTAAATTCTTTTTTCTTTTAAGTAAAATAACAGCAGAATTTACTTTTGGTGGTGGTACAAAAAATTTATTTGGAACTTCAAATAATAATTTTGTGTCAAAAAAAGCCTGAGTTAGAACAGATAATATTCCGTATTTCTTAGTCCCTTCTTTTTCACATATTCTCTCTGCAACTTCATACTGAAACATACCACACATTTCAGAAATTAATTCTCTATTATCAATTATTTTAAATAGAATTTGAGATGAAATATTGTATGGGAAATTTCCAATGATGGAAAAATTTTTATTTTCAAATAGTTCAGAAAGATTTAGTTTTAAAAAATCCTGATTGTAAATTATGTTCTTATTTATTTTCAATTTTGAGATTAAAAAACTAACCGATTCATTGTCAATTTCAACAAGCCTTAAATCTATCTTTTTCTTTAATAAAAATTGGGTAAGAATTCCTGTTCCGGGTCCTATTTCTAAAATATTTTGGTAATCAGATAAAGATTCAACTATTTTTTCAGCAACTATTTTATTATTTAAAAAATGTTGACCCAGTGCTTTCTTTGGCTTTACAAATTGCAAAATAACTTATTTAATTATAGAAAATCCGGTATATTGCTGTAACACTTTAGGTATCATAATTCCTTCTTCTGATTGAAAATTTTCAAGTATTGTAGCTAGAACTCTTGGTAATGCTAGTGAGCTACCGTTTAAAGTGTGAACTAGGTCTGTTTTACCTTTATCTGTTCGATATCTAATTTTAAGTCTGTTTGATTGAAAAGTCTCAAAGTTTGAAACTGATGATACCTCAAGCCACTTATCTTGAGCTGGTGAATAGATTTCAAAATCGTAAGTTAGGGCAGAAGTAAATCCCAAATCTCCTCCACAAAGGGAAATAATTCTAAAGGGTAACTCTAAATTTTCAATAATACTCTTTATCTGATCTTTCATTATCTCTAGAGATTGATAAGATTTTTCAGGATGATCGATCCTGACAATTTCAACCTTATCAAATTGATGAAGTCTATTCAAACCTCTAACGTGAGCTCCATAACTCCCAGCCTCCCTTCTGAAACAAGGACTGTAAGCAGTTTTTAAAATTGGTAAGTTTGATTCTTCAATTATTTGATCTCTAAAAATATTGGTTATGGGAACCTCTGCTGTCGGGATTAGATATAAATTGTCTTGAGGAATCGAATACATTTGTCCCTCTTTATCTGGAAGTTGGCCTGTCCCAAAGGCGGAATGCTCATTTACTAAATAAGGAACCTGAACCTCATTGTATCCAAAATCAATATTTGAGTCTAAAAAAAATGATATCAATGCTCTTTGTAATTTAGCCCCCATTCCTTTATAAACTGGGAATCCGGATCCGGTAATTTTTGTACCTATTTCAAAATCAATTAAATCATATTTTTTTGACAATTCCCAGTGTGGAATTGTGCAATTTTTGTTTGCTTTAGTTTTTGAATTAAATAAAACCAAATTATCTTCTGATGAATTTCCATTAGGAACACTTACATGTGGTATATTCGGAATCAAGGTTAATATATCATCAATATCCTTTTTCACCTCGCTTAAATCATCAGAAAGAACTTTTGTCAAATTCTTAATTTCAGAACTTCTTTGTTTAAGATTTGGGACCTCATCTTTCTTTCCGTCTTTAAATAGTTGCCCAATTTCTTTTGAAATCGAATTTGACTCAGCAAGTAAATTTTCATATTCAGTCTGAATTAACTTTCGTCTTTCATCCAATGAAATCAAGTTAGTTATTAATTCTTCAGCATTGAAATTCCTTTTCTTAAGGGATTTTATTACCTCATCTCTATTAGAAATAATGTAAGATGTTTTAAGCATAATCTAAATTTAATTTGTTTTTTTAAGATTAGTAATTAATTCAAAACATTTTTTTTTATCCAATTGTAGCTGTGCTGACAAATTATCAACTGATTTAAATTTTTTTTCGTCTCTAATTTTCTTTATCAAACTCACAGTAATTTGCCTTTCATAAAGATTTTGTTCAAAATCAAAAAAATGAATTTCAATTGAATCGTCTTTATCATTAAATGTAGGATTAGAACCAATGTTCATCATTCCATAAATATCATATCCGTTAAATATTGAACGAATAAAATATACCCCATTCCCTGGTTTTATTTTATGAGAATCAATTAAAATATTCGCAGTTGGAAAACCAATATTTTTCCCTCTTCCTAAACCGCTGATAACTTGACCGGTCAAAATAAACTGATATCCAAGTAATTTGTTAGCTTGATTAATTTTTCCATCATGAATCAAGTTTCTGATTTTTGTTGAGCTTACAGAAACTTTATTCATTTGAAATGCTCCTACCTCAGTGATATCAAATCCTAAATCTTGAGAAAATTCGAAAAGTTGACTTGCATTTGCGTCTCTATTTTTTCCAAAATGATGATCATATCCTATTACAATGTGCTTTACATTTAATTTCTTTATTAAAACGTCTCTAACAAATTCTAGTGCTGATAATTTTGAAAAAGATTTATTAAAATCTTGAGTTATTAAGTAATCAATATTCGAGGATGCAAAAATTTTATTTTTTTCTTCATACGTAGTTAATAATTTTACGTCTTTTTCATTATTTAAAACTATTCTTGGGTGCGGATTGAAGGTTAGAATTATAGAAGTTAAATTTTTAGTTTTAGAAATACTGATTACTTTTTCTATAAGCTTTTGATGACCTAGGTGAAAGCCATCAAAAGTTCCTACAGAAACTACGGAAGGAGTTGTTTCACAATAATTTTGAATATTTAATGAAATCAAATTGGAAAATTTAGTTATTAAAATTATTCATAGTTATATCAATTCCTGAAAGAATAAAAGAATTTAAAGAGTTTGAAATCATATCAAAATTTGAATGAAGGGTTTTGTACTCATCACTTTTAAGGATTCCAAGAACAAAATCAATTTGATTTGATTTTTTATCGTTTCCGATTCCTATTCTCAGTCTAGGATATTCAGTTGTGTTTAATGTTTGTTCAATATTCTCTAATCCATTATGACCTCCACTACTTCCTCTTGCTCTAAATCTAATTTTTCCCAATGGAAGATTTAAATCATCACTTATAACAAGCGTATTTTCAATTCTAATATTTTCTTGTTTCATCCAATATTTAACAGATTTTCCACTAAGATTCATAAAAGTATTAGGCTTTAAAAGAAACACCTTTCTACCCTTTATTGAAATTTTTGATATATGTCCTAATCTACCAGTCCCAAAATCAGATTCATTTTTTTTACAATAAAAGTCTAATAATTCGAATCCAATATTGTGTCTTGTATTGTAATATTTTTCACCTGGATTACCAAGACCAACAATTAAAAACTTATCCATGGAAAGAGATTTAGTAATAACAAAAATAAAAAAAGCATCCTGACAAATTACAGAATGCTTTTTATAGTTATTAATTATAAGTTAACTTATGATTCTGCTGACGCATCTCCTTCTGATGCTTCTTCTTTTTTATCTGAAGATTCAGCTTTTTCAGATGATGCATCTGCTTCACCTGTGGTTTCTTCACCCTCCTCACCTTCTTCATCATCTGTTTCAACAACTAATGCAGCTCTAGCTCTTCTAACTTGACATACAACAGTATTGTCAGGGTGTAAAAATTCATAATTTTCGTTTTCCAACTCAGTAATGTATACTCTGTCTCCAATATTTAGCTCTGAAATATCTATCTCAATATAATCTGGAAGATTTGTAGGTAGAGCTTTAATTCTGAGTTTTCTTTTATTTCGTTGTAGATTACCACCTAATTTAACCCCAATAGCATTTCCGATCAGTCTGACAGGAATATCCATTGCAATTTTTTTGTCATCAAATAATTGGTAAAAGTCTACATGTAAAATCTTATCAGAAACAGGGTGAAATTGTATATCCTGTATTACAGCTGAATAAGATTCATTATCATTTAAGGCAATCACAACAGTATATGCATTTGCGGTATATACTAATTTTGAGAATGCCAATTCTGGTGCTGAGAAATGTATTGGTCCATCCCCTCCGTATAAAACGCAAGGAATCTGTCCAGCATTACGAAGTGCTCTCGATGAAGACTTACCTACGCTTTCTCTTTTAGATCCATTGATTGTAATTGATTTCATTTTAATTTAATGTTTACATTATAAAATTTGAACTTATTGACTGATTGCTATGAACTTTATGCATAACATCTGAAAATAAATCGGCGCAAGATAGCATTTTTATTTTAGAATGAGGTTTAATTTTCGGAACAGAATCGGTGACAATTAATTCTTCAAGCTTGGACTTTTCAATTTTGGTGTAAGCATCACCTGATAAAATTGCGTGTGTACAGATTGCCCTAACACTAACAGCTCCCCTTTCCATTAAAAGATCAGCTGCCTTTGAAAGTGTTCCAGCAGTATCAACCATGTCATCAACTAAAATTACATTTTTTCCTTCAACATTTCCAATTAGCTCCATATGAGAAATAACATTTGCCTTGGATCTCTGCTTGTAACAAACAACCACATCACAATTTAAATTTTTTGAATATGCATATGCCCTTTTTGAGCCTCCCATATCAGGTGATGCAATGCAAAGATTATCAAGTTTAAGTCCAACTACATGGGGTATAAAAATTGAAGATGCATATAAGTGATCAACTGGTATCTGAAAAAAACCTTGGATTTGATCTGCATGAAGGTCCATGGTAATTAATCTTGTTGCACCGGCAGTTTCAATCATTTTTGCAATCATTTTTGCAGCTATTGGCACCCTTGGCTTATCTTTTCTGTCTTGTCTTGCCCAACCAAAGTATGGTATAACAGCAGTAATATGTCTAGCAGATGCTCTTTTTGCAGCATCAATCATCAGCAACATTTCCATCAGATTTTCAGGACTGGGATTTGTTGAGCCTATAATAAAAATTCTGTTCCCTCGAATAGATTCTTCATAAGATGGTTGAAATTCACCATCTGAAAATCTAGAAATTATAACATTACCAAGTTTTTCACCAAACGAATCTGCAATTTTACTTGCTAATTCTACACTATTGGTGCAATTAAAAATTTTCGCTTTTGTGTTTAATGCTGCCACTGTATTTGATTGGTTTTTAAATGATTATATATAATATTATTAGGGTTAGCAAAAATAGAAATTTTAAATTAAGGAAAGTATGTAATGATGATTATTTTTTTACTTTTGCGTGAATGCTCAAGTGGCGGAATTGGTAGACGCGCTGGATTCAAAATCCAGTTCTTTTTAAGAGTGTGGGTTCGATTCCCACCTTGAGTACAAATTAAATAGCCAGTAAAATAATCGAGAACACTCCTGTTGCTATAATCAATCTTAGTATGTTATGCAATTTTAAATAATCTGAAACATTTTTTGATCTGTAAAGCCTGAATATGAATACTATCAGCATTAAAAAAGAAAATCCATAATATAAATACATATATCCAGAGGAAAAGTTAAGAAATAGGTTGAAGATTAATATAATATTTATTAATGTTATTAGTGTTATTAATACTCTAGTGAAGCTCTCTCCAAATACTACCGGGATTGTCTGATAATTTTGGGTAAAATCCCCTGCAAGATTTTTTAAATCTTTTGTTAAGTCCTTTAATAAAAGAATAAAAAAAAGAAATAATGCATATGCGACAATAATCAAATCTATATTTTTAAAGTATAAAAGAATAGCAAAAAAGGGTGTTATTGTGAGTATGGAATAAAATAAATTTCCAATTAGTAAAGTTCGTTTTAGTTTGTGTGAATAAAGCCACAAAAAGAAAATATAAATCACAAAGAAAATTATTGCACGAATTGAAATAAATGAGGCGAAAATTACAACGATAAAGTTTAAAATAAAATAGAAGTTTATTTTTGTAGAGCTTTTTACAACATCATCAATCTTATATTTAATTGGTTTATTGATTATATCTTTTTTTTCATCATAAAAATTATTAATAATATAACCAGATGCTATTGAAATTGATGAACATAAGATTAATAAAAATAAATTAAAATCGAAAATAACTTCAATGAAGTTTTTATCACTTAAAATAAAAATAGAAGTCAAATACTGAGCTAAAATAATTAGTAAAACATTATAAATTCTAACAACCGAGAAAATACTAAGAAACTTAAAAAGTGTGGACTTTTTTTTATCTGTTGATGACATATTTAAAAGTGATAAACTACCTCTAAACTATGATCTTTTAAGTCCTTTTTTGCCTGCTCAATATCGGGTGCAAAACCTAATATGTAGCCTCCTCCACCAGAACCACATAATTTCAAAAAGTATGAACCACTATCGATACCTTTTTTCCATAAATAATGAAACTCATCAGGTATCATTGGCTTAAAGTTTTCAAAAACTATTTTAGATAATTTTTTCGTGTTTTGTAATAGTTTATTGATATCACCACTTAAGAAACTGTCAACGCATATGTTAGTATGTTTTATAAATTGAGACGAAATCATTTTTCTAAATCCTTCTGATTTCATCTTTTCCATAAATATACTTACCATTGGAGCAGTTGAACCTGTTTTACCACTATCTAATAAAAATACAGCACCAGCACCCTTGGATTTCTGTGATGGTATTCCTGTTACATTAATATCATCTTTGGATTTGATAAGTATTGGTATACTTAGATAGCTATTTAGTGGGTCTAGTCCTGAGGATTTTCCATGAAAGAATGATTCCATTTTTGAAAAAATAATCTTTAGCTTGAGTAATTTTTCTCTGGTCAAATTCTCTAAAACAGTTATCTTATTGTTTGAGTATTTATCATAAACGGCTGCAACCAAAGCGCCACTACTTCCTACTCCATAACCCTTTGGAATTGAAGAATCAAAATATAACCCCTCATTAATATGCTTTTCAAACAAAATTAAATCCAAATCTAAGTCACCGATTTGCTTTAGATAAGAGCAAAAATCAATGAGAATTAAATTGGACTGTTTGGATTTTTCAGAGGGTGAATCTGGGAGCTTTAGGGCACCTTTAAAAAAGTTATATGGAATAGATAACCCTTTTGAGTCTTCAATTATACCATATTCCCCGAACAGTAATATTTTTGAATAGAATAAAGGTCCTTTCATCATTTCAAATATACAAATTTAGATTTGCTTAGGACCTGTACCTATAAAATCTAGAATATATTTTTGCTTAACACAAAAAACAGATAGCTTTTTTTTAATAAAATTTATTACCTCTTGTGAAAAATTTTCAGGAAATAAAATATGCACATTGGCCCCAGCATCAAGAGTGAAGCAAACAGGAATATTTGAATCTTTTCTAAACTCCCTAATCAGATTTATCACAGATAAAGTGGCAGGTTTCATTAGTACATATGAAGGTGTACTACTCATCATTAATGAGTGCAACATTAGTGCTTCACTTTCAACCAGATTACAAAATTCATTTAAATTTCCTGACTCTAAAATCTTCATCAACTTCGAAATATTATTTTTGGCTAGCTTAAATCTAATTTGTGAAAAGGGGTTATCATTCATCAGTTCGTGACCTACTGAGCTAGACACTTCTTTTTTTCCTTCATCTATTATCAGAATGGCATCTCTGTAGTTATGAAATTTTGAAGAAATGGATTTACTAATCTGGGTGGAGTATAAGTCAGAACCAAAACTAAAATCTGAGTGAGTTCCCCAAAAATTAATACCACCATAAATACTTCTACAAGCACTACCAGATCCGATTCTTGAGATAAATGAGGCTTTTTTATAAAAAAATTCGTCATCAATCAAAGTCAGTTCCTTTTCTAGACTCATAATGCATAATGATAATGCGCTCATAGCGCTTGCAGATGAAGCTATTCCACTACTGTGGGGGAAACTATTAGAACTTGAAATTGTAAGATGATAGTTTAATAGAAATGGACAATAGGCAACAATTGTAGAAAAAAACTTTTCAATTTTAGTCCTGAAAGAAATATTTCTTTCACCTTCAAAAAATAATTCAAAATCAATAATTTTTGATGTATTTTTTATTTTTTTAAATAGTACAGATGTAGTTGTTTTACAATCGGAAAGAGTAAAGCTAATGGACGGATTTTTTGGTGTTTGGTCTAAATTTTTGCCCCAATATTTTACAAGTGCAATGTTGCTAGGCGACTCCCATGAAAATGAAACCTCATTAACTTCAGCTGATATTTCTTTAGATATAAATTCCTGTATTAACATTAAATGCAAGAGAATTTGTGCGGGCGGAGAGACTCGAACTCTCACACCTTGCGGCACTAGATCCTAAGTCTAGCGTGTCTACCAATTCCACCACGCCCGCAAAATTGAGAGGCAAATATAAACAATAGTTTGTGAAATAGAGGATATATATTGTTTTTAAAAGCTGTTATTGGTAATTTGGATTTTGAATTTGTGTGCAAGATAATAATGAAAAAAAAATTTGAATTAAAGTTTATTGAGACCCTAGTTTTTTCAAATTATGGCATTAAAATAAAAGCCACCCAAATTTATGGTGAAACAGATGATAATTTCAAACTTCAATCGAAAAATAAATCATACTTCTTTAAAATTTATCCAAAAAAAACTGACCCAAAATTTGTGGAGTTTCAAAGCCAATTGCTTTTAAATTTAAATACCAACAAAAAAACCGCTAACAATAATCTTACGCTTGATGAGAAGTGCTATGCAACCTTTTTAGACAAAGAAAATCATATTAGGTATTTTAGGATGAATGACTGGATTCAGGGTAGGCTTTGGTCTTCTGTTAACCCAATAAATAGTAGTCTAAGAAAAGAATTAGGATCCGAAAGTGCAAAACTGATTATAAAATTAAATCAAACGAAATTAGATTATAAACGTGATGATTTTGATTGGGATTTATCAAATTATTTATGGATTGAGAGATATTATAAAAAGTTTGATATTGGTAGAAAGCGTAAAAATATAATTAAAAACCTTCTTGAAAATCTAAAAAATAATGACTCAAAATATAAAAGATTAAGAAAGCGTCTTATTCACAATGATTTAAATGATAATAACATAATTGTTTCTGAGGACTTAAAAAATCCAAAAATACTGGGATTTATTGATTTTGGGGATTGTATTAAAAGTCAGTTAATTAACGAGCTGGCAATTACATGCACTTACGGTATAATTAACAGTCTAAACCCCCTTAATTCAGCATGTGATATAGTCAAGGGTTTCAATAAAGAAATTCCAGTCACTGAAGTTGAAATAGAATTTTTATATGACTTAATACTTATAAGAATATCAATTTCAATTTTAAAATCTGCTTTAAATGAAAAATATAATCCAGAAAATAATTACTTACAGGTAAGTAAAAATGACATGCTTTCTGTTTTTGATAAATGGTCTAAAATTGATCGAGAATTGGCCTTACACTTTTTTAGAAATGCATGTAATTTCACGCCCAATGTCAATGAAAAAAAATTCAACAGATTAATTCGCCAAAATAAATCATCAATTGACAAATTATTCGGAAAAAATGAAATTGATAAGCTACAAAAATTAGACTTAAGTGTTTCTAGCAATTGGCTTTCAAGTGATTTAATTAATGATATTGATTTATTTGAAAAAAAAATTAATCAAAATTCTTCTTCCACATTTTTTGGTGGTTATTCTGAGATACGTGCTGTATATGATTCATCAGATTACGAGCGATTAACCGAAAATGGTTTTGAAAATAGAACCACCCATTTGGGTCTTGATTTTTGGGTGAAAGAAAAAACTTCTATACATGCTATTGAAAACGGAATCATTAAAATAATTACAAATGATAAAACGAAAAAGGGATATGGGGGGCTAATAATTATAGAACACAAAATTGACGACATCAAGTATTATTCACTTTATGGTCATTTAGAAAATCAAAGAAAAGCAAAAATAAAAGTGGGGGATTTGGTTATAAAAGGTCAAAAAATTGCTAAGATAGGATCCATAAAAGAAAACGGTGGGTGGAGTCCTCACTTACATTTTCAGATAATGCTGACACTTTTAGATTATAAAAATGACTTTCCCGGGGTTTGTCTAGAAAGTGAAAAAAAAGTGTGGTTAAGTATTTGTCCCAATCCAAAATTAATTTTAGATATTAAGGAAACCCCAACTAAAAAGATTCATGAGGATAAGCTAAAAGTTTTAAGAAAAAAATATTTACCCAGTAACTTAAAATTAAGTTATAACTCGCCGATTTATGTAGTTAGAGGATTCAATCAATATCTGTATTCTAATAAAGGAAAAAAATATTTGGACACAGTTAATAATATTGCTCATGTTGGTCATCAAAATTTAAAAGTTGTAAGGGCAGCAAAAGAACAAATTGGAGTTTTAAACACTAATACTAGATACTTACACGATGAAATTATTGCTCTCTCTAAAAATTTGGTTTCAAAATTTCCTGAGAAATTATCAAAAGTATACTTAGTAAATTCAGGTAGTGAGGCTAATGAACTTGCGATCAGAATGAGTAATGTTTTTGGTAATTGTGGAAATTATATAGTATTTCAAGGAGGGTATCATGGTAATACTAACAAAACCATTGAAGTTAGTAATTATAAATACAATAGTAAAGGGGGCAGTGGAAAAGCAAAAAATATTTTTGAAATTCCAATGCCAGATGAATTTAGGGGTAAATTCAGAGGTGGTGGAGCAGGAATAAAATACTTCAAGGAATTTGAAAAAATAATTTCAAAAGCAAAAAAAGCAAATAAAAAAATCAGTGCAATGATTGTGGAACCCATAATCAGTTGTGGAGGTCAGGTTGAATTACCAGAAAAATTTCTAAAAAATTGCAAGAAAATTTTAGAGAAGGAAAACATACTTCTTATTGTAGACGAGGTTCAAACAGGATTTGGAAGAGTTGGAGAAAAATTTTGGGGTTTTCAATTACACGATGTAATTCCTGATATAGTAACCTTAGGTAAACCAATGGGAAATGGCCACCCAATTGGAGCAGTAATATGCAATGAAGAAATTTCAAAAAAATTTGATAACGGGTTAGAGTTTTTTAGCTCTTTTGGTGGTAATCCGGTATCTTGTAAAATAGCAAATGAAGTTATCAAAGAGTTAGATTCAAAAAATCTTCAAAAAAACGCACTTGTAACAGGCAGATTTTTGATATCAGAACTAAAAAAATTATCAAAAAAATATTCAATAATTGGCAGTGTTAGAGGAAAAGGACTATTTATAGGGGTAGAACTTGTTAAC
The DNA here is from genome assembly GCA_902626585.1 of uncultured Bacteroidota bacterium. GTDB lineage: Bacteria > Bacteroidota > Bacteroidia > Flavobacteriales > Flavobacteriaceae > MED-G13. The sequence continues at coordinate 21,956 of CACOGA010000010.1, forward strand.
CAAGATTTAGTTCCAGAGAAGCATAAAGCTATCTACCTGGTAAACAGAATGAAAGAACTTGGTGTTTTAATGAGTAATGATGGTTTAGATAAAAATGTAATTAAAATTAAACCTCCGATGATTTTTTCAATCGATGACAGTAAAAAATTAATTTTGCTTCTAGACAAAGTTTTGGGTGAAGATTATATGATATCAAATTAGAACTTTCTGTTAGGGTTAAACCTATCTATATTAATGCTTGTTTTTTTATCGTCAACAATTTCTGAAACAATTTTTCCGGTGCCTGTACTCATACTCCAACCCATCATTGCATGACCAGTTGCAATAATAACATTTTCTAGGTTTTCTGACCTACCAATATAAGGGATACCATCCGGAGAAATTGGTCTAAATCCAAATCCAGCATTATTTCTATCTTTTTCCGAAATACTTATTGTTGGGTAGAAAGATTCTACTGCATCACAAATTGCATTAACCCTGTTTTTTCTGATCTTATTATTCATTGATGAAATTTCCATAGTTCCTGAAAATCGGGTAAAGCCATTCATTGGGGTAATTGCACATTTTGGTTCAACCAATATTGCTGGGCAAGTTAATAGATTATCAGACGACTTATTTATGCTGTATCCCTTACCAGGCTGAAGCAATAAATTAGTTCCTAACTTTTTACATATTTTGGATGTCCATGTTCCAGCTGATAAAATATATTCGTCAAATTTTAATTCCTTATTCAAAACAGAAATAGACTCTATTTTATTATTAATTAATTTATATTCAGTAATCTCTGTATTGGTTATGCATTTGACTCCTTTCTTTTTAATATATTCCTTTAAATCATTAATCATTTCACCAGGAGTTGTATGATGATCACAATAAAAGTATGCAGCACCAATCGAATCTATTTCAATATTTGGTTCAATTTCTTTAATCTCTTGACGATTTAACATCTTTGCGTTTAATCCATTTTGAACTGCCAAATCAACTACCTTATTTTCTTTTTCCAGGGATTTTTCAGACTTACACAACATCATCAAACCTTTTTGATCATAATGAAATTTTAAATTATTTTCCTGCTTAATGTCTTTAAGCAAATCTTGACTTAACAATGATATGTTTATAATTGGGACAATAGAATTACTTACATTGATTGAAGAACAAGATTTATTAAATGCAAATAGCCATTTTATAAAGTCATAATTTAGTCTGGGCTCTACATAAAAAGGACTTGAGGAGTCAAACATCCACTTTAATCCTTGTTGAATAACTCCAGGTGATGCCAAAGGAATAATATGACCCGGCGATAAGTAACCTGCATTTACGTATGATGCACCACTATTCATCCCATATTTATCAATAATTGTAACATCATGACCATTTTTCGAAAGGTAATATGCTGAACAAATACCTATAATTCCACCACCAACAATTAATATTTTTTTTGACATATTAAATCACCTGAAAACCATTGTGAAATGGATCTGTTTTATCAACAATTATTTTATTATATCCGTATATTTTAGCCCACCCCCTAATAATAGGACTAATTCCTTTATTGTCATGAATCATCGTTTCTCTGGCAACTCTGCAAATAAATTTTGAACCAATATAACTTTCATGTATGAAAGTCTCATCAACAGCTAGCTTATTTCGAGAAAATAATTGTGCCATTCGAGCTGAACTTCCTGTTCCACATGGGGACCTATCTATAGCTTTATCACCATAAAAAACTGCATTCCTGGATGAAGAATTCTGATCGATTACTTCACCTACCCACAAAATATGAGATACATCTCGAATGGAACTATCAAGTGGGTGAATGAACCTATCTTTATATTTTTTATTAATCTTTTCCCTAATTTCCCTAGAATAACTTATGAGTTGCTCCGCTTTGTAATCGTTTAAACCCGTGTAATTTTCTTGCCTTTCCACAATAGCATAAAAATTTCCGCCATATGAAACATCAAAATTAATTTTACCTAAATTTTCAGACATCACCGAAATGTTTTCAGCAGCTAAGTAACTATCTACATTAACTATTTCAACCCATGAAACTTTTTTGCCATTTTTCTCATAGTTAACCACAATGGTACCAGCGGGAACCTCGATATTTAATAACCCTTCCACTTTCGGTTTTACCAAATTTTCTTCGAGAGCAATTGTAACGATTCCGATAGTCCCATGACCACACATTGGTAAGCAACCTGATGTCTCTAAAAATAATATTGAAAAATCATTGTCGGGGTTATGAGGAGGAAAAATCATTCCACCACTCATCATATCATGACCTCTAGGTTCAAACATTAAGGACCTCCTAATCCAATCGAAATTATTGATAAAATCTAGTCTTTTCTGACTCATTGAAGTCCCTTTTAGATCAGGTTTTTCTGAAAGAATTAATCTAACAGGATTTCCACAAGTGTGGGCATCAATGCAGTCAAATATATACTTACTCATTTTTGGTCTCCTCAATGTACTTATTAATTCTTCTCTCAAGAGTAGATAAAGTTACCGTCCCATACTCCAAAATTCTTTCATGAAATTCCCGTATATCAAATTTTTCTTTTAACTCAAGTTTTGCTTTATTTCTCAACTCACGGATTTTTAATTCTCCAATTTTATATGAAAGTGCTTGCCCTGGCCATGAGATATACCTGTCAATTTCGGTATTAACCTCGTGTAATGATAATGCTGTATTATTGGACATATATTCAACCGCTTCGTCTCTTGACCAGCCCTTTGAATGAATTCCAGTATCAATTACTAATCTGCATGCCCTCCACATTTCGTATGTGAATTTACCAAATTGCTCATATGGCGTTGTGTAAATACCCATTTCATCAGCTAAGAACTCGGTGTATAACCCCCAACCTTCACCATAAGCTGATAAGTACAGGTTTCTTCTAAATCTAGGAATACTATCCCCTAACTCATTATTAAGAGCACTCTGAAGATGATGACCTGGAACTGCTTCATGTACTGTTAGTGCTGGAATCGTATATAGAGTTCTACTATTTAAATCATAAGTATTTACCCAGTAATAACCTGGATCAGTGCTGTTTTTAGAAGTACCTACATATCTACCCCCTGTATATTTAGGAGCTATTGCATCAGGAACAGGTGCAACTCCGTATGGTTTTCTTGGAAGGGTTTTAAAAAATCTTGGCAGTTGTTCGTCAGCTCTTTTGGAAATATCTCTGGCATACATGAGAAGCTCACCTGGCGTCTTTGCGTAAAATTGCTGGTCGTTTCTTAAGAATTCGAAAAATTCTTCAAATGAACCACTGAAGTTCAATTCGTCGATAATTTTTATCATCTCTTTTTTTATCCTGGCCACCTCTTTTAAGCCAATTTGATGGATTTCATCTGCCGTATATAATTCACTTGTAGTATAATAATTGATTCTATTTTGATAGAACTCAGAGCCATTGGGAGTTTCAGAAATACCAATGGAAGTTCTTGTTTTTTTATAATATTCATTTTCAAAGAAATTCTTAATTCTAATAAATTGAGGGACAACGCTTTTTTCAATTGCATTTTTTGCTGCAAAAAGTATAGAATCTCTTTGAGTATCTGTTATGTCGTTTGGTAATTGTTTAAAAGGAGAATAAAAATAATTAGATTCAAAATCTTTGGTTATATGGTCATTGTAAGTTGATTCGTAACCTTCAAAAATAATTAGAGGCTGAGATACACCTTTTTCAAGCCCTTTTCTCAAAAGGGGTAGATACTGATCAACATATTGTGGGATTGCATTTAGCTTATTTAAATAATTTTTAACCTGACTATAACTATACATAGGTCTGACATTATAAACTAGACTACTGTGAAACCCTGAATCTGAAAGCAAAGGATTTAGAAATCTTTCAAAATCATAGTAAGCTACTTTATCCTGTAATACGAAGGATAATAACTCATAAGAAATATTATCATTTTCATCAAGCTTATCCACATCTATATTTGATAGTTTTTGCAATAGGCTCTCAGCAAATTCTTTTTCAACTCTAAAATACTCCTCCGAAAAATTTCCAAGTGGGTAATCCTCAAAGTCATAAGGATTATGTTTTTGGAATTCTTGAACTATATTTTCTAATTTTTCATTTTCTCTTTCACAAGAAAAAACAAGAAATATAAATATTAACAGCACTTTAAATTTCATATTGTAAATTATATTTTGAAATCACTATCATCGTTTCGGGTTGTAATTCCGTTTATGCTGCGTTCAATGCTTAGTGGATTACTATTTTTTAATTCATCTGGGAGAAAATTTTGAGGAAAATCCTGAAAACTTACAGGCCTTAACCATCTTTTTATGGAATTAGTTCCAACCGCCGAAAATCTTGAGTCAGTTGATGCAGGGTAAGGTCCCCCATGAGTCATTGACGGACATACCTCAACACCTGTTGGTACTCCGTTAAATATAATTCTCCCAACCTTTAACTCTAGGGCATTAATAATTTCTTGAGTTAAAAACTCATCATTTTCGTAGGCCAATATTGTTCCTGTCAGCTGGCCATCCATTGACTCAATAACATCTAACATTTCATCTTTATCTTCACAACGAACTAGTAACGAGCTTGGGCCAAATACTTCATGCTGCAAATTTTTATCTTCAATAAATTTCTTTGCAGTTACCGTAGATATTACGTGTTTTGGAAAATTATCATTTAGTTTGAGGTCTTTTTTTGTTAAAAAGGCTACATTTTTATTTTTCTTAATATTTTCTAATCCATCATTGTAGGATTTATGAATGTTTGGATGCAACATACAAGAAGGGGAAATATTCTCAATTTCTTCAACTAGTTTATCGATGAATAAACTAAAATTTTCTGATTCAAAGGAGACTATAATACCAGGGTTAGTACAAAATTGACCTGAACCAATGGTAATTGATTTTGCATATTTTTCAGCTAATTCAGCATATTCTTTTTTCAGTTTATTTGGAAAAATTAAAACGGGATTAACGCTTCCCATCTCTGCAAAAACCGGAATGGGGTTCTCTCTTTTTGAAGCCAAGTCATATATTGCTCTACCTCCTTTCAAGCTTCCCGTAAAACCAACTGCTTTAACATAACTATTACACACCAACTTAACACCTACTTCAATCCCTTTACTGTTTAAATTTGAAAAAACTCCGTTGGGCATATTTGTCTTTTTTGCAGCCCTAATTATTGCTGCAGCTACTAATTCCCCTGTTCCAGCATGCATTGGATGAGATTTTAAAATCACCGGACATCCGGCAGCTAAGGCAGAAGCTGTATCACCGCCTGCTGTTGAATACGCTAAGGGAAAATTACTTGCTCCAAAAACCACAACAGGTCCAATAGGCATAAGCATCCTTCTGAGGTCTGGTTTTTGAACTGGCTTTCTATCAGGTATCGATGTGTCAATTGAAACTTCCTGAAAACTACCTTCTAAAAGTAGCTTTGCAAAGCTTTTGAGCTGATTAATTGTTCTGGTTAATTCTGCTAAACATCTTGCTTCTGAAAGTCCAGTTTCAGAGCAATATATTTTTACAATATCATCACTGATCAATTTTAATTCATCTGAAATTTGATTTAAAAATATTGATCTTTCACTCGTGGGAACTTGTTTAAATTTTTTGAATGCATCATTAGCGAGTTTGGTTGATTTTTCAATTTCATTATCACTTGCCTCAAAAAATAAGATATTATTCTCAACATTCAACAATGGATTGAATGTTTTAAAACTTACAGAAGAATCTGAAGATAACTTGTCACCGATGTAATTTTTTCCGGTAATCATAATTAATAATTGTATTTTGTCAAATCAGGTCTATTATTTATACCTTTTTTAATAATATAAAGAACCTCATCTCTCTCTTTCCCAAAAAGAGGTATTCGTGGAAGTCTAACATTTTCAGAGCCTATTCCCAAAATTGATTCCGCTAATTTAATATTTTGGACTAATTTTGGATTTATATCTAGTTCCAATAAAGGTAAAAACCACCTGTATATTTCAATTGCTTCTTTAACTTTACCTTGACTCTGTAATTTAAATATTGCTACTGTTTCTTCAGGAAATGCACAAACAAGCCCAGCAATCCAACCATCTGCCCCCATTAATAAACTTTCAAGTGCAATTGTGTCAACTCCAGTCATGATTTTCAGCCTTGATCCAAAACTATTTTTTAATCGAGTTACATTAGAAATATCTCTTGTGGATTCTTTCACAGCCTTAATATTTTCATATTTTAATAATTCATCAAACATATCAATTGTAACTTCGATTCCATAATCAACAGGGTTATTATAAATCATAATTGGAAGATCGGTTGAATTAGCAATTGATTCAAAATAGCTGATTGTCTCTTTTCGTCCAGATTTATATCTCATCGGAGGTAAAACCATAAGGCCACTAGCACCAGATTTCTCAGCACTTCTAATACTGTTTAATGCTTCTTTTGTGGACTGCTCAGCAATGTTGACAACAACAGGTATTTTATTATTTACAAATTCAACAGTATTTTCGGTAAGGATATTCTTTTCATTTTGGGTCAATGTGCTAGCTTCTCCAAGAGACCCAGCCAATACAATGGCATCAATATTTGATTTTAATTGAAACGCTAAATTTTTATTGAATAACTCCAAATCTAATTTATCATCACGAGTAAACTTAGTAGTAATCGCTGGCATTACACCCTTCCATTCCATACAAAAGATTTTATACTGAAGATAATGTTTTTTTGCTAATTTTTTTTAAAGTATTAGGTTATGAACAAATCTGAAGCTATACCATCTGTTAAAAATTTATATTCTCTTGAGGGATATAATTTATTATTATTTTTAACCAATATTCCATCCGTAATTTTTAAGTCAATTTGTTTTTTTAAATTTTGTAAATCAAGATTTGTAAATTTTGATTCAATCAACCCTAAATCAATTCCATCTGAGGTTCTTAAACCTATCATAATTAATTCATTTAAAATATCTGTTTCTGATAAAATTTCTGATTCATATGCTAAAGAATTTTCTTTAATTTTATCAATATACTTTTGATTATTACTGATATTCCACTTTCTTTTAAATCCATCAAATGAATGAGCCGATGGACCAAATCCCAAATAATTTCCTCTTTCCCAGTACGTAACGTTATTTTTACATTCGTAACCAGGCTTAGCAAAACTTGAGAACTCATAATTTCTATATCCTAATTTTAATAGTTGACTGTAAGCATATTCGAATTGTTGTTTCTGATCAATATCACTTACCTCTTTGACCTTATTCTTTTCTATTAACTTTATTAGAGCTGTTTTTGGCTCAACAGTTAATACATATGTTGAAATATGTGGAACATCATATTTTATTAAAATTTCAATATTTTTTTTCCACCTATAAATTGAACTTTTAGGGATACCGTAAATTAAATCCACTGAAAAATTTTCGAAATGTTCTTTAATTAATTCTATTGCGTTGGTGGCTGTAATCGAATCGTGACTCCTATTCATTAGTCTCAAATCTGAATCAAAAAAAGATTGAACTCCAAGGCTTATTCTGTTAACATTATTTTTTTTCCATCCCCTAATATTTAAAATATTTATATCATCAGGATTACATTCCATTGTAACTTCAGCTTTTTCAGAAACTTGAAATTTTTTATTTATCGCATTAAAAATTTTTTCATTATCAATTTCACTCATCAAAGATGGAGTTCCTCCACCAAAATAAATCGAATTTATATCCTCATTCAATTCATTTGATCTTAAATGAATCTCATTAACAATTGAATCAATAATTAAATCTTTAGATTTTAAAGAGGTAGAGAAGTGATAATCACAATAATGACATGCTTTTCTGCAAAATGGGATATGAATATAAATGCTAGCTATGACTTTCTGATTTTATCTTTATTCTTATTTACAAAACTAGTCCAACCAGAATATTTTACACCTTCAATAATATTTTTTGAATTATAAAAGTGACACACAGCAGCGGCAAGGCCGTCAGTTGAATCTAAATTTTTTGGTAATTCTTTAATTTTAAGTAAGTTTTGTAGCATTTTTGCAACTTGCTCTTTACTAGAATTTCCATTTCCGGTTATTGCCATTTTTATTTTTTTTGGGGAGTATTCAGTAATTGGAATTTCCCTAGATAGTCCTGCAGCCATAGCTATACCCTGTGCCCTCCCAAGCTTTAACATACTTTGTATATTCTTACCAAAAAACGGTGCCTCAATTGCAATTTCATCAGGTTTAAACTCCTCAATCAGAGAGATTGTTCTTTCAAAAACTAATTTTAATTTCAAATAATGGTCTTTATATTTTTTTAAATTTAATTCGTTCATTTCAATAAGACTCATTTTTCTGTCTTTGACTTGTATAATTCCAAATCCCATTATAGTTGTTCCTGGGTCAATTCCTAAGATAATTTTTTCACTCATTATTCATTCTCTGTTGAAATTATAATTGGAATATTAAATATTACATCAACTTCTTGACCTCTTTTAATTGCTGGAAATAATTTTGGTAAACTTAAAACCGTGTTTTCAAATGATTCAGTGATGACTTTTGCATAACCTGTATTTTCATCTGAAATAGTTATATTTTGAATTGATATTTCACCGAATTTATTAACTTTTAAAACCATTCCAACAGTATCAACTAATGTTCTGTTAATAACCAAATTATTATTTTCTAGATTTTGTCTAAATGCTTCTGTAATTGTTTCAACAAAACAATCATTTTTATTATCAATATCCTCAATTTTCAGACAGCTTTCGAAGACAGGATATTGATCAACTTCATTCCAATTAAATGACTTTAATTCTTCAATTATAAATTCATCTACCGTGATTTTTTTATCAATTTGAAAGTCAAACTCACAGGAAATCAAAAAAAAACAAGAAATAACAAATAGAGTTTTTCTCACAATAGATTTTTATTATTTAATTTAATAAAGTTAATTGATTTTATTTAAATTAATCTGAAATATAATATGGATATATTTTTATTAATATTGTCTTTTTTAATCATGATAATTGGGATTGTGGGGAGTGTTATTCCTGTTTTACCTGGTCCTTTAAGTTCTTGGCTGGGGCTATTTATATTCAGTAGTATTTCCACTGTTAAAGTAGATAGTAAAATAATTGTTGTCACATTAATTATTGGCTTAATTATCTTTATTCTTGATTACATAATTCCGATTTACACTTCAAAAAAATTTGGTGCTAGTAAATTTGGGGTTATCGGAGCTTCAATTGGGACTTTGATTGGGTTATTTTTCCCTCCATTTGGGATTATATTTGGAGCTTTAATCGGAGCAATAGCTGGTGAATTATTTTTAAATAAAAACTTCGAGAAATCTATAAAAGCTGCAGCTGGAGTCTTTCTTGGGCTAATGGTTTCAGGATTCACAAAAGTGTTGATTTCTATTGTATTTCTAGTAATCTACATTAATTTATTCCTAAATAATTTTAATAATATATTCTAATTTTAAAAGTTAGTATTAAACGAAAACAATTATCTAATTGTTATCTCTCTCGATGATTTATCAATAGATAATTCAAACATCCCGGGTTCAACAACAAATTCATTATCAGAGTTGGCAAAGGCTAACTCAGTAACCGGTAAGTCAAATTTTATAGTTTTAATTTGACCAGCTTTAATATCAACTTTTTTGAAGTCTCTAAGTCTTTTTATGTCAGGTGTTACAGATGCATATAAGTCTGAAGAATAAAGTTGAATGGTCTCAAAACCATCAATTCCACTTGAGTTTTTAACATTTACTGAAACTTTTATTGTATCATTTAAACTAAATTCATCTTTATTTATCTCTAAATCTCCATAAATAAATTCAGAATAGCTTAAACCAAATCCAAAATCATATTGATTATTTACCTCTCCTACATAATTATATGCCCCTTGAGAATTATTTTGAACTTCAGAGGGCTTATAGTAATAAGGAATCAAAGAATTAGGAAAAGCTGGGTAGGTATAAGGTAATTTACCGGAGGGATTTACTTTACCGGATAATATATCAGAAAGTGCATCAGCTCCAAAATTTCCAGGTAAGTAAACGTTGATAACTGCACTCATGAGTGGTTCGATATCAGAAATTAATCTAGGTCTTCCTAAGTTTAAAATTAAAATAATTGGCTTTCCTACTTCAGCTAACTTTTTAGCTAGCTTTATTTGTAATTGATGTAAGTTAAGGTCATTTAAATCTCCTGGCTTTTCAGTATAGGTGTTTTCTCCCAGGCAAAGAATAATATAATCAGATTTTCTAGCCTCACTAATAGCCTTATTTATATCATCTTCAACCATGTCATAGTAATTTCCGCTTTCCTTATATGAAACTCCAGAAACATACTTAACCTCATTTTTTCCAAAATTTTTCTGAATAGCCTCAAAAATGGTATTGAAATCTCCAGCGAATCTGTCGGTCAATTCACCCTGCCATGAATAGGACCAGGCACCATTTAAGGTTCTCATATTATTTCCGTTGGGCCCTACTACTAGAATTCTGGGCTTCCCCTTTAACGGCAATATATTATTAGTGTTTTTTAATAGTGTGATTGATTCTGATGCAGCTTTATAGGCAAGCTGATGGTGTTTTTTTGAACCAAAGTCGCCATAATCTTCATAATTAGTAACTGGGTTTTGGAAAAGATCAAGTTCAAACTTTAATTTTAGAATTCTTTTAACTGCATCATCAATTCTGTCCATACTGACCTCACCCTCTTTAACAAGTTGAATCAAATCATTAAAAAATTGCTCATACTCATATGGGACCATTGACATGTCAATACCAGCATTAATCGCCATTTTAACTGCTTCTTTTTGTGTTTCAGCAACCTTATCTCTGTCATGTAGCTTTCTGATATCTTCCCAATCTGTTAAAATAACACCCTCAAAACCTAATTTATTCCTCAAAACATTAATCAACAAATTATAATCTGCATGAACTGGTACTCCATTAATCAGCCCAGAATTTATCATGACCGTTTTGGCCCCAGCTTCAATTGCTTTCTTAAATGACTCTATGTGATATTCACTTAAAACATTTTCAGGAATGTAAGCTGGGGTTCTGTCTTTTCCAGAAATAGTTGCATGATAACCAACAAAATGCTTCATGCAAGCAGCTACGTTATATTTATTGGAAATATCATTATCTAATCCTTGATAGCCTTTAATCATTTCTACACCAAACCTTTCAACTAAAAGAGGGTCCTCTCCAAAAGTTTCAAATTGTCTTGGAAATCGAGGATCTAATCCCAAGTCTAGTACAGGCGAAAAATTCCATGGTATACTGGAAGCTCTAGTTTCATAGGCACAAACCTGCGCCATGTTATAAGCATTTTCTGGGTTCCAACTCGCTGCAGTTGTGATTTGTTGTGGAAACATTGTTGCTCCATCAGTGTATGTTGTACCGTGAATAGCATCAATACCATAAATAACTGGTATCCCTAGTCTGCTATTATTCATAGCAATATCTTGGATTTTTGAAATATTTTTAAACCATACACTTGGTTTTTGAGCTGTATTATTTATTGTGTTTAAAACAGAACCTACTTTAAAATCTACTAAGGCCTTGTTTGCTTTATCATCATCAATCTCCATTGGAAATGATGATGACCATTTGTTGGGACCTCTCGCAATAACAGTAAGATTAATTTGTGTCATTTGACCAACTTTTTCTTCTAAGGTCATCTGTGAAATTAAATCGTCGATAAATTTTTCTTTTCCATTATCAAGGGGCCCATTACAGGAAAAACCAAATAATACGACTAAAAGGATTTGTATATTTTTTTTCATAATTCTTACTGATAAATTCTTATATAATCAACTTCCATTGTTGATTCACTAAATTCTGGATCAATATCAAACCAACTTCCACCCATTGCAACATTTAAAATAAAAAACATTTCTTGATCAAATGGCCAACTATCTGAATCTTGAGGTGAAGGTGAGTATGTGTAGTATAGTACGTCGTCAACAAAAAATTGCACTCTATTTTCATTCCAATCAATTGAATAGATGTGAAATTCTTCATGATAATCATTAACAGTTGTATAACCATGGGTCCAAGTATCTCCGTGACTCATTGGTGTATGAATTGATCCAGCAATAACAGTCGGATCGTGACCCCAATGTTCCATGATATCAATTTCACCACACGCAGGCCATCCAACTTCGTTAAAATTGGCACCTAGTAGCCAAAGGGCTGGCCATGTACCCACACCCGTTGGTAATTTTGCTCTTATATCAACCCGACCATATTGAAATTCAAATTTATCTCTAGTGATAATCCTTGCAGACGAATATTCAAAACCTGCTATATTTTCTCTCTTGGCGGTAATTTTTAAAACTCCATCTTCAACTCTAACATTATTCAAACTACTGGTATAATATTGCGATTCACCATTACCCCAGCCCCAATCACCATTACCAATTTCATAAGTCCAAAAGTCAGAATTAACCGCACCATTGTAATTAAACTCTTCTGACCAAGTAGCTTCAATTTCTTCGCCCTCAACAAATAAATCGAAATTTTTAAAAGTACTAGTATAGTGACCTGTAGTGGAATATGCATAAACGTAAACCGTATATGAATTAGTACCCTCATTGTTATAACTATATTCAATACTACCATCTGTTGATTGCTCAGTGATACCACCACCAAATCTGAATTCATAGTTAACAGCATCTGTAGCTGATGCGGTACAAATAATTGAACCTGAGCCGTCACCATTTGGATTAGAATCACTTTGACCAACAATACTGATATCAAGGGTTAAATTATAGGGAACTATTACTTCAGGATTTTGATTTGAATTATCAGAATCATCTGGCCTGTCTGATGAGCATGCAATCACAAAAAGCATTGAGAAAATTGTAATTTTTAAGTAATTTTTCATTAAAATGGTTAGAGTTTGACAAATATAAAAATAAGAGAGAAGTTTAATAAACTTCTCTCTTATAAATTTTAACGGTAAATCATTTATTGTTGGTTGGTTATTTTAATAAACCATCCGTTTGTATCAAAACCAACTGTCTTTAAGTACATTTCATTTGAACTCCATGATAGGATGTCGTAAGAATGATTTCCTCCAACATAAAAACCAGCAAAACCAGTACCTGTAAGGTTCAAAATGAGATTTCCATTATCTTCAGAAACTGTCCAGTTAGAATTGAAGTTATCAGCTGGATAATACAAATGTTCATTATCCGAATTTGGATCCCCTAATCCTTGATTACCAAAAAAATCTTCTTCTAATGGTGGAGCTTTTCCAAAAATACTTCCCTGAGTTTGATATTCCATTATTCCATCAGCTGTAAATACCATTCTATCATCATACATTGCTGTATCCGCTTTGTCGTATGGACCTGCATTCCACCATAAAGCAACTCCGTCTGGGGCCATATCATCTGCCGGTCCGACACCCATGTGCGCAGGGGCTTCAGCCATTACTCTCCAACTTCCTGTTGTTAATGCAGATACTAAATCAGCAGGAGGTTCAAATGTATACAAAACTTCAACTGATGTTGAACCATTAGACATTACCCCGGCTGTTCCAGAAGCAATAACTTCAACAGTGTAAACATGAACTCCCGTATTTGTAAATCTTGTTGTGAATACCCCACTTGGGACCATATATTCAACCCCATTTTGGATAAACTTATATGTGATAGCATCAGCAGCAGTTGCAGTAAATGTAACATAACCGCTACCATCACCATACGGATTATCAGAATCTGCTCCTTGTATAGAAGCTGATATTGTTAGGTTAGTGGGACTTAATATATCTCCAAATTCATAGTCTTCTTGCTCACATGAGGTGAAAATGAATAGTGAAAAAACTATCAGTAAAAAATTTATTCTTTTCATAATATTAATTTAATCAATTAATTGAATTTCATCAAATCTGTATGTTGCTCCTGCTGTATTACCAAAATCATAAAATACAATGAAGGAAACATATTCTAAATCAGGAGCGCCTGTAAAGTCATAAACAAGTGTTTCCCATTGGTTTGAAACGGTAGTTGTCATATCAACCTCATGAGTTAAACCTGAAACATTTCCAGCACTCGTCTCAAGTTTAACTTTGACAACTTTTCCAACTTCAGGAGCATATGATTTAAGTTGAATCTGGCTTGCGCCGTTGAAATCAATAACATCAACGGAAAAGCCCATTCCACCCCATATTTCAGCCCCATCTTCTTTGACAAATTGGAGGACATTTCCAGTTGTATTTTCACCTGATGGATCTGGGTTTGGAATTACTTCAACACTACCAACACCACCAAATGAAAAACTTTCAGGTATATCTTCTTCAAAATTTTCTATTCCCTGAATATACTCACCTGTACCGACCTCAACATCATCAAAGTGGTATACTCCCGCATCTTGATTACCAAAATCATAAAAGACAATTGCGGTTATATAATCTAAATCTGGAGCTCCGGAAAAATCATATGTAAGAATTTCCCATTGATTAGCAACAGTGGTAACCATATCAAATTCATATGTTAGCCCAGAAACATTTCCAGCACTTGTTTCAAGTTTAACCTTTACAACTTTTCCAACTTCAGGGGCATATGACTTTAGTCTTAATACATTATTACCATTGAAATTTATAAGCCCGTCAACAGCGAAACCCATTCCTCCCCATACTTCGGCACCCTGATCTTTAGTACATTGCATTACATTTGATGAGGAATTTATTCCTGAATTATCTGGATTTGCTACAACTTGCACATTGCCAACACCACCAAATGAAAAATTACTAGGGACATCTCCTTCAAAATCTTCAAAAGTTGAAAACCCGTCAAATACAGGGGGATCAGTAATAACAACATCCTCTGAATATTGAGTGGTAGCAGATCCACCACTTAAAGCGGTCACTGTTAGGTTATATGTGCCAGCCGATTCATAAGTGTGAGAAAGTTGCTCACCTAATTGCATTGGCGTAGCATCTCCACCAGCCTCATCTCCAAATATTACTTCAAAAGATGTTGCATAATCAGCTGTTGCAGAAACCAATATATTGTAGGAACCAGATGAACTAATCAAATTAACGACTAGGTTTTCGGGAGCAATGAATGAAACAACAATTGTTACATTTCCTTCAGCAGTAGAGCCGTCAAGTGCAGTTCCAATTATGGTTGCTTCGTATGTTCCTTCCATGTAAAAGTGATCTGTACTATTCCCTGGGTTTATTGAACCTGAGATATCAGACCCATCACCGTAATCTACATGAAAAGTAACCACCCCCTCTCCAGTTGGTGTAATAGTAACAAGTCCTGTATTGTCCTGTGTAATACTAACCAAAGCCGATATATTAGTCGGTTCTGAAATTGTACCTATAAAATTGGCATTAGTTTCATTTTCGTCAACACAACTTATTATTAAAGTGGTTAATAAAAACAGTCCTAAAAAATTTTTTAATATTCTCATAAAAATTATTGTTAGTTTAATATCCTGCATTTTGTGTTAGTCCAGAAATATCCACTTCCTGCTGCGGAATAGGAAAAACTTCGTGTTTACCCTCAACAAAACCTGGTATCAATGATGATGCCTGCCCTGTTCTGACTAAATCAAAAAATCTATGACCCTCTAGAGAAAGTTCAAATTTTCTTTCTTCCCAAATTGCATTAGTTAGTGCACTACCTGAGGCAGAAATATCATTATCGTCGCCTCCAAAAGCTCTTCTCCTTACCTGATTTAAAAATTCTTGAGCTATTCCGTCATCAATACCACCACGATTATAGGCTTCAGCGGCCATTAATAATACATCAGAGTATCTGATTATTCTAAAATTAGTAAGGTAATTTAGCTCTGTTTGACCTCCTGATTCGCCTGCTCTAGGAATATATTTATTATTAAAGTAGCCTGTGTGGTCATATCCTTCAGTGTAGCTTGCACCGGTAGCTGCTGCAAAAGCCTCAATGTCTAAAACTGTTGCATCTCTTCTTGAATCTCCTTCTTCAAAAGAATTATAGAATTCTTCGGTTGGGACATTAAAGCTCCAACCTTGGGCATACTCTGGACCACTCCATCCTCTTGGTCCATTCATTATAATCGCATAATTTCCTTCACTACAATGAGTACATCCCCAATCATACCAGTTTGATTGATTAGAATATTGGATTTCAAATACTGATTCTGGACCATTTTCACCAAATCTTAAAAACTGGCTTCCATAGTCAGATACGAGTGAATAAACGCCAATTACATTATCAAGTGCAGAGGCAGCTTCCGTAAACTTATCTTGATAAAGTAGAACTTTTCCTAATAATGAGTATGCGGTGTATTTGTTGACTCTACCCACTTGAGATTGAGAATTTGGTAAACTCGCAATTGCATTCTGTAGATCTAACTCAATTTGTGCGTATACTTCTTCTTTTGGTGTTCTCGTTAGAGTACCGGCCTGACCAGCGGTTAGTCTTGCTTCAGTGAATAAAGGTACATCTCCAAAGAACTTAACTAGTTCAAAATAGTAATAAGCTCTTAGAAAATATACTTCACCATACATAGCTTCCTTACCTTCAAAATCTATATTTGCTTTATTTTCCTCCATGTAATTTGCTCTATTTACACCCTCGTATAAAAACTGCCATATTTGTCTAAGTACATTATTTTCAGGGTAATGAGTCATGTCATCAATCTGTTGTATTCCGATATAATCGGTTGCACTTTCACCTCCACATAATGTTATTTCTGAGGCAATTGCCCCAAGTTGTATGTTGAAAAATAACCATTGTAAAACATCATATGTTCCTACTAAGGCTGCGTCATAATCAGATTCTTGTTGAAAATAAATTTCAGAGGTAATTTGATAGCCTTCTATTGCTTCATAGTCAACATGATCAGTACATCTGTTGAATACCGAAGTAACTAAAATCAGTAATAATATTTTCTTAAAATTTTTCATATTATATTATTTTAAAATTTAATATTTACACCCATTGACCAAATTCTTGGTTGTGGATAAGTTCCATAATCAATTCCTGTGTTTAAAACACCACCAACTGAAATTTCAGGATCATATCCTGAGTAGTCGGTTAAGGTAAGAGCGTTCTTAATTTGAAC
Organism: uncultured Bacteroidota bacterium; assembly: GCA_902626585.1. Lineage (GTDB taxonomy): Bacteria > Bacteroidota > Bacteroidia > Flavobacteriales > Flavobacteriaceae > MED-G13. The sequence continues at coordinate 39,004 of CACOGA010000010.1, forward strand.
GTAAGCCCTAACCTCGTCAAAGCCCCAAACATCCACTAAGGAGTCAGGGAATGAATATCCAAGCTGGACATTTTTAATTCTTAAATAACTACCATCTTCAATATACCTGTCAGATGCTCTGCTGTTATTATTAGAATCAACGAATGTTACTCTTGGTTCGTCAAAACTTGTTCCAGCACCTGTCCATCTAGCCAAAGTTGAAGCAAATCTATTTGTATAATTAAGATTTCTCTCATACGCTCTGTAGATATCATTACCAACAGATGCATAAGTGAATACACTTAAATCAAATGATTTATAATCTAGGTTTAAATTCCATCCAATTGTAAAGTCAGGAAAAGGATCTCCAATTTGAGTTCTGTCATTATCATCAACAATTCCATCAGCGTTAACATCAACAAATCTGATATCACCAGGGACTGCACCATTTTGAGTAGCATGATTATTAACTTCGTCTTGCGTTTGAAAAATACCATCAGTTACGTATCCAAAGAAATATCCCGGAGAAAAACCTTCTTCAAATCTTACAATATTTCTGTAAGGGATGCCGTAACCTGCACCCCATATATATTTATCGCCATTATTTATCGAAATAACTTCATTTTCAGCTGTTGTGAAATTTACATCAGAAGAAATTGATAGGTCCCCAAGTGAAGTATTCAGCGAAATTGTAGCATCTAAACCAGTACTCTGGGTACTTCCAATATTTGTTGTAGGATATGATGGAACTCCAAGATACAGAGAGAGATTTGGGCTAAATAGCAAGTCATCCACTGTCTTTTTAAAATAGTCTAATGATAGAGAAACCTTATCGTTAAAAATTCTTGTGTCGACTCCAACATTCATTTGAACTTGATTTTCCCATGAAACATCATCATTAGGAATTGACCCTAAAGATGAGCCAGGTGTAATTGTACCGTTAAATACATAACTTGGGAATGTTGAAATCAAAGAAAATTGGGGATTTATATTATCATTACCTAAGGTACCGTAGCTAGCTCTAAATTTAAGGTAATTTAAAACAGGCATCTCATCAAAAAAATCTTCTTTTGAAACAACCCAACCGAGTGATGCTGACGGGAAAAATCCAAATTTATTATTTTTCCCAAATGATGTACTTCCATCTACTCTTCCCGTAAAAGACGCATAGTATTTTTGATTATAGTCGTATAAAACCCTTCCAAAGTAGGATAAATTTCTGTTAACATATTGCCATGAACCTGATGTTTGTTGCGTAGCATTTCCTGTAGCTGCGCTAACATCAGCATAATCCCATGAGTTAAACGGAACATCTTCATTCGTTGCTGAAATATTACTTCCTTTTCCTTCTCCAATTGAAAAACCAGCTACGGTTTGAAAGTTGTGATTTTCCTTAATTGAAAAATCATAATTTCCATAAAGCTCGTATGTATAGTTAAAGAAGTTAGTATTTCCTTCAAATACTCTGTTGTGAGTTGAGGTTATATTCCCTTCACTATCAATTGCAACAATGGGGGTTAAATCAGGATTAGCATTTGTTTGATTATGTCCTGTTCCATAAAACTGGAAAGGAATAAAACCTTTATCATAAATGTTAACATATGTGTAACCAAATCTAGAGGTAATGTTTAAATTTTCCATCAGTCTGTGTTGAAGTTCAATCTTTCCTTGAATCTTATCAACTTTATTTTCATTATATGTATTATCAATTTGAGCTAGGGGATTAACGATTTCTTGTGTAATTGTTTCGCTTATTCCAAAAGACCCATTTTCAAATGGACTCACTGTCGGATCAAAATTTAATGCATTTGACAATACACTTGTTATACCGTTCTCTGCTAAACTTTTTCCTTTAATATTTGAATAATTAGTATTAATTAAAAGTTTAGTTTTTTCACTTAAATCCGTGTTGATATTTGTTGTGAAATTAGTTCTGTTAAAGAATGACTTTTCACCTCCAGCTACTACTCCATCCTGACCAGTATACCCCGCAGACACATAGTATGAGGTATTTTCACTACCCCCTGATGCAGTAATTGAATGATTAACTATTGGTGCGTCTACTAAAACTTCATCCTGCCAATTTGTACCAACACCAAAATCTGAAATATTTGGAAAAACAATTCCTTCACCAGCATTAACACTTGCTTCATTCAGTATAGCTGCATATTCACTAGCATTAAGAACATCTATGGTTTTGACAACTTCTTGAGAACCAATCGATGTACTTAAAGTAAATTTGGTTTCTGAATTTCTTTCACCAGATTTTGTTGTTATTACAATAACTCCACTACCTCCTTTTACCCCATAAATTGAGGCTAAAGCAGCATCTTTTAAGACATTTACAGATTTGACATCATTTGGATTCAAAGAATTTAAATCATCAATTGTAGCAGATATTCCATCAATAATTACGAGAGGGTCATTCCCAGCATAAGAGGTAATACCTCTAATTAAAACAGTTGGTTTAGAACCTGGAGAACCGCTCGAAATAATATTTATTCCTGATGCTTGACCCTGTAACGCGTCTTCAACTCTCACGGCAGAGGATGCTTCGATTGCTTCTGCATTTACTGTAGAAACGGCACCAGAAATATCACTTAATTTTTGTGAACCATATCCAATTACAATTACCTCATCTAATTCACTAAGGTCCTTAACCATCGAAACTGAAATGCCATCAGAAATTTCATCAGTTGATGAAATTTTTAAGGTCAAAGTTTTATAGCCAACATAGCTAAAAACTAATGTTGATCCAGATTCAAAATTTGATATGGAAAAATTACCATCGAAATCAGAAACAGCTCCTTGATTTTGTCCTTGAACAACGATATTAACACCTACCAGAGGTTCGCCGTCTTCAGAATCAGTAACAGAGCCTGAGAGACTTTGTGCTTGTAAGCCAGTACAGAAAGCAACAAAAGCAATAATAAAGTTTAGTATTGATTTTCTCATTTTTAGATTAGTTTATTATGAATGCGAATTTAATAATTAGTTATTGTTTTTTTTTAGTTAATCAAAAAAAAAGTAAATAGTTATCAAATAAAAAAGCCTCCCAAAAGGAAAGCTTTCATTGGTTTTAAAAACCTCTTGTAAATTAATACAAGTTCAACACAAAGCAAAGATAACTATTTTTTTAATATTCCTACATCATACAGTTGTTTTGCAGAGTTGACTATTTCACTATCTGCACTTTTTGGATACCATTTTAATATCTTATTAGCATTATTTGTGTGTAATTTTTCAAAAGTACCAAGCCTTTTCGAAATTGATCTCAACGATGGGTTAAACAGAGCAAAAAATTTAAAAATAAAATTAGGAATGACCCTGGTAGGAACTTTTGAAAAGCCCGCTTCTTTGAGAATCATTGCAAGATCTATAAGTTTGATGGTTTTCTCAGAAAGTAGAAATCTTTTTCCATTGGATTCAGAGGATTCCATAGCACGCACGTGTGCATCTGCAACATCTTGAACTCCAACAACACTAATTGCCATATCTGGAACAAATGGAAGATTGAATACTTTTTTTATAGTTAACCTGTTCGACATACTAAGAACTTCTGTTAAAGAAGGACCCAAAACTAAGACAGGATTTATTGCGCAGGCTTTTATATTAGAATTTTCAACCATTTCCCACATTTTTTTTTCCGATTTTGTCTTACTTATTTCATAAGGATGTAAATTTTTATCCGATAAGTCAGTCCAATCATCATCACTATGCTCAGATTTATCATTGCCATATATCGCAGCATATGAGGAGGTTTGTACAAACTTTTTTGCTCCATTTTTTATAGCTGCATTCAAACATCTTGTCATCCCGTCAACAGCAGGCCTAACAAGGGAATCCTCATCAACATCACCAGGGATTACCGGGGAGGCTACATGTAATACGTACTCACAACCTTTTAGGGCATTGTCCCAACCCTCATCTCTTAATAGGTCTAAAATTGCAAAGTCAATATTTTCAAAGGGAATGTTATTTTTACTCAATGATTTTTTTACTAATTCGATTTGACTCTTTTCTCGAACAGATGTAACAATGTGATATCCTTTTTCAATCAAAATCTTGATACAATACATTGCAATATATCCGGAGCCACCGCTAACAAAAACTTTTTTCATATGTTAAAAATCAAATGGCTAATGTATAAATTTTTGGTATAGTATTTGGTTTTTTATGGTATGAGATTTTATTTACTTACATTAATTTTTGTTGTATGTGTTCAAAATATTGTAGCTCAAAAATTCTACACAAATGAAGGGCTTACAAGATTTGATGGTTCAAAAGCAGCTTTCGAACCAATTAAGGCAAATAATAATAAAACAGTTTCTATAATAGATACAGGTTCCGGTCAAATTGCAGCAGTAATTCTTATCAGTGAGTTTGATTTTAGACTAGGTCTAATGCAAGAACATTTTAACGAAAACTATCTTGAGAGCAATATTTATCCAAAGTCAACATTTGAAGGTCAAATTATCAATTTTAACCTCAATGAGTTAAATGAAAATTTTAAAGAATATGTGATTGAAGGCGTCTTAATGATTAAGGGTGTCAATAATGATATTAGAACAACAGCTAAAATCAGGAAGTTAGATGAGAAAATTGAACTTATATCAGGTTTTTCGGTAATGCTAAGTGACTACAATGTTAAAATTCCAAAAATTGTTTTCAAAAAAATAGACGAAGAAGTAAAAATTAACTTAAATTTCGTCTATGATAAAAAACAATAACTTAAAATATACATTCTTTATTTTACTTATTTTCCTCTCAAATCCAATCATTAGCCAAAATGATTTATTAGGAGAAATCGATTACGTTAATGAGGATTATAAGGTTGGGTTATCTGCTTTTAAAGCTCATAAAATAATTAATGGTCAATCAACTAAACAATCAAGAAAAAAAGAGCTTTTTTTATATGTTGCTCATAGATTTGGATCCATTAATGGGGGCATTAAAACACTTTTTGGTCTAGACATAGCAAATACCAAAATTGAAATGTTTTATGGATTATCCGATAATTTTCAAGTTGGATTTAGCAGAGAGTCATTGAAAAAAACTTATACCATTAATTTTAAAAATAAAATAACAAGCCAAGAATCCAATTTTCCTCTAAATATTTCAATTTATAATAGTTTTAACTACAATTCGTCTGATTTCTTAGCACCCGGGGTTGATTTATCATTCTCTCAAAGATCTCTGTTTTTATCTCAGTTATTAATTTCTAATAGGGTTAGTGAAAAACTATCCTTTCAGTTAACCCCATCATTCGTTAAACGAAACTATAACGAGGAAAGGATTCTGTTTGAAAACGGAGAAGTAGTTTTCGAAAACGGTGTCCCAGTTTTTACAACTTTTGACAGAGAATATAATTATGCTTTAGGATTAGGAGCAAGCTACAAAATTAATAAGCGAACAGCATTGAACCTAGAATACTTTGCAAATTTAAACAGAGTTGAAAATTCGCCAAACTCTGATGCTATCAGTATAGGAATCGATATTGAAACCGGAGGTCATGTATTCCAACTAATATTTTCAAATACCCAAAGTATTGATGATGTTTCGGTAATTTTAGATGCCGAGGGAGATTGGACTAAACGTCACATATTCTTTGGCTTTAATATTTTAAGAATATTTTAAAATTACTCTTTGATAAATCTCTTTACAGAAACTGTTGAGCCACTTGTTATTTTCGCAATATAAATGCCTCTACTTAACTCAGAAATATCTAAACTAGTTTTTCCATTCACAACGTTGGAAATTATGCTTTGATTTAATCTTCCGAGCAGATCGTAAACTTCAATTATTATTTGATCATTGCTAATATTATCGAAAGAAATATTAATAATATTTGACGCTGGATTCGGAGAAATATTAAAATTAAACAGAGTTTGTTCCCCTATCGATGCGGTTTCGGTAACTGTTACCGTTCCATACATTGAGTTTGGATGAGGGTCACATATGTATGTTGTAACACCAGGAACTGTGAACGTATATGAAAATTGAGGTCCTGGGCCTGTATAATAACCACTATCGAACATTTCAACACCACCAGTGGCTCTGAGATTATGAGTCCCGGATCCCCATGTCCATATCACGGTATCTCCAACTCCAATTGTAATCTGTTGATTTGTACTAGACATACTCCAGTTATATTGATGAGTTGTTTGTGAAAATATAAGGTTAGTGAATAGTGTTGCTAATAATAGTAGTTTATACTTCATAATATTTATTTTAAAAGGATTTTACAAGATTCGTACCAAATTTTATAAATTTGGTGTGTGAAAAAAATTAATATAATATCTGTTCTTAAAAAATTTAAGACTCTATTGTTTGTTGTTTTTATAATTTTTCAAGCTTGCTCAAAAGATAGCATTGATGATGAAAATGAAAATTATAATAATGACTCCGAATATAATCTATTATGGCAAAGTGGAACATCATATGAAACAACCATACAGCTGGGAGAAACAATAACCTGGACTTGGGGAGGTGGAACTCATAATCTCAGATCTACTGGCGGTGTTGAAACTTTTGATAGTGGTTACTCATCAACATATGGATTTACTTTTTCTCACACATTCACTGTTGTTGGTACAACTACCTATGTTTGCGATCCTCATGAATCACATATGTATGGTACTGTTACAGTTATTGAGTAGAATTAATAATTCGAGCTATCTTGAGAAATTATATATAGCAAATGTTGCTAACCAATGCTCACCTCCATAACCACTTTCGAACATGATATTATAGCCTGCCTCTGAATGTTTTTTGGCAATTGCTAGTAAGAAATTTTTATCACTACTATTCTCTAATTTATTGGCTATATCTTTCAAGGTCCATGATCGATGGAACATCAGCCCGATTAAATGTCCAATTCCAGGATCCGTAGGATCAAGAACCTCCGGAGGTGTAATAATATTTCCAAAATTTGTTGAATCAAATGAGGTGAAAAATTTATATAACCAATCATTAAATTCTCTTTTTTCAAGAATTTGAGACATTAATGCTGCTTCAGCCAAACAAGGGGAAAGAAAATCTGTTCCAGATGGCTCATAGCTGACTGGGCAATTTGTATCTCCCTGAAAATTTTTTATACTATAGTCTTTTATCTTATCAAATAATAATTTATCATTTGCCACCCTTGAATATTCAATCATCAAAGAGAATGAAAATGCGGTATTGGCATGTGTACCTGGTCTAAGTGGCGTAGATAGTTTGTCTAAAAACAAAATGGTTCTTTCACTAAGAAGATCAACTAATGGTTTCATATTATTGGCCCACAATTGAGCTTTATCAAACTCCCACGAAAGTAGCTCTGAATACAATTTCATAAGCCATGCCCACCCGTAAGTCCTTTCAAATCCGTTTGCAAATTCATTTTTAAAAAACTCATATTCCTTTTCTAAGTTTTCCTTGTTGAGGTTTTTTTCAAGCTTTGATAAAATTATGTCTCTTTCAGAAATCTCAGGAAAATCTTTTAGAACTTTAACCATTGCCCAATGACCGTGAACAGCAGAGTGCCAATCCCAGCATCCATAGAATGAAGGGGTAAGCTCGTAATGTGGTTTTAACCAATTTTCACCTGTGTATCTATAACCTATTTTGTAGGGGTATTTTTGGTCAACACATTTTACAGAAAGTGAAACTAGCTCCTTAGATAATTTCTCATTTAACTTTATATTTTCAACTGTTTCAATATTACCTTCATTACAAGTTGTAAATAGTAAAACAAACAGCAAAAAAGTTAATTTTATTTTTGTAGGCATTTGAATTATTTTTTAAAATTTCAAAAGAATTAAAATTTAATCTTTAGCATAACACAAAAATAAAAAACCCTCTCAATTAGAGAAGGTTTTTTGCGGTCTGGACGGGACTCGAACCCGCGACCCCATGCGTGACAGGCATGTATTCTAACCAACTGAACTACCAGACCTTTTTAGCGTGAGCAAATATACATTTGATTTTGATTAGAACAAATATTTTCTTTTAAATAAATTATGAACTTAGTACTCAGGACAACCAAAACAATCTTTGTTGTTTAAGAAGTCATATGTTATAGAAAATTCAGAAATACCTCCATCCCCTCCAATTTTACTTAAATTAAAGTCATATGAATATCCAAATTTAAATCCTTCCCAAGCCATACCAATTATAGGATTTATTGATGTTACAAAATGGCTTTCATCAGACGTCTGAATAGGGTTAGTTGTTGCGGTAAGTGCAAATGAGAACCTGTCAAAAACATATTGAAAACCAAGGTCAAATCTGTCATACTTAGCTTGCTTCATAAAATTTGTAATGAAATAAACACTACTGTCGCTATTGTATTCTAAGACAGGTAATTCAAGGGAGGCATGTACTGATACGAATATATCCAATGGTATATCTCCTTGGGCAACCATTGACACATTTGGCCTGTTTAGATGTCTTAAAGTTACTCCTATCCAATGATTATCACTATTAAATAAAAAAGAGGCTCCAATATCCACATATCTTGCATTCTCACCTAGTACTATTGGATCAAATGTGTTAGAATTGATTATATTTTGAAATATGTTAATTTGATCTTCAAATAGTAAATTATCAAAACCAAAGTCTTTTGTTGCAAAACCAAAAGTTACACTAGGCCTAAAATCCCAGTCATAATTTAGTTGTACTTTATACATCCAACTTAAATTTAATTGCTTCAGTGAATAATTAGTAAATGTCTCCTGATGATTCATAAGACTGATTCCTACACCACTGTTTAAATCCGGATACCAGTCATCAAAATATAAATATTGAGAATTAAGATTAAAATCAAAACCTGACCATTGCTGGTTTTTGTAAAGTAAGCCAGCTTTAGTAGTTTCATAGTATCCAGAAAAAGATGGATTAATACTTTCCGGAACCATAAATGATTGAGTAAAAGCGGGATCCTGTGAATATGACTTCACTGAAAAAATAATTGCTAATATTAAGATAATTCTCTTCATAAATAATTTTTATCTCAGTAATACAAAAACTCCTCTTAAATTAATTTCTTCGTTATAAATTGTAGTTCCATTAACCACAATTAAATAATTACCATTTTCTGCTAATTTACCATTAAGAGTTCCATCCCAACCATTCAGCTCAAGATTATTCTCGTAGTAAATTAAGGAACCAAAAGTATCATAAATACTCATTTCAATATTGTTGACACATGCATAAACTGGCCTAATAGTATCATTCATACCATCACCATTTGGTGAGAAAGCATTCGGGAGTACAATATCATATCCATCTGTAATTTCAATTTCAACCGTATTAACTTCAACACACCCATAGTTATATTCGACAGTTTGTGTTACAGTGTATGCTCCTGAATTTAGATATTGATGAGTAACTACATCTCCAGAAACTAATGCACTTCCATCTCCAAAGTCCCATATTACATTTGTGTAATCACCTGAAGACGTATTAAAAAAGCTTAGTTCGTTATAAATACTTACTCCACAATCGATATTTCCGTTACTATCATAATCAAAGGATGCTTCTCCTAATTCATCAAAATCTATTAAAATATCGGTACTAACCTGACAACCATATTGATCCGTTACAAGAACATTGTATAATCCATTTTGATAAGCAGTCATAAATGTATTATCATTTATACTTACAGAACCACCTGACCAATTTACCGTATATGGTCCAAGACCACCTGAAATTGTAATTCTATTTTCTTGTGTTACAAGATTATTTTCACAGAAAGGAACAATTTCTGTATCCAACTGAACTATTAAATCTTCTTGTCTAAATATGTTAAATGTTTCAGAAATAGCGATACAACCTTCACTATCTGTAACTGTAACACTGTAATCTCCCGGACCTATATTATTTAAATCCTCGGTTATTGCTCCATTACTCCAAAGGAAATCATAAACACCTGAACCACCTGTAACTGTAATATTTATATTTCCACTATTAGGATCATTACAATCAATTGCATCGACCGTGGTTGCAGTAATTTCTATTTCACTTAGGACACTGATACTAAATGTTTGAGGGTCACCAATACATACAACCCCATTATTTTCATAAGTTGGAGTTACGGTTATTGTTGCTACTTCAGTGATTGGATTTAGATTTATAGCTGTAAATGATGGAATGTCTCCATTTCCTGATGAAGAGAGTCCAATTGAAGTATTATCATTAGTCCAATTATAAGTAGTATTACCATCCGTATTAGGTGTTGTAAACTCAATAATGGATGATATTTCATTATTACATAATACAATATCATCTACATTATCCATCTCTGGGGAAGGATTAACCATTATAGTAAATGTCTCTGCATTACCATCACAAATAATTCCGTTATTTTCATAGCTTGGAGTAACCGTTATTGTCGCACTTATTGTTGACTGAGTTGAGTTTGTCACCTGGAAACTAGGTATTCCTCCTTCTCCAGACGCAGCTAATCCAATAGCAATATTATTGTTCGTCCAATTAAACGATGTCAAACCATCAGTATTTGCCGTGGTAAAAGAATATACTGGTGTGAATTCACCATCACACAAAATTGTGTTATAGTTTGTAACATCATTAACCTGAGCTGAAGGATTTACGATTATTGTAAATTGTTCTGAATTACCTGAACAAATTACTCCGTTGTTAGTATAAGTTGGAGTTACCGTGATAGTAGCTGATTGAGCACTAGTTGATGTATTAACTACAGAGAATGAGCCGATATCACCTGTGCCTACAGAAGCAAGACCTATAGATGTATTTGTATTAGTCCAATTATATTCTGTAACACCATCCGTATTAAGAGTTGTAAATTGAATTGGATCTGTTAACTCTCCGTCACACAAAATTTGATTATCAACAGAATTAACCTGAGCACCAGGATTTACAGTTAGAACAAATGTTTCTGAAGGCCCAGTACACTCTACTCCATTATTTGTATAAGTAGGTGTAACCGTTATTATAGCATTTTGAGAATTCGCAGCATCATTTAAAACTTCAAAACTTGGAATATTTCCAACTCCACTATCAGCTAAACCAATTAGTGGATTGGTATTAGTCCATTCATATGTAGTTGTTCCATCCGTGTTTATTGTTGTGAATTCAATCGGAGCAGTTACTTCTCCTTCACATAAATCTTGATCATCGATTGCATTAACTTGTGCAGTTGGATTTACAGTAATTGTAAATGTTTCAGTCAGTCCTTCACAGCTAACACCTCCATTACTGTATACCGGAGTAACGACAAATGTGGCTGTTTGGGATTCTGATGTGTCATTGGTTACAACAAAACTACCAATATCACCTGTACCACCTGCGATTGGCAATCCAATTGTTGTATTGTCATTTGTCCAATTATAGGTTGTAGCTCCATCAGTATTTGTGCTTGTAAATAAAATTGAATCAGTTGATTCACCATTACATAAAACTTGATCAACAACTGCGTCCACTTGAGCTGTTGGGTTAACCGTTATTGAAAAAGTTTCTGAAGGTCCATCACAACTAATTCCATTATTTGTATATGTTGGAGTTACAGTTATGTTTGAGACGATAGCATTATTGAATGAGTTAGACACAGTAAATGCTGAAATATTTCCGTTTCCTGATGCAGCTAAGCCAGTAGTTGTATTATCATTGGTCCATGAATAAGTTGTTACACCGTCTGTATTTACTGTACTAAATGATACTGCTTCAGATGTGTCTCCACTACATAAAATTTGATTAGAGATTTGTTCAACTTGAGCAGTTGGATTAACCGTAATTGTAAATGTTTCTGATGGCCCATCACAACTAATTCCATTATTTGTATATATTGGAGTTACGGTTATGTTTGAAACAATTGATGCAAATGAAGTATTTACTGAAGCAAATGATGGTATATTTCCATCACCACTAGCTGCTAATCCAATATTTGTATTATCATTTGTCCAAGAATACGTTGTTAAACCGTCTGTATTTTCAGTAACAAAAACTACTTCATCTGTAATATCCTCATCACAATATACCAAGTCTGTAATTGATTCAACTTGAGCAGTTGGATTAACCGTAATTGTAAATGTTTCTGATTCACCAGTGTTACTAACACCGCCACTTTCAAATGTTGGAGTTACAACAATGTTTGCAACTTGTGTTTGATTTGATGAATTCAGAACCGTAAATGCAGAAACAGTACCATTTCCATTAGAGGCCAAACCAATTGATGTATTGTCATTTGTCCAAGAATAGGTAGTTGTACCACCCGTATTTTGAGTAGTAAATACTATTGGATCAACAACATCTTCATCACAGAAAACTAAACTATCAATAGGATCAATTTGAGCAGTTGGATTTACAGTTATTATAAAGGTGTCGGTTGGGCCAGAATTACTATTTCCTCCATTTTCAAATGTTGGAGTAACCACCACGGTGGTAGTAATTGGACTAGTCCCTGTATTCACAGCAGTAAAGCCTATATCACTAGAGCCTGTATTGGTCAATCCAGTGGTTGGATCAGTATTAGTCCAGGTATAAGTTGATGTACCACCTGTATTTATTGTTGAGAATGGTATATCAACATTATCGCCGTCAGTAACTACCATATCAACTGTTGGGTTTACTTGTGCTGTTGGATTAACCGTGATTTCAAAAGGAGTAGCTGGCCCTGTACAACTAACTCCTCCATTTTCAAATGTTGGAGTTACAGTAATTGTAGCAATAACAGGACTTGTACCTGTATTAATTGCTGTAAAGGCAGGAATATTTCCACTACCTGATGCAGCTAATCCTATTGAAGTTAAATCATTTGTCCAACTAAATGTTGTAGTTCCGTTTATATTAGCAGTTGAGAA
>CACOGA010000011.1 GCA_902626585.1 uncultured Bacteroidota bacterium
TTGCACAGGGGATAGAATGGTAATGTAATTACCATCTACCGGATTAGGATATACCATCATATCGAGTACCTCATTATCACTATTTGATAATGCGTGAGCATCAGTAGTTAACATGGAATACCAAGAATTACCTTCAGATCCAACATTTCGAACATACATCGTGGTGTTGTTTTGCTGTAAAATTTGATAATCTTGAGCGCCTGTAGACGTGTAAAAACCTATTGCACCTATAGTGGCAAATGAAATTACATCATATGTCCCATCATTTGATAAAGTATAAGTGTCTGTAAAATCATCTAAAGGATAATTCCAATACTCATTATACTCATTGTCTGCATCATATGCATTGGTTCCATCCGGGTCAAATGCTGCATCAACTTCAGGTTTTTTACCCATAATTGTCATGTCTTCACCAGTATCAAATGTAAATCCACCATCAGTAGTAAAGAACATTATGTCATCTACCAAGCCGTTATTTACACCTGAGTCGTTTGGATAAGTAGCATTATTGAAATCTTCATATGCACCAGAATTCCACCAGTCTGCACCCATGGCATCACCAGGTCCAACACCCCTGTATCCAGCTACCTCATACTGATATCTCCAACCGTCTGCAGCAGATAAGTATGCTGCCAGATCATCACCTGTACAATCAGCAAACGGGTAGGGGCAATCAGATTCACATGATGTAGTTGAGTTATCCGTACAATTAACTCCACCATAGGTCCATTCTCCATTAACTTTATATGCCCATGAATCTAAATATTCCCAATCTTGACCCGTTCCATCAACATTGACATCTCCAAAGGTTTCGATAACACCACCTAAATAATATAATTCAATAGCATCATCTCCATTTTGTGAAATGACTGTGCTTTCAGAAACAAATACATGATCAAAGATTTGAGAAGCATTTAAGTATGAATCCATTGCATCAAGGTCTCTGACAACTAATATGTGTTGACCAGCAGTTGGTGCAGCAGTTGGAAATGTATATTCTTGACCATCTGTACCACCACCATTATTAGCAACACCAATTCCATAAAGAGCTAAATCTTCAATATCGTCGGTGACATATAGGTGAATTGCTTTTCCTGAGGAACCACCTTCTGGAACAGTGAAGTCAATAATACCCTGTAACATTAATCCTATACTACCGTCAGGACAACTACCGTCAGTATCACAAGTTCCAAAACAGTGTAAAAGGGTTATATCAGAAGTTACCTCCGCTAATATCCTATCGTTATAATTTGACGGATCCGCACATTCAAGACCCTCAATATTTTCTTTCGTTCCCCAATCCGTTGAACTTGCCGGACTATTGAAAAATGCATAGTTACCTGACGTACCTTCAACCATCGGTACCGTAGCAACCCATACACCGTCTCCGTCATCATCAGACATAGCTACTGCATTAGCGCCACCAAGAATTCCACCACCAGCATACATGCCATTTTCCCCAACAGTTATATTTACTGTATTTACAGAAAATGTTACATCATAAGTAACAATATCAGATGGGCATTCACCAGTTCCATCACCTGAACAATGTCCAAAGCAAGCTAATATAGTTGTATTTCCAGTTATTTCGGGTAATATTCTATCGTTATAATTAGCAGGGTCAGCACAATCTTGACCTTCTAAATTTTCTTTTGCTCCCCAGTCACCACCATCATTTGGACTATTTAGGAAAATGTAGTTTCCTGTGGTACCCGCAGATAAATTAACTGAACCAACGTAAACTCCATCACCATCATCATCATGAAGCTGAAGTGCTTGAGCATTTCCTAAAATTCCTCCCCCTGCATATATTCCGTTAGCTCCGACACCTCCAACAATCGCTGAAGTATTTACCTGGAATGTCACAGTATACGTATCACCAGGTGTTTCACCCGCACATAAATTCCAGTAGACAGTTGGTAGCGTAATATCTTCACCCTCAACTGTAAGAGTTCTATTAGTATAGGTTCCATCACTTACTGTACAACCCTCGACAACTTCCGTAAAATCTTCCTGATTATTCCATCCGTTAACAGTGAATTTATACTCATAACTGCCGTCTTCTAGAGGTAAGGTTAAGGTCCAAACACCGTCACCATCATCATCCGACATAGGATTACATTCACCACACCATCCGTTAAAGTTTCCATTTAAATAAACAGTGTCATCAGCACCTAAACCAACTGGGAAGTTACTCATGTCTACACTGAATGCAATATCATAAGTTGGGTTTGCTGCCGGACAAGTACCGTCTGACTCACAACTACCAAAGCAGTGTTGAATTGTCATATCTCCTGAGATTTCGGGTAATATTCTATCATTATAATTAGCAGGGTCAGCACAATCTTGACCATCAAGATTTTCCTTAGTTCCCCAGTCATTGTCATTACTAGGACTATTTAAAAAAATATAGTTTCCTGTTGTACCTGTTTCCATTTCAACAGTTACCTCCCAAGTACCGTCACCATCATCATCAGACATAGCATGAGCTTGAGCGCCTCCAAAAACGCCACCACCTAAATACATGCCATTTTCACCAACAGTAATATTTTGAGTATTAACAGTAAATGTTACGTTAGCATCAGAGGAGTTTATAGATTCAGTTGCAAATAAGCTTAAACTGAAAAACATCAAAAAAGCAAAAAAGAGTGAGTATAGTTTATTCATAGTATAATAGATTTTAGTGTGATAATTTTAGTTTAATAATTTAGTAATTTATTTTGAAATTGTTAGGTCATCTATGTAAAATTCTGTACCCTGAGTGATGTACCAAAATTTAACTCCCTGACTACTACTATCGGACTTTAAATTCAAAGTGTGCAAATATTTTTTTCATAATTAGTTTAAATTATCTAACAACCAGTTTAGATACTTTACTTTGTCCATTGATTGTAACTTTTAGCATATAGAATCCACTATTGAATGAACTCACATCTAATGTGTTTCCGTTAATAGTAGTATCCATAACTTTTCTACCTGTTACAGTAAATACTTGGATTTCTTTTGATCCTTGTACCGGAGTTACAATAGTAACATAGTTACCATCAACTGGGTTAGGAAAAATCATCATATCAAGTATTTCATTATTACTAGTAGATAAACCAACAGTTGTAAATAAAATCTGTTGAATATCCATTGAACCTGCCGAAGGAACAGCACCATCACCTGGGTTTTCAACTAGCTGGAACCACCAGTTTGCTTGAGTACCAGACCAATTGGTAAATTCTGATAAGTTTACTTCAATGGTTTGAGCTTCACCGGAATTTGGGGTCATGTCTGATGTTGAAAATTCATTTCCACCACTTGGTGAAACAAATGTCAATTTATTCTTTGGTGAATTATTTACAAGTGTTACCTGAACGTATTTATAATTATCAGCATCAACACTGTAAAGACCTGTTTGTTCTAACTTTGGATAAGGACTCTGGTTTGCTATCTCAAGATGAAGTTCTCCGGCAACTGGCTGCGACATAGTAACACCATTGGCTGTGGTAAATCCTTCGGAATCAGATGTATCATCAAAAGTATAGTCAACTCTTGGCGTTGAGGGAATTGATTCAACTATTTCAATATGATCAAATAAAACTTCTCCAGCATACACATTATTGTTAACGCCATTTCCTTGCTTAAATCTAAAGTTAATCGTATCAACTGTCCCGCTCCAATTTGCATTACTACTCATATTTATATAATGAGTAACAAAATCAGAATCATTAGATGAAAGTCCGTCAAAATTTGTAAAGGCATTACTACCATTCACAGTTGTTATGACTTGTAATTTAGCATTACCTGTGAAATTCTGCATAGTGATGGCAACATAATTTCCTGCGGATGTATCAATATTTGCTGACTCATTTCTAAAGTTTGGATTGGCTGAATCACCATTTCCATCACCATCATTATCTACGATAGTGTAAGTTAGATAAGTATCGCCTACTACTATATTTGAGTAGTTGGAGGCAAGAAACCCGTGGTCTGTTCCATTAAAATCCCAAGGAGGTCCATCTTGGGCGAATAAGCTTAAATTGAAAAACATCAAAAAAGCTACAATGATTGAGTAAAGTTTTTTCATAAATAAAAGTTATAATTATAATTTAATAATTTATTTTGAGATGGATACATCGTCTAAGAAAAACTCTGTTCCTTCGGTCATGTACCAAAATCTAATTGCTTGTTTTGAACTATCAGATTTTAAAATAAAAGTGTGGGAATACTTAGTCCAATCTTCAGTAAGAATAAAATCTTTTCCTTGATAACTACCTTGAACATCAGACTGAATAACTAATTTCATTTTTCCCTTTCCCCCCTTGTTCTTAGCATGAAAAGTTATTGTTACCGCATCTCCTTCTTTGCCCTTAAACTTTTGATTAAATTGTGAGCTTAAATGATAGCCTTTTTCACCTAGTCGATGTGTTTCAACTTTTAGAGCTCTTTGACTGCCTGGATTTGTGTCAAAGTCCTCTACAGAAAATGTGGCGTCAGCACCCTTTCGTGTTACGTTATTCCACCACCAAAACTTTCCCTCAGGACTTACCCCTTCCAAATTTGAATTCTTTAATTCTAAAGTTTTTTGAGAATAGGTATTAGTGTAAAATAGAACTGTAAACAGAGCTAAAATAAATTTAATAGTTAGTTTCATAATTGATTATTTAGTTTATATACTATTATTTTTTTATTAACCTTAAGGTTTTTAATTGTCGTGTGTTAATGTCTTCAATTCTGAAAAAATAAATTCCCGTATCAAGGCTTGATGTATTTATAGAAAGTGTGTTATTTTCAAAATTATTTATGCCATTTAATTGATATTGTTTCCCTAACATGTCATATATGGAAATATTAGTATGTGAAAAAATATTATTGATAGTAACCAAATTCTTAGCAGGATTTGGGTATAAATATATATTTTCAATATAGTTTTCCGAAATGGATAATGGATCAAAAACAGTAACCTCAACCTGACTGCTTGTAGAATTTCCAGAATAATCAGAGGCTGTAAAAGTAACTATATATACACCTGGTGTTGACGTATCTACATTATGAGAAACATCGTAGCTAACATTACCGTCACAATTATCTGTTACCATTGGCGGTTCGATATCACTCACATCAAAAGTCCAATCTATCTCATACTCATAATTACATCCTGATCCTCCGCAATCTGATAATTCTATTACAGGGGGAGTAGTATCATTTGCGCATTCGTTAACACTAAACTCATATGCTCCTATATCAACTATATCTCCAGAGTTTTCAAAATCAACCGCAGGTGAGCCTTGTGTTACAAGCGAAAAATCATCAATGTAATAATCTGATCCAACACCCCCTTGAACTGGTGGCCCTTTTACATATAAAAAGAAATTATTAGAAATATTATGCGTAAAATCAGCCGTCAACAAAGTCCATTCTTGATCTGAAACTTCAATAGCCTCGGTTAAATTATAATACTCATTTTGGTCTGTATCCTTTATCGTTAATTGAGATGTGCCTGTTTCTCCCTCAGCTAATTTTACCCAAACATAAAACGTATACGTTTCACCTTGATCTAACAAATTGTTTAAAACAATTCTAGGACTATGCCAATTAGCTGTCCTGTCTGTTGTAAACAAACTTCTTTCGCCAGACAATGATTGATCAGATGTCGTTTCAATCGTAGATCCAAATGCAGTCCATCCGCCAGTTGCATTTTCAAAGCTTGTGGATGCAATTGCGCTACCCGCAACAGGTCTTGGGTTTCCTTCTATATCATGAGTAGGGCTGTAACTTGGGTTTCCAGCATTTATTGCCGGAGAACCTTCAGTAAGTGAAAAATCAGTTCCTTCAATAGTCAATGGACCATCTACATTTTCAGGTGCTGAAGTAAACATAGGGTCTACATTGATAAGGTTATTACTTTCGGTAGCTGGCCATGCATAGGTCCCGTTTACAATTATGTTGTCAGTTGCCACCCTAGATCCATAAACATTATTTAATTGAAGGGCTGAAAACTCATTATCTCGAGTCATAATAATATTATTTACAACGGTAGCATTTAATACGTGGTTTGCTTTTATCCCCCCTACTTTTTGTCCTCTATGTGCTGGATTACCTTCAGCTTCCGAGATGTCCTGTATGATTTCATGGACCCCATTATAGTAAAGTGTATTGTTTTGATATATCGCTGAGGCAGAGTGTGAATGGTCAAAATTAATTCCATTTTTACCATTATTTAAACATAAGTTATTTTCAAATAAGAAAGTTCCGTTATAGTCAGGATCACTTCGTGTTACATATATTCCTTGTCCATCCCATATGGATTGAAAATTTGCTGTTCCATAATTTGGATTATTATTACCTGAATTATCTGGTAGTTGTGTTACATAAAATCGAATTCTGTTCCAATTATTATAAACAATATTTCCGCGAATTATCATTTTAATATCGTTAGTGTTATCACCAGAAACCGCAACGGATTCAGCTAAAACAATTGCACTTGAAGCTGAAGAAGTCCACCAGTTTGAATTATAAACTATATTGTTTTCTATTAATATGTGATCACTGTCATTAAATCTAATTGCAGAACCACAAGTGTCGTGTACAATATTATTTCTTATTATTATATTGTGGTGAGCTCCGTAGCCTCCCCATATTCCTTTTCCTCCAAAATAAGAATGGTTATAATTTGTAGAATCATCTTCATCTTCGGCCATCTCTATTTTATAATTTCTATCTGCCTCTGCCATATCATAATCAATATCTTGTGCCGGCCCTTCAACCTCAAACCCCTCGACAATTACATAATTCATATTATTAGAAATGACTATACCGCCTCTTCCATCAAATTGAATTTTAGGTGTATGTCCTGGATAGTTTCTTAACGTAATGTATGCACCTTCAGCTCCTGATTTATTTATAGTAACCACGTGTGGATTATCCATGTTCGTATTTGTTGAAGGATCAACAGTACCATAATTTGCGTTTTGATAAATACCATCCATAACATATACTGTTCCACCAGCACTAACCATTGAAATTCCTTTATTTATGGTCTTAAAAGGAGACTCAATTGTTCCTGAATTATTGTCTGAACCATTTGAATCAGAAATATAGTAGTCCTGTGCTGTCACCAACTGAATACTTAAAATGAAAAAAAGAAAAAATGTATATGTTTTTAATATTGTCATGGCTTAATTTGATTGATTTTGAAAAGGGTCCTCATTTACATAATTTCTCATTTCTTCCAATTTAATACTATATTTTTTAACTAACTCTTTATTTTCAGGGAGTTTTGAAATATCTACATTTTGATTTTTATCGTTTTGCATATCATAAAGCATATTTCCTAAATATTTTTCTCCTATTACAAATTCGGTATAAGAATAGTTTTTGTCTATTACTGCTTCACCCTGCTTATATCTTGTATAAATCTCATCTTTTAAAATAGTTTTTGGGTTTTTAAGAACCGGTGTTAAGCTTTGCCCTTGTATGTAATTTGGAGGAGTTATTCCTGTAAGCTCACAAAGAGTTGGATAAATATCAACCAGCTCAGTAAAAGAGTTAGTTTCTTCTTTGGAATCAAACTTAGGAGATGATATTATTAATGGAATTTGAACTGCTTCATAAAATGTACTATGCTTACACCAAAAACCATGTTCACCTAAAAAGTATCCGTGATCACTCCACAAAATTATTGTGGTATTTTCTCTTAAACCGGCTTCTTCTAATCCTTCAATTAATTTTCCGATCATTGCATCCATGTATGAAACACTCGCATAATAACCATGAATCAAATCCTTTGATAATTCATCGTCAAGTAGACCTTCTGCGGGAATTCCAAGATAATTTTTTCTAAGTTCCGCTGAATTATGTTGGGCTTCAATTGCTATGTCAGGTGAGTTTAAAGGTTGGTATGTGTTATCAGCTAACCTAATCTTTTCGTGATCATACATATCCCAATATTTTTTAGGCTGTATGAAGGGGAGGTGTGGCGAAACATAGCCAATAGCCATAAAAAAAGGTTTTCCATTGTTACTAAATTCCTTAAACTTTTCAATTGCCTTGAGTGTAATTTTTCCGTCATTATATGCAAAGTCATCTACATCGGGATATTCAACAATTGGATTTTTCTTACCGTACTCACCTGTTTCAGCATTATCTCTTAATCTTATAGATTCAGGGTCTTGAAAATCAGCTTGATCAGCACCTCCGTCTTTTTCTGTCCAATGTTGTGCAAAGTCATCATTATGATGATAAATTTTTCCATATGAAATAGTTTCATATCCGTTTTCCTTAAAAATCTGATTTAGTGGAATTGCATTTGGAGCATCAATCGAAGCTCTTGTTGAAAAATCATTGAACCTTTTCTCGCTAGGTCTAACACCAGTCATAATACTTGCTCTACTTGCACCACAAACGGCTATGTTTGTAAAAGCATTATTAAACTGTACACCCTCTGATGCTAGCTTATCCATGTAAGGGGTAATCATTGTTTCGTTTTCGTAGTTATATGAGCTCATGGTTGGTCTTAAGTCATCAATTGAAATAAAAAGTATATTATGTTTTTTTTCAACTTGATCATTACATGATATTAAAAATAGTCCTAAAATGATTACTAAAATTTTTCTCATTATGAATTTAGTTTGATGTTATTTCTGAAGCCTTATATCCAATTCTAATTGCTCTTGCAACAATTTTTTGTTTATCTCCAATTGAAATTGGTGTATGATATAAAGTCCAACTATTCGTCCCTATTTTTTCATCTATCTGATAGCCTATTGATGCTCCATTTGTAATCGAGCTCAATTCATATAAACCATCATCCCTAATTTTAAACTCAACATTTTCTGTCTTTGGCTGAATCATGTTTGGCCAAAATGATTCAACTAATTTATTCTCAGGAATGAAACCCTGATCATTGATTTCTTTCTGCCAATTTTCTAAAGCAATTCTAAAATTGTTTATCCTATCTGCTTGTTCTGGGTCATCGATAATATTATTAACCTCATATGGATCATTCATTAGATCATAAAACTCCTCTGAAGGCTTTGTTTTCATAAATATGTATTTTGCATCACCATATAACATATCTAAACTGTCCATTTGAATAAGTTTAGAGTTCATGGTAATTCTCTCTCTGTATTTATTGCGATAAATCAAAGGTTGTTCTGGCATAAAATTTTTGATGTAGACATATCTTCCATCTAAAACAGACCTCTGCATATCAGTACTTTCATCGAATCGATCTGCTGTACCAAATGCATATTTTCTAGGTCTATCTTCATATGGTCCAGCTATAGCCTTGCCATCATAATGCTTAGGGGGTTCAATATTCAAAAGAGATAGTACAGTAGGGCCTAGATCCATTAACGAAACGATTCTTTCATCAACTTTACCGGCATGCATTTTATTTGGGTATCTAATAATTAAAGGAACATTTAGTCCACTGTTTCCAACAGCTCTTTTTTGTCTAAGTAGATTTCCTCCGTGGTCGCTCCAAAACATAATAATAGTGTTTTCCAACAATCCATCCTCCTCTAGTTGGCTAATGAGTTCACCAACTTTTTTATCCATTGCTTCAATATTAGAATACTTTCTAGCAATATCATTTCTAACCTCCGGAATATCTGGGAAATATGATGGAATTATAATATCCTCTGGGTTGACCGTTAGAGGCTGATTACTTCTTTCCCATATTCTAGATTCGTGTGTTAATAAAGTATTCCATACATAAAAAAATGACTTATCTTTTGGTGCGTCCCTATAACTTACTGTTGACGAAACCTCATCCCAAGCTGTAAATGGAGCATTGAATTGATAATCACATTTAAAGTTATTGGCGCAATAATATCCATTGGCTCTCAGTATCTCGGTAAATGGTTTGACATAAATCGGAGGGACAACTTCATATTCAGGAATATTTTTTCCTTCTTTATCAATAACACCAATATTTTTTCTGTATGAAACCTGTTCAGGAGTTTTATAATTATGATAATCTCCTGTTCTCATATTATGAGCTCCAAGCCTAGCTGGATACATTCCGGTTATAATAGAAAATCGACTTGGCGCACATACTCCAACAGTTGAATAGGCATTAGTATATCTAACTCCCTCAGATGCCAGCTTATCTAGGTTTGGTGTTTTAATTATGTCATTTCCATATGACCCCAAGATAGGCCCCATATCTTCACAGCTTATCCATACAACATTAAGAGGCTTGTCTGAAACTTTTAAATTATCAGAGCATGAATAAAAAAGCAACAAAAAGGATAGTATGAGTTTTATTTTATACATGCTAATAATGGAGTTTAACATAATCGTCTTCATCAAGTTTACCTATTAAATCATCTGTGACATTGTTCCATTTAGAGTTTTTATCCAAAGGGTGAAGAGTAGGCTTCAATACTGAAATTGGATTATCTAGCAGAAAATCCTCTTGACTTTTCATCCAGTTTTCGAGAGCAACTGACAGCCTATTTCTTATCTTTTTGTATTTGGGATTATTTATTAGATTTACTTTCTGGAATGGATCTTTTTCCAAGTCATATAATTCTTCATAAGGAACATTTGGAAATGATTCAGCTCCGATTTTAGCAAATTCATTTATAACTGGATTATCGCCTAAGTTTGAATCAACAACTTCAACAGAATTAAAGTTTCTTATTAACTTATACCTATTACCTCTTATCATTCTTGATGGAAATATTTTACATTCTCTTATATTTTGTCTTGTTGAAACCCCAAAAATATAATCATGAATTTTCATTTTACTTCCATTTAAAGTTTCAAGAAAACTCTTTCCATCGATTTCGCTTGGAATTTCAGTATTGGAAACTTCTAACATAGTGGGCAAAACATCAACAAGGGTCAACAATGTTTCAGATGTGGTGTTTGGCTTAATTTTTCCTGGCCACCTGATAATAAATGGCACTCGCAATCCCTGCTCTTTTAAACTCCACTTGCCACTTAAGCCATGGTCTGATGCATAAATAAACATTGTATTTTCTCTAAGGCCGTAATTATCAACCATATTTAAAACTTGCCCTAGTTGATCATTATCATCTTGAATATTTTGATAGTACCCTGGCTTGTGATTTCCTATATAAGATGGGTCATATGGTAATTTAAAAATATCTGCTTTACTGTAATTTGATGTTTGTGGATATGGGCCGTGTGGATAATCTGATGCAATAATTAAACAAAAAGGTTTGTTTACATTTTTTAGATAATCTTCAATTTGCTCAAGAGGTAGGTGCCTATTATTAACTTTTGGAAAATAATAAGTCCAGTCAAATACTTTATTTGGTTTAACATGGCTTTTTCCTGCTAAAACTACTTCATAGCCTGATTCCTTCAATAATGAAGTTATACTTTTAATATCAGGTTTAACACCAATATGATTAGCCATACATCCATTTTTCACAGGATACATTCCTGTAAAAATTTGAGATCTACTAGGGGCACATATTGCCTGACCTGTGTAAAAGTTTGAAAACTTCATCCCTTCGCTAGCAAGAAGATCAGCATTACTCGTTTGAACATTTGGGTTTCCATACACTCCATAATCTAGTAAATCCTGATCATCAGAAAGATAAAAAACTATATTGGGTGTTTTTGATTCTTGCTGGCTATAAAAACTATTGAAACTCAATAAAAATATTAGCAAAATATAATAAATAAGTCTGTTTTTTTTCATTGCTTAATTATCTTTTTTGTTGTTGTCTTCTGATTAAATGTAGATGTAATATTAAGCAAATAAGTGCCATATTCTAAAGTTGATATGTCAATTATAACTTCTTTGTTATTACTAAACCTGTCAATTAATTTTTGACCCTGCAAGTTAAAAATCTTAATATTATAATTTGAATAGTCAGGTAAAATCAAATTGAGTTTATCTTCTGCTGGATTAGGGAATAGTTCAACTTGAAAATCATTATTATTTACAAAATTAAAATCACTATTAGAAAGAGATTCGTCAATATCAAATACTAGTGAAGTTAAAGAGAGTTCGGGCAACGTTGTTGTAAAATATCTGTTATAATAATCTATTTCACTTATACCCAACGATGAAAAGTCCTCAGAATCATTATTAGTAGTCAAAAAGGTTTCCACCGTTGTTGCACCAATAGGAATGTCTATTGAAAAATCTTTTTCATTACCCTCATTAAAAATTTGAACTATTACTTTAGATTCATCATCTGAAATAAAACTACCAACATAAACTCCGTTTTCATCGGTAGAATTCGAAGTTATTAAACTATATCCCCTCTTTACAAGGTTTGTAAAATGCTTAAATGAATAATATCTTTTTGGTAAGATTATGTCGCCCGTAGGTGTCCACGAAACTAAGCTTGAATATCCGTCATTATCAGCTTGCTCGTAAAATAAATGAAGCATATATGCAGTAACCCCACCCTCATTAAAGCCTCTTAATATCCACTTAATATAATCTGCTGCATCTGTCATTGACAGATCAGTACTGTTAAGATTGGCAGACTCAGTCACCCAAACTGGTTTACCATTAGCAGCTTCTTTCAATGCATTCCAATTAGCATTGTGATTAGGGTCTGCGTAAGTGTGTGTTCCAACTATATCTACAGCATTTTCTACAGCAGAATTTTCAAACATGGTATTAATATAGTTTGTTGCTGAAGTTCCTGAGTTTTGAGATTCCACCCTAAAACACTCAGGTGAGACTATTTTAACATGATCTAATCCAGAGTTTGATAGCCTTGCATTTAGGTTGATTAATATACTTGATAATTCAGAAGGTGTGGTATTCATTGACTCATATGAAACCTCATAATCAGGCTCATTTGTAGGAGAAATTGCAGTTACTTCAATTCCATACCTAGATTCCATACCGTTTAAAAACGCTACAAGAAATTCACTAAATTCAGGCTCTCCTCCAGATATTAAAGTTCCTCCATTATTATGCTGACCATTAGTTTTTAACCATCCAGGAGCACTATTACAATTTCCAATAATATGATCAAAGCCATTGATACTTAAATCAAAGGCATTTTGTAGAGCCTCGCCAATATAACGAGTTCTCCAAATATTAGGATCACTGTCATATCTTGTCCAATCAAGCTGTGATTCGTCTAAGTCGTAAGGATCATTATTATCATTTTCTGGTTCTAAATCATGATACACAAAAAAGCGAATCATATTAACCTCTAGGTCGCTAAAACAATATTGCTCAATCTGCTCTCTAAAAGAATCATTTAATACATATAATTGTTCTGTTCTTCTTTTAATTCCAGCTCCAAAACCATCAACTGTTTGTAATTTTTCATTAGGTGCAAAAGTAATTCTATCACCAGGCGAAATACTTACCTCGTCTAAGAAATATGTAACATCGGACTGCATATACCAAAACCTAACTCTATTGTTATCACTTGAGTGCTCAACAGTAAAAGTGTGACTATATCTTTGCCATTCATTTGTAATCCAAATATTTTGTCCCTGATAACTTCCAGAAACTTCAGATTGAAATACAAGCTTCATTTGTCTGGAGTCAGCTCCTTCAACTTTTGCATAAAAAGTGACCGTATACTTTTGGCCAGCGATCACTTGAAATGGATATTCGCTTTTTGAGCTAACATGCCATCCATTTGTGCCAAGTGAGTGAACTTCGCACTTCAAGGCTTTAGTACTTCCTTCAACTAAATCATCTGTTTGAATTGAATATGTAGCATCACCCCCTTCATTGGCTTGATGACTCCAATATTGAAAATTATTATTTTCAATATCTTCTAAAAAACCATTAGCAAGAGGAAGCTGATTCTGTGATATCGACGGATACCAAAATAAATTAAGTAATATTATTGATACTAATTTCCTCACTCTTATAAATTAGAATGCTACCACTAATAATTTATCAATGGTAGCATATTTTAAATTTAATTTTTAGTCAATTAAATCATTGGTATTGATTTCTATTAACGGAATCGGTAATGACATTACTTGATTCTCATCCGTACTCAAAGTTAGATCTACAGCGGGGTTGTGAATAGGATTATTATTATGGAATAAAATCGTTTTATTTAAAAAATAATCGAACCCTCTTCTTCTATTGTTGTGAGCATCCTCACCTTCACCCAACATTTCGAATCTATATTCATACATTATTGCCTCTCTAAACTCATCTTGAGTTCCAAAATAAGCACCTTGTGGGCTCATTCCCACTCTACTTAAAAGCTCTGTAACAAATCCTAATTGTTGTCCGTTATCTAATTCATTAGAAATTTCGGCCAACATTATTAATAATTCACCATACCTGTATATAATTACATTTTGATCTCCATATTGATTACTGTGTTGTGTATCCTTCTCAGTGAATTTAAAAAAGTATGGATGTGCTTTTGAAAAATTAGGTCTTCCAGGATTAGAAGGATAAACGGTGATTAAATTTCCATTGTCAGCTCTATTATAACTATGTAAGTAAGTTCCCTCCAGTCTTGGATCATTTGGATATATTGATGCGTGATGATCATGAACATCTGCACTCACTCTTAACCAACCAAAATGCTGACCCAATTTATATTTCCAAGGAGTAAAATTTCTACCCATCTGTGAATTTGCAGCATCTTGACTAATTTGTAACTCCCAAATTGACTCTGGGGAATTTTCATTAGTGTCTGTGAATAAACTGCTGTAATCTGCAACCAAACTATATTGACCATACACCTGCATTGCTTGATCATATGCCAATTGCCAATAGTCCATTTCACTAATACCGTCAGATCTTAAGTCTGGGTTAGTGGCTAATGTCATATATACTTTTGATAATAACATGTTGGCTGCAAACTGCCTAGGGTATCCTGTGCCAAAATTGCCATTCATAAGTGAAGCTGCCATTTCAGCATCAGCCACTATTTGAGCATATACTTCTTTTGAAGGAGATGTGGCCAGATGTAAATTCTCATTGTTTGGCAATGATAACCATAGAGGGATATCACCCCACAACCTTGTTAACGAGAAGTATGACCATGCTCTCACAAAATATGCTTGACCAGCAATATCATTAAAACCAGACTCGTCAGATGTAGAGGGTTCTAAAACAGTTGATATGTTTTGTATTGCACCATTACACCTTGCAATTACAGAGTATAATCCTCCCCACATTGCCTCTGAGTCAGCATCATAAGTAGGCTTGAGTGAAAAAAGATTTGCGTTATTTATATTATTTACATTGTTACCGCCATTTTTTCCAGCAGTAAAAAGACCAGAGAATCCATTAATTGCAAAGATTCTTCTTTCCTGTGCATTATAGCTTGTTAGTGATTGGTAAATTCCATCTAATGCACCCTTTGCAACATTAATATCAGTGTACACTGCTTCCGAATCCAAAAATATTGGATCTTCATCGAGATCACATGAGATTGAAAACAAACCAATTATTACTAATAATATTATTTTAAAATTTTTCATATTTTAAGAATTTAGTTTTTTTACTTTTTAAAATCCAACGTTAAGTCCTACAATAAAAGTTCTAGCATTCGCACGACCATTCCAATCAACACCATTGATTAGGCCATTGTATAAGAAACTTGAAATTTCCGGATCATAGCCAGAATAGTCTGTCCAGGTAAGTAAATTTTGTCCAGCTATAAATAACTTCAAATTACTTATCGAGTCATTATTATTAACATCAAAATCATAACTAACCGTTAAGTTGCTCAGTCTTAAATAACTTCCGTCTTCAATTATTCTGTCTGTCATTGCAGGTTGCCCATTAGTTGAATAACCAATCCTAGGGTAAGTGTTAGTTTGAGCATCAGGTCTCCAGGCATTATAATAAGCATCCGGAGCTATATTTAGATACGTTAAACCCTCTGCATTATCAAGCTGTAATAAATTTCCGTTTGCGATATCATTTCCATACACACCATTAAATAAAATACTGGCGGTTAATCTCTTATAGGATAAATTGAAGTTAAATCCATAAATAAAATCAGGATTTGGATTTCCAATAAAAGTTCTGTCATTTAAATCTATTATACCATCTCCATTTTGATCAACTATTCTAACATCACCGGGCACTGCAGTTGTGCCAAATACGTCTGGAAGAACATCTCCAGTTTGATAAATTCCGTCGGTTTCTAATCCGTAAAATAGGCTTGTTTCTTCCCCCTCAACAAAAACGTTCGCAGGATACCTAAATAAGTTACTTCTTGTTACTTCTGAACCAAAATAAAATCTTCTCTCCCCTGCAATACCATCCACATAAAATTCATCTAATGGCTGTGAGGATAGACTTGTTATTTTAGTTTTATTAAAACCAATATTTCCACCCATACTTAGCTGTAAATCATTTTTGGAAATTAAATCTGTGTTTAAAGAAACCTCAAGTCCCTTGTTTGTAATCTCACCTTGATTTACTAAGATGCTAGAAAAACCTGAAGATGTTGGTATACTAACTCGTTGAAGAAGATCTTTAGTTTTCTTCTCATAAATATCAACAGTACCTGTTATTTTTTTATTGTTTGTGGCGAAATCAGCTCCAAAATTCATCTGCTCTGTTGTCTCCCATGTCAAGTCAGGGTTGGCAACATTTTGCAAAGCAATTGGAACATTTGTACCCCCGTCAGAATTTCCATATAGGTTTGGCGAAACTCCGTAATTAGATAATGTTCCATATGACCCAATCCCGTGATTACCAATTTGGCCCCACCCAGCTCTAAGTTTTAGTTCTTCAAATAACTTTAAATCATTGTTCTGGTGGATATTCCAAGCCAATGCAAATGATGGGAAAAAACCATAACGATTGTTTTGAGCGAACTTTGAGACTCCATCCCTTCTGAAAGTTGCCGTTAGGATATATGTGTTATCATAAGTGTAATTGAATCTCCCCAATAATGAGAAAATTTGCTGGTCGCCTTTAATATAGGTTAAAGGCCTTGTTATTACTTGACCATATGCGGGATTTTGTGTGGTAAATTGTGTTGTAACAAAGTCCTCAACAGCGTATATGTTATTAGAAACTTTTCTTACGTCATAAGTAACACCAAGAACACTATTTATTCTATGCTTTCTTTTCAGTGTTCTGTTAAATCTTAAAAAATTATTCACCTGAAAAGAAGAATTATTAAGCCCGGTAATTTGCAATGACCCATTAGCATTATTACCCTGCCATGTAGTTGTTCCAAAAAATCGTCTTCTTTCTTTATTACGAATATTACCACCAAGTTTGACCTGGTATCTTAATCCTTGTACCGGAAGTTTATAAGTAAGGGCTAAATTACCAATGTATCTACTTTCCTTTGAAATGTCTTCAAAATCATTGATCCAAGCATAAGGATTTGAGATGTCTAAATCTTCACCAAAATCTTCAAATTCCTCTGTGATAATAGGTCTAAAGGAAATGACTTGCTTAATAAAACTTTGATTTGATCCGCCTAATAGATCACCACTTTCTGCAAAGTTTGTTGAGCTAATATATCCACTCATTCTTGCTTCAAGAATCAACTTATCATTTAAATCCTGATTAAAATTAATTCTCATATCACCACTTTGAAATGATGATGTTGGAACAATGCCTTCCTGGTCATCAAAACCTGCTGAGATGTAATAATTTCCATTATCAGTACCACCTGAAACAGACCCACCTACTTTTCTGCTGATACCACTCCTATAAATTTCGTCTTGCCAATAATATGATCGTGCAGGTGTATCTAAAATAGTTCCATCAGATTCAACAGCATATATAGCGAAATCATCATCAATAAAATATCTTGGACCTAAACCATTGTTTGCCTGAACTTCATTAGCATAAGCAGCAAATCCATAAGGGTCTAGAACATCATATTTTTTTGAAATAACTCTGACCGAAGTATTAGAAAAAGCTTCAATTGTAGCTTTTCCGCTTTTACCCTTTTTAGTGGTAATAAGAACCACACCGTTAG
Source organism: uncultured Bacteroidota bacterium (assembly GCA_902626585.1). Lineage (GTDB taxonomy): Bacteria > Bacteroidota > Bacteroidia > Flavobacteriales > Flavobacteriaceae > MED-G13. The sequence goes on from CACOGA010000011.1 coordinate 17,883, forward strand.
CGCCTCTTGATCCATATATAGCCGTCGCTGAAGCATCTTTTAAAACCTGAATACTTTCAATATCTCTTGGATTAATTCCGTTTAAACCGTTTTGGCTTTCTTGACCTAAGTTTCCTACTCCAGCTGGAAGGACATCTTCACCGGCTGATGAAATAATTACACCATCAACAACATATAATGGTTCGTTATTACCTCTCAAACTATTTGTGCCTCTGATTTTTACACTGATTCCAGCACCTGGAGTGGCAGAATTTTGAACAACTTGAACCCCAGCAGCTCTTCCTTGTAATAACTGATCAATTGAGTTTGACTGGTTCGCTACTTCTTCTTCAACTTCAACCTGAGACAAAGAGCCTGTTAAATCTTTTTTCAATACCGAACCATAACCAATAACCACAACTTCTTCAAGTTGCTCAAGATCTGGAATCATCATAATGGAAACGGTGTCAGATGATGAAGCGTCTACCTCCTGTGTGGAATAACCTAAATAAGAAAATATTAAAATCCTTTCTTTGTCTGATGGTATAGAAATAGAGTAATTCCCGTCAAAATCTGTTAAAGCCCCAATATTAGAATTTTGAACTGTGATATTTACCCCAACCAGCGGCAAATTGTTTTCATCATTAACAGTTCCCGATATCGTTTTTGTTTGTGAGAAAACAAATATTGGACATAAAATAAATATTACAAGTAAGTTTTTCATGATTAGGTTGTTTCTGTTATTAAATATAATGACTTAAATATAACATTATAGCCTGTTATAGGAAAGGCATTTGTAAACAATAGATTAAATTTTTGATATTTTAATATGTTTTTGCGAAAAATTCTAAGATATTCATAGTTTTTTATAGAATAATTTATCAATTTTTAGAACTGGCTATTTAATAAAAATTCTTTGCTTGCCTAGTATTTTTTTATATTCGCTTAATGAAGAAAAAGATTACCTACATTTCAAGTATTCTCTGCTATTTGTTTTTTATAATTTCGATTCAGGCTCAAATCAATCTACCTATAGATTTTGAGAATGAACAAATTACAAATAGTGATTTTGTTGATTTTAATGGCGGATCGGGAGCTGTAGTTTATAATCCTCAGGTTGACGATAGCAATCCAAGTGAGCTAGTAGGTGTTATAATAAGAGATGGGGGTGCTATCTGGGCAGGTAGCTACATTGAAATTGATAGTTATTTAGATTTTTCAATAAATACTAGTATTTCAATGAGTGTTTACACCCCAATTTCTGGACTAACGGTTAAATTTAAATTAGAAGGTAATAACGGCGCAGCAACTGAGCGTGATTCTTATACAACGCTGTCAAATGGTTGGGAAACCCTTACTTGGAGTTTTGCAGGCGAGCCCTCAAATACATACAATAAACTAGTTTTAATGTTTGACTTTGGTAATGTTGGAGATGGTAGTGTCAATTCAACCTTTTACTTTGACAATATTGATGCGTTTGATCCTTCAGGAGGACTAAATCAAATTGATCTACCGGTTACATTTGAAGATCCAGAGATGTATTATTCAGTAATCGACTTTGAGGGTAATGGGCCATCTACAATTGTTGAAGAGGGTGGTAATCATTATGTTCAAGTTATAAAAACTGAAGAATCTGGTACATCTGCCGGAGTAACCATAGGAACTGAAGAAGGATTTGCAACTAGTATTCCTATTACAAGTAGTGATACCAAAATGTATGCTCACATTTTTGTCCAGGGAACAGCGCAAGTAGGTATTCCAGTCAGGTTTAAGATTGAAAATTCAAATGACCCAACTCAATCTGTAGAAACCGAAGCATATACAACTGTTGTGGGCGAATGGGAGATTCTAGAATTTGATTTTAGTAACGAAGCATCAGGTACAGCAGCACTAAATACAGCTTATGCATTTAATATGGCCTCAATATTTTTTAATTTTGGCTCTACTGGAGATAGTGAGACTATTTATAATTTTGATAATATTTCATTTGGATCGCCAATCTCTTTGAATATCAATGATAATCTTCCTAATGCCTACAGGGTCTATCCTAATCCTTTTATTGACAAAATAAAGATATTTGGAATAGAAGGAAGTGAGACCATTGTTATAAATAATATTCTTGGTAAAGAAATTTTTAAAGGTGTTGGAATAGATGAAATTAACCTTTCAGGTTTTGAAAAAGGAACGTACTTTTTGACCCTTTCAAAAGGTAGTCATAGCAGAACACTGAAAGTCATAAAAAAATAGTCAAATGAAAAGCTACTGGAATCAAAACAATTATAGAAAACTATTTAATATTTCTATTTTTTTAATCATTCTTGGCGGCGCATTATCTATTATTGAGTTGCTTACAGAAAATAGCAGCTCAATACTTCTTTCAGGTGTTTTCTTACTGATTATTTTGAAAATTTTTAAATCTAAGTTTTATTAACTAATTACTTTCTTAATGATGTTGGGTTGGCAAAATCCGTGGTAACATAAGCATCAGGGTTTACTGACCTTATTATTGAAAGTACTGTGCTAAGTTTTTTTCTTGGAACGATGCACCATGAAATTGTTACAGCACCATCTCTACCTTTTGCTTTAATATCCGTAACCATAAATCCCTTATCTCTCAGAGGCTTACTAATATTTGCTGATTTAGAAGGCGTAAAAACTCTAACAACAGCGCTTCCTAGGCCAATAAATTTTTCTAATTGAATTCCAAGTAATGTTCCAGCTGCAAATCCAAAAGCATAGGCTGCAATTAAAAAAGGATCGTTTATGTCCTTAATCACTTGTGATACTGCAAGAATCCAAATTGCAGATTCAACCAATCCAATGAATGCTCCAAGAACTGGCTTTTTAGTAACTACCAGGGCCCTTACAGTTGTTAATGATTGGTCGATAAGTCTCAAGACAAAAATTAGAAGTGCAGACAAAAACAGACTCATAATTATGTAATTAAAAAATATTAGTATTATCTAAAGTTAGATGATTTTATAAAGCTTTTAATTTTAAATTTGTTTTTTTATTCACTTAGTTATGATTCGAGCCGGAGACATTTCCGACATTGATGTCATTTTAAATATTACAAAATCATGCGCAGCAAACATGATTCAAAATGACATCTATCAATGGAATGAACATTACCCAGACAGAAATTCATTTGTTAACGATGCAAAAAATCAGGAACTATATGTTTTTAGTAAAAACGATAAAGTGATTGCTTGCATTTCTCTTTGTAAGCATATGGATGAGGTTTATTTACCTGTGATATGGAAAACTAGTAATCATAATAATCTATATATTCACCGATTAGCAGTTCATCCTGATTTTCAAAAAAAGGGTATCGGAAAATTATTGATGGATTTCGCTGAAAAATATGCCAGAGAAAATAATTATATCTCTGTTAGATTAGATACCTTTTCTGTAAACAAAAGAAACTTAAAATTTTACGAATCAAGAGGATATCAACAATTGGAAGGAATCTATTTTCCAAAGCAAAGCGAATTTCCTTTTTATTGCTACGAATTAATACTTTGAGAAAATCGGTTAAAATTTCTGACATACAAAAGCTAGCAATACCTGCTTTAATTTCCGGTATAGCAGAACCAATTTTGTCAATAACCGACACGATAATTGTTGGAAATATTCCAGAAAATGCAACCATCTCACTTGGTGCAGTTGGAATTGTGGGTAGTTTTATTTCGATGTTAATTTGGGTCTTTGGACAAACCAGAAGTGTAATTGCTTCAATTATTGCACAAGCCCTAGGTAAAGAAAAATTAAAGGATGTTGAAACACTTCCTGCACAAGGAATTTTAATTATTATTACTACCAGCTTTCTTATTATACTGCTAACATTCTTCAACTCTGAGAGTCTATTTAAATTTTACAATGCAAGTGGTGATCTTCTTAAATTCAGTGTTGACTATTTTAATATTAGGGTATGGGGCCTGCCTTTTACTCTTCTAACCATTGGGGTATTTGGAATATTTCGAGGTCTTCAAAATACCTTTTACCCAATGGTCATTGCTATCATTGGAACGATATTAAATATTGTTTTAGATATAATATTTGTCTTTGGAATTGATGGGGTTATTAGTCCAATGTATATTAAAGGAGCAGCATATGCTAGTTTAATTGCTCAAATAACAATGGCCATTATTGCAATAATATTATTATACAAAAAAACCAATATAACACTGGCGGTAAGACTACCTTTTAACCCCAAAATAAAATCATTTTTACAGATGTTTGGCAACCTTGTGATTAGAACTGCATCATTAAATGTAACTTTATATTTCTGTAATGCATTTGCTACAAAATATGGTAATGAGTTTATCGCTGCTTATACCATAGCCATTAACCTCTGGTTTCTTGTTGCATTTATTATAGATGGATACTCCAGTGCCGGGACTATTTTATCAGGAAAATTATTCGGAGAAAAATCGTATAGTGTGCTTATGAAATTTGGAAATGATCTGACAAAAATAGGCGTTAAAATAGGATTTATTATGTGTATTATTGGGTTTATTTTTTACTATCCTCTTGGAAGAATATTTAATAATGACCCTGTTGTTTTACAAGAGTTTTATAACATTTTTTGGATCGTTCTAGCAATGCTTCCCCTATGCTCAGTTGCATTTATTTTTGATGGTATCTATAAAGGGTTAGGATGGATGAAGGATTTGAGGAATGTATTATTGTTTTCAACGTTTTTCGTTTTTGTGCCATTTGTTTTCTTATTTGATCATTATGAATTAGGGTTACATGGAATTTTCTATGCCTTCACACTTTGGATTTTAGCAAGGTCGATTCCACTTATAATTAAATTCAGAAAAACATTTAATAAGCTTTCATAAATAATGTACATTTGGAGCTCAATAAACAGCTAATGTCAAAGATCAGAATCACAAAAAAATTTAGATTTGAAGCTGCTCATGCTCTTTACGGTTATGACGGGAAATGTAAAAATATTCACGGTCACAATTATAATCTTTTTGTGACAGTAATTGGAGTTCCCATCAGAAACAAATCTAACGTAAAATGTGGAATGGTTATGGATTTTGGTGACTTAAAGGAAATTGTCAATAATGAAATAATTGAAAAATTTGATCACTCTGTGATTTTCAATAAAAATACTGCTCACGAAAAACTTGCTAATGATTTAGTAAACGATGGTCACAAAGTGGTTATGGCAGATTATCAACCAACAATTGAGGAAATGGTAATGGACTTTGCCAATAAAATCTCTTCAAAACTTCCAGATGATATCAAACTTCACTCACTTAAATTAGAGGAAACCGAAACCTCTTATTCCGAATGGTTTGCTGCTGACAATTAATCTTTTGCATATCTTTGAGCAAAGAAGTCATGAAAGTTAGCGAAGGAAAAAAAATATATTTTGCGTCTGACAACCATTTAGGCCTACCTGATTATAAGTCAAGTTTACAGCGTGAAAAGAAGTTTGTACAATGGCTTGATATTATTAAAGATGATGCACATTCAATTTATCTTCTAGGAGATCTATTTGACTTTTGGTTTGAATATAAAACGGTCGTTCCGAAAGGTTTTGTAAGGGTCTTAGGAAAAATCGCAGAAATTTCTGATTTAGGGATTCCTATTTATTTCTTTACTGGTAATCATGATATGTGGGTTAACAATTACTTCCAAAAGGAGCTTGGTATCAAAGTTATAACCGAGCCACAGCAGTTTGAAATAAATGGAAAAAAATTCCTCGTTGGGCATGGAGATGGATTAGGGCCTGGAGATGTTTCTTACAAATTGATGAAAAGATTTGTTACCGGTAATAAATTTTTCCAATTGTGCTTTAGCTGGGTTCATCCAGACATAGGGGTTAAACTGGGCCAATTTCTTTCAAAGGAAAAGAAAATAATGTCAACCAAGAAAGATATTGGAGATATTGAAAATCAGTGGCTTACACAATACTGCAGAAAAAAACTAGAAAGTAATAAATACAATTATTTTATTTTTGGCCATTCACACATCCCCGTCGAATTAGAACTGAACTCTGAATGTAAATACATAAATCTTGGAGACTGGATTAGCCATTTCACGTATGCCGAATTTGACGGAGTTCAACTTGTGCTAAAAAAGTACGAAAGTTAATCTTGTTGGATGTTTCTTTTAAAGTCTTTATCTTCTTTTCTTCCATAGTACATATTTCCAATTAAGGCCATAACCTCCTCAATAATTTCATCGGGCTTTTCAGACTCAATTGGAAACACGAGACCGCTCATACTTATCAATTCATTCTTATCGCAACCTAGATCTATAGCGGTAGCATAATAATATCTAAGAACATAATCTAAGCTATATTTGGTATTCTTAAAATTTTTTTTGAAAACCAAAGAGTCATGAAAGGTGGTTGTTAAAGTTCTATACCCTTTTTGCATATTTTTATTTTTAACATAGACTCCCATTTCTGGTTTTTCCTGTGCTATGGAAAGTACTGTAAAAAACCAAATAAATAAAACACAAGTCCTCATTAGAAAGTGGCTTTAATTGAAAGGATGAAACTTCTAAGTGAAGCTGGCTCGTAAAACCTGTTGCCAAATGCGTTGGTCCTAATATTATCATAATACTTTTCATCAAATAGATTCCTGACATGTAAACCAATATCTAATGAAAAATCTCTAAAACTGAATTTATTTTTCATAGCAATATTTGAAAGTAAATATGAGGGTACTTTAACTTCATTAGTGTCGTCTGCATAGAGTGAATTAACATATTTTAAATCTAGTTTTAACTTAAGATTCTTTTTGCCGTAAAGCCACTCAAATGCAAAGTTAGATTTTGGAATTCCAGCTAGATCTCCACTAACTCCTTGGTTTTCAAATTCATATTTAGCTTGAGTATATGATGCATTTAATAGCCCAGACTTCCCTAAATTATAACTAGCCTCAAACTCAACACCAACCCTTTTTGAGGTGCCTAGATTTCTGTAGAAATTCATACCCTCAAAACCCTCTAATTCGTAACGAACTATTTCATCTATTGTGTCAATATAAAATGCAATTAAACTGTAAGATAAATTTTGTGATTTTTTTCTAAAACCTAAATCAAAGCCGCTTGAAGTCATTGGAGTTAAATCTCCATTGAATCCTTCACCGCTTGGATTTGCGGAAAGCTCACTTAAAGAAGGTGTTTCGTATGATTTACCAAAATTTATATAAACTTCATCATTTTTATTTAAGTTGTAAATAAATCCAACATTGGGCGAGAAAGCTTTGAGTGATTTAGAATAATCAACATATTGTTGATCGATTCCAATATTATCATCTAATGTGATTTCATGTAGATCAAACCTAATGCCTGTTTGAATGCTATAATTTTGCTTATTATAGGACGCAAGTGCAAAAGCACCATAAGACTTAAAGGACTCAATTTGATCAAGGGTTATAGCTCCCTTTTCGCCTTCATTGTTTTCAAATCTTTTTCTGTTATCTTTTTGATCTTGAATTGACGTTCCAACTATCCATTCAAAATTCTGAGATTTATCTTTTATGCTTATTTCTGCTCCAGAAAAATCTCTGTTTAAATCGACATAACCTCCATTTGTAAACGGTAGTAGTCCAACAAAATCTCGATTGCTGTAATATACATTTGAATTAATCTCACCTAGTTTTGTATCCCAGTCTAAAACTACTCCTGTTTGAATTTGTTTGATTGATTCTTGCGAATTATAAAGTACATTTCTATCTCTTGCTTGTGAACTATTTTCTTCAACTGATTCAATATTTAATCCTCCTGGGTCAAAAGCGTACGGGCTATCGAAATAAAGCAAATTGAGTTTCAAATTCATATTTTGAAATTTCCTTGCGTGCTTAAAAAATAAGGACTTATTTAAGTAACTGCTATGGTCTCTATATCCATCACTCTCAGCCTGAGAAATATTTAAAATCGTGGATGACTTTTCACTACTTGTTGAGTATGTTCCATTGAAATTTTTATAACCATAACTTCCATAACCAGCCTCCACAATATATTTGTCAGTAAGATTGGAAAAAGTATTTATACTAACTACTCCCCCCGATGCATTTCCATATCTTGTGGATGACAGGCTTTTCATAATCTCAACATTCTCAATTAGCTGAAAAGGGATATTATCTACTTGTGATTGGCCATCCGGAGTTGTTAGTGGCACTCCGTCTAGAATAATTTTTAGACCTCTAATTCCAAAAGCTGAGCGGGCGCCAAAACCCCTTATAGCCATTCGGTTATCTTGTGCTTGATTTTCACTGTTTGTAATCCAAAGTCCAGCAGAAAAATCGATTGCATCTTGAAAATTAACCTGCTGAATTTCATTTTCATCATATGAAATTTCGGAAATGGAAAGTGCTGGATTGACCTCATTAATAAAAACGCTTTTCAATATTGCTGCGTCTAGATTTAAAGTATCTGACTGAACAGCGAAAACATTGATTTGAAATAGTATAAAAATGTATGGAAATATAAATAGTTTTTTCATGTATTATTTGTTTTCATTCATATCTTTTGTTAGGTCTAATTTTCTAAATTTTGGAAATTTAATCGCCGTAAATCCAACAGTTAATATTGTCATCACACCTCCAAAAACAACTGCGGGTACAGTACCCATTAATTTAGCTGTTGCTCCACTTTCAAATGCCCCTAATTCATTTGAGGAGCCAACAAATATTGAATTCACTGATGCTACTCTACCTCTAAATTCATCCGGTGTTTTTAATTGTAAAATTGTTTGCCTGATAATCATCGATACTCCGTCTGTTAATCCATACATGAATAGGGCAAATACCGAAAGCCAAAAAATATCAGAAATACCAAATAAGATTATAGAAGCCCCAAAGCAAAAAATTGCTAGCAGCAACTTCTTTCCAGCATTTCTTGTAAGTGGTATGTGTGCAGAGGCAACCATCATTAGTACTGAACCAACTGCTGGTGCTGCCCTTAATATTCCAAACCCTTCTGAACCTACATTTAAAATGTCCTGAGCATAAATAGGCAGTAGTGCAATGGCGCCTCCAAATAACACAGCAACCATATCAAGAGTCAGGGCCACTAAAATTGCTTTAGTTTTATATACAAAGCTCAATCCTGCTTTCAAACTTTGAAATATTGGTTCACCAATCTTAGGGTTTAAAATAGGTTTCTTTTTTATAAATCCAATTAACAAAAGTCCAACTACAATGATGGCAAGTACTATGCCCATAGAATTGTGAACTCCAATCCAAGCTATAGAAAAACCAGCAAATGCTGGGCCTAGAACTACCGCTAATTGCCAAGTAGAGCTACTCCATGTTGCTGCATTTGGGTATACTCGTTTGGGTACAATTAAAGCCACCAAAGAAAAAATTGTGGGCCCAATGAATGCTCTTATAAACCCTCCCATAAAAACCAACACATATATACCCAACAAGATTTGAGAGTTTTCATAGTTGTCGTAAACGTAGGGACTTGTAATAAAATAATAACCTATAGCAACTAATAAAAATGCTGTAATACACTGAAGAAAGAGCATTTTCTTTTCCCGCTGATCTACTATATGTCCTGCAAATAGCGCCGTAGAAATAGCAGGTATTACCTCTACCAGTCCAATCAATCCTAAAGAAAGTGGATCCTTTGTTAAACTGTATACTTCCCACTCTACAATTATAAATTGCATGGACCATCCAAAAACTAGAATGAATCTTATAACAAGAAAAAAGTTGAACTCCTTAAATCTTAGTGCTGCGTATGGGTCTAGTTTTTCTTCCAAACTATTTGCTTAATGCTTTAGCCTGATCAATCAAAAATTCTGCCTCTTTTTTCATGTCAGGTAATTTTAAATGTATAAAGTCATTATAATCCGGGTGTAGAACAAGTAAGTTCATTGAGCTTATTATTTTTTGATAATGATTTTCAATAATATATTTATATACGTTTTGTTGTAGTGCGTATCTGTTATAACTATTGTCAGCTACTTGAGATAAACCTTGATAACCAAAATTAAAATCCTTTAGTATTAGCTGATTATTCTCATCAACTAATTTTGAAGTTCTTTTCCAATCAAAAATAAATAGTTCACCGTTTTCTTTTTCATAGACCATATCAACAGTGCCAGCCAATGAAAGATGTTTATCAAAAATTCTCCACTCTGTTCTGTAGGGTTTTAGTCTTTTGTATTTGTTATGAAAGTTTTGGAAATATTCATATTCTGGGGGGTAGTCATCATGAAATTTGGAGTTGTAAAAATCTTCTATTTTCTCATGTAGCATAGTGCCTTTTGACGCTGCATCGACTCTCTTTTTCTCCCAACTATCTAGAATTTGTTTTATAACTGAGTTAAGTATTTCAGAATCATAATCAATGTGATCCTGGTCTAATTTTTCTTTAGCCTTTCTCTCTGCCCAATATGCTTTATCAAATTTTGGAAAAAACTTATCTATAATTTCTGTAACAGAAAATTTAATCTTTTTACCATCTACAAAATAATCATGATTAGCTTCATCAAAACTAATCCTGTTATCGTTTATATGTTTATTGGCTTTCTCTAACAATTTTAGTTATACTTTATTTCGATATTTACTTTGGAAAATCTTCTAAACATTTCCATTACACCACAATACCTTGTTACTGATAAATCAACGGATTTTTCGATTTTTTCTTTGTCCAAATCCTTTCCAAAAAAATTATACTCTACTGTAACTTCATCATAATACCTTGGGTGCTCATCAGTCAATGATGCTGTTGTATTAATTTTAAAATCATCTAATTCAACTCTCATTTTTTTAAGTATTGCGATAACATCAAGGCCAGAGCAAACTGCCAATGACCCTAACATAATTGCTTTGGGTGAAGCTATCTTTTCTTCTCCCTCTGAGCTAGTTCCAAGAATTGTGGGAACACCGTTAGGGTTGATGCATTCAAACTCTGTAGTACCGTTTTTCCAATTTGTAATAACTGTATTTGTATCCATATTTTTTAGTTTGGTGAAAAGACGATCACAAATTCGCCTTTAGGTTTCTTTTTTTTAAAATATTCAATTGAATCGTTAATTGTTCCACGAAAAGTTTCCTCATGAATCTTTGTAAGTTCTCGTGAAATACTAACATAACTATCTTTACTAAAGTAAGATGATAGATCGTTTAGTGTTTTCAAAATCCTATGGGGAGATTCATAGAAAATAATAGTCTTGTTTTCCGCAGATAATTGCTTTAGTCTCTTAGTTCTTCCTTTTTTCACTGGTAAAAAACCTTCAAATAAAAATCTGTCGGAGGGTAACCCTGAGTTGACCAGAGCTGGAATGAGGGCCGTTGGCCCCGGCAGGCACTCAATCATAATATTATTTTTAATACACTCACGAACCAACAAAAATCCTGGATCAGAAATTCCAGGTGTTCCCGCATCAGAAATTAATGCAATTTCGAAACCGCTATTTAGCTTCTCAATAATTGAAATTAACTTTTTATGTTCATTATACATGTGATAGGATTCAACGTTATTTTCAATATTGTAGTGTCTTAATAATTTAAGAGAGGTTCTAGTATCCTCAGCCAAAATTAAATCTACTGATTTAAGTGTATCAATTGCTCGAAATGTGATATCGCCTAAATTCCCTATTGGTGTTGGTATGATGAATAGCTTGCTCATAAAAAAATGTTTAAATTAAATTTAACTTAGGTTAATATCAGCTTGTTTTTTATTAAATTTATTTGATTCAATTAGGGAAATCAATTAAGCTATCAACTTTTTAAATTTACAAAATGTTTCTTGAAAATACTTTAAACTTTAGTAAACAAACAGGATGGATTGAGGTTGTTTGTGGTTCAATGTTTTCTGGAAAGACCGAGGAGTTAATCAGAAGGGTAAGAAGAGCTCAATATGCAAATTTGGGAGTCATTATTTTCAAACCCATGGTTGACACTAGGGATAAAAAAAATACTGTAGTGTCACATGATGATTCAGTTATTGAGTGCAAAACGATTAAGAAGTCCTCAGAAATTTATAAAAAAGTAAAAGGTTTTAAAGTAGTAGGAATTGATGAGGCACAGTTTTTCGATGACGATATTGTGGAGATTTGCAACACACTTGCCAATCGTGGAATAAGAGTCATAGTAGCCGGATTAGATATGGACTATAAAGGAATTCCATTTAAAAATATGGCTAATCTCATGGCTACTGCAGAATATGTTACAAAAGTACATGCAATATGTCCTAAAACTGGTGGCCTTGCTCAATATAGCTACCGAAAAACAAAAAGTAAAAAAAGAATTCTACTTGGGAAAGGAGATGAATACATGCCATTAAGCAGATCTGCCTATTTTAAAAAATTGAATAAGAAAAAAAGTAAAGATTGAAAAAGACCGTATTAGAGATTGATCTTAAAGCTCTTGAACACAATTTCAATGTTATTTCTTCAATGACAAAAACCAAAATCATGGCTGTAGTAAAGGCTAATGGCTATGGGTCTAATAGTGCAGAAATTGCAAAAAAATTAGAATCGCTGAATGTTGATTATTTTGCAGTTGCATTTGCAAGTGAAGGAGCTGTACTTAGAAAATCTGGAGTTAAAACTCCTATATTAGTACTACTTCCACAGGTTGCGTCCTTCTCGGAAATTGTAGAATATAATTTAGAGCCCAGCCTTTACTCATTTTATTTTCTTGAAAATTTTCATAATTATTTAAGCTCTAATAACATCAAAAAATATCCGTGTCACTTTAAAATTAATACAGGTTTAAATAGAGTTGGATTCAATGAAGAAGAAGCTAGAAAAGCAATTGATAAAATTAATAATTACGATCATATTAGGCTGATTAGTTTGTATTCTCATTTAGCAGCAACTGACGATGTAAAAGAATCAAAATTCACATTATCTCAGATAAATTTATTTAAGAAAATAACGTCAAATATCAAATCGGAAATTTCATATAATACAATTCTACATATGTCAAATACATCTGGTGTTTTAAATTATCCGCAATGTGAATTTGACATGGTAAGAGTTGGAATTGGACTCTATGGATATAGCAATTATTTGAATCAAAAGCTAAAACCAGTTCATAGATTAAAATCTGTTATTGCTCAAATAATTGAAGCTAAAAAAGGGGATACGATCGGGTATAACAGAGCCTATTTCTGTGAAGAACAAATAAGGGTTGGTGTAATTCCTCTGGGGCACGCTGATGGAATTAGTAGATCATTTTCAAAAAATGCGTATGTAATTATAAATAGCAAAAAGGCAAAAGTAATTGGTAATATTTGTATGGATGTATTCATGGTAAACCTGAACGGAATAAAATCTGAAGAAGGGGATGAGGTAATTATATTTAATGAGGAAAATAACGCTGAGGTTTTTGCAAAAACCGTTGGAACTATCTCCTATGAAATTTTAACCAATTTATCTGAAAGAATTGAAAGAAAGTTTATTAATAGAAATTAATTAGACTTTATAATGCGTTTTATTGTGGTTGAATTACCATGATAAACTTTTATAATATAAATACCATTTGCATATAGACTCATATCAACATTTGATATGTTAAATGCTGTGTAAATCTTTTGACCGGTTAAAGAATAAATTTCAATATTATAAGACTCTAGGTTCCCACTAATTTGTAAAATATCATCTACAGGATTCGGATAAATTTTTATATTGTCAAGCTGAATATCGGATGGTATTGACAGGTTTGAGGTATTTGGTGCATTAGGGCTTCCAAACTCGTTTATACAGTCCCAATTTTCGGCAACCGAATTATCTAATTCTGGGCTGATTAGTTCTAGTGTATAGCCAGTGCCGTCAGCACATAGGCCCCAATATGAAACGTTTTCAGAACAATATGCTAACACGTTTTCATCCTCTAAAGTATCCCCATAATGTCCTGATGAAATTATATTTCCGTAGCCGTCAAGAATTTCAAAGGAAACTTCTTCTGACCAACTTCCAGAATACCAAATTAGCTGAATTGTATCTCCATGGGTGGCTTCAAATAAAATATCTTCAAAATATCCGTTTTGGAATGTTGCTTCCTCTATTACAATTTGGCCGTTTACTACAACCGATACAGCATTTCCGTTCCAACCATCTCCGTAAGAATCAATCATATTTAGAGTATGATCGCAATTTGGATTGGAATTATCAGTGTCATAGTCAACCTCATCAATTAGTTTACTCGCCGAATTAAATAATCTGACCGCATCAGAGCCACCTAGACCAAAACCTAATTCACCTATGTGCGGAATTCCTGGGTATGAGCTACTAAAATCAAGCTCATCACGAACAATTACGAGAAAACCTTCAGGTTCAATTTGTATTGACTCTGGAATGTAGTAAATGTGGTTATTATTATCATCTCTAATTTGCCAATCTGACAAGTCAATCGGGTATGATTTCGGATTATATAACTCAATCCAATCATTTGAGCTAAATTCATCACCAGACCTATAATTAATCTCATTTATTATTACGGATTCAATTTCAACTCGAACTGAATCCTCGAATGAGCATATGTTTTGTGAGTCAATCACAACAACGTTATATAGCCCTGAAGGTAAGCCTGGGAAAAAGTTGTCCTCGAAAAATGTCTGTCCACCATCAATGCTATATTGATAAGGGCCTTCACCAGAATTTGGAGTTATTGTAATACTTCCATCAGTTGATATACTTGATGGAACTCCAGTAGCCTGCACATCAACAGCTGTTAAGCTGCAAAACTGAATTGCAACATCTTGTTCAAACTCACATGTACCTGCAGAACCAATAATTGAGATATTGTAGTCACCTGGAGATAAGTCTGTAAAAGTATTTGATTCCGAGTAATTTAAGCCGCCATCAATACTATACTGGTATGGGCCAACCCCAGATGAAACAACAATTGAAATCAATCCATCATTAGTGTCCTCAGAGCTTGTATTTGTAACATTGACTTCGGCTGCAATTTCACATCCATTTTCACCTAAACAAAATGTTTCCTGTGTAAAATTGTCAAAAATGCCATCATTCTCAAAAATCACATTTCCGTTTAAATCAATCATCATAAAATTCCCTTCTCCATATCCGCAACAAATTCCATCACCATATGAGTCAAAGAAATCCAGGGTAAAACAAGAGTCAAAATTTACACAAATGTCTTCGATATAATAATCTGTGTCTGAATTTAATGAACCCGTGTGAACAATTTCATTTGTCGTACTGTCATATAATTTCCAAGATGTTTCCTCGGGGTAATTGTCGGGATTAATAATAAAAGTAACAATATCATATGGTGAGTCAAGTGTTGTAGTAGTTGTGACAATGTCATTGGCAGTGCTTTCATCATTTTGATTGTTAATAGAAATAATATCTAATAAGATATCATTTGATTCTTGAAGATTTTGATCCAAAACTAGCGTGATATTTTCTTGTTCTGAATATGCAATTTCGAAAGACCCGTAATTAACCAATGTCGAAACTCCGTTTACCAAGGTCTCAATTTCAATTTCGTTAATTGTTGCATCTCCTAAATTAGAAATCGTCAAATCTACTTCGACTATATCGCCGCATAAAACCCTAAGGGCTTCTATTTCCAGTGAAGCATCATACTGTAGTATGTTGCTTACCGTGGTTGTTAACGAATCGTTATTCTCATATACATCGTCAGGATGACTAAGATTAACTGTGATTTCATAATCACCGTTATTAGATAAATCTAGTGGAACTGTAAATTGAAAATTTGATTCTTCAAAAGGCTCAATAATCTCAGTAATCGTAATCGTTTCAACTATCTCATCACCAAATACAAGATGAATATCAAAATTACTCATATCGTTCAATCCATAATTTGCAATAGTAACCGTTACTAGCTCACCATCTCCTAAGCTTGATGATGTCTCAGGATTTATTATAGCATCAACGGCCAAATCAAAGTCGCCATTTATGTCTGCCCAGAAGGATACCCAAGGCCTAGCTTGTTTGATGGCTAGTTGGTTTTGGGCAGTTACTTTATATTCAATATCCATGGCAAAGTCTTCTTGACCAGCAACATCATAAAGAATGGCAAATTCATCATGAATTACAGTCAAATAGTCTCGCATTTGATTTAGATATTCGTCATCCATAATAAGCTCTCCAGCATTAACTAAGTTTGAAAGCCTTAAAACTAAGTAGCCTCCTGACTGTGTAGGGTCTCTGTATAATAAAATTTCCTCAGGAACAGAATTTGGGTCTGGGTTAGTTATCAATGATTCACCAACTTGGGTATTAAGATAAAATGTATCCTCAGTTTCATAAATTGGGTCTATACTTATTCCCACACCATTTGATTGTTCCTGCTGATAATTTGGGTGGCAGAGTAGTCCCATGGCTGCTGAAAAATGATCAATTCTATAAAAATCTCTTTCTTCATAAGCCCTAAAATTCCACATACTAGCAAAAACTTGCTTCACAGATTTTGAAATATGGCCCTCATCAGGATATTGAGTCTTAGATGTATATAGGCCCGCTCCACTAAATCCGGGAAGATCTTCATTATTAGTGCTAGATCTAACACGGACAGCTGTACCTTCTGGGAAAGCATCATGCATGGCTTGAAGATCGTCTAACATCCACTGGGGCATAGGCGCATCTTTAATTGCTGTTCTTAGTGATTGAAGCCTGTCGACCCTAAAATTTATATCATATTGGAAACTAGGGTTGTCAATCATTATTTGAACTTCCTCATAAAAATTGTTAAACTGCATAAATTCATCATAATAATAAAATGGAATGCCGAATCCATCTGGAATAGTACCCTCAGGAAATTGGAAAGTCCTCATCGTTGAAACATTTGCACATTTTGCACCAAATGCAGTTGACATTTCAAAATCAATATCCGCAAGTGGTAATATTTCAGTGATGCTCAAATCACGTATTGGAAACTGTGGTTCAGATGGCCTAATATTTTCATACCAGTCGTTGACCTCATCAAGAGTGGCTTCTCTGATTTCAAAACTCTCATTTTCAACCTTATAATATATATAGCCGTTTAATAGGCTTGCTATTTCGTTTATAGAAAGAGGGTCAGCTATGTATGCATTAGGAACATTATCTTGAATAGCCCTTAGGTTTACATGAGAAAGCGGTGTTTGAACAACAGATGTAATAATACCTCCAACCCTGGGCAATGAATTAGGCAAGGCATCATAAAGAACAATGTCTCTACTTCCAGGCGTCTCATTAAGATTTTGCATGTGTCTAAAATATCCATATCCTTCAGCTAAATGAAAGGGTATATAGTTTACTTCGGCAAAAACATCCGTCTCCAAAACCACATCAAATCTTGAATCTACAAACTCATCAGCATAATTATTTAAGTGGTCATTTTCATCTGCCTGTCCTATAAAATGATTCATGTTGTTTTGCAGAAACGGCATACTTGCTACTAATAATTCATAGGTTCTTTGGGTGTCCTCAAAATTATATGCGTCACCAAAAGAGAAATTAAAAGAGTAAGTTCCAATTATTCCTGTTGGTAATATTGTATTTGGATTAAAAACGATTTCGCCAGATGCGTCATCACCAGTGACTGAAGCACCGATACCGTTCCAAAAGCTAGCGTGAATTGTGTATGTATTGCTGTTGATAAAATAAACTTTCGGATTAGGTGTGTCTCTATCTAATATTCCAAACTTAACATAAAGCTGATCATCTAAAAACGGGGCCCAACTTACATTATTAACAGTGGCTAGCTCCATAAATGTATCAGCATCCGGGATTGAAGTTGATCCATCAATAAAATCAATCGCTGGCGCATAATTGAAAGGTGAATCAGTAGGCATGTTATTGAATTCTGTGATGTCATCAATTCCGTCTCCATCATAATCATCTGGGTTATCAATATCGTGCTCTGTTATAGAATAGTTTTCTAGCGGATAGGCCTGTGATGGTTCCGAAATAATCATAGTACCATTTAAGCCGATGGTAAGAGATGTTGCCCAATTAAATTCCGAGTTGTGTTGTGCATGAAGAATATAGTATTTGCCTTGCTGCCCCTGTATGGATAATTGAGCTTGACCAAGATTATTAACCGAGTAATTGTCAATAGTAACAAATTGAGCAAAACAGAGGTTTTGAAAAAGATATAAAAAAATTAATGTTAATATAAAATTTCTCATTCTCATAAAGGTTAATGCAATATATTATTAATTACAATCAAAAGACGTCTCAAACACAAATAGTTTCTTATTATTTTGACTGATAATAACTTTATATATCCTGTTGTAAATGTTTTCGTCAAAAGCATTCATGTTATTACCTGTTAATAGTCCAGCTAATATTGGCGTTGTGTTACTATGACCAACAACCAAGCTGTTTTGTTTTAAATTTAATAGTTGTTCAGAAAAAAGCATCAAATTATTTGAGTCATAATATTGTATACTTACTTTTTTAGACAAAGCCGTTGGCATTGCTGTTTTTATTGTTCTTAAATAATTTGTGCTGTAAACTTTTTTAATATTGGTGTCTTCAAAAAATGAACTTAAATACTCAGATCTTTCTATTCCACATGTTGTTAAAGGTGGGTCCAATTGATTTTCAGACAAAATGTCTTTTTCAGAGTGTCTAATCAGATAAATTGTGAAAGATTCCCCGTCTGTCTGAGCAATTAGATGCTCTTTTGTAAAACATAGCAAAAAGAACAGAAGGGCTGGAATTAATTTTATTGTTCTCATAAATTCAATCTATCATAAATTTACAAAAAACATCAGTATATGCTTTTTTAATATGATGTGCAAAATTAAATTTTGGAAGTCTGCCTTATCTTTTTAAGGCTTTGTAAATAACTCCTCTATCTTTCAAGTAATTGTTTATATAATTAAAGTGTTCTCCTAAAAATTCAGGAGGTGAAATCCCAACTTTTGTAAACTTATTTTCTAAAACAAGGTTTGCAACTGAAGTGCAAGTAAATCCGGTTGTTCTAGCCATTGAAATAGTATCATTTTGATATCTGTCTAGAAGCGTATAGGTATATTGGACATTTTTATTTTCTTCAACTCCAGAGATTCTTATTCTCATCACTGTGAAGTCTTCATCCCCATCCTGCATCTGCCATTTGGGGAATAACAATTTAGCTGTTAAATCTATTGGCCTAATCATACTTCCGTTAATTTCAATAGGTTTATATGAAAAGTATCCACATTCACGTAATACTTTTAGGTACTCTACACATCCTGGATATCTCAATGTTTTTTCTATCATATTCGGAACATGACTCATGGTTTGAATTAATGTTCTTAATCCATCTGAATTCCAGCTCTCAAGTGTTCCGATTTCTTCAAAATCAACCAACTCGGTGTCCGAAAGCGCCTCTTTAATTACCAAGGATTTATTCACAACATATCTTGCTGGTCTTATATACTCTTCAATTACATCAATTGGTGAAAAAACAGCCTGGTACTCAAACGGCCAATCTCTCTTTTTAGGTAATCCCCCAACTAAGCACTCATAATCGGTTATTTGCATCATCTTGTCATGGTGAGAGAATATTATGTTGCCCATACCTGGTGCTACACCGCAATCCATAACAGCTACAACATTATTTTCCTTTGCTAATTGATCTAGTCCAAAGGGGTCTTCAGGGTAAAACGAAATATCTACAATGTTCTTTTTTGCCAGTATAACCCGCTTCATTGTCTCGTAGCCCATAAAACCTGGTAATGCACCAACTACTAAATCAAAATCTTTTATTATTTCATTTAAAATCGTTTCTTCAGACACATCTTTACAAATTTTGTTAATCTTATTTGATTTGATTTTGTCCAGGTTTTCTTTGGATATATCAACTGATGTGACATTGTGGTCTTTTGAAAGATCCTCTGCCATTACTCTACCTACAAGGCCGCAGCCCAAAACAACAATATTCTTCATATTAATCTTCCATTGAAAAGTCTTCCATAAACTTCGTGGTATAATTTCCCTCAACATACGCCTTTGTATCCATCAACTTTCTGTGAAAGGGAATTGTGGTTTTTATTCCCTCAATCACGAACTCATCAAGTGCTCTTCTCATTTTATCTATTGCCTCTTCTCTGGTTTGAGCTGTGGTGACCAATTTTGCAATCATTGAGTCGTAATTAGGCGGAATCGTGTATTCAGAATAAACATGCGTATCGATTCTAATGCCATGTCCTCCTGGTAAATGCAAATTAGTTATTTTTCCTGGTGATGGCCTAAAGTTATTGTGTGGGTCCTCTGCATTTATTCTACATTCAATTGAATGGAGTTGTGGCATGTAATTTTTTCCTGATATTTTAGTTCCTGCAGCAACCATAATTTGTTCCCTGATTAAATCATAGTCAATTACCTGTTCAGTTATAGGATGTTCAACCTGAATCCTGGTGTTCATCTCCATGAAATAGAACTTTCTGTTTTTATCTACTAAAAATTCAACTGTACCAACCCCTTCATACTTTATATATTCCGCGGCTTTAACAGCTGCCTTCCCCATTTCATCCCTTAATTTATCTGTCATAAAAGGTGAAGGAACCTCCTCCGTTAATTTTTGATGTCGTCTTTGAATTGAACAGTCTCTTTCTGATAAATGACATGCTTTTCCCTTTGAGTCCCCCACAATTTGAATCTCAATGTGTCGGGGCTCTTCAATGAGCTTTTCCATATACATGTCGTCATTTGCGAATGCTGCTTTAGACTCTACCCTTGCAGAATTCCAAGCGTCCTCTAATTGATCTTCTTTCCAGACAGCACGCATCCCTTTTCCACCTCCACCTGCACTAGCTTTTAGCATTACTGGATATCCAACTTGTTTGGCTAATTTTTTACATTGAGTAAAAGATTCAATAATCCCTTCACTACCCGGAACACATGGCACGCCCGCCTCAACCATTGTAGCCTTAGCAGTAGCCTTGTCTCCCATTTTATTTATCATTTCAGGGGATGCCCCAATGAACTTTATATTGTGCTCCTCACAGATCTTCGAGAACTTTGCGTTTTCAGAAAGAAAACCATAACCTGGATGAATCGCGTCAGCATTTGTTATTTCCGCAGCTGCTATGATATTAGAAATTTTCAAATAGGAGTCGGTGCTTGGAGCTGGGCCAATACATACTGCCTCATCAGCAAACTTAACATGTATACTCTCAGCGTCTGCAGTAGAATATACAGCAACTGTTTTAATACCCATTTCTTTACAGGTTCGTATAACACGTAAGGCAATTTCACCTCTGTTGGCAATTAATATCTTTTTAAACATATTTAATTATTTATTTAAGAGGGATCAACTAAGAAAAGAGGCTGGTCAAACTCAACCGGACTTGTGTCGTCTACTAATATCTTTACAATTTTTCCAGAGACCTCAGACTCGATATCATTGAATAACTTCATAGCCTCAATAACACATAGGACAGTACCTTCGGAGATAGAGTCGCCGACTTCAACAAATGATGGTTTATCGGGTGAAGGCTTTCTATAAAAAGTGCCGATGATAGGTGATTTTATAGTGATTAGGTTAGAGTCTTCTTTAGGCGATGATTCGATTGGGGCATCAACTTGGACTACTGGCGGTGGTGAGACAGGCGCTTGGGGTTGCGGAACAACAACAGGTTCTTGAACTAATACTTGCCGAGGTTCTTGATTGGTCTTTACAGTGATTTTAACATCCTCCATCTCTAAACTAACTTCGCTCGCACCAGATTTGGCAACAAACTTTATTAGATTTTGTATTTCTTTTAATTT
>CACOGA010000012.1 GCA_902626585.1 uncultured Bacteroidota bacterium
AACTCTGTTATGGGTAAGAAGTTTATTGAAAAATTTAGCTTTTCTAGTTTTCTAAACTTTAAAACACAATTTGCAAAAGGGTTTAAATATTCAACCAACGATGAGGGGAATGAAATTAGAACCGAAAAAACCAGGATTTTTTCTCCGGCTTACATCCAGTTAGGGGTTGGTGTTTATTGGAAAGAAAGCAACTCTCTTTGGATAAATTTTGCACCAATAACAGGAAGATTAATTCTTGCAAGTAAGAAATTTACTAATGACCTGAATGAAGATGAAGAGTATTTTGGTATTCCAAGAGGTCAGAACTCTAGGTTTGAACTAGGAGCTTCCATTAGTGCATTTTACAAGTTTGAATTAGTTGAAAATGTAACCCTCGAACAAAGGGTAAATCTGTATTCAGATTATCTATATAAAGCTGATAATATTGACGTAGATTATACTCTATCGGTTTTTATGAAAATTAACGACTATTTGTCAACTACCCTGATTGTTCAAGCCCTCTATGATGATAATGCAATTAAGAAAATACAGCTAAGAGAGGTATTTGGTCTTGCATTTGTCATTGACATAATGGAAATACCAAAAATTATCTGATTATCTATTTTTCATTTTTGCTAATAACCTTAATAACTCTAAATAAAGCCAGATTAAAGTTACCAGAAGGCCAAAAGCTCCATACCATTCCATATATTTAGGTGCTCCCTTCTCTGATCCTTCTTCAATAAAATCAAAATCTATAACCAGATTTAAGGCCGCTACAATTACGATCCCAAATGATAAACCGATACTTAATAAAGATGAATTATTAGGACTCAAAAGGGATATTCCAGAACCGAAAAAGCTCATGATAAAACTTATTAAATAAAGCAGGAAGATTCCCCCCGTTGCTGCAAATAAGCCTAATTTAAAATTTTCTGTGGGTTTTATGATTTTAGACCTGTAAGCAAAAAGTAAAGAAAATAAAACAAGTACAGTTATCGAGATAGCCTGAAGTACGATTCCGTCATATTGCACATTATAAATGTAGGATAATGAGCCTAAAGCTAAACCTTCTAAAATAGCATATAAAGGAACCGTATAAGGAGACCACTCCTTATTAAATATTGTAATGAGAGCTGTAACTAAGCCACCAATGGATCCTATAAGAATCATACTTTCCGTTCCAGAGGAATAGGTATAGTAGGCTGAAATGATCAGCAGTACCAATGATAATGCTGTTTTATCTACAGTTCCCTTTATTGTCATTGTTTTATCTAGATATAGAGAACCATTTTTTACAGGATTTTTAAAAGTATTGGAATTTAATGCAGGGTTAGATGTTCTGTATGATAGGTGTGAATTGCTCATTTTTTAACTAATTTTTGGGCAAATTTAGTGATTTTTACCCTTTTTTCTTAAACCCTTGTTAATCAAGCGATAACAGATAAAAATTCGTCAATAAAATGTGATTTTATTTGTCGATATCGCAAAAAAAAAGTTGCTTTTTAAATAATTTCGTATATTTGCATCATATTAACTAAAAATTGATTTAAAATGAAAAAATTATTACTTTTTATTACAGTATTATTTTTTGGTATTTCTACTATTAATGCTCAGGACGCTAGCTACGGTTATGAAGCTGGTGACTGGGTTCTAGGTGGTGGAGTTACATTTGGTTCTATGGATATGGGTGGTGTTGAAACTAAAATGAACACTATCGCTCCTCAAGCTGGTTACTTCTTAAACGAAAAATCTGCTATCGGAGTATCTTTAGGGCTTATGAGTACAGACGTTGATGGAACGAAAGTTTCTAACACTGATTTTGGTTTGGCTTACTATAACTATTTTATGGATTTAGGAGACAAAACTAAATTATGGTGGGCTGTAGGATTTGGTACTACTAGTGGTGATAGTTTTGATGATGCTCAAACTAGATTAGGTTCTGGTATAGGTATGAATTACTTTGTAAGTGAGAATATCATCATTAATTTCCAACTGGCTAACATACTTCAGTATGTTAAAGAAGGAGATGATTCTTCTATGATGTTCGGTTGGGACGGTGAAATTAACAATGTTAATGCTACACCATCTCTATCAATTTTCTTTAAGCTTTAATAAAAAGAAAAATTGAAATAATTTAAAAAACCGCCTTCCGAGGCGGTTTTTTTTATGTCTTATTTATAATAAATTCAGAAACTAAATCAACCATATTATTATCAATAGGAATATTTGGATTCCCGTATGTCTGGATATTTAATAATCTATTTTCACTAGCCTGCCTAAATACATGATTCATTCCTTCAATAAGCTTTAACTGTGAGTTTTTTGCAGCCATATCTAATTTAATTGCATCATCAACATCAATCTGAATGTCATGTGTCCCTTGAATGATCAAAACCGGGATATCTAATTTAGATATTTCAACTATAGGCAGATAACTTGATGCATCAATCAGGTACATTTGAACATCCGTTCTAAATAAACTATTCATTAGTGGGGGTACTGAATCAACTAGTTTTTTATTTTTTAGTTGCTTTAAAATGGGAGTTGACATTGACTTGATATACTCGGGCTGTATTGAAAGTTGTCTTTCAATTAGCGTTAGATAATCTTCTCCAGCTCCTGCAATAGAAATAAAACTGTCAGCAATTGACCTACTAGCTATCATACCTATTAACGCACCTTCACTATGACCAATTACTGTAATTCTTTTATACTTTTTCGTTTCCCTAAAGTGGTTAATTATACTGATAGCATCATTTATATAATCAGTAAATTTAATTTCATCGGCGCTTGTTATATCACCTAAACTTTTACCAACCCCTCTTTTATCATATCTAAATGTACTAATCCCGTTTTCATTAAGGCCTTCAGCTAACATCATTAAATAGTTGCCTTTTATATTAACATTATTGCCATCCCTGTCGGTAGGACCAGATCCTGCAATAATAACTGCTAAAGTTGAATTTAGACTTTCTGATTCAATTAGGGTACCATGAAGATTATGATTGTCATAGCTTTTGACTATATAATCGTTGCCTAAAATTAAATTAAAATTACATACAAAGAATATGATAAATAAAAAGCAGTATCTCATGCTTCCAATTTATAAAAAAATGTAATAACAGAAACGATTTTCTTACCCCATTGTGAAATACATTATCAATGCTATCATAAATAAAATTGATAGTGCAGGATAAGACTTCTTTAGCGGATCTTTGACCTTAACATGCATAAGTACCGCAGCAATCATTAGAGCAGCTAAAGCAACAAGGTTGTAAACAAGTAATTGTTCAAACCAAAAGCTAACAACCAACATTAGCGCAATAGATACTTTCATGGCTCCAACAAAATACATCAACCATACCGGAAGCCCATATGCAACAAATTCTTCCTTCATATTTTTTGCATTTCCGCCTCTGTACTCAGTGGCCTTATTGAATCTAAAAAGCCAAACGTTTATCAGTCCAATTGCAATAATCAACTGTAAAATCATTATAAGTGTCATAAAATAAATATTTGGTTAGTGGGATAAATATATAAAATTATTTTAATTGCTTGGGAAATTTTAAATCAATCAAATTGCTGTTTTTAGATGAAATTTCATTCCATTTGTTACAAGAAAAGTGAATTTCAGCCAGGCCGGTTGTTGGTAAATTATCTAATGAGATATTCGTTATTTGATTGATGAGATGGGTTAATCCTGGATTATGAGCGATAAGCATAACTGAAGAATATTCATTTGAATAATTCTTTATCAAATTTAGTATTGATTCAGAGGAACTGTGATATAGGTTATCATCATACTTAACCTTACCAAATTTAATTCTATCCGTAAAAAATTTTGAGGTTTCAAATGTTCTGACTGAGCTGCTTGAGTGGAGAAAATCAATGAAATTTGTTTTTTTACTCAGGTAATTTGAAATAATAGGGCCATCTTCTTTTCCTCTTTTGTTCAACGGCCTATTGAAATCATCTAAACTTAAATCTTTCCATGATGATTTAGAATGACGTACAATAATTAATTTTTTATTCAATTTAAATAACTTTGAAAGACAAAATATTTAAAAAATTTCTAAATTGCCGAACTAACTAAAAAATAATTTACAATGAAAAAGATAATAATCAGTACATTTTGTTTACTAATAACTTTAGTAACATTTGCACAGCTTCCAGAATATGTTATTTCTAATGAGTGGGAAACATCCAATCAACAGAAAGCCGAAAAATTGATGAATGACTGGAAAAACCTAATATTAGAAATGGATGAAAATGCACCAAGAACGTTTTTACTTACCGAAATGGATGGAAATTCAGTTTACTTTACTCAAGCATTTGAAAGTCTTGCTAAATACGAGGCGTGGGATAAAAATTTTAATGAAAATGTAAGACCTAAGGTTTTAGCAAAATTCAGAGAAATGAATGGAGAAAATGCTTTCGAAGGAACAAATACTGAATTTGTGATGGGTCATGTTTTTAAGATGAGACCAGACCTTAGTTACGTTCCAGAAGGGATGAACCTAATGGAAGAATTACCTAAACATACATACAGAAGACACGTTACTGTTGATGTTGGTTGGGGGGAAAGAAGTGCTTTTGAAGAAATGCAAAAGAAACAAATTCAGAATGACATAAAGCTAAATAATAAATATATCACTTTAATGCTTGAACCAGTTTTTGGAGGGACAGAAAGTGGTGATTATGTTATGGTCATTTTAGGCGAATCAAGAGCGGCCTACTTCAATGGCTTAGAGGAGAGAATGAAAAAGAGAAATGCAGACAACGAATGGAAAGCTATGAGAGATGCGCCTGTAGGCACATGGATTGAAGAAGAAAGTCTAATGATTACTTATTAATTTAAGGAATAATTATTGAAGGGCTTTTATAGTTTTTTATAAAAGCCCTTTTTTTATGGACTCGTTAACTCAAATAGTTTTAGGAGCATCGGTTGCAGAAGCTTCTCTTGGAAAAAAGATAGGAAATAAGGCAATTGTACTTGGAGCATTAGCAGGAACAATCCCTGACTTAGATATTATTTCAAGGTTTTTTGTTGATGATCTTACAGCCTCAGTGATGCACAGAGGGTTTTCACATTCACTTTTATTTCCATTCGTTTCCGCCCCTATACTGGCATGGATTTTAAATAAAATATATTCCAAATATCAGAATGTTAGTTACTTTGATTGGCTAAAAATGTTTTTTCTGGCGATCATTACTCACCCATTACTTGACGCTCAAACCACTTGGGGTACTCAATTATTTTGGCCTTTTGAGTGGCGTATAGCTATAGAAAATATATTTATTATTGACCCAGTATACACCCTGCCATTTTTAACATTCCTACTACTAACAGCATTTCAAAATAGACTTTCAAGAAAAAGAAAACTCTATAATTCATTAGGGTTAATTATAAGCTCTACATACCTGCTTACTACTTTAACATTTAAAGGTATAGCTCATTATAAAATAGCAGAAGCACTTGATAAAAATAATGTTGAGTATAAAGATATAAATACAAGAGCCACATACTTTAATAGTATACTTTGGTCTGCTCAAATTGAATTAGAGGACTCTTATATGTTTACATACTACTCATTGTTCGATAAATCAATGCCTGTTTTTACCAAAGAGTTTCCTAAAAATCATGAAATGCTAAAACCATTTATTGGTGAGAAAAAAATTCAGCAACTCATTATTTTGTCTAATGGTCACTTCATCATGTCAAATGAAAATGATGAACTAATTTTTTGGAATTTAAAACTAGGACAAAAAGGATTTGATAAAAATGCTTCTCCTTATATATGGTCTTATGTAATAGAAAAAAATAATAAAGAGCAAATTCAATTAGACGAAACAAACGAAAAAATGGATGCACTAAAAGTTAAAGAAAGAAGATCATTCAGAAATAACAGAAACTACTCAGAAGAATTTAGTAAGTTTTATGAGAGATTAAAAGGAATTTAATCTAATTTTGATTTATGTATACACCATTAATTGTAATTATAACATTATTTGTCTTAAACTGGATAATCAGAATTTTAATCAGAAAAAATCCCCAGAATAAATCACTTGTGAAACTAAGTTTTTTAATCAGTTTCAGTATGATTGCATATACAATATATTATTTCTTTTTTATCAGATAATTAACATAGTCAAAAGAAGCTGAATCTTTTGTTTTTTTTCCATTTGAAGTTGCATAAAGACCTAAGTGAGCCCCTGTATATCCATTACTTTTTAGGGAAGAACCATCAAAAGTGGCAAATAAATTAAAATAGGCCCCTTTTGTTGAAAAATAAAGTTTATAAGCTTCTTTGTCGGCAATCACTTTAAATTTTATTTGACCTTTGAATTGTTCAAGGTGTTCTTTTTTTGTTGATATTAATTCACCGTTTTTGACAACATAGGCTTGAAGATAGTGTTTGCCATTATCTTTAATTAAAGTAAAATTAATATAATTATCGTCTTTTTGAAAAAAACTAATTCCTGCTTCAGACCCATCGGTATTCGGTTCAAAATGCATTTGTGTTAAGTATTCAAAACTTGATTCAGTTTGTTTAAATCCCAATAGGGCGGCTCTACCTCTTTCTTTTATCTGATTTGGATGGCAAATTAAATTTAGACGTTTATCTTTTTTGTTTAAATGAAATATATTCTCAATAGGGTAGCGCCTAAAGTTCCATTTTAGATTCAGTTTATCTGATTCAAAATTGTCCTTAAAAGATGTTTCTAAGTTTTGAATAGAGTTAATAAAGACAAAATCATTTGACAATTCTATACGACCTGTTTTAGGAGATACTACTGGCCATAAGTGTTTAGTTTCTTTCCATTCAAATGGCTCTCTTTCCCAAGTAATAGGGGCAAGAAAAGTTTCTCTTCCCATGTTAGAACCTCTTTCAATCTGATTTCTAATACCCAGTAAAACCATGTAATTTCTTCCATCATCTAATTCAATTATATCGCCATGGCCTGTGCTATTCACCCAATTATCATAAGAAAGGTGTCTTGATGTTATTATGGGATTTCGTGGGTTTGATATGTAAGGGCCTTCAACATTATCACTTAATGCCACCATTACAGCATGATTAAAACTTGTGCCCCCTTCTGCAATTAATAAATAATATCTTCCATCTTTTTTATACATATGTGGTCCTTCAGCCCAAACACCTCCACAAGCGCCTCGCCACAATAAATATTTTTCTCCTACTAATTTAAATTCATTTATATCTAGTTCTTGAAGCCATATCTCTCCTTCACCATTAAAATTTGGATTTTCAGGCATTTGATTACCTACATACCATACCTTGCCATTATCATCAAAAAATAAGTCTGGATCAATTCCAGGGGCTCCCAAAATATGTATTGGATCCGACCATGGGCCCACAGGATTTTTAGCGGTAATAATAAAGTTTACCATTTCAGCTTTCTTCTGTTTCTCATCATAATAAACGTTGGTAGTGATTATATAATAAACTCCATCTTTATGCCTTATAGTTGGAGCATGAATTCCACCATTTGACTGAACATCGATCAAATTTACTATTGAATCAACCTGAGATTTTCTGTGTAGTCCGTACCCAATTAATTCCCAATTAACAAGATCTTTGCTTTTATGAATTGGTAAGCCTGGAAAATATTCAAAAGAAGAATTAACTAAATAGAAAGTGTCTCCGACTTTACAAATTGAGGGATCTGGATATCCCCCTCTTATTATAGGGTTTGAAAATTTTTCTTGACCATAAATTGATAAGAAAAAAATTATAAAAAAATATTTTATTGATTTTAATACTAGCTTTTTCATATAAATTATCGAACAGTGAAACTTATCTCTTTAATCATCTTCCCAAGCTCTTTACTTCGGTCACCAGGCGAACTTCCACCAACAAATATCTTAAAATTTCCTGGTTCTATTTCTTTCACACCTTTTTCATTGTAAGACCCCATAGTGTTATCGTCAATGAGTAAATTAATTTTCTTTTTTTCACCAGAATTTAGGTGAATTCTTTTAAAAAATATCAGTGATGAATTGGGTGTTCTAAAAGAAGCTTCCATATCATTTATGTATACTTGTACAACTTCTTCACCCGGGATATTGCTATTATTAAAGACTTCAAAATTCAATTCAATTGAATCACCAATATTTATTTTATTTTTTTTGAGTGAAAGGTCGGAATAATCAAAACTGGAATAGCTTAATCCAAATCCAAAAGGATACATTGGTTTATGATTTGTGAATTTGTAAGTTCTATTATCCATATTGTAATCAGTGTAATCTGGAAGATGTGAAAGGGATTCAGGAATTGTTATTGGTAATTTACCCGACGGATTTACATCACCAAAAATAATATCAGCTATTGCATTTCCACCTTGTTCACCCAAATACCAAGCATAAATAATAGCATCAACATATTTAGAAATTTCTGTAAGTTCAATAGCAGACCCTGATTTTATAACTAAAACTATTGGTTTATCACCGGCACTTTTTCTTAATTTTCTAAGATATTCAATCTGATTTTTTGGCAGTGACATTGTATTTCTATCACCATTTGCTTCAGACGAAATTGCAGCACCCTCTTCACCTTCTATTAATGCAGAAATACCCATTACTGCGATTGTTACATCACTTGAACCCGCTAAACTTGAAGACCACTCCATTCTATCGTTAGTATGAGTTAGATCAACACCTTTATTAAATCTTACTATCGTTCCATTTGAAACTTTTGTGGTTATACCTTCCAGTGGTGTAACAATATTTGGGCTTAATCCATTATAATTTGCAAGTAATGTATTTACGTTTGCAGCATTTGGACCAGTGATAAAAAGCCGATTTATATTTTTGGATAGTGGAAGAATATTATTTTTATTTTTCAGTAATACTATTGACTTAGAAGCCACATCTCTTGCTAACTTAATATGATTTTTGTTGTTTATATGATTCTCATTTAAACCTTTGTATGGATTATCATTAACTTTTGTTAATATTCCAAGCTTTAATCTTGTCATCATTAATCGTTTTAACGATTTATCCAAATCTTTTTCACTTAGATAGCCTTTTTCAATGGCTTTGGGAATTAAATTATATAATGATCCACAGTTAAGGTCAACTCCACCCTTAATTGCATATGCAACACTTTCTTCATTAGAAATTGTGAAATTATGATTTGACTTTATATCGTTTATAGCACCACAATCAGAAACAACATGGCCTTTGAACCCCCAATTTTCTCTAAGCAGATCATTTAATAAGGATTTGCTTCCGCAACATGGCTTATCATTTAGTCTATTATAAGCACACATTACTATTTCTACATTTGCATCAACTAATTCTTTAAAAGCGGGAAGATATGTTTCACTTAAATCCTGAGGGCTAACTGTTACATTAAAACTATGCCTAATTGCCTCTGGGCCTGAATGAACAGCAAAATGTTTTGCCCCTGCAGCAACCTTCAAATACTTAGAGTGATTTCCTTGTAAGCCATTAACAAATGCTTTTCCAATTTTTCCGGTTAAATAAGGATCTTCCCCATAGGTTTCATGACCTCTTCCCCATCTGGGGTCTCTAAAAATATTGATATTGGGTGACCAAAAAGTTAAGCCGGTATATTCTATTCTCATTCCTTTTGAACTAAATATATTATACATTGCTCTTGCCTCTGTTGAAATAGCATCCGCTGTTTTTCTTATCAAATCTGGATCAAATGTAGCTCCCATCGCAATTGCTTGGGGAAAAACAGTTGCTTTTGCTGATCTAGCAACCCCATGTAATGCTTCATTCCACCAGTTATACATTTCTATCCCATGCTCAGGGATCGATTTAGAGGTGCTTAACATTTGTGACGCTTTTTGTTCAATTGTTAGAAGAGAAATTAAACTATCAGCAGTCTTACCGAATGAATTTATAACCTCTGATGTTGGATTATAATCAACTTCACTTGAATTTATATTATAAGAAATTAAAGCTAAGAGTGAAAAAAATAAAAAAAATTTTAATTTATTTTGCCTCATATTCTAATTTACAATAAAAATTAACATGGATGTATTAATAACTGGGAGTACTGGAATGGTTGGAAAATCGGTTTTAAATGAATGTATTAATGATGATAGAATAAAGAAAATTTATTTGGTTAATAGGGTTCCGGTTAATGTAAAAAGTTCTAAAGTTTATGAATTCATTTTAGACGACTTTTTAAAAATGGGTGAATTAAAAAATGAAATTAGTCATTGTGATGCCTGTTTCCATTGCATGGGCATAACATCTTTTGGACAAAAATCTGATTATTATTACAAGGTAACATTTGAAATGACCAAAGTGTTAACTGATTTTATTTACAAAATAAATCCTAACGCTGTAATGACATATGTGTCAGGCGAAGGAACAAGTAAAAATGAAAACAGTAAAATTCCTTGGGCCAATGTAAAAGGAAAAGCAGAAAACTATATTTTAAATAAAGGTCTGAAGGACGCCTACATGATTAGGCTAGGTCTATTAATCCCAGAAAATGGTATTAAAGCCAAAACTAAATTATATAATTTGTTTTACACTTTAATGAAGCCACTTTATCCGCTAATGAGACTAATGCCAACGATAACTACAAGTAGTAAATTGGGGTTAGCTATGATTAATTGCCTTTACTTTCCTTTAAAAAACAAATATTTAGATAACAAAAAAATTAATAATCTTTGTAAAATACACCTAAAGGATTAATGAATAGGGTTAGATATATACTAATAATTATATTGATTTTTAGTTGTCAATCAGACACAGAAAATGATGATCAATTTGAGGTTATTTCACCAGATTTAATATCTGCTGTTGATATTTCGGGTTATCCAAAAATTTCAACTTATAACCCGACTTTTTATGATGAAAATAATAATGAAATCAACTTTATTAATGCACTCATTCAAAATGGTGTAAATACAATTAGATTAAGATTGTGGGTAAATCCCGCTGACGAATCTTCATCGCTTGAAGAGGTAAAAGAATTTTCAAATGAACTAAGATCGCTAGGCTTTAAAATATGGATTACCCCTCATTTTTCAGACACTTGGGCTCATCCAGGGCAACAACAAATTCCGATAAATTGGGAATCCCTAAGTTTTGAAGAAATAAAAAATCAATTATATGCTCATACAAGTCAAATCATGAGTGAAATAAATCCAGATTATATACAAATTGGCAATGAAATAAACACAGGTATATTATTTCCACATGGAAATATTGTGGATAATCAAGTACAATTTATTGAATTGTTAAATATTGGTGTGAGTGCTGTCAGAAATAACTCAACAGAAACAAAAATCATTCTTCATTGTGCTGGATTTGAATCCTCTAATTGGTTTTTTAATATTGTCAAAGAGGTTGATTATGATATTATAGGAATCTCATACTATCCATGGTGGCATGGTAAGTCATTGGATGATTTACAAAATCAATTATTAAACCTCTCACAAAATTTCAACAAAGAAATTTTAATTGCGGAAACTTCCTATCCGTTTACCTTGGGTTGGAATGATTGGACAAATAATAATGTAGGATTAGAAGAACATCTCATTCTACCAGATTATCCAGCAACTCCACAGGGTCAAAAAGATTTTATTAGTGACATTAAAAATTTAATATTAAATATCGATAATG
The DNA here is from genome assembly GCA_902626585.1 of uncultured Bacteroidota bacterium. GTDB lineage: Bacteria > Bacteroidota > Bacteroidia > Flavobacteriales > Flavobacteriaceae > MED-G13. The sequence goes on from CACOGA010000012.1 coordinate 11,615, forward strand.
GGGTTGGCTTTTGCTATTGGGGTGCCGACCAAATTTCTTGGGATGGTCAAACTTCTACAAACGGATCGACCTGGGAAAATCAAGCTGTTTTTGATTTTAATAATAGGGAGCTACCTGTATTAGAAGAATTTAATATAGATTAATTTTTAACTAGCCTAAATACAACCTTTTTATTCTCAGCAACAATTGTAAGGAAATAAACCCCAGGAGCATCGTTTACATTTAAATTGAAAACCCTTCCTTCAATGTAAGATTTATTCATTACTGTTCTGCCCAATATGTCATTCAATTGAATAGTTATATCGTTATAATTTGTTCTTAAATCAATTGACACATTACCATCTGTTGGATTTGGATATATGATTGGATCTTCATTAAAAGTATTTTCGATTAAACCCAATGACGATTCTACAATTACAACTGAATAGTCTTCTGTTTCACCATAAGTAGTTTCAACACATGGATCAACAGGAACATCACCTGCCCAATTTGCTTTCGCTCTTAATATGTGTTGCCCCAAAGTTGCATCTTCGGGAATAATTAAATTTATTGTTTCTGTATAAACCCCTCCCGCAAGACCTGGAGCGATAATGTAATTATTGACAACTACTTCATCCTCAGTAAAATCTAAATCATCATTATAATCAATCCATACCTTAATATACTGGTCTCCGTATCCTGTTGTAACCGTTAATTCATATTCTGTTCCTTGTTCTAAATCGGTTGACATTGAAGTAAAATCACCATAGCCTTCACAAGCAGAGCTATTGTCTATATCCTGCAATTGAAATAATTGGAAACCATCATTATAGTCACAGTTCATGGAGGGTGTACATAAAATATTATCCCTGACTTCATACATAAACTTGTATGTTTCAGAAAGTAATCCACTGGATGATTCGGCAAATACTTTGAAGAAAACTTTTGTGCCTACATTAAAATTAGGAATAGCAGAATTTGATATCCATTCGTCATTTTCTGAATTAGACATCTGAATTGTATCAGAGTCTGATTGTGTTGACCATTCAACATAAACACTACTTAAATCACCATCAAACTCTATGGTTGAGGTAACAAATTGATCTAAGCCTTCTTTTGGTTGAGTATCCGTTGGTTGATTGGTGATATTAGTAGTCAATATGGATGGATATTCGTTTCTACCATCTAAAGAATATTCCCATACACCTCTTCCCCAGGTAGTACCTCTGAGTGTATTTGAACCGTATACAACTTCAAGCTCCATCATAGTCGTATTAGGGAAATTTTCATTGTATAATTCCCAGCTATTTTCAGACATTGATTTTTTATAAACCCCTATTTCGGCACCCAAATAAATAGTTGAATTTTCGGTATGGTCAATGACAACAGTTCTCAAAGGCATATTCCCAAGGTTATAAGTGATATTTTCCCATGATTCACCACGGTTATTTGAAATATATACCTTTTGGTTGTTATTGCCGTAAGATCCATATGTGACTATAATTGTATTATCATCATTTGGATCAAAAGCTATATCGGTTATAAACTGATTTGGAAGTGATTGTGACACCTCAGTAAAAGTTAACCCCCCATCATCAGAAATTTTAAGTCTATTATAATCAGAAATTGCAAGTATGTTTGAGTTGTTTTCTGCAATTGCAGCATTTTGAATATTTCCACTAAAAAAGCTATTCCCGAGTGTAACCCAGTTAGAGCCAAAATCATCACTACGATACAAAACATTAGTCATTGTATAAATACTCATCTGATTATTTGGATCGTACATTAATGGTGTTACCCAATCACCGCTAAAACCATCAGGGTTTACACCATCTTGGTTATATCCACCATCTTTAGTTCTTCGCTTTCCTCCAAATTGTAAACTACCTATCATCCAATCATCATTTAGAGGGTGTATGATTCCCTCCATGCCATCAGCTCCATAAAATTCTATCCAATTATTTTCGGTTTTTATACTAGTACCGTTATCCTGTGACCCAGTAATGGTTCTGAAGTGGTTAGACTGACTTACTCCAAGGCAATAGTTTTCTCTGATTGACTGGCCTTCATAAATTTCCCAAGTGATGCCATTATCAATACTCTTACCTAATAGCCCATCTGTATTAACCCAAAAAACACCATTATAACTTCTAGAGCCCCTAATATCAGCGTGAACGTATTGACCTGTTGTATCATAATTTGCATTTCCTGTTGACCAATAAGTTACTTGATTCCACGTTTGACCTCCATCATTACTCATATGAGTATCAATATCTCCAAATAACATGTAATTTTCGTCCGTATCACTTACTGCAAAAGCACCATAATTTGCAATATTTGGATTTCCAACTAAAGTAAAAGTGTCAGCTAAATTGTCAGATTTCCAAACTCCATCACTAGAACCTACAAACACGCAATTTTCGCATGCGGCAGAGACAGATAATTGAATATTACTATTATTGCCGGGGATTGAACCAGATTGTATAAAACTCTGACCTCTGTCAGTAGAAACATATATCTGAGAATCATTATTAAAAGTTGATGCGTAAATTATATTTTCATCGGTTGGATGAAATTCGATGTAATCATAATCTTGACTATATTCCCACGAGTTGCCGGTCTGAACAAAAGAAAATGATTCAAAATTATTATCTGACCTAAAAAGACCTTCACTAGTTCCAGCAAAAACGAGATTTGGAATTGTTGGATGGTACATTATTTTATATATCCTATTATTTGTACCAAGCCCTCCCCAATTTAAATTGTCAGGGTTGAAATTCGTAATAGTCCAGGTATCACCTCCATCAAGTGATTCATAAATTCCATGAGTAGTTCCATTGTAAGAATTTCTTACATTGATCAAAACTCTATTTGGATTATCTGGTGAAACAGCAATTGTATTTACTCCTGATGCAAATAAAAAATCTGTTGTATTTTCCCAAGTTTGTCCACCATCTAAAGTCTTCCAAAAACCTCCACTCCTTGACCCTAAAAATATTCTATTATCATTATTAAGATCAATATAAAATGTCTCTATCCTTCCAAGTCCAACTGCATAATGTCCAGTGACTTCTTCAATATAATAAGGTCCAAGCTCCTCCCATCCATTTTCAAAATTTGATTTATTGGAGGAAGGGTTTTTAGAAAGAAAATCCTTAAATTCCTCTGAAACAAAATTTGATTTAATATTGTTTCTTATCCCTGAAGGATAATACTTTGGCTCATTTTCATATAGCCATCTCTGATATGCCTTCCAGCCAGAGCCCTTTTTTGTTATATCAATATTTTCAAAATAAGCTTCCGCCTCAGCCACAACATCATAAAGATTAACATTTATATCATTTGCCATTTCCTTCCATTGCTGAGAAAATGAAACATTAATAAATCCAAGGCAAAAAAGTAAAAGCAGTTTCTTCAAGATAAATATTTTAATTACAAAAATACACATCATATGCTTTTAGTACAAACGTGAAATAATAATTTATTTTTACATATTTTTAGAGCTTAATTAATTCTAATGAAAAAAATAGTAGTTCTTCTATTGGTTGCAGTAAGTATAAAATCATTTTCTCAAGATAGAATTACTGGTGAATTATTCTCTACGAGATCAGAAGTAATTGCAGAAAACGGTATGGTTGCTACAAGCCATCCGTTGGCCACACAAGTTGGAATAGATATTTTAAAATCTGGAGGAAATGCAATTGATGCTGCAATTGCTGCTAATGCTGCAATAGGACTCATGGAGCCCACCGGAAATGGAATTGGCGGTGACTTATTTGCAATTATTTGGATAGAAAAAGATAAAAAACTATATGGTCTAAATGCTAGTGGAAGATCCCCAAAAAACCTCACCCTTGATTATTTTAAAGAAAATAATTACTCCGAAATTCCAGCGTACGGCCCATTACCTGTAAGTGTTCCTGGGTGTGTCGATGGCTGGTTTGAAATGCATGAAAAATTTGGAAGTACTCCCATGCTTGACATACTCGAACCAGCAATTAAATATGCTGAAAACGGATTTCCAGTTACAGAGCTTGTTTCATATTATATGAATAAAGCAGCAAAGAATTTTAATAGATATCCAAATTTTATAGAAACATATTACATTAAAGACTCTACTCCTAAAAAAGGTGAAATTTTTCAAAATAAAGATTTAGCAAATACATTAAGAATAATCGCAAAAAAAGGAAGAAAAGGATTTTATGAAGGTGAAATTGCTGAAGCAATGTCAGACTTTATTATTGAACAAGGTGGATTCCTTTCATATCATGACTTAAAAAATCACAAGTCTGAGTGGATTGATCCAGTTTCGACAAGCTACAGAGGTTTTGATGTTTGGGAACTACCACCAAATGGACAAGGTATCGCAGCTCTACAAATTCTGAATTTATTAGAGGCCTATGACATTAAATCAATGGGTTTCGGATCAGCAGAATACATACATCATTTTACCGAAGCCAAAAAAATTGCTTTCGCCGACAGGGCTAAGTATTATGCTGACATGGATTTCAATGAGATTCCGGTTGATTACTTAATTTCAAAGGAATATGCTGACATAAGAAGGTCTGAAATTAACGCTGATCGTGCTGCAAGAAAAGTAAGCGCCGGTGAAATTGAGAACGGTGATACAATATACTTAACAACCGCAGATTCAGAGGGAAATATGGTTTCATTAATTCAAAGTAATTATAGGGGAATGGGCTCTGGAATGATACCGCCAGGGCTAGGATTTATGCTGCAAGACAGAGGTGAATTATTTTCGCTTGAAGATGGTCATTTCAATGTTTATGAGCCAGAAAAAAGACCATTTCATACAATAATTCCAGCATTCATAACAAAAGACAACAAACCTTACGTTAGCTTTGGATTAATGGGTGGTGCAATGCAACCTCAGGGACATGCTCAAATTGTTATTAATTTAATTGATTTTGAGATGAATCTTCAAGAAGCTGGAGATGCACCTAGAATGAGGCATTTATCAAATCAACAACCAACTGGCGGTAATATGCTAAACGGAGGAGAGCTTTCGTTAGAGTCTGGATTTAGCTACAATGAAATCCGAAAACTTATGGAATTTGGGCATAAAGTTGTTTTTGATTTAGGTTCATTTGGTGGCTATCAGGCAATAATGTATGATAATAAAATGGGTGTATATTTTGGAGCCTCAGAATCTAGAAAAGATGGTAGTGCAATGGGATATTAAAAGGGGATGTAGCTCAGCTGGCTAGAGCGCTTGACTGGCAGTCAAGAGGTCGTGGGTTCGAGTCCCATCTTCTCCACTCAAAAAAATTTATATAAAGTATTTAAAATAAATATTATGAAAAAAACTAGAGACATAATCAAATTTGTTGATAATCTACTTGCAAAATTTAGGAGGGTATTTGTAAATACAGTTACCGTTATTTTCTTAATGGTATTTACATTAGTGTTTCTTTTCAGCCTAGGTTCTTTATTTGAATCCGATGAAATTGATACAGAGAATCAAATTTTATACCTAGAGCCAAAGGGGTTAATAGTGGATAAGGCAATAACAAGAAATGATCCTTTTGAAGACCTTGAAATCTTTGAAAGCTCCGCTAATCAGATTGAATTAAAAAATATTTTAAAAGTTATTAATCAAGCTGGACAAGACGAAAACCTTAAAGCTATTTATCTCAATGTTGACGAATTGAGAGCTTATTATACGTCTGCATTAAAAGTAGCAGATGCACTTTACAAAGCAAGGGAAAATGGCAAAGAGATTATTGCTTTTACGAGCGGTTTAGGGACTACTGGATATCTCATAGCCTCTCAAGCTAGTGAAATAATTTTAGAAAAAGATTCATATGAGTCTGTGTTTCCATTTGGGTTTAGTAGGGTTAGACAATACCAAAGAGACTTCTTTAAAAATATTAAAGTTGATGTAAATGTTTATGCTGCAGGAGACTTCAAATCAGGTCCCGAGGGTTACTCAAGAAATAATATGTCTAAAACTGATAAATTGGCCTGGTTAGAGTTTGTAACACCAGTTTGGGAAAAGTATAAAAGTAAAATGGAAATTGGAAGAGAGTTCGAATCAGGAAAGATCCAATATATCGGAGACAATTACCATCTACTTGCCACAGAGAATGGTGGTGACGACAATGAAACAGCTCTTGCAACTGGACTGGTTGATAAGCTAATGTCAAAGCAAGAAATTAGAAACTATATGATTGAAAAATATGGAAGCGATGATGAATATGACTGGCCTGAGGGAATTTCTGGAGCAGAATATCTAACCACCCTAAAGCAAGAAGAAATAAGTAGTAAACAAAAACAAGTTCAAGAAAAAAATAAAATTGCTGTCATTCATGTTGAGGGAGCTATTGTAACGGGGGGTATTGATTTTAATACCGCAGGCTCAGGAGGCATTGTAAAAAATATTAATAAAGCCAGAGACGATGAAAATGTAAAGGGAATTATACTAAGGGTGAACAGCCCAGGAGGAGATGTATATGCATCTTCTATGATTACAAATGCTTTAGAGGAATTTCAAGCTACTGGGAGACCAGTGATAACATCAATGGGTGATATTGCTGCCTCCGGAGGAGTATGGGTTACTACCACATCTGAAGAAATTTGGGCAGAAGAAACCACTTTAACAGGTTCGATTGGTGTGTACAGTATAATTCCGGATTTTTCTCCATTAGAAAATTGGGCAGGAATAAATTATGACGGTGTAAGTATGACTAAAGCTGGAGAAATTTATGATTTAAGAAGGGGAATGAATGAAGAGCTTGAAAAGCAATACAGAGAAAATACAGAAAATTTTTATAAAGAATTTGTTGCCAAAGTTGCTAATAATAGAGATATGGAATATTCAGAAGTTCTTAAATATGCCGGAGGAAGAATATGGCGAGGTGATACAGCTCTTGAATTAGGCTTAGTTGATAAATTAGGTTCCTTAGATGATGCCATTGACTCTATGGTTGCAAAGCTAGAATTAGAAGACTATAAAGTTTTTTCTTATGAAAACGAGGTTGAGTTTGAGTTTGATTTAAATCTTCTTATACAAAATAAACTTCCGTCTCAAATTAAAAATTTAATTAACGAAATTAGTGGCTTAAACAGAATGTTTCTTTCTAAAAAAGAAAGATATGTAGTTTTCTACTGTTTTGATTGTGGCTTTGGAAATTTCGAATAATTTCATCTAATTGACTCTTCAAAGAATATTGTAAATTTATATTATGAAGGATAATGAAAATCCGTTAGCTTTAGAGGATAAACTATATACTATTGAAGAATTTGGGGCTGAGGTGAGAAGAAAGTTTGGAGGAGATAATTATATTTCTGATGTTATTTTAGGAGAACTATTTCTCAGCAAATTTCCATTTTACACCTGTAAAATCAAAAAGTCAAAAAACTATATACACAAAAAGAACTGCGGCTGCTGCTAGGAGTTAAAATGAAGACAATCAGCATTTTATTTTTTCTTTTTCTTATTTCCTATATAGCCTACAACAAAAAATAAAAATATTGTAACTAAAGCATAGACAATTAAATCTTCAATCTCACCTTCATAATTCTGAGATTTTATTACATCATTAATTACCGGATTATCACCCTCATAGGTATAGTTACAAGCTAATGAGATTGAAATAAATAATAATAGTATTGGTTTTTTTATAAATTTCATTAACCAACAGATTTCCAATAAACAATTGTTAGAGCGTTTATGATTAAGGTAATAAAAGTGAGTATTATTGTTGATAAGTGTAGTGCTGTCCAAAGTTGGTCGTTTAGAGAATCTTTAGCATCATTAATCATCGGGGTAATTAAATAGCATATTAGCATTAAAACAAAACTTACAATAGATACATACTTATATAAATTCTGATTTGAGTTAATAACTATAACAACGAAAGAAGCCAAAGAAAGAATTGCAATAATCAGAAAAAATTTAGGCCAAATATATCTTAAGAAAACACTTGCATCCTCAGCATTAATCAGCCGATTAATAGCGGGCGCAACTAAAGCTGATTGAAATAAAATTATTCCTACAATAATAGAAGAAATAATAAGAGGTAAATTTTTCATCATCTTGACATATTGAAGTTATCAATACACAATATAATAAGTTGTTTATGAACTGACAAATCAAAATGTTTTTCTTGTTGACTCATTAAAATAGAATAAGTATTTTGTAAAAGTTTATGAAAAAAATAAAATTGATTTGGGACTTTAGAGGTCCTAATGGCAAAAAAACTTCAATTCACCATGAGAAACATATAAGGGAGTTTTTTAGGTTAGAAAAAATGGATTTGATTGAGTCGGGAACAGAATCTTTAAACGATTTTCATTATTTCGCATACGCTATTATTTTAGGAAAGGATCTTGAAAAAATAAAATCAATATTAAAGCCTAACAGAGGTAAATTGGTAGAATGATTATATGTAGTTAGTATTATATAGAGTAAAAATGCCCAATATAAGATAAGCAATAGCTGGCAGTATTTCTGAAATATTGTCCTTTATCTTAATCCTTACATATATTGCAACTAACATCATGATTATCAAGATAGCTGAACTTAAAATTAAAATCATATTAAATTTTAGTCCAAGACATATTCCGGTTCCACACACCAACTGAAATGCTCCAATTATTTTTCGTTTGTCTGCTAAGCCCCACCTCTCAAACTCAGAAATCATCTTTTTAGAAACATAAGAATTTAGTCCATAAACGACAAAAGAAAAACCAGTAAATAAAATGATTAATGTGTTTATATCCATTGATTAAATCATAGCACAATTGTCTAATATTATGTAAAGACACATAAATAAAAACAACGTTGAGGGTAAAAACTTAATAAAAGGATTCTTTACTTTAAAATGTGAAAATTGAGCACAAACCATAAAAAAAGCCATTGATGCTGCAGCATAATTAGTTAGTTCATTATAACATAAGCCTACAATAAGAAGAGTTGATATTGATATCTTTGTCGCTCCTACAAAATTTCTAACCAAGTCTGAGTATCCGAAATGCTTAAACTCAGCTACAATATTATCATATCTGAATATCCAAATGTATAAAACAGAAATGGCAACAATGAGTTGAAAAAGTGATGATATATTTTCCATAGTGTTATAAAGTTAAGATTTTTAATTTATTCGATTAATAGTTTTCCTCTCATTAATTGTGAGTGGCCAGGAAAAGTACATAAATAAATGTAAACACCAGGCTTTTCAATAGTAAAGACAATTGTATCAGATTCTCCTCCTCCAATTAATCTGGTGTATGCAATCACGTCAGATTCATCTGTAATAAAGTCATTGTCTTTTGCCAACATTGCTTTTCTTGCAAAACTTTCAACATCAACATTTTTTTTCAATAGCACAAAGTTATGCCCCATAATTTGCTTATTCATCATTCCTTTGTGGTATAAAGTTAGCGTGATTTCCTGATTGGCCTTTGCTTTTAAAATTTTCTGCGAGAATTGCATTGAATCATAGGAGTTGAGGCTTATTTTACTTTCAGCTTCAACTGTTCTAGCTGCATCTATATCGCTTTTGGTCATATTTCCGTCTGAGCCACAACAAAACATTAGAAAACCAATTAGAAGAAGTTCTGGAATTTTTTTCATATTTGAATTAGGTGAATTCTTAAATTATTCTTACCGCTACAGCTGCTTATTTTGATATCAAAATATAAGCCATATACTATTAATAATGCTATGTAGTAAGACAATTTGATGTAAATGGTTCTCATTTATTACCCCCCTCTTCCTACTTTTCGAACGCCTCCAGATTTAGCTCTGTTGTTTTGATTCTGAGCTTTGTTTTTTGCAGATTTTTTATTTGAATTTTTTCCTTTGTTATTTGATTGTTTATCAAATCTATTTCCAAAAAATTTACTTGGCATTACTTTCTTTTTTTAATAAGTTTAAGTTATCAAATTTTTAACTAATTTCAGTAATTAACCAAAAAAAATGTCTGATTTATTTAAGTTAATTATAGTCGCTTCATTGTTAATTAGTTCATGTAGTAACTTGGCTAAAAAAGAAGAAATTTCCCTAAAAATACCAGACGGTATGATATGGGTTGAAGGTAAAGCTTACATCAAAGGGGCAAAAAATAATGATCTAAATGCAATGATGAGAGAGAAACCATCACACGAAGTTTATGTTGATGGATTTTTTATTGATGTAACAGAGGTCACAAATAATCAGTTCAAAAAGTTTGTTGAAGAAACCGGATATGTTACTATAGCAGAAAAAGAAATTGATTGGGAAGAGATGAAGAAAAGCCTTCCAGTGGGGACCCCAAAACCCCACGATTCAATATTACAACCAGGAAGCTTAATATTTAATGATCAAATTAAGAAAGTTGAAAATATGGAAAATTATTTTCAATGGTGGAGATGGCAAACAGGAGCAAATTGGAAAGCGCCAAAAGGTCCTGGATCAAATATTGATAACATGGGTGAATTTCCAGTGGTGCATATAGCTTATGAAGATGCCAAAGCATATTGCCGCTGGGCAAATAGAAGACTTCCTACAGAAGCAGAATGGGAATCAGCTGCTCAAGGAAATTATATAAATGCAGTATTTACCTGGGGCAATGAAACGGGTGTATTAAAATCAAATGCAAACACATGGCAAGGAGATTTTCCAATAGTAAATAAATCGATTGATGGGTTTGAAATGATTGCGCCAGTTAAATCCTTTCCACCAAATAGTATCGGCGTATATGACATGATAGGAAATGTTTGGGAGCTTACGGATGATTTATTCAATGTGAATTATTATTCAGAATTAAGCTCAGAAGCAGAGCTAAAAAATATTAAAGGTGCTAGTAGTTGTTATAATCCTAGTAACCCGTTTGAAATACAATATGTAATGAAGGGTGGTTCCTTTTTATGTCACGACTCATACTGTGCAAGCTACAGAATTTCTGCAAGGATGGGTGTTAGTATAGACTCAGGGTCTGATCACGTTGGTTTTAGAACTGTTGTAACACCAGAAATGCTTCTAAATAAATAACAGTTTTGTCGGGGTTTAATACTCTATTTTTTTATATTTAGTATTAATAAAAAAACCTGATAAATTTCAAATGTATTATCTCGGTCTAGACGTTGGTAGTTCCTCAGTTAAAGCAGCTTTGGTTGAAGCAAAAACAGGTAAAAGTATTCTTAGTGTTCATGAACCAGAAAACGAAATGAGTATAAACTCATTAAAAAATGATTGGGCAGAGCAAGACCCAAATAATTGGTGGAAATATTCTTGTCTTGCAATAAAAAGAGTTTGTAAACAATCTAATATTAATCCTAAAAAAATTATTTCAATAGGGATTTCATATCAAATGCATGGTCTAGTTATAGTTGATAAAAATGGTGAAACAGTTAGGGATTCTATTATTTGGTGTGACAGTCGATCGGTTGAAATTGGAAATGAGGCATACATAAAATTAGGCAAAGATAAGTGCATGTCGCATCTTCTAAATTCACCAGGAAACTTTACAGCTTCAAAACTAAAATGGGTTAAAGAAAATGAACCAGGGGTTTATGAAAAAATATATAAATACATGCTACCAGGAGATTTTATCGCATACAAATTAAGTGGTGAAATTAACACCACAAGGAATGGTTTGTCGGAGGGAATAATTTGGGATTATAAAAATAATGAAACCGCAAATTGGTTATTAGATTTTTATGGAATTGACTCTAACTTAACCCCAGATATAGTTGATAATTTTACGAAACAGGGGGCTACGAACTTAAAAGCAGCTGAAGAAACAGGTTTAAATATCGGAGTTCCAATTACATACAGAGCTGGAGATCAGCCAAATAATGCTCTTGCTTTAAATGTATTTGATAATGGAGAAGTTGCTGCATCAGGTGGAACTTCGGGTGTAATTTACTCTATTACAAATAATATAAATTCCAATGAGCCCTCTAGAATAAATCATTTTGCCCATGTGAATTATAGCGATGATAATAGGTCCGTTGGAAAACTGCTCTGTATTAATGGAGCTGGCATACAATATAGGTGGTTAAGAAATCATAGTATCGGCAAATCGTATGAAAAAATGAATGAAGCAGCATCAAATATTGCTGTTGGGTCTGAAGGAATTTCGGTTATACCTTTTGGCAATGGGGCCGAAAGAATGCTCAATAATAAAAATATTGGAACGCACATATGTAACATAAATTTAAACCAGCATAGTCATGGCCATCTTTACAGGTCTTCGTTGGAGGGAATCGCTTTTTCTTTTATGTATGGAATGGAGATTTTAAAAAATGACAATGCACAAATCAATGTAATAAGAGCTGGAAATGACAATCTATTTAGATCTAAAATTTTTGCAAACACAGTTTCAACCCTTATCGGTCATGAAATTGAAATATATAATACAACTGGAGCATTCGGTGCTGCCAGAGCATCAGGTATTATTAACAACGACTTAGACTCATTTAGAAAAAAAATCACAATGAACGATCATGTAATGACATTCTTACCACTGAAAAATAAATCTGAATACGAAGATGCGTATTTAAGATGGAAAGAAGATTTACAAGGAATATTAAAAAACAAATGATATAAATATGAGTAAAGAATATTATAAAGGCATTAACAAAATTGAATATGAGGGTTCTAATTCCGATAATCCTCTTGCATTTAAATATTATGACCCAGAAAAAGTAGTTGCTGGTAAAACAATGAAAGAGCATTTCAGATTTGCAATTGCTTATTGGCATTCATTCTGTGGGGTTGGGTCTGATCCCTTTGGACCTGGCACATTGAATTTTGAGTGGGATAAAAATCCTGATCCAATTCAAGCTGCAAAAGATAAAGCTGATGCTGCGTTTGAATTTATCGGTAAAATGGGATTTGATTATTTCTGTTTTCATGATTTTGATTTGGTTAAAGAGGCTAAAACATTTTCTGAATCTGAAAAAAGACTAGAAATAATTGTTAATTATATAAAGAATAAAAAAGAAGAAACCGGAATTAAGCTTCTTTGGGGGACAGCCAACTGTTTTTCAAATCCCAGGTACATGAATGGAGCTGCTACGAATCCAAACTTTAATATAGTTGCGCATGCTGGTGCTCAGGTAAAATTAGCCCTTGATGCAACAATTGCTTTAGACGGCGAGAATTATGTTTTCTGGGGGGGTAGAGAGGGTTATATGTCTTTACTAAATACTGACATGAGTAGAGAGCTTGATCATATGGCAAGATTTTTAACAATGGCTAAAGATTACGCAAGATCTCAGGGTTTCAAAGGAACTTTTTTCATTGAACCCAAACCAATGGAGCCAATGAAACATCAATATGATTTTGACTCCGCAACCGCAATTGGATTTCTTAAAGAATATGGCCTTGAGAAAGACTTTAAGCTAAATATTGAGGTTAATCACGCAACACTTGCACAGCACACAATGCAGCATGAGCTTGCTGTAGCTGCGAAAGCAGGAATGCTTGGAAGTATCGACGCAAATAGAGGTGACTACCAAAATGGTTGGGATACTGACCAATTTCCAAATAATGTTTTAGAAACTACAGAAGCAATGTTAGTATTCCTTCAAGCTGGTGGACTTCAGGGAGGGGGAATAAACTTTGATGCTAAAATTAGAAGAAATTCTACAGATATTGAAGACATATTTTATGCTCATATCGGAGGTGCTGATACTTTTGCGCGTGCACTAATTGCAGCTGATAAAATTATGACATCATCATCCTATTCTGATCTAAGAAAAAGAAGATATGAAACTTTTGATAGCGGTAAAGGAAAGGACTTTGAAAATGGAAAATTGGAATTGAATGATTTGTATAACATTGCTAAAGATGCAAACGAAATAAGTCCCGAAAGTGGAAAGCAGGAGTTATTTGAAAATATTTTGAACCAGTATTTATAATATATTTTGACAACAGTATTAGAGGGTTTAGATTGGATTGTCTTGGGAATATATTTTCTTGCATTGATTCTTGTTGCAGTTTGGGTTGTTTTACAAAAAAATAAAAATACAGAAGACTATTTTCTGGCCGGAAGAAATGTTGGGTGGTTTGTAATTGGTGCTTCAATTTTTGCTTCTAATATTGGATCAGAGCATGTAGTCGGTCTTGCCGGAACCGGATTTGAATCTGGAACTCCTATGGCTCATTACGAACTTCATGCATGGATAGTCTTGTTATTGGGTTGGTTGTTTTTACCATTTTATATTAGGAGTGGAGCTTTTACAATGCCTGAGTTTTTAGAGAAACGATTTGATTCAAAATCAAGATGGTTTTTATCTCTTTTTTCTCTAATTGCATATGTATTAACAAAAGTTTCCGTTACGATATATGCAGGTGGAATAGTTGTTTCTGAATTGCTAGGAATACCCTTTTGGTACGGAGCTATTGGAGTAGTAGTTTTTACTGGAATATACACTGTGATTGGAGGAATGAAAGCTGTAATTTATACCGAAACTCTACAGGCTATTATTCTTATTCTAGGGTCAATAATAATTACTTATCTTGGGTTACAAGAAGTCGGTGGATGGGTTGAATTAAGAAACACCGTTGTTGCTGCGAGCCCTGATCATTTTAACATGTGGAGACCAATGTCAGATCCTGATTTTCCATGGACTGGATTATTATTTGGTGGCACAATCGTAGGTGTTTGGTATTGGTGTACAGATCAATATATTGTTCAAAGAACCCTTGCTGCCAATAATATTAAAATTGGAAGACGTGGTGCTATTTTTGGAGCATATTTAAAACTATTGCCTATATTCATTTTCTTGATACCTGGAATTATTGCATTTGCATTATCAATTCAAAATCCAGAAGTATTTTCTGTTGAAAAAGCGGATAGAGCCTTCCCGATGCTTGTTAAAACTTTACTTCCTGTTGGGCTCAAAGGCTTAGTTGCTGGAGGTCTTATGGCAGCACTTATGAGCTCGCTTGCGTCTGTATTCAATTCATGCTCAACGATATTTACAATCGATATTTACAAAAAATTAAAACCTAATGAATCGGAGAAAAAATTATTAAATATTGGTAAGCTGGCTACTACTATAATAGTAATTCTTGGAATAATTTGGATTCCTATTATGGAAAAAATCGGTGGTGGTGTTATGTATCAGTATCTGCAAAATGTTCAATCCTATATTGCACCACCAGTAGCTGCTGTTTTCATTTTGGGTATTCTTTGGAAAAGGGTTAATTCAAAAGCAGCTATAACAACTCTGATGGCTGGTTTAATTCTATTAATTATGAGGCTTAGTTCAGAAATTTATTTTCAGCCTGAGATATCATCAGAAACAATAGTTGATAGTTATATGTTTGTTTTTGCCACAATTAATTTCTCACATATGGCAATACTGATGTTTATTTTTTCAATTCTATTGTGTGTAACTGTTACGCTTACTACAAGTGAACCTGAATACAGTAAAATTATAGGTCTATCCTTTGGAACATTAACAAAGGAACAGAAGTTAGAAAATAAAAATAGCTATGAAAAAGTAGATTTGATTTTATCAGTGATTCTAGTAATCATAGTTGTTGCAATTTTAAACTATTTTACTGGCTAATTATTTTATTGTTGGTGGCCCAGATAAATACCAATTGGATTTTAAGAAAATATCTGTCTGCAAAACTGTATCTACAAAATCATCACCCTTATTAAAGAATGCATGTTCAGCGCCTTCGTAAAAAATTACATCACATCTACTACCAACTGCTTCCATTCTTTTTTTATAATTTTCAATTAATTTAATTGGTACGATTTTATCCTGTGTCCCAGTTAATATAATTGTTGGTGGAGCACCTTTTTTCAAATTTTCATACGGAGATGCGTTGGATGGGTTATCAATCCACCCCCATTTTCTTCCATAATGTAAAACTGGATTATAAAGAATTAATAGGTCAGGCTTTGAGCTGACAGTAAGGTCCTCGTTGGGGTTGTCAAATAAATCAATGTTTCCGGCAACAGCAGCCAAATGTCCCCCCGCGGACCCTCCAGCTGCAGCAATTCTATTTGGATTTATAGAAAATAATTTTGCATTTGATCTTATAAATCTGATTGCTGATTTTGCATCTTCCATAGCCTCAATTGGGCTTGTTCCATGTTTATTCCTTATTCTATATTCAACGGAAAATGCAACTATTCCTCTTGATGCAAAATATATTGATTGTCTTTCGAATTGTTTATAGTCTCCTGAGTTCCAACCTCCCCCATGAAAAAAAACGATGCAACTATAAGTTTGAGATTTATCAAAATAAACTGGCTTATAAATAAATAGATTAAGGTCTGCTTGATCTGTTGATTTATAAAGCACCCTTTCAGGGCTAATTTGAGAAAAGATTAAATTAAAAAAGAATAAAAAAAGTGTAACTAAAGAAAAATTAAATTTCTGCATAAAGGTTGAATTTACTTTCTAAGTTCATTCATTTTTTCTCTTTCTAATTCACTGATTCTTTCAAATTGTTTCTTGGTGAATTTACTCAAAAGTTGTTGCGAAATCATTGAAAAAGTTTCTTTATAAATTGCTTCAATTTCATCATTTGAAAGACCCTTGGAAGATGTAAGTTCATTATTTCTAGCGTACTTATCATAAAGTGTCTCCTGTAAGAATTTAGTCTGATTTTTATTCATCTGCATCTCATTAGCAATATATCTACTTATGAGTTTTGAGCGTTCGTTTGCCCATTTATTGTTTGGTGCTGCTTTTATGTATTGTTTGGTTTCTTTAGTAACTACAGGCTTAGGCTCATTTACAATCTGAGAATTAAAAAATCTAGCCGCCAAGGTTTGAAATGTAGTTTTAATTCTTTGCTGTTCTGGATTATTAATGATATTGTCTGTTTCTAAGGGATCATTTTCATAGTCATATAATTCCTCAGCATAAATATCTTCTATATAAATAGGTTCAAAACTCTTTTTATTTTTTACCCATACTGTATATCTATGTCTCTTTGTTCTGAAACTATATCCCATTATATTTCCATGTCTTGGGTATTGACTTACAGCGAAGATTTTTGAGGTAGTTTGTTCTCCCATCATTTGAGGTTTTAAGCTTAAGCCGTCAAGTATCTCTGGAGTTTCAAGTTCAGCAAGATCACAAAGAGTTGGAAAAACATCAATAAATTCAGTTGGTGAATTTATACTAACAGTTTTTTTAATTCTTGGGTCTTTTATTATTAGTGGTGATCTCGTTGATTGTTCAAAGTTGGTATGTTTTGTCCACATGCTGTGATCACCTAAATGAAAACCATGGTCACCCCACAAAACAATAATTGTATTTTTATCAAGACCCTTTTCTTTAAGTTTTGCAACCAATTTTCCTACCTGTGCGTCAATATAACTAGTTGCTGCATAATATCCGTGAATCAGCTTTCTTTGAATTGCATCAGGAAGAATTAAAAGACCTTCATCATTTTCAACATATTCAATTCCTGGAGCCTTATAAGTATTTATTTCCCATCCTCCTTTATATGCAATATCAACGGGGTTTTTTGATTTGGTTCGAAACTCTGCTAATCGAATTTCTTCTTCTTTGTAAAGATTCCAATATTTTTGTGGTGCATTAAAGGGTAGGTGAGGTCTTAAAAAACCTACAGCTAGAAAAAATGGTTGTGAAGTATCCATTTGATCTAATAATTCAACTGCCCTATTCGCAATTGCTCCGTCCATGTATGCACCATCGGGAACATCGGCACTTTCATAAGGCGGTTTAAACCTTTCAGATTCATATTTATTTAGATTGCTTACTCCTTTTTCAGCTCCCTCTTTTCTCAATTGTGCTCTTATTGCCCTATTCTCTTTTCCCTGATAAAAACCTCCCGAAGGGAAACTATATCCATCTGAAAAGCTTAATTGATTTTGAGTGATAAAAGGAATCGACCAAGACTTCCTATCTCTACCACTATCAACAGCTCTTGGATCATAAATTTTTCCGACTCCAATAGTTTGATAACCATTATTTTTAAAATGTTCGGGAAGAGTTAAAATATTGGGGTTTACATCTCTCATCTTTGTTTTTAAATCCCAAACTTTTGTTTTGTCAGGTCTTAAACCTGTCAAAAAGCTAACTCTAGATGCAGCACAAATCGCAAGTTGATTTTGGTTATTTAAAAAAACAGTGGCATCTATTGAAAGTTCATCAATGTTTGGGGTAACTGCATACTCATCCCCAAAACTTCCAATACTAGGCTTTAAGTCATCAACAGAAATAAATAAAATATTTGGCTTATCCTTTTTTTGAGAAAAGGAATTGGTTAAGGTTATTATAAAAAAGTAAAAGGGTAATAATTTTAATAAATTCACAGCATTCATTTTATTTTTGAATTATTCTAAGTATTAAAATTGCCAATTTAGAGACTGAAAAAGTAAAAAGTCCAAACAGAGGGGATAATAAAGCTACTTTTAGACCACCTGCAATTATTGACGGCTCCGCTGCTCCGCTTGCTTCTAGAACATCAAAAGCAGATACTAATCCCAAGAAAGCTCCCATTACACCTAAGGCTAAGCCTAAAGTACCACTATCACTTATGTGTTTAAGTATTTTTTTTGAAGTTTCTTTATCCGAATTAATTTTTAAAATAGATTTTATAGTAAAGAATATTGACATTAATAAACAGATAAGAATAAGAGACATAAACAGTACTCCCCCTTCTAAAAATCTATCAAACAATGTTATTTCGAATATGGTTTTAATCGGTATCATAATTTTTATTTACTCTTTAATAAATATCAATAAAAATTAATAATTATCATAACTTTATTACAGCTTAAATATTAAAATGAAAAGATTAATTCAATATAGTTTATCAATTATTTTTTTAGTGACTTTTAATATTCGTTCTCAAGAATATGATAAAGAAAGCTTTCTTAAGGATTACGCTGGCGAAATGATTATAACTACTCAGGTGAGGGGTGAAAGAAACAAGGCAATTTTAAGAGGAACAGAAGCTAAAAATAACAGGGAATTTGTTTTAAAAAATTATACTGGAATACAGCCATCAATATACCCAGCCTGGGATGGAGGGTTTTGGCCAAAAAAAGAACCATCTACTTTAAACGAATTCAGAATCGAAACAAAATATTTCGATGAGTTAGTAAACTGGGGGGTAGAAAATGAGTTTCATATAATGCATCATTGTTTAATTTTTCCTAATAAATATTTTCCCAATTGGTTTTCAAAAACAAATTATTCCGCTGATGAACTAGAATATATTATTGAAGTGTTTATCTCTGAAGTTTTAAATTCAAATGATAATAAAAATAAAGTAGACGTATTCAATGTAATAAATGAAATTTTTGCAATGGGAAAATCTGGACAATATAGAGTTTCCGGTGATGAAAAAGAAGACTGCAAGTGGATGGATATGGGGTTTGAAAAAGATATGTCAGGACTTGAAGGGAATCAAAAAATTAATGATAAACATCCAATTTTTGTAAGAAAAGTTTTTGATACTGCTTCAAAATTAACAGACGCGAAATTAGAAATCAGAGATTTTAATATAGCTTTTGGTGGTAAAAAAGCTGATGGAATATATCAATTAATTAGGCATTTAAAAAATACTGGTGTGAGGGTTGATGCTGTTGGTTTTCAATGTCATCTAAATGCAGGAATAAATTACAACTATGAGAATTTGAGAAAAAATATCTTACGATTTATTGATTTAGGTGTTGAGGTTTATATAACAGAGCTTGATGTTGGTTTGAATCTTTGGGGACAAGGAGGAAATCATAAAAAAGTTTCTGATGTAATTAAATCTGAGGAAGACTGGAACTTATTTTTTGAAGAGCAAAACAAAATATATTACAACCTTGTGAGAACAGCAAAAGAAGCTGGAGTCAAACTGATTAGTGATTGGGGTTTTAGAGATGATATCCCATACGGGGGATGGAGAAAAGATCAAAAAGCTTGGATGGTAAATAAAGATTATTCAAGAAAAGGAGCTTATTATTCCGTACTTAAAGCATTGTATGATGCTGAAAAAAACTAGAAACATTTTAATTTGATTTGTATGGTTCTAGAGTTTTAATATTACCATCATTATCATATTTAATCTCAGCAATTTTGACCGATCTTAGATGGGTAACTCCCTTTGAAAGTGAGGAGTCGTGATAAAATAAATACCACTTTCCTTTAAACTCACAAATTGAATGATGTGAGGTCCAGCCAACTACCGGATTTAAAATTTTTCCTCTGTAAATAAATGGTCCGTATGGATTATCACCTATTGCATAGCATATGAAATGCGTGTCACCGGTTGAATAAGAAAAATAATATTTGCCGTTATATTTATGAAGCCAAGCTGCTTCAAAAAATCTTCTATCATTGTCTCCTGCTAAAAGTAAATTTCCATCTTCATCCAATATTTGAACTTCCTTTGGTTTTTCACAGAACTCTAATAAATCATCTGACATCTTGGCAACTAAGGGCATTAATGCAGCTTGATTGTCATTAGGTAGAAATGCTGTAGGGCTTTCAGGCTGATTACTATTAAAAACCCCTGTTCTCCACCTTTGTAATTGTCCTCCCCAGATTCCACCAAAGTACATATAATATGATCCATCATCATCTTTAAAAACTGCAGGGTCGATTGAATAACTACCTTTGATTGGTTCTTCTTGGGGTATAAATGGTCCATAAGGTTTATCACTTATGGCAACACCAATTCTAAAAATTCCATTATAATCTTTTGCTGGAAAAAATAAATAAAACTTTCCGTCTTTTTCATTAGCATCTGGGGCCCACATTTGTCTTTCAGCCCATTTAACATCATCGACGTGAAGAGCCATTCCGTGGTCAGTGACATGACTGCCAATATTATCCATTGAAAAAACATGATAATCTTCCATTGCAAAATGACTGCCTAAATCATCAAAAGCATCACCTGCGTCAATATCGTGAGATGGATAAATATAAATTTTGTCGTCAAATACATGTGCTGAAGGGTCGGCCGTATAAAGATGAGTTACAATTGGTTCAGAAATTGCTCTTTTGTTTAAGTCATCAAAATCTATGTGATCAATACTTTCTTCAGGCATAATAAATTGAATTAGTCATTCCTTCTTTTCAATAAATCTTGTTCAATTTTGTCTTCCAGATTCTTATCAATGATATAAAAAAATAATAATCCTGCTGCCAATAAAAATGGTATTGATGGAAATACACTAACAAGCATTTTAGTACCTAAAATTGCGGATTCAGTTTGCTCACCAGCACTGTTGGGCACATATCCGTAAGTTCCTAATATAGATGCTACTAATGCGCCTCCAATACTTAAGCCAAGCTTCAAGCCTACCATCATTGCTGAAAAAATTATCGCGGTAGCTCTTCTATTATTTTTCCACTCTGAATAATCTGCCACATCAGCAATCATGGCCCATAGCAGTGGTATTGTTATACCATAAAAGAAACCATGAAATATCTGAGCTCCAAAAATTAAACTTATTGAATCCGGAGGGAGAATATAAAAGACTAAAATGAATAGTGTTGAAATAAATAAAAAAACTGCAAATACATTTCTCTTGCCATACCTATCGGCTAACATTTTTGATAAACCAATTCCAATTATCATAAATATGATTCCACCTGCATTAAACAATCCGAAGCCAGCAGAGACAGGATCATTACCAAAAAAATTTATACCAATATCAGATAAAAAATCTATTATCGGAGAAATGAAATCACTCAAAGAGTTTTTTGAAACATAGTTCTCAAAATAATAGACATATGCTCCTCCTTTCATAGCAAGGGTAGTAAATTGTAAAATGGTAACCGTCAGCATTATCACCCAAGGGATATTTTTTACTAAATCTCTCAAATCGTCTGATAAGCTAGATGATTGCTCAGGCTTAGGAACTATTCTTTCTTTGGTTGTAATAAATGTAATAAGCAATAAAACAGTTCCTATTACAGCTAGCCAAGTCATGGTTATTTCGATTCCAAGTGCCTTGTCTCCATCTCCAACATAATTAATAATAGGAAGCATAAACACCTGAACGAAGAATTGGGCAAACATCACAGCAACAAACCTAAAAGCTGAAATGCTATTTCTCTCTTTCATATCTCCCGTAATTACTCCGCTAAGTGCTGAATAGGGAAGATTACTCCCTGCATATAGCAGCAGCAGTAATGTGTAGGTCACTACTGCGTAAATTACTTTACCACTATAGGAAAAGTCAGGCGTCGTGAATGCTAAAACTGATGTAACACCCAGTGGTATTGCTGTCCATAATATCCATGGTCTAAACTTTCCCCATTTACTGTTTGTTCTGTCTGCTAATGCTCCAACAATAGGATTAAAAGCAAAAGCGGCTACAGTTCCAACCGTGAAGATAATTTTAGTTGCGTCATCAGCATTTAAACCATATATATCCGTGTAGAAATATGCTAAATATGTGATTAAAGTTTGAAATACAAGATTAGCCGACAAGTCTCCAAGACTATATCCGATTTTTTCCTTTAAAGAAAGTGGCTGTGTTATCATAAATTATTTTGTCTTTGAAACATCAATACCCAGTAGTTCAAAATAGGCCGGCTTCTTTTTATAGTCTCGATCAAATAATAATGGGTAATCTGTTCTATTATTAATCGGATTGTCATTTCTCCATGTATATTTATCGGTTGTACCCCAAAAAGTTACCCTACTAATTTTGTCATGATGTTTTATAAATAGCTCAAAAATATCTTTATATCTTTTTGTTAATTTATTTTGAATTTTGTCAGGAATTCCTGCTTGAAATGGATCCCATTTTTTATCACCTTCAAATTTTTTAAATTCCTCTCTAGCTATTCCTGCTAGCTCATAAGGGTTGGGAATCACAGTTATATCGAGCTCAGTTATCATTACATCAACACCAGTGGATGCTAAGTCAATGATAGTTTCTTCAATTTCTTTAATACTAGGAAAGTGAAGATCCCAGTGAGCTTGAATTCCAACAGCATCAATTCTGATTCCTTTTTCTTTTAAAGAGTTAATTATTCTAATAGCACCAGCCCTCTTTTTAGGCTTGTATAAATTATAGTCGTTGTAAGCTAATGCTACATTAGGGTCTGATTCATTCGCATATTGAAACGCCTTCTCAATATAGTTTTCACCAATCATTTTTAGGAATATTGTCTCACGAAGGGAGCCATCATCATTTAAAGCCTCATTAACAACATCCCACATATCAACCTTATTTTTAAACCTTGTAACCAATTGAAATATGTGATTTTTTAAATGCCGGTTAAATTTAATGCTGTCTTGAATATCAGAAAGGTAATCAGGGACTTGATTGTGCCAAACTAATGTGTGACCCAGTAGATACATATCATTTTCCTTTGCAAAATCTACAATTTTCTGTGCGTTGGAAAAGGTAAACTTTGAATATTCGGGATGAGAATGCATCCACTTCATTGAATTTTCGGGTGTTACAGAATTAAAATCTTCAGAAACAATTTTCAACACTCTATCATCTTTATCAATAATTTGATAATCCTGTTGATTGATGGTTGCACCAATTAAAAAATAGTCTGAAAACTTTTCTTTTAGACTTTCATTTTGCTGTGAACATGCAAAAAATGGTATGGAAATAATCAATAAAATTAATAA
>CACOGA010000013.1 GCA_902626585.1 uncultured Bacteroidota bacterium
GATAAAACACCTTTCTAAAAAGGAATTGTATGTTAGAGATTGTTATGCGTGTGCATCTAAAAAAAACAGGCTGAATTTAAGAACAATATGTGAATATCCATGGAGTGATATTTTTGCACATAATATGTTCTTGAGGCCTTTGAAAGATGAAAAATTTAATATTGAGTGGACCGTTATTTCAGCACCAAATTTCCAAGCAAATCCCAAACAAGATGGTATTGATAATAAGAATTTTTCAATAATAAATTTTTCAAAAAAAATTTACTAACCGCGTCATATGTGAGCGACGAAATGAGAGATCTAAATAAAGACGTAATTGATAACAATCTCATCTTTTTGAATGAAATGGGATTAGACCCAGGAATAGACCATATGAGTGCGAAAAAAATAATTGACAATTTATTAGATGATAATAATAAAATAACATCTTTCAAGTCATATACAGGTGGACTAATAGCGCCTGTGAGTGATAATAATTCTTGGAATTATAAGTTCACTTGGAATCCAAGAAATGTTGTTTTAGCTGGTCAAGGTACTCCAGCAAAATATATTGAAAATCAGAAATATAAATACCTTCCATACAATCGGTTGTTTGAAAATACTGAAAGAATTAAAATCAAAGATTATGGAGATTTTGAGGTTTATCCTAATAGAGACTCTCTAAAATATCGGGAACTTTATGGTTTAAAAGATATAGGGACAATGATTAGGGGGACAATAAGAAAAGTTGGATTTCCAAAATCGTGGAATTTATTGGTAAGACTTGGCTTAACAGACGATAGTTTTAAAATTTCAAATTCAAATGGTATGACGTATAGGGATTTCCTAAATTGTTTTCTTCCTTACCATAAATCTTTATCTGTTGAGAATAAAACAAAAAATCTATTAGGAATTAACGAAGAGGGCTCCGATTGGATTAAACTACAAGAAATAGAATTATTTAGTAACACAAAAAAAATTCCATTGGATAATGCAACTCCAGCCCAAATTTTAGAATATATACTAAAGGAGCATTGGAAGTTAGAACATAATGATAAAGATATGATCGTAATGTATCACGAGTTTAAATACACAAATAGCAGTGGTACAAACAATAAAATCATTTCTACAATGGGTTGTATTGGTGAAGACAGCATCTATACAGCTATGGCAAAAACTGTTGGTTTACCAATAGCCATTGCTTGTCTTTTGATTTTGAATAAAAAAATAAATTTATTAGGCGTTAAAACCCCAATTGATAAAGAAATTTATAAACCAATTCTGCAAGAACTTGAAAATTTTGGAATATCCTTTAATGAGAAATGATATTGAAAGTTAGAAGGCATAGTGTTGTCTGCTTTAGACAACATACACATCATATTTAATTTGATTAATTTTAATTGAATATCTTTGTTCCCCATTTGATTAAATTATGAATTTCGGTTTTATAAAAATATTTACAATTCTTTTTTCAACTATTTTACTGATATTTAGTATTCAAAGTTGTCAGAATGAGTCAATAGACCAAAATTATGCTGATAATGACTCTGACGGGTTTTATGATCTAGTCGACAATTGCCCCTTAGTTTCAAACCCTGATCAAGCAGATAGTAATTCAGATGGAATTGGAGACATTTGCTCAGATATTGATGAAGATGGAATTATTGATGCGGAAGACAATTGTCCTGAAAATTACAATCCATATCAATTTGACGAAGATGGAGATGGAATTGGTAATTCTTGTGATCTTGTTGATTTTACATCACTTCCATGCATTGATGGGCTTGCGGGAGAATACCCTTGCAATGGATATAGTTTAATTGGTCATTTATCAATCGAAAATCTTAGTATTGATTTTGTTGAAAATACCAGGGTAAATGATTCGTGGGGGTGGAAAGATCCTGAAACCGGAAAAGAATATGCGATTGTTGGTCTATCATCACATACGTCCTTTGTTGATATGAGTGACCCAGATAATTTATTATTAATTGGAGTTATTCCTACAGCCTCTGTGAACAGTATCTGGAGGGATATTAAAGTTTATAATGACTACGCGTTTATAGTAAGTGAAGCATCAAATCATGGTATGCAGATATTTGATTTGACAAGATTAAGAAATGCAGAAAATATACCAATTGTTTTTTCTCCAGATGCGCATTTTACCGATTTTGGAAGAGCACATAATATTGTTATAAATGAAGAATCAGGCTATGCATACCCTGTTGGAAATCAAGACCCCGGAAGAGACTTTACAAGAGACGGTGATCATGAAGGAGGTTTATTTGACGGAGGTCCTATTTTTGTCAATATTCAAAATCCAACATCCCCTATTATGGAGGGCGGATTTAGTGATGCTGGCTATTGCCATGATGCTCAAGCGGTAATATATAATGGACCTGACGATGAGCACGTTGGGAAGGAAATCATAATCGGAAGTAATGCGCAACATGTAGATATCATTGACGTAACGGATAAATCAAATCCTATACTAATTTCTTCAATAGTATATGAAAATACGCACTATACACATCAGGGCTGGTTAACTGATGATCACAAATATTTTATTGTAGGTGACGAATTAGATGAAGCTGCTGATGGAATTAATACAAGAAGTATAGTTTTAGATTTAACTGACCTAGATAATCCGGAATTACATTTTGATTATTATGGTCCAACTTTGGCAATTGATCATAATGGCTACGTTGTGGGGAATAGATTTTATTTAGCTAGTTATAAAGCAGGACTCAGAGAAATTGATATCAGTCAAATAGATGCACAACAAATGACAGAAGTAGGCTATTTTGATTCATATCCCCAGGGTGATGGCACTGGATTTAGTGGTGCTTGGAGTATTTACCCATTTCACGCTAGCAGAAACATTATAATCAGTGATATACAAAACGGCCTGTTTGTGGTGAAAAGAGAAAACTAAATTTACCACACTAAAACTTTATATAACAAAGTTTATAATTTTTCCAGGGATTACTATGACCCTCTTAGGTTGTTTACCATCCAGTTTTTTTAGAAAATTTTTATCTGAAAGAATTGCCTTTTCTATATCTTGTTTTGATAAGGCAGTTGATAATTCAATTTTATATCTCAATTTACCATTAATAGAAACTGGATATATTTTTGTGTTTTCTTCTAAATGGGATTCAATATAATCCGGGAAAGTTGAGAAAACTATTGATTCCGTATTTCCTATTTTCTCCCAAATTTCTTCACAAATATGAGGGGCGAAAGGAGACAATACTATCAATAGTGGTTCTAATATGTCTTTACTTTTACAATTTTGTGAAGTTAATTCATTTACCGTAATCATTAATGAAGAAACAGCTGTGTTAAATGAAAAAGTTTCAATATCTGAGGAAACCTTTTTTATACATTTGTGTAAAGTTTTTAAGGAACCATCAGTTGGTTTTGAATTATCTATTCTTAATTCATCGGAATTAAAATAAAGTTTCCAAAACTTTTTTAAGAAATTGTGAACACCTGAAATTCCAGCGGTATTCCATGGCTTGGATTGTTCAAGTGGGCCAAGAAACATTTCATACATCCTCAGAGTGTCAGTTCCAAATTTTTCACATACTTCGTCAGGATTAACAACATTGTATTTTGATTTTGACATTTTTTCAACTTCCCTATGAACTTTAAAAACTTTATCAAACTCAAAAAACCCTTCCTTAAATTTGGGATTTTCTTTTTTCAATAAATCTATATCTAATTCGTTTTTTTCATTAACATATTTAATGTCAACTAGGATTTTTTGAGTGCTATATTTATTTTCCAATTCAGACGAAACATAACCAGTTTGATTAGTTTTTCTAAAAATATATGCGCTATTTCCTAGAATCATTCCTTGATTGACCAATTTTTTAAAAGGTTCTTTTGTATTAACATAGCCTAAGTCATATAACACCTTGTGCCAAAATCTAGAATATAATAAATGTAATACAGCATGCTCAGCTCCACCTATATATAAATCGACTGGCATCCAATATTTTATACTATCTTCCGATGCAAACTCTACATGGTTATTTGGATCCAAAAATCTTAAATAATACCAACATGATCCAGCCCATTGAGGCATTGTATTAGTTTCTCTTAGATATTCCTTCCCTTCAATTGAAATAGTCTTCCATTCATGATTTCTAGCCAAAGGAGACATACCATCATCCGTTGGAAGATATGAATCAACCTCAGGTAACTCAAGAGGTAAATCTTTTTCGTCTACTGCTTTTGTACCAGCTTTAGAATGTAGAATTGGAATTGGCTCACCCCAATATCTTTGTCTTGTAAATATCCAATCTCTTAGCTTATAGTTTATAGTCTTTTTTCCTTCTCCATTTTTTTCTAAAATCTCTGTAACTATATCTTTAAATTTTAGACTATCGATTCCGTTGAATTCACCCGAGTTAATAATCTGACCTGATCCTGAGTAAAACTCTTCATCACTTTTTATAACTTTTAATATTTTAAGATTAAACTTATTTGCAAACTCAAAGTCTCTTTCATCGTGAGCTGGTACTGCCATTATTGCTCCAGTTCCGTATCCATACAATACGTAGTCAGAGACCCATATGGGTATTTTATTTTTTGACATAGGGTTTATCGCATATGCCCCAGTGAATACACCTGTTTTATTTTTTTGATTCTCCTGCCTTTCGAGATCACTTTTTGACAAAGCTGTTTCTTTGTATTCATTTATTTCTTTTTTTTGATCTTCTGTTACAATTGAGTTAAGGATTGGATGCTCAGGTGCAAGAACCAAGTAAGTTGCCCCAAAAATAGTATCAGGTCTAGTTGTGAATACTTCAATTTTTTTATCATTTTCTAATTGAAAACTTACTTCACAACCTTCTGATCTTCCAATCCAATTTCTTTGAGATGTTTTAATAGATTCAGGCCAATCTAAAGTATCTAAGTCAGTAAGGAGCCTATCAGCATAATCAGTAATTCTCATAACCCATTGTTTCATGGGTTTTCTAACTACCGGAAATCCGCCTCTTTCGCTGAGTCCGCCTATAACCTCTTCGTTAGCAAGCACAGTACCCAACTCTTCACACCAATTAACATCTATTGTATCAATGTATGCTAATCTTCTATCATCAATGAACTTATTTTTTTCTAATTCAGTCAAACCTTCAGGAATATTTAATTCAGAAATTTTAACTGCCTTATTTTTTTCTTTATCAAAGTAAGAATTATAGAGTTTTAAAAAAATCCATTGAGTCCACTTATAATAGCGGCTGTCACTGGTCTTTATCTCTCTACTCCAATCATATGATAAACCTAGTCTGTTTAATTGTTCTTTAAACCTTAAAATATTATTCTCAGTTGTAATTTTGGGATGTTGACCCGTTTTTATTGCATATTGTTCAGCAGGCAATCCAAACGAATCAAATCCCATTGGATGTAAAACATTAAAGCCCTTTAATCTTTTGTATCTTGATATTATGTCTGATGCAATGTATCCTAGAGGATGTCCGACGTGTAATCCCGATCCAGACGGGTATGGAAACATATCAAGAACATAATACTTTGGTAAATCAGATTTATTGTTTGCTTTGTAAATCTTTTTTTCATGCCAATATTTTTGCCATTTTTCTTCTATACTTATAAAATTGTATTCCATCATATTTATATTGACCCAAAAAAACAAATTTACATTTTCTACTAACAATAGAAAATCTTTTTAATTATTGATTTCTTCATTACTTTTATGGATATAAAATTTAATAAATAGTACTCTTGTTGATGAATATCAAAAACCAAAGACTTTTTACATCCTATGTTTCGATAACCGTAATAATTTCAATAGTATTATTTCTATTTGGTTTTTTTGGAATTTTCTTCATAAGCTCTAACTCAATTGCAAACTCGTTTAAGGAAAACTTTTCCATTTCTATTTTTTTTAAGGAAAATGCTAAAAATATTGAAATAATCCAATTGCAAAATGAGTTGCTAATGAGTAGTTATATTGAAAAATTAAAATATATTTCTAAGGACGATGCACTACTAATAATGAAAGATGAATATGGTCAAGATTTTATTAAAGAATTGGGATTTAATCCACTTCTTAATTCGATTGACATTAATTTAAAAAGTGAATTTGTTGAATCTAAATCATTGGATAGTATCTCAGCAATAATCAGCAAGAAAAAATATGTTGACGAGATCACTTATGATAAAAATTTAATCAATACGATTAATAATAACATAAAAAGAATTTCATTTTGGCTCATACCGTCTATTGTAATATTATTACTAATTACATTTTTGATTATCAACAGTTCTATTCGTCTATCAATCTACTCAAATAGGCAACTAATTAAAACCATGCAACTTGTTGGAGCTACTAAAAGTTTTATCAGAAAGCCATTCATTAAAACTAATATTTTTTTGAGTTTGATTTCTTCCTTAATATCAATAACTATGATTATATCACTGATTTATTATGTTGACTTAAATATTTCATTTATCGACAATATTGAAATTCAATCATTATTTTTACTATTCATAATAATTACAGTTCTTGGAATGATTATTAGCTATATTAGTACATTCTTTGCAACACAGAATATTTTAAAAATTAAAGCTGATAATTTAGATATTTAAATATGAAAAAGAAAAAAACTTTTTTATTTGATAAATCAAATTATAAATATGTAATTATTGGCATCCTTTTCATAATATTGGGTTTTGTTTTAATGTCCGGTGGTGGGAGTGATAATCCTAATGTATTTTCTGAGGAAATATACAGCTTTAGAAGGATTAGAGTTGCACCTGCATTGATATTAATTGGCTTTGGAATCCAGGTTTACGCTATTCTAAAATCTCCAAAGAAATAAAGATGAATGAAATCGATGCTATCGTTCTTGGCATAATTCAGGGTTTGACTGAGTTTTTGCCGGTTTCTTCGAGCGGCCATTTGGAAATTGCCAGAACACTTCTTGATACTAAACAATTAGCCTCTGATAATCTTTTAATGACCTCTATATTACATTTTGCAACTGCATTGAGTACAATTATTGTTTTTAAAGAAGATATTTTAGATATATTTTTTGGTTTATCAAAGAAAAAAAATAAAAATAGTAAATCATACGTAATTAAGATTTTGATAGCTATCATACCAGCGGGAATTATTGGTTTTTTTATGAGTGAAGAAATAGAATTTCTTTTTTCTGGAAATATGCAACTAGTTGGAATGATGTTAGTAATCACTGGAATACTTCTTTTTCTGACAAAGGTTATAAAATCAAAAAATTTTGAAATAAATAATAAACACGCATTTATTATTGGATTATCTCAAGCGCTAGCCGTAGTTCCAGGAATTTCTAGATCAGGTGCGACTATATGTACATCTATTTTTTTGGGAAACAATAAAAGTGAATCAGCTAAATTTTCTTTCTTAATTGTCATACCCGTAATATTTGGCGCAATACTAAAAGATGTCATTTATGGGAATATGTTTAATAATGATGTTGAATTTAAAATTTTAATAATTGGATTTATTTCTGCATTTATAACAGGGGTTTTAGCGTGTAGACTAATGATAAAAATTGTTGAGAAAAACAATCTGATATATTTTAGTTTTTATTGCTTTATTTTGGGGTTATCATCAATATTTTTTCTTTAATATGAGCTTAGATTTCCAAAAAGGTGAAATGATTCTTATCGACAAAGAATTGAATTGGACTTCATTTGATGTTGTAAGTAAATTAAGAAATTCTATCAAAAAGAAATTTAATATTAAAAAAATAAAAGTTGGACATGCAGGTACATTAGATCCCCTTGCATCTGGACTATTATTAATTTGCACTGGAAAATTGACAAAAAAAATAAATGATTTTTCAGATTTAGACAAAAGCTATATTGGAACATTTACGATTGGGTCCACAACACCATCGTATGATCTCGAAACAAAACCCAATATAAACTACCCTACTGCACATATCACAGAGGATTTAATCATTGAAACCTCAAAAGAGTTTATTGGAAAAATTGAACAAAAGCCACCAGCTTTTTCTGCGGTTAAAAAAGATGGTATCAGATTGTATAAGCTAGCTAGAAAAGGAATTGAGGTTAACGTAAAAAAAAGAGGAGTTACAATTTATGAATTTCAAATTAAGGCAATAAATTTTCCTGAAGTTGATTTTTATGTTAAATGTAGTAAGGGTACCTATGTAAGATCACTTGCTCATGATTTTGGGAAAAAATTAGATTCGGGAGCACACCTTTCCAGGCTTAGAAGAACATCTATAGGGGAATTTTCTGTTGAGAAATCAGTGAAATTGATGGATTTTATTAGACATATGTAGCTCTAAAATTTGATTTCTTTTGAGTGAATATCAGTAGCTTTATCATAAGGAATATTATCTAACACTAATTTTATAGCACTTATGCGTGCATCTGTTTTCCTGTCTGCAAGAATAATATTCCAAGGAGCAACTTTAGTATTAGTTTTTTTAAACATTTTGTCCTTATATTTTGTGTATTCATCCCAAAAATCTTGAGCTTTGCTGTCAACTTCGGTGAATTTCCATTTCTTCAATGGGCTATTTTTAATTTCATTGAATCTCTTTTTTTGGGTTTCTTTTGAAATTGAAAAGTAAAGTTTTAAAAGTATTATATTATCATCCGTTATCATTTTTTCAAAATCATTTACATAACCCATAAAATTTTCATACTGCTCTGCGGAACAAAAACCATTAACAGGCTCAACAACTGCCCTATTATACCAAGATCTATCAAAAAAAACAATATCACCATTTCTAGGAAAATGTTCAACATACCTTTGGAAATACCATTGTCCTTGCTCTGTTTTTGTTGGTTTTGGGAGCGCTACAACTTTTAATTTTCTGGGATTTAAGTTTTGTATAGCCCTTCTAATTGCCCCACCTTTTCCAGCTGAATCTCTACCTTCAAAAACTATAATAATTTTTTTATTTTTTTCTGATATCCAATTTTGAAGCTTAATCATTTCGACTTGCAACTTTTTAAGCTCTCTTTCAAACCTAACATATCTTAGTGTTTTGGTAAGTGTTGTATTATCCTTTGAGATCAAATCAATGAGTGCTTTATTTTTATTTAAAAGTTTTAAATCTTTTTTTGAGAAATTAATATTTTTCTCTTTTTTTATGACCGATTGTTTTTTTCTTCGAATTGATTTCTTATTGAAGTTTTTAAATTGAGAAAGTACATACTCTATTGACTCTATCCTAGCCTCAAGTTTATTATTACTGTCAATTATTTTCCATGGAGCAAAAAGTGAGTTTGTGGCCAAAAACATTTTTTCTTTGTACTGAGTATATATGTCCCATCTTTTTTGCCCTTCCATATCAACATCACTAAATTTCCAGGTTTTCAGAGGATTAGATAATCTTTTGATAAACCTTGATTTTTGTTCATCTTTGGTTATAGAAAACCACAACTTTATCAAAATTATTCCGTCGTCAATCAACATTTTTTCAAAATCATTAACTTGACTCATAAACAATTCGTAATCGCTTTTTTTACAAAAATTCATTACGGGTTCTACAATGGCTCTATTATACCAGCTTCTGTCAAAAAAAACAATTTCACCAGGGTTTGGTATTTCTCTTAAATATCTTTGAAAATACCATTGACCTTTTTCAACTTGAGTTGGTTCAGCTAGAGCA
Organism: uncultured Bacteroidota bacterium; assembly: GCA_902626585.1. Classification (GTDB taxonomy): domain Bacteria; phylum Bacteroidota; class Bacteroidia; order Flavobacteriales; family Flavobacteriaceae; genus MED-G13. Next base: position 9,642 of record CACOGA010000013.1, read on the forward strand.
ACAACACGAGAATTTCTTGGGTTTAAATGTTCAACAAACCTTTTAATTGCCCCTCCTTTTCCAGCTGCATCTCTGCCTTCAAAAATTATACAAACTCTTTTATTATTTTTACTTATCCAGTTTTGAAGATTAACCAAATCAATCTGTAGTTCAGTAATTTTTCTGTTATAATTACTTTTTTTATAGATTGTTTCAAAGCGGGTTTTAGATAACTTTTTTTTTAATAAAGACAAAAAACTATCTCGGTCGTTATGCTTACTTAATTCATGAATTGATAACATACTTTCAAAAGGGAAGATCATCTAAGTCTTCATCATTTGTTTCAGAGGCTGGTTCAAATGGACTTAAATTATCTAAGGGAGGTAAATCTTCATTTAAATCTGAGTTGTTATTGATTAATTCAATTCTCCAACCCTGAATTGAATTAAAATATTTTATCTCTTTGGTTTGTGGATTTTCCCATTCCCTGCCTCTGAGATTAATACTAACTTTAACATTTTGACCTATTTCAAAACCATTTAGAAGCTCAGTTTTATCCTGTACGAATTCAATCGATAATGTTTGAGGATATTGTTCATCTGTAGTAACAACTAGTTCCCTCTTTTTAAAAGTTGCACTAATTTCTTGAACCTCTCCAATAACTTTTATTCTTCCTTGTACGTCCATAATATTTTTAATAGAGTTTATGAAGATAGATAATAAATAAGAATTATTGAAGTTTAATTTATATATTAACTAGCCCTATATTTATTTTCGGTAAGTTTAAATCAAAATGAAAAACAATATTTTCAATAAAAATTGGCTTGTAATCTTAATATCATCGTTGATGGTTGGTGTTATTTTATGGAATACATATGTTTTCTTTCAAAACTTCAAAATCGAAGAAAGAAATAAAATGGAGTTGTGGTCATTAGCAACCCTGGAACTAATTGATATTGATGGTGAAATATCAAATTTAACTCTTGAGGTTCTAAAGAAAAATAAAACAACACCTATGATAAAAATTGATACTGATGGGGTAGTTGAGATCAATAATATTGATGATTTAAAAAAATCAGATTCACTTCAGTTGAAAAAATTGATTAAAAAATTTAGTTCTGAAAATGAACCCATAAAAATACTTCTTTCAGGTGAGCATATTTCAACACTATATTATGGTAATTCTGAGCTACTCAATAAATTGAAATTTTATCCCTTCGCCTTACTATTTATCGCTGTATTATTTGGTTTTGTTGCATTTTTGTTATTTAAAAGTTCAAAAATAGCAGAGATGAATATGCTATGGTCAGGAATGGCAAAAGAAACAGCCCATCAGATAGGAACCCCACTAACATCGATAATGGGTTGGCTAGAACTATTGAAAACCTCCTCAAACAAATATAAATACCTAAAAGAGGTTGAAAAAGATGTAGAAAGGCTAAATATTATTTCTGATAGGTTTAATAAAATAGGTTCTAAACCAAAACTCTCACATGAAGACATTTGTAAAGAAATTAACAAGACCGTTAATTACCTTGAAGCAAGATTGAGTAAAAAGATTTCATTAGAATTTAAATCCTCCAAAGAACAAATAAATGCTCTTTTAAATACTCAGTTATTTAGTTGGAGTTTAGAAAATATTATCAAAAATAGTATTGATTCAATTTCAAAAACTGGAAAAGTTAAAATAAATCTTACAGAAGAGGATGATCATATAAAAATTTATATTTCTGATAATGGATCAGGCATAAAACAATCTTTAAAAAATAAAATTTTTAATCCAGGAATCACAACTAAGGAAAGGGGTTGGGGACTTGGGTTGTCACTTTCTAAAAGAATAATTGAAGAATATCATAAAGGTGAAATAAAGTTAATATCATCAAATGTTGGGCAGGGAACAAAAATGATGATTAAACTAAATAGAGTGAAATGAGTTAGAAATTAGATTTGCTACTTTGATAAAATCGGATTTTGAAATATTAACTTTCTCTGAAAAGTTAGCATCTTTCATCTCATTTATCGGAATTAAATGAACATGAACATGTGGAACTTCAAGCCCAATAACAGAAATCGCTACCTTTTTACATTGAATAACATTTTTAATCGACTTTGCAACTTTACGTGAAAAGAGCATTAGATTTTTATATCTATCTTCCTCTAAATCAAGAATATCATCAACTTCAACCTTGGGTATACACAATGTGTGGCCAATTGTATTTGGTCTAATATCTAAAAAAGCTAAAAATTCATCATTTTCAGCTACCTTGTAACAAGGAATTTCTTCATTAATAATTTTACTGAATATAGTAGACATCTATCTAGTTATTTCTAGAACTTCAAAATTAATGATACCACTTGGAACATTTATTTGAGCAATTTCTCCAACTGATTTCCCTAATAATCCCTTTCCGATAGGTGAATTGACAGAAATTTTTCCACTTGCTAAATCAGCTTCTCCGTCGGCTACAATTGTATAATCCAATATCATATCATTTAGGTGGTTTTTAATTTTTACTTTAGATAATACTAGCACCTTAGAATTATCTAGTTGTGACTCATCTATTACTCTCGCATTGGATAAAGTTTCTTCAAGCTTTGATATCCTCATCTCGAGCATTCCCTGTGCCTCCTTGGCAGCATCATACTCTGCATTTTCACTCAAATCACCTTTATCCCTTGCCTCAGCTATTGCATTTGAAGCTTTAGGCCTTTCAACGTCCTTAAGTTGATTTAATTCGTCTTTTAATTTTTTAAGTCCTTCCGCAGTATAATATGAAATCTTACTCATATCAATTGTTTTTTACTTTGTGCATATAGTAAAAGAAAATCTCGTTTACACGAGATTAAATCAAATATACAAAATATTTAAATCATACTTATTTATTGTATTTTTAGCAGATGGGTTTTAACAAAATAAAATATTTAATTTTTTTAGGGTTAATTATTAGCTGTGTAAAAAATATTGATGACTCAAGATGTAATTTCCTTCTTGATCTGGATATTTATTATGAAGTAAATTTAAATCTCCCACAGTATAATGAACTTAATTTTATTAGCAACTCAGTTTACATACCAAATGTTGGAAATGGTGGGGTTATAATTGTAAACTCAGGAACAGGCTACCTAGCATGGGATGCTGCCGATCCAAACCATACTAACTTGCCATGTTCAGTTCTTACAATATCTGGTTTAGAAGCAACCTCAAGTTGTGCGGAGCAAAATACCTACAGCTTAATTACCGGTCAGTCTATAGGGGTAGCATTAACTTGCTCACTTAAACCTTACAGGGTTGACTCAAATGGTAATATTTTGATTATTACAAGCTTTTAAAGTTTAAATGTAAATCCAATCAGGAAATTTCTTTTTGCTTGAGGGTAATACCCAGTACCTTCAATTGTACTAACAACGTTTGGGTTTGTCCAAGTATCATCATATGTGTAATAATAACCATTAGAAACATATTCTTTATTTAAAATGTTATTTATCATTACTGTGAAAATAACTTCTTTAAAATACTTTGATTTTTTAAAGTTGTAGACAAAATTAAGGTCAGTTGTTGAATAGGAGTCAAGCTTCGAAACAATTGATTCGGTATTACTCATAAATTGGTCACCAACAAACTTATTTAAAAGTGAAAAATTTAAATCTTGTGTTGGACTAAAAATAACACCAATTGATGAGACTATATTTGGAGAAAATGAAATATCTGTATCACCCCAATTCAAAACTTGTCCATCAAAATTTGTCTTGTAATCAATATTTTTATTTTGGCTGTAACTTATATTTGTTGAAATATCAAGTCTGTTTGTAGCTTTGTACATAGATTCTAGCTCGATTCCTTTTCTATAGCTTTTACCGCTATTTTCTCTAATAGGTGTTCCAACATCGTCTAGTGCACCAGTTAAAACCAATTGATTTTTATAATTCATATAATATAGATTGGAATTGAAATAAAATTTATTGTTATTGTATTTCCACCCAAGCTCATAGTCAATCAATTCCTCTGGCTGTATGTTTAAATTATTTTCAAAATCACTTCGTGTAGGCTCCCTAAAGGCTCTAGAAAGTGAAAAATAAATCTGATTATTGGTATTCATTTTATAATTAAGACCTGCTTTAGGATTAAAAAAAGAATATTTTTTATTTACAGCTAGCTCCTCAATATTTGACGTACTTCCAGATGTCGAATAATCAATATTTCTTAATTGTAAATCTGCATAAATACCGATTTCTTCAGAAAACTGATAGATTGATTTTATAAAATTACTAAAGTCTTTCTTTAGACCATTTCCATTGTAGAAGCGATCTGTAAAATCAATATTTCCTGAATTTTGAGACCATATTGTTTCGCCATAATGATCACCATCATATTCACTGTATGTTGAGCCAAAAATTAAATTACTTTTATTTTTAGTGTAATTAAGGTTGAAGTTGGCGACATAAAAACGATTATCCAACCATTTTCTGGTAATAAAGTCTTCACTTCCATTTTCGTTATATTGCTCATAATAACCCCTTCCATTTGTTAGGTTTAAGCCTAAATTTGATGTTAAATTTGCCGAAATTGACTGTGTCCAATGAAATTGAAAATGATCTTGTTTATAATTATCAACTTCATTTTCATGGAATCTTTCTTCACCATTCACATCATAATATAAACCAGAAGGATTATAGGTTCTATCATTATCTAAAGTCTGAAGATCAATACCATTCCACGCTTGATAAGTTATTTCATGACCTCCAAAATTTAGAAACTTCAATAGCGTTTTATCCTTCTTATAGGAAAGCTGAAGAAAATAAGACTTCAAATCAGATGAAGCTCTATCTATATAACCGTCAGAGTCAATTTTAGAGAGCCTGCCGGAAAATTCAAAGTTGTCATTTAATAACCCAGTACTAAATCTGAAATTATTTTTTATAGTATTAAAACTTCCAACAGTATTGGCACTTTCGAAATATGGTTCCAAAGAGATCTTGTCAGTTAGAATGTTTATACTTGCACCAAAGGCACTAGAGCCATTTACAGATGTTCCGATTCCTCTTTGAACCTGTAAATTTTCAACGGAAGAAGAAAAATCTGGTAAATCTACCCAAAATGTACCTAATGACTCTGCATCATTATATGGAATTCCATTGATTGTTACATTTGTTGATTGTGAATTAATACCTCTAATTCTAATCCCAGTATAACCAATTCCTGCACCCGCGTCAGAGGTAGTAACCACATTCGGTAAAAAGTTTAGTAATATGGGAATATCTTGACCTAAATTTCTTTTAGATATTTCTTCCTTTGATACATTATTAAATGCTATTGGAATATTTTCTTTTACCCTAATTGAGGATACAATTACTTCCTCTAAATTTTGAATTTCTAAGGAATCAACAACAGATTCCTGAGCGTTTGCTGTAATGCAAAAAGCAAATAATGTAATAATAATATTTCTCATGAGGTATATAGTTTAAGTTAAGCGGAGTGTTTACAAAAACTATATTGAAATTAGATCAAGTTCCTAAACAGCATTACCTGTTCCAGGTTCAATGGGTATAATCTCAGCCTTTAAAGCACCCCTTATTATTGCTATAAATTTACAATATTTTACTAAATAATTAATAATTATAACTTACTGAAAGTAAAATATTTCTACCCATTTCGTGAGTAAAATACCTTAACCTATTTAAATAATTCTTGTAAAGGTTATTGAATAAATTTTCTACTCTCAAATTTATTTTATAATTACCACCATTTTTGACTTTAAATCCAATAGATGATGCAAAGTTTAATAAGTGATATGCAATAGGTGGTGTGCTAGTATCTAATAGCTGATATGTTTGTTCAGTTGGAATAAAAACCTCAAAGTTATTATTTGGATACTCGTTTTGTTTGAATACATATTCACTTTCCAATGAAACATTTAAATCATTTAGCTCTGAAAAACTATATGAAATTTGATTTTTGAGATTTACCGGAGGCATATTTATTAAAGGTTTATCGTTAGCCCTTTCATATCCTTTGATGATTGAAAATTGATGTCCAACAAAAAAATTAGTAAAATATTGACTATCATATTTTAAATCAAACCCAAATAATTTGGCGTCCTCTTGCTTATATTCCCAATATGGGAAAACTCCAGCAATGGTAGGCATTAAATCAACTGGTATCATATATATAAAATCGTCAATAATATTAGCAAATGTATTAACGGTTAGACTTGATTTTTCACTAGAAGAATCATAGGTAATAGAAAAATTATGTCCAACTTCTGAGTTAAAGCTTAAGTCACCGATTTCAATTCTAGCGGATGAGTGATGTAGTCCCTCGCTGAAGAGTTCAGATGGGTTTGGTTTTCTTGATGACATTGAGTAATTAATGAAAATGTTTTTACTTTCACTTATTGAATACCTTGCGCCAAGGTTAGATGAAATATTATGAAAATCAAATTTTGGATTTGTTAGTGTATTGAGGCCTAGATCTTCAACTACAAATTCCGGGAACAGCTCATCATAATTTCTTGCTTCCCAAAGTGATGTTCTGTAATATTTATATGCATCGATATGTGAAAAATCATATCTAATTCCAGCTTCTAAAAACCAATTTTCGGAAAAGTTTGTGTCATAAACGGAGTATAAACTAAAATCATATTTTTTATAATCAGGAATAATTCTTTTGACTCCGGTTGCAGGATCTGGAAAATTCTTTTGATATCGAGCTGAAATTCCAGCTTTCAAATTTGAATTATTATCAAATTTTGATTCAAGGTCAAATGCAAGGGAATGAGTTTGAAGATTTAAGTCCAGTGCTGGTTTAGTTCTGTCTCCTCTTCTAATATCATATTCTTTTCTGTCATTTGATTGAAAATCATATCTCATGGAAAGGTTTCCAAAATCAAAATTTTTAAATCCTCTTAACTTAAGTAGGTTATGACTAATTTTTTGTCTTGGTATATTAATATCATAAGAAAAGTCTTCAATGATATAAGGCACTTCATTTTCAATAGCATTAATAATATCGATTGCTGTATGTGCGTGCGATGACCTTAATATCCCTAGATAATTACTAAATAAGGAATAGTAAACATCAAATCCATGATCAATTCTATTAAGACCAGCCTTTAATGATAGATTATGTTCTGAAAAACCAGTGTTAGTCATTACATAATTTGGGGTTTCAAAATCACCCATTCGTTTTAAGGTTCCTTGAAATTTATAGTACCATCCATTACTATTGGTTTTTGTATAATCAGTTGAAATTCCACCACCTCTTCCATTTGATTGAAGATTAGTGGTAATATTTCCATATATACTGTCTAGTAATTTTTCTTTTGATGTTTCGGCAATAATGACTCCACCAACTGCATCACCCACATACTTTAATGAACTAGCACCTTTAATAATTGAAATTTTATCTATCGAATTTATATCAATACTTGGTGCATGCTCAATGCCCCATTCTTGGTCTTCAAGTCTAACTCCGTTATTTATAAGTATAACGCGACTACTGTGTAAACCATTAATTACCGGTTTTGATAGATAATTTCCGGAGTTTAAACTACTAACCCCAGTAACGGTTTTTAAGACTTCGCCTAAAGTTCTGCTGTTATAATCTTCAATTACATCTTTGGAAATTTTATTTTCGAAAAGTGTTCTAGAGTTATTTCTATTATCAGAAATAACCATGATTTCCTCGAGCTCCGTTAAATGATGCTCAAGTCTTATTTTCTTTGATGTATCCTTTTTTAAGTCTACAGTTTGGGTTATAGACTGACAATCCTCATGAGAAATTGTCAGAATATAGGTATCCTTACAAAGATTCTCAAAGACTACATTACCGTCAAAATCTGTAATACCCTGTCTATTAAAATCATTAATATCAATTTTAGCATTGCTTAGAGGCATGCCGTCATGTAAGTCAATAACCTGTAATGATAGTTTGTTATTACAGTTCTGTGCCAATGACTCGAAACAACATATCGATAAAAATGAATACAAGGCTAGTGCTAATTTCGACGTGAAACTAGCACCGCATTTCTTGCATTTACAATTCATTTTTTTACTCTACTGTAACTGAGAAAGTAGTTTGAATATCAATCGAACCACCTGCAGTACTTAAACCATCATTTGGTTTTGTAGGTTCATGCACTAAAGTAATTGTTAAAGAGCCTGAACCAGCACCAAGAGGTGCAAGTACGAACTGAGTTCCAAGAGGGTTTCCGTCTCCGTCAAAATCCATATAAACAAATTCCATTTCTACTCCAGAAGCACTAAAGAATACTTGGTGTTCATCATCTTCTTCTTGAACTTCTTCTGTAATATCCTCAGCCGGATCTTCCATCTCATTTAAAAATTGAACAGATCCTGAGTATGATGTTCCTGCGGTTAATGGACCTGAAACGGTTACAACTGGTGCATTAGGACCATCTCCGTCTAAGTCTTGTGTTTGCATAGTTACTACATCATTTCCGTTTTGATGATTAACTAAAGTTACTGTCATTGTGGTAATTACTTCTTCCTCATTGATAGGTTCTGGTGCATCTTCGTCATTATCACAAGAGAAGTATAAAAAAGGTATTGCCAATAGGGCGTATTTTAAAAGTTTCATAATTTTTAATTTAAAAAGTTTAATTGATTTGTAATTTTTGGCGATTAGATTCGCTTATTGAAAGTGTGAGGTTCATCAAACAACTGGCGGAGCTCTTAAGTTAAAAGTTCTTAAGTTGTTTGACTTTAGGTATTCAATAGAATCAATGACTAATCCATCTATTAAAACCAAATTAAAATTAAACTCAATATCATTTGTAAAACTATTATCTGTATTATTTAGTACGAAACAAAGGGTGCATTCTGATTCCAATTGATGAAAATGAATATCAGTTTCTGTACAAGCTTTATGTTCTTCAAAAATATGGTGTGTAAAGCTTATAATACTTGGTAGTACTATTAAAAGAATAAGAAAAAAACTATATAATTTTTTCACAGGCCTAAAATATAAAATTAAATTATTTTATTGATATAATTAACTGCTTTTTTTAACCTTTCAATTCTGGTGCCACTAATGATTCTAAAAGGGAGATTATTTTGTATTAACTCATTTTTGAAAATTTCAAATGACTCCTCTCTTTCATTAGGTTTATCTCTTAAATCGTCTTTTTCCCACGGAATATCTATGTCAGTCAATAGATATAAATCATAATCATTTTTTAATGCGTATTTTTCTAATAGGGGATCACAATTTCCTCCATAATAATATTTAGAATATACCATTGTTTCAAAAAGGTTAGTGTCACATATCAAAAGGGATTTTGATTTTATTGCTAGTTCATTTTCTAATTTCATTTGACCAATGGCTATTGGTAAAATATCTTCAGGCTCACATATTCTTTTTTCATTGTCCCAAATAGTTTGTAAATATTCACGAGCATACTCAGGCACCCAATTTGTTTTAAAATGTTTTGCTAGTTCAATTGATAAAGTTGTTTTACCTGTTGATTCAGGACCATATAAAACAACTTTTTTACAACCTGACTTTATTTGCTTAAGCTTTTCTTCCATTGTGTGTATGCCTGAATTGCCAGAATGGTAAAAATAACATATTGAATTGATAATATTATTTTATCACTGGATAAGTATAGAGGAATTGTAATTATATTTCCTATTATCCATAATATCCAGTTTTCTAACTTTTTATTTGCCATTAGCCACATTGCGGTTACAAAAATTCCTGATGTAAAAATATCTAGCTCTTTAATCTGACCTTCAAAATTGGTTGCAAAATAATCATGAGCTACATAGGCTACAGCTATAATAAAAAAGAAAATTAATAATGATTTTGGTAAATCAGCGAAAGAAAATTTTGAAACCTTAACAATTAAATCATCATTTTTTTTTCTAGACCAATTCCACCAGCCAAACAGACTTATTAAAGTGTAAAGTAAATTAACAAGAATATGACCCAATAAACTGACCTTATACATTAAATACATTGTAATAATAGTACATATAATTCCTGTTGGATAAACAAGAATATTTTGCTTTTTTGCATATATGACACTGATAATACCAAACCAAAATGCAAGAAACTCAAGAACAATATCTAGAGTGGAATATGTTGAGTAAGAATTGACAAAAAAGTCATAAAGTTCTCCCATCAGTTTTTAATTACAAATGCTAAGGTATAGTTTTTAGAAATTCTAAAATGAGTCTCAAATGAATAAATATCATCATTATTTACATACCAAGATTTACACTTTGTGGCATTTATATCCAATGGGAGAGCAAGGATATTTTTTTTAAAATCAATACCCGTAATTCCCACAGCTTTGTAAATACTTTCTTTAATATTCCAATAGACGAGTGATATTTGATTATTAAGTTCTTGTGGGTAATTTAATTCTATATCTAGAAATTTATCTTTTATTTTTATGGTCTTATCACTAATTTTTTCAATGTCAATTCCAACATTATGATCACTTATAATTACTGAAGCATAATTTCCTGAATGACTAATAGATAGTCTTTTATTTTGAGAAAAAATTGGCTTTCCTGCTTTCTCATATTTCAAGTCTTTATCGTCGAAGCATAGAAACTTAAAGATATTTCTAATTGCCAGAAATTGTTTTTTATGAATTTCTGATTTTTTTTGATTCAGTAATTTTAGAGAATCTTCACTCAAAACAACTTTTGACTCTAAGGCATGAAGAGACTCATTAATTTCCCATATAACTACTCTCGTTACAGGAGACAAGTTTAAATCATCGATAACTGGCATGAGAATATTAATTCTTTGCTTTAAAGATACTTTAAGTGCATAAAAAAACCTCTTGAATTAAAGAGGTTTTTTAGAAGTTTATTTAAGCTTTTGGATTAGGACCGTATTTATTATCCTCTTTTTTACCCTCTAAACAGAATAGTACCAATAACCATGCTGCTCCAATAAACGGAATCAAAAATATTAGATAAAACCAACCTGATTTTCCAACATCGTGTAATCTTCTTACAGCAAGAGCCAATCCTGGAATAAAATGAATTAACCCACAAATAGTATATGCCCATCCATAACCCATACTAATTTCACCTAATGGTCCTGCGTCCATCATAAATACTGTTCCAAGCACATTATCAAGTACTGTACATCCAATTAAAATGATTACATATACAAGTGTGAACATCCAATATTCTTTTCTTCTAGCTCTTCCACTAAAATTTGTGTAATTATCACGCATTACTTTTAAATACCACTCCATAATTTGTTTATTAAAAATTTATTAATTAACAAATCTAAGACAGATTCGTGAGAAATATTTAGAATTTGTATGACAAAGTAATGTCAATGAAAAGTAATGTTATGAAGGTACTATAGAAACAAAAGATTTATTGTCTTTCTTTTTGGTAAACTTAACTACACCGTCAACTCTAGCGTGTAGTGTATGGTCTTTACCGAGATATACATTTTCTCCCGGATTATGAACTGTTCCTCTTTGTCTAACAATAATATTACCAGCTTTAGCAAGCTGACCACCAAAAATCTTAACTCCTAATCGTTTCGACTCTGATTCTCTACCGTTTTTAGAACTACCAACTCCTTTTTTGTGTGCCATTTTTTATAAAATTAACTTAAAGCTTTTACTAAATCTGCTTTTTTCATAGATGAAATACCAGTTATACCTTTTTTCTTTGCCATATCTTTTAATTGAGTAACGGAAAGGGATGTAAGTTCTAGCTTTTCCTTTTTGGCAGAAACTTTTTTTGTTTCAGCTTTTTTAGGCGCTTCCTTTTTCTTTGCTGGTGATTTCTTAGCCACTCCGGTTAAAATATCACTAATCTCGATTTCAGTGATAGCTTGACGATGACCATTTTTTACCTTGTAACCTTTTCTTCTTTTCTTTTTGAAGACTATAACTTTATCAGATTTTAAATGTTTTAACACTTTAGCGTCAACCTGGGCACCAGAAACTTTAGGACTACCAACTGACAATTTTGAACCGTCATTGACCATCAAAACATTTTCAAATGATACTTTCTTTCCTTCAGCAGCTTCTAACCTATTGACAAAAAGCTTTTGCTTTTTTTCAACCTTGAATTGTTTCCCCGATATTTCGACTATTGCGTACATTTTTATCTATAAAGCGAATGCAAATATAAAGCTAATTGGCAAATCAGCAAATTTTTATAAAAATTAAATTTTTAACCCATTTTGAATGGTTTTTTAATTTTTCTTTAACAAAGATTTCTGATTAAAGACTTATATTTGAGCTCCTAATTTTTTAAAAAATAAATAATGAATAAGTTTTTAAGTGTCTTTTTAATCTCTTTTCTTTCAATAAATGTATTATCTCAGAATATTGAATATACAGAGTACAAACTAGAAAATGGATTACATGTCATCATTCATCAGGACAACTCCGCCCCAGTGATTGCAACCGAGGTAATGTATCACGTTGGTAGTAGAGATGAAGTTGAGGGTAAATCTGGATTCTCTCATTTTTTTGAACACATGTGTGCATCATCATCTGCAAACACGCCAAACATCGAGAAAAGGAAATGGAAGCAAATAATCGCATCCAAGGGTGGTGTGGCAAATGCTAGTACATGGAAGGACAGAACGAATTATTTTAATTTTTTCCCTTCAAACAATTTGGAACTAGCTCTTTGGCTTCAAAGTGAAAGAATGCTCCATGCTGTGATTGATCAAGATCAAGTTGATACACAAAACGAAGTTGTAAAGGAGGAAAAAAGAGATAGAATTGATAATTCACCATATGCCAAATTTCTTTATCGTGAAATCGACAAGTATATGTTTACGAATCATCCTTATGGTCAATCGGTCATAGGATCATTTGAAGACCTTGATTCCGCTACCCTAGGAGAATTTCAAGAATTTTATAAAAAATGGTATAATCCAAATAATGCTGTATTGGTAATTGGTGGTGATTTAGATATGGAAAAAACTAAAGCAATGGTTCAAAGCTATTTTGGTGATATTAAGAATAATAATGAAAAGCCTGCTAAACCAAACATAATTCAGGATCCAATCACTGAAACTATCAAGGTTACAGAGTATGATGCTAATGTTGAAATTCCTGCAAAAATTTTATCATACATAACACCTAGAAATAATAATAAAGACTCGTATGTTTTGAATTACATTGCCCAAATTTTAACGGGTGGTAAAAGCTCTAGACTATACAAAAAAATGGTAGATGAAGATAAAATAGCGCTAGCTGTTCAAGCCGGCGGTAGATATGATCAGGCTTATGGTACATTCACTATATTCGCTTTGCCCCTAGGTGAAACTTCACTTGAAACACTGGCTGAGGAAATTGATAAAGGAATCAGAGACCTGCAAACAGAAATGATTAGTGAAAGGGAATTTGAAAAAATTAATAATCAAATCGAGACGGCTTTTGTCCAAAAAAATACAGGAATTCTGGGGATTACAAGTAGCTTGGCCTCATATCACTTACTATATGATGATACATCTTTAATTAATGATGAAATTGAAATATACAGGTCAATTACTCGAGAAGATATTATGGAGGTTGCTAATAAATATTTAAATCCAAATCAAAGATTAGATATGGATTATGTTAAAAAACAATAAAATGAAGAAAAATATAATTATATCAATACTAATACTTTTTGTTTTTAATCTGACCTTCGGACAGATAGACAGAACGAAACAACCTGATTCAGGGCCTGATCCTGAGATTAAATTTGGTACACCAAAAACTTTTAAACTTAAGAATGGAATACAAGTTTTGGTAGTTGAAGATGATAAACTACCTGTCGTAACTTACAGCTTAAGAATAGATAGAAATCCCATTTTTGACGGTGAGAAAGTTGGGGTTTCAAGTATTTTGAGTGCTATGCTAGGAAACGGAACAACCTCAATTCCAAAGGATGATTTTAACGAGGAAGTCGAATTCCTTGGAGCATCTATTTCTGTAACATTTGGAGGAGGATCAGCTAATACGTTGACCAAAAATAACGATAGAGTGTTAGAGCTCTGGTCAGATGCAATTATTAATCCTTTGTTAACTGAAGAAGAATTTGATAAAGAAAAGACTAAGTTATTAGAAAGCTTAAAATCAGACGTAAATAATATTGATGCAATTTCATCAAGGGTAAGTTCTGCTCTTTCTTACGGAAAAAATCATCCGTATGGAGAGTTTACGACAGAACAAAGCCTTAAAAATGTAGAATTTAGTGATGTAATCGAATATCACAGTAAATATAATATTCCTAATAATGCATACATTGTAGTTGTAGGTGATGTTAAGGCTAAAGATTTAAAGGCTATACTTAAAGAAAAGTTTGAACCCTGGAAAAAAGGAAAACTTCCTGTAAATCCTGAACCAATTTATACTGATAATGTTGGTTTAACAGAAGTGAATTTTATTGATGTTCCTTCTGCAACTCAATCAACTGTCATATTTACTAATAATACACCCTTAAAGCAAACCGACGAAGATTATTTTGCCGCTTTATTAGCAAATCAAGTCCTTGGAGGTGGAAGTGAGGGGTATTTATTTAAAAATCTGAGAGATGATAATGGTTGGACATATGGAGCATATTCTGGACTTGGATCGAATCGCTATGGTGTTTCAAGATTCACAGCTGAGGCAAAGGTGAGAAATTCCGTGACTGACAGCACAGTTACCGAAATTGTCAAAGAGGTTTCTAGAATTAGAACTGAAAATGTAGACCCCCAAAGACTAAAAGATGTAAAAGCTGCATATTTAGGCAATTTCATTTTTTCAACAGAAAGAGCCGCAACTGTAGCAAGTTTTGCATTGGGGCAAAAATTAAATAATCTCCCTGATGATTATTACGAAACCTTTATTGAGAATATCAATAAAGTGACTGCTCAGGATTTAAAAAAGGCAGCGAATAAATATTTCAAACTAGGAAATATGAGGATAATTATTGTCGGAAGAGGAAGTGAGGTTGTATCTGGGCTTGAGGAAATTGGATTTCCGATAAACTATTTTGATAAGTTCGCTAACCCGGTAGCTAAACCAATTTTTAATAAAGCCATTCCAGAGGGTTTAACAGCGCTGGACGTTGTCAATAATTATGTAATTAAAGTTGGGGGCAGAGAAAATCTTGAATCTATTCAAACACTAGTCATGAAAGCTGATGTTACAATTCCAGGTGCACCTTTTGTTCCCAAGGCAACAATGAGACAGAAATTTCCAAATAAGTATTCTCAAAAAATCGAAGCTAACATGCAGGGTCAAAAAATGACACTAACAAAAACCACATTTGACGGAGAAAGAGGTTATACGGAAATGCAGGGCCAAAGAGTTGAATTTGATGAAACACAATTAAATGAGAGTAAAAGTGTTAAAGGACTATTTTCTGAACTATACTACACTGCTGAGCAACTTGAACTGGTAAGTATCAACTCAGTAAATTTTGAAGACGCGTATAAAATAAAAGTCACACAAGATGGAAAAGAATCACACAGATACTATTCTGTTGAAACTGGTTTATTATTAAGTACAGAAGTAACTGACGATAATAATAATATAGTAACTACAAACTTTGGTGATTACAGATCGGTTAATAATATTATGTTGCCGTTTTTTATGGAATATCCAGCACAAAAACTTGAGTTTAAAACGACAGAATTTGAGCTAAATAAAGAAATAAAAGATTCTAGTTTTTAGAAGTACCTGTTTGTTTGTTTGTTAATATTACACCAAATACGATAATCAAGGTTGCGATAACCTGATAGATGGAAAATTTTTCTCCGTCAATTAGACCCCAAAAAATAGAAACAATTAGCATCGAGTATGTAACAGAGGATGCAAAAACGGGGCTTGCAATTTTAATAAGTTTATTAAAAATAATTTTTGCTAGAGCAGTCCCAAACAGGGCTAATATGAACACATAAAATATTGAAACCTGGGTGCTTTCATTCTCTAAACTTTCGTACTTAAAATCCGAAAATAAAAAAACTAATATTGCAGGAATCACAATTGCTGTAAAATGACCAACTGTAATTGTTAAAGCAGAAAGATGCTGAAGATATTTTTTTATAATATTAACATTTAACGCATAAAGGAAAGAACACAGAATAACTAATCCAGCATAATTATAATTTTGATCAGGATTAAGCTTTAAACCTGATGTAATTAAAAGATAAGTCCCGAAAAAACCAATAAGAACACCTATTATCTGCCTTTTAGTAGATTCAATTTTAAAAATAATCATTCCTAAAATTAGTGTG
Source organism: uncultured Bacteroidota bacterium (assembly GCA_902626585.1). Taxonomy (GTDB): domain Bacteria; phylum Bacteroidota; class Bacteroidia; order Flavobacteriales; family Flavobacteriaceae; genus MED-G13. Next base: position 25,849 of record CACOGA010000013.1, read on the forward strand.
TTCAAAGGAACAATCGAGTTAATAATTGATGCAACAGAACTATCTATTTCCTTTTCAGCAAAAGCAAAAAGAAAAGCGGGGAAAAAACTTCCTAAAAATGCTGAGATGGTAATCCATTTCCATTCTAATTTTTTTATTGTAAATATTTTCTTCCATGCGATAAAAAAAATAATTACTGATGAAAAGATTATTCTGAGTGAACCCAATTGCGAAGCTTCAAGACCGACTAAAGCCTTTTTGATCAGTATAAAAGAGCTTCCCCAAATCAGTGAGAGTAGGATCAAATAAAACCACTTATTATTCTTCATTTAGATCTCCAATTTAGGGATTCAACTAAGATAAAAATATCATTTTTTACATATTGAATCGAGGGAAAAATCGAATCATAATTGGATTTAAATTTTAAATTTAACGAGCCTTTAATAAAATTAGAAGTACTATCTGTTATATAAAATTGAATAGGTGAGGCAACACCTCCACTTATCTCATAAATTTTTGAAAATACCATGTTATTTAAATCTTCATATTCTCTCATAAGTACACCGTTTGATTTTTTTGAATGAGTATCTAATAAAAGAGAAAAGTCACTAAAATTATCATCAAAATCTTGAGAGTTATTTAATTTTTGAATAGATAAATCAACAGAGAAATTAATTTTTGGATATGTTAAAGAGAGTTGATTAGAATTCTCTGTTTTTATTTCTACGGCACTTGCATTATAATAAAAGTCGATGGGGTGAGCTGTATCTTTAAAAGCAAAATACTTTGGTTCTGGGAACTCGATTCTTAAAAATGCTGTTTGTTTTGGTAAATTTGAATCAGAACACGTACAAAGCAAAATAGAAAAAACAACTAGCAAACTAATTATTTTATTCATTATTAAGTTAAGTATTTAGTGAGACATAGGAGATTAATTTACTTACCTAAAATGGCAAGTCATCTGATTCATTAACCGAATCAGTAATATTTTCCTCAACTTTGGATTCCGGAACCGACTTTGAGTTTTCTTGCTGATTTGGAATATCATTTTTATTAGATAAAAAGGTGAATTCAGTACAATTAATTTCAGTAGAATATCGATCATTTCCTTTATCATCCTGCCATTTTCTTGTTTTAATTCTTCCCTCGATATATACTTTATCTCCTTTTGAAAGATATTTCTCGCAAATCTCAGCCGCTTTATTCCTTAATACTACATTATGCCACTCAGTATTTGAAACTTTTTCGTTTGTTTGTTTGTTCAAATATGTTTCGTTTGTGGCTAGTGGGAACCTACCAACACAACCTCCATCTTCAAAACGATGAATTTTTACCTCATCTCCGAGGTGACCTATTAACATAACTTTATTTAGAGTACCAGACATAATATTATTTTTATCTAATTTACCATTTTAACTTCAGATGAAACAAATATACTTCTATATTTTTCGGTAAACTTATGCATTAATTTTGACATTGGATAATCCTCAAGTATTGTAGTAAATTGACCCTCTTTGGTATCAATTTTTTCAGTTGTAAACCAAAAAGTAGATTTAATCAAAATGTGAGATAACTTATGTTGGATATATTCGCTGTTTATCATTTTAAGATTTAAAGATTCTAAATTATATTTATCCTTAAAGAATTTTGTTATTTCTCTTTTATTCTTTTTAGTGCTTGAAACATTAACCGGAAATTGATATAAATTTTTCCAAAGACCTTCATCTATTCTTTCAATCAATAAGTGATCATTATTGTTGACAACCAAATATTCAAAATACAATGTCTTAATCTTGATCTTATTTGCCTTCACTGGTAGCAAATCTACCATCTCATTTTTGAAAGCAATACATTTTTTTGAAATCATACAACTTGAGCAAGATGGATTTTTAGGCTTACAGACCATAGAGCCAAAGTCCATTAAACCCTGATTATAGTCCCCATATCTGTTACTGGGCATTAACTCAGATGCTTTTTCTCTGAAAACTTTTCTAGAATTATTTACATCAATTGGGTCTTTAATTTCAAAAATTCGAGAAATAATTCTAAAAACATTTCCATCTAATACGGGATTCTTTTTTTCAAAACATATTGATGAAATAGCACTTGCTGTGTAGTCTCCAATTCCTTTTAGTTTGATAAGCCCATGATAGGATTCAGGGAATTTAGAATCTAACTCATAAAATATATGTTTAGCTGTGTGATGTAAGTTCCTAGCTCTTGAATAATAGCCAAGGCCCTGCCATAATAATAAAACTTCTTTTTCTTCAGAGGTAGCTAGGGATTTTAAATTTGGAAATTTGGAAATAAACCTGTTGTAATAGTAAATCCCTTGTTCCATTCTGGTTTGCTGAAGTATAATTTCAGAAATCCATATGTTATATGGGTTTTTTGTTTTTCTCCACGGTAGATCTCTTTTATTTATGTCATACCATTTTAAAATTGACTTGTGAAGTTTCATACAAATAATTATGATTAGTAAAGTTAATCTTTAGAACTAATAAATTAAATTATAAAGCAATTAAATATTGAAGTAAAAAATATATATATTTGCAGCCATTGTTGAATTATTAATGATAAAAAAATTGATTTATGACAAAGGCTGAAATTGTTGCTAATATTTCTGATAAATTAGGAATTGAAAAAGTAGATGTTCAACTTACAGTTGAATCACTTATGAAAGAAATTATTGATTCATTAGAAAATGGTGAAAATGTATATCTAAGGGGTTTTGGAAGTTTTATCGTAAAGAAAAGAGCTGAAAAGACAGCCAGAAACATAAAAAAAAATACAACCATAAAGATACCTGCACACAATATTCCAGCTTTCAAACCATCAAAGTTTTTTGTTGATGGTGTCAAAACAAAATTAAAAATTAACTAAAATATTACTTATGCCTAGCGGAAAAAAACGTAAAAGACACAAAGTAGCTACTCATAAGAGAAAGAAAAGACGTAGAGCTAATCGTCACAAGAAGAAAGATTAAATTCAAATCTATTTCTTGATTATTACTAATATCAACTTAAGTTCTTTGAAATATATTCATTAGTACGTTGTAATAATTGCTTTTACAATAGATGAATAATCGAAAACAAATATTAATCAGCATTAATGCAAAAAATTAATAAAATGAATAAAGAATTGCTTATTCGTTCAAGTTCAAACAATGTTGATTTTGCCTTACTCAAAGACGGAAAACTTATAGAATTTCATAAAGATAACGACAATACAAAATTTTTAGTTGGTGATATCTATCTTGCAAAAATTAGAAAAACAATGCCTGCGCTTAATGCAGCTTTTGTTAATGTAGGATATAAAAAAGATGCGTTCTTGCATTATCACGACTTAGGTCCTAAGGTTTCTACCTTACAAAAGTTTATTAAAGGGATAAGCACAGGACGAATCAAAAATTTCTCTTTAAATAATTACAAGTTTGAGGAAGAGATAGATAAAAATGGTGCAATTGCAGATGTTCTGAGCCCAAATCAATCTGTTTTAATTCAAATTGTAAAAGAGCCTATTTCCACTAAAGGACCAAGAGTAACTTCTGAGCTGTCAATAGCCGGAAGATTTTTAGTTCTTGTTCCATTTTCTACAAGAATTTCTATATCTCAGAAAATTGAAGATCAAAAGGAAAAAGACAGATTAAGGAGGTTGGTCAAAAGTATTACACCTAAAGGATTTGGTGTTATTGTTAGAACCGTAGCAAAAGGCAAAAAAGTTGCTGAACTTGACAGAGATTTACAAAATCTTTATGGCAGATGGATTGCAATGTGCAAAAAAATTAGGAACGCAAATGTACCGAGTAAAGTTATGGATGAAATGAATGTTTCATCTAAAATTTTAAGAGATTTATTCGATGAAACTTTTACGTCAATCCTAGTTAATGATGAAGCATTACAAATCCAGATTAAAGATTACGTACAAAAAATCGCACCAAAAAAGGAGTCGATTGTAAAGCTATATAATTCAAAAGTCCCGATTTTTGAAAAATTTGGGATTGAAAGACAAATTAAAACCTCATTTGGTAAAAATGTTTCAATGACAAAAGGATCTTATCTCGTTATTGAGCATACTGAGGCTTTACATGTCATAGATGTAAATAGTGGAAACAGATCATCTTCTGCCAAAAATCAAGAAGAATCAGCATTAGAGGTTAACCTAATTGCTGCCACCGAGATTGCAAGACAACTTCGTCTAAGAGATATGGGTGGTATCATTGTAGTTGATTTTATTGATCAAAATAAGGCAGATAACAGAAGAAAGCTTTTTAATCATCTCAAGACTGAGATGAAAGAAGATCGAGCTAAACATAAAATTCTTCCACCTAGTAAATTTGGGTTAATTCAAATTACTAGACAAAGGGTTAGACCCGAAATGAATATTAAAACTAGAGAAGAAAACCCTAGTGGTAATGAAGGTAATGAAGTTGAAGCTCCTATTGTACTAATTGATAAGATATCTGAAGAAATCGATAGGCTTGTAAACAAAGGTGATAATAGTATAAATTTAAATATACACCCCTTTATTGCAGCTTATTTAGAAAAAGGATATCCTTCAGTGCGACTTAAATGGTACTTTAAGCACAAAAAATGGATAAAAATTATTCCAAGAGATGCTTACAAATATCTTGAATACCGATTTTTAGATGAAAACGGTAATTCTATTTAAAAAAAACCCCATCAAATTGATGGGGTTTTTTTTTAAATTTTTAAATCTATTGAAATTGGACAGTGATCACTGTGAACAATGTCTTTAAGGATTTTTGCATCTTTTAATTTTTCTTTTGTATTAGAGGAAATCATTATATAATCAATTCTCCAACCCTTATTATTTGCTCTTGCATTGGCTCGATATGTCCACCAACTATACTGATGTGGACTAGAATTATATTCTCTAAATGAATCGATAAACCCTGAATCAATGAATTTTTGTAACCACTCTCTTTCAACAGGTAAAAATCCTGAAACATTTTTATTTCTAATCGGGTCATGAATATCAATCTCTTTATGACATATATTATAATCCCCAGCGATTATTAAATTTTTAATCCTGCCATTTAAATCTTTAATGTAAGTCAAAAAATCATCCATATAATTTAGCTTAAATTCTAACCTGTCTAGATTTGTTCCAGACGGAAGATATAAGCTCATGACAGAGAATTCTTCAAAATCTAATCTGAGATTTCTTCCCTCAAAGTCCATATACGAAATACCAGTTCCATATTCAACATGTTTAGGCTCATGTTTTGATAAAATAGCTACACCGCTATAACCTTTTTTTTGAGCACTGAACCAATAGTTGTACTTGAACCCAATTGATTCAAATTCAGAAATATTTATTTGTTCTTCAAGAGCTTTAATTTCCTGAAAACATATTATATCTGGGTTCTCTTTAATTAACCAATTAATTAAACCCTTGTTCATTGCTGCTCTGATACCATTTACATTATATGAAATAACTTTCATACCTCAGAAAATTTATATCATAAAGATGATAAAATATTTTCTATTATTTTTAGTTTATTCTATAATATGCGATTAGTACTTAGCTTATTAATTTTTTTATTCTTCTGTAATTCACATACTCAAGAAATAAAAAAGGATTCAACCTTGACTAAAAATTTTCAAATGGTTGATTATCAAAAAGAATTGAAAAAGTTTAAAGATTCGATTACTGAAAAAATTTATCCAGTTGTTCTTTCTGAAAAATACTCAAAATTAGACAGCAACCTAATTATTGAAAATACGGATAACATTGACAAATTATATCAGCTTTCAAAAAGCAGTTTTGTCAAAAAAAGAAATTTCAACAATAGAATTGAGACTAATGGAAGTATTTCAAGAGGTGTAACAATTGGTAGTAATCAAAACTCAGTTCTAAACAGTGAGCTTGATTTGCAAATTTCAGGTGAATTAAGTAAGGGAGTAAAAATAAAAGCATCCATTCAAGACTCTAATATTCCTTTACAAAATAATGGGTATTCTCAGCAGATTGATGAATTTGATCAAATTTTTATCGAAGTTTCATCAGATGACTGGAACGTAAGAGGAGGAGATATCGATGTAAGTCAAGAAAATACTTTCTTTGCAAATTTTGATAAAAGAATTCAAGGTTTAGCGATAAATTCAATAATAAGTAATTCACTTAATATCGAAGTCGCTGGAGCTATTGTAAAAGGAAAGTATAAAGAAACTAAAATAACCACACAAGATGGAAATCAAGGGCCATACAAACTCGTTGGTCAAAATGGTGAGCTTTATGTACTGGTGGTTTCAGGGAGTGAATCAGTATATGTAAACGGAAAAAAAATTGAAAGAGGTATCGATAAAGACTACACTATAAATTATAATGCTGGAGAAATAATATTTAATTCTACATTTCCGATTATGTCAGACATGAGAGTTCAGGTTGAATATCAGGTTAGTGAAAAAAACTTTAATAGTTTCTTTGGATTTACCAAAATAGGACTCCAAAAAAATAGAGCATCACATAATATTTCTTTCTATAATGAAAATGACATTAAAGACCAGCCATTACTTCAAAATATATCAGAAAATCAAATTGAGTTCTTATCAAATGCAGGAGATGATAGCAGTCTTATGAATGCCCCTACAGGAGCTTTGACAACTTACAATGAGAATAGAATTTTATATAAAAAAGAAATAATTAACGGTGTTGAGGTATTTGTTTATTCAAATAATGCTGAAGATGAACTTTATGATGTAAACTTTACTAATGTTGGCCAAAATCAGGGAGATTATATTTTATTGTCAAATAATGCAATTGACAATATTTACGAATATGTACCGCCTCTAAATGGAGAGAGTCAGGGTAATTATGCTGCTATTATAAAATTAATAGCTCCTGAAAAATTGCAACTGTTTACTTACACTTCAACTTATGATATAAATAAGAATTCAAAGTTAAATATTGAATTAGCTGGTAGTAAAAAAGATAAAAATTTATTTTCCGCTTTAGATGATTCAGACAATAGTGGTTTAGCATCAAAACTAAATTATAGATTTGAAAATGAACTAAACGAAACAAAAATTTTAACTGAAATAGATGTTAACTATATTGAAAATAATTTTCGTTCGGTTGAAAGAATCTATAATACCGAGTTTGATAGAGATTGGGATCTAAATGAAAATATTTCAAATAATTACAATCAACTTTTTACCAAAGCTGCAATTCAGATAAATAATGAAAAAAGGGGATCAATTGATTATAACTTTGAAAACTTAAACTATAAAAATCATTTTAATGGTGTAAGAAATACTTTAAATTTAATTTCAAACCAAAATAAGGATCTGAGAATAAGCTCTACCAACAGTATTATGAACTCAGATCAAAATGACTACTCAAGTGATTTTATTAACTCAAATAATAAAATTGAATTAGATCATAAAATTGGATGGGCTGAAATCACTTATAATTTTGAAAGAAAAAGTAGTAATGGGATTCAAAATTTATTTAACACTGATTTTGGTCAGAAAGGATATGAAATTAAGAAGGGTTTCGGGAAAAAAGACAAATCATTTATAGAAATCGGATATTTAAAAAGAAGCAACGATAGTTTAAATAATGGAAGTCTAAAAACAGTAAACTCTTACAACAGTTATTTTATCAACTCACAAATAATAAATGATAAAAAAACAAAATTCAATTTATATATTAACCAAAATAATTTAAGCTCGATTAATGAAGAAAGAAGTGAAGATTTCTTAAATACAAAACTTATTTATAATCAGAAGCTTTTTAAAAATTTCATTGATTCAAATTTATTTTTTGAAACAAATTCTGGAAATCTACCCCAACAAGAATTTACTTTTTTAGAAGTTGAACCTGGGCTAGGTACTTATAAATGGATTGATATAAACAATAATAATAT
>CACOGA010000014.1 GCA_902626585.1 uncultured Bacteroidota bacterium
GAGGATAGGAGCTATTATTGTTTATGGCATATCATTTGATACCTATTTAATATGCGTTTTTACATAAAACTTTTAACGATTATTTCATTGTTTGTTTTTTTTTCATGTTCAGATAAGACGAAAGACAGCATTGAGGTGGTAGATTTTGACAGCTTTTATAGTAAAATAGATCTATCAAGTGATGTCACATACGTAGTAAATTTTTGGGCTACGTGGTGTTCTCCATGCGTAAAGGAGCTGCCATATTTTGAAAGTGTAAATCGTGAGTATTCTGAAAAAAATGTTAAAGTTATTCTGGTAAGCCTAGATTTCCCTTCTCAAATTGAATCCAAGCTCATGCCATATTTAAAAAAGAATAAAATTAAATCTAATGTAATTTTACTTGACGATTCCAAAATGAATAAATGGGTACCAAGAGTTTCCGAAAAATGGGACGGAGGTATCCCCGCAACTTTAATAGTTAATTCATCAAATTATAATTTTTACCCAAATCCTTTCGAAAAAGAAGAGTTGGTGTCTGAAATCCAAAAAGTAATAAATTAGTGTAAATTTTATATATTTATTAAAATGGATTTAGATCAATTAACTTGGAAAAAACAATTAATTTCTGAAAACAAGGCTGTTGTATTGGATGTTAGAACACCTGAAGAGTTTGAAACATCTAGGATAGCAAATTCTATTAATATTGATTTCTATAATCCACAAAATTTCATCTCTGAGCTAGAAAAATTTGACAAAGAAACTAGTTACTATATTTATTGTAGAACAGGTGTTAGAAGCTCTAATTCATGTGTTCTCATGAATGAAATGGGATTTAAAAAGACCTATAATTTGCTTGGTGGTATTGTTGAGTGGGATGGTGAATTAATAAAATAATACTATGATTAGAACTGCTTTACTATCCTTAATTTTTATTTTTTCGTGTGAATTCAGAAGTTCATCGGAGATTAACTTAGTTTCTGCTGCAGATTTAGTCGAGGTACAAGGAGCTAATTTTATTCTTATTGATGTCAGAACTAGGGATGAATATGATTTGGGTCATATTACAAATGCTATCAATTTTGATTTTTATTCTGAAACATTTCAAGATTCCATTCTTGCACTTCCCAAAAATGAAAATATTATTCTTTATTGCAGAACAAATAATAGAAGTACGAAAACCGCAAATATCCTTAAAGAAAATGGATTTGATAATATTTCGGTTATAGAGGGGGGAATAACAGAGTGGGTTAGAAATGGAAACGATATAGATTACACAACATACTCCGATTAATTTTTCCACAAAGGAATAGGATAAATTCCTTCTTTGCTGTAAAGGCTTAGTTTCTTCATGCTGTTTTCCTTGTCTTCCTTGTAAGTTACCCCAAACCACTCTGATTCGGAATCCAAAGTATCAATTGAAATTGTATTATTCGCGAGAAGCTTTTGTGCAGCAAATGGTAAATAAATTTCACCCTTTTGAATATCCTTTAAATTGCCAATTTCTTCTAAGATATATTTTTCAAGATGTTTGAAAAAGTTAGATCTACAAAGCCAGAAATTCATAGAAACAAAATCATCTTCACTGAGAATATTCCCGCTTTCTTCATCTTTAATTATATTTTCTTTTTTTTCAATTTTTAAATGTTCATTTATGGAAATTAGTTTTCCATTCAAAACTTGGCAGACACCTCTTGAGACTGAGCCAAAATCGGAGAGGGTGTTTTTTAGTCTATAACTGACAAGTCCATAATTATTTTCATCATTAGATTTTCTAAAGAAATTACTTGCATTTTTAAATGCATTTGGTCCGTAATAATCGTCAGCATTTATTATGGCAAAATCGCTATCTATATAATTTCTTGCACACCAAACTGCGTGGGCAGTCCCCCATGGCTTATGTCTATTTGAATCAGCAATTAAATTATTTGGGAGATTACTGATTTCTTGAACAACCACATCTATTTTAATCGAGTTATCAATTTTAGATCTTAAATATTCGTATAAAAAATCCTTATTTTCTTTTTTAGTAATTAATACAATGTGTTTGAAACCATTTTGTATTGCATCGTAAATACCGAACTCCATTAAAAACTCTCCGTTAGGACCAAGTTCATCAAATTGCTTTAGTTTTCCATATCTACTACCACTACCTGCTGCCATTATTAATAATACCATAACTCTATAAAATTTCGTTAATCATTTGTATAGCCTTCTTATTTTCGTTGTAGGTCAAATTATAAAACCTACTGGATTTTACCCAATTTATAAATGAATTCGCATGTCTATTTTCGTTTGAAATCCAGGCATCGGGTAAAATTTTCTTCAATGCGCTCCCTTTATTTATTTCTTTGATTTCGTTTTTTAATGTAAGGCCAAATTTAACATTAATAATCAAATTACATTTAGTTTTGAGTATTAATTGATTTTTTGTATTGCTAGGTAAATATTTAACATTGCCCTTAATATCACTTATATAATATTCTTTCAACTCAACAAATGATTTGAAAAGTTTATTAGCTGTATTATAAAAACCTTCTTTAACTGAAATCGCTGAAGGGAAGTTGTAATGATTACCTGTATTATCAAAAGGGCTAAAATCATCGGCAACAAGAGAGAAATTTTCAGCCATTAGTATTACACTCAGTGAGCTTTTACCATTTCCAGAGTCACCCGTGAGCATTAATCCTTTATTTTTTTTAAACAGAGTTGATCCGTGAAAAACAGCAGTCCAATCTGAATCATTCATGCCATGAAAAAATGAAGTTAATTCCATTGAAACTTTTCCCTGAAACTCGTGCATTTGATTAGCATTCCAGCTCCCTAAAAATTTTTCATTTTTTGAAAGATAAATTTTTTTATTTGATTCAGTTACTTTGTAGGTTACCTCTTCTGTATAATCACCCCTTAAATGATCAAATTTTGGCTCAATAAGAGTTCTTAGTTTTTCATCACTGTATTCAATTTTCACAACCCTATCGTTAAACTTGAATTTACTTTGATGAATATACTCTTTTCCAAATTTTGGTGAGACTTCAAGATTTTCGTTATCAATTCTTTGATTACACTCCAATAGTAAATTTTGAATATCATTATTAATATTAACTAATGCATCAGAGCTGATTTGATTTTGTTCTAATAGTTCTTGATTTATAGGGTAGTTGTCTGGATCAATTTTATTCAGTATCAAATGATTTGATAAATCATTAATGATAATGTATTTATTAGACTTTTCAAACCAAATGATGTTGGTATCATTATCAATTTTTTCAGAAATAAACCGAGAGAATTTTTCAGACATTTTGGAAAAAGTAAATAAAAAAACCCTCACAAGGAGGGTTTTTTATAATAATATTAAATACACATATTACTTCCCTTTAAGGAATGGAAGTCCAGTTTTTGTGTTTTCAACTACAGTTTTACCAGCAGGAAGATCGCAAGCACCAGCTTTAGCTTCTTTTGCAAAGTAATAAATAGTTTGGTTTCTTCCTCCTTTTAATACTACGTCTTTTGAGTGAAGGAAGTAAGTTTTTCCTTTACTGTTTTGGTGTGAATAACCCATGTCTTTTAATTTTTAAATTATTAATACTTAAATATAGGGTATTTTTTTACAAAAAAGAAGATTTTACTCATATAAATCTCATTTTTATTAACAATTTGAAATAAAATATGAATTTTTTCTTCTCTGTTGAGATTATTGGATTAATTTGAAAATTTAGTTTTTAGCCAAATTATAAAAACTTTCAACTCTTTTTTTCGCGTTTTCAGAGATATCCTTCCAGAATAAATTTACATCCCCAAAATGGTAATTTTTGATAAGTTTAAGAAGTAAACTCCCATTTATCCCCTTAGGAACTGATGACCATAATAATCCGTCATAAATAACAATATCTACTGAATTTGGATAAATTTTCTGATCGTAAAATAATAATCCTTTATGCTCTTCTATAGATCCACTTCTTGATTCATCCCAATTTATAGGATTTGTCACAAACTGATTTTTTTTCCATGAAAAATGTGCAGGATGCTTGCCTTTTTTAGGTTTTTTATTAATTCTAAAGGTATTCCATGATAAATATCCTTTAATATCTACCGGATCTTTTAGCGCATGAATTGTGTTAAATTCATTTATGTCAACCCTTGTTCCTGGGATATACGCTGCAACAAGTTGATTTTGTAGCTCTTTTCCATCAAAAAACTCTTTCAGAAGAGTTTTACAATGATATGCACCTTGACTGTGTCCTGCAATAATAATAGGTCTACCCTGATTGAATTTTTCTAAATAAAAAATAAAAGCTCTTTTGATGTCATCGTATGCAATTTCGCCAGCTTTCTTTCCACCATTCGATGTGTAGGGCTCATAAAATGACCTGTAATGAACTTGACGGTACAAAGGGCTATATATTCTTCCCGCATTTGCCCATGCCGAGGCTTGATATCTAATAGCTATATTTCTGACGACATTATTTTGATTGGGATCTTTAATATTAGAATTCCATGAATCATTTTTATTGTCGGTCAGTAAAGTTGGATAAATGTAAAAAACATCAGCTTTTAAATTTTCCTTTTCGGTTGTATAAAAAACATCAATCACTGAATCTATCTTGCTCGGATGTGCCGCCCAACTTTCAAGATTTTCATAATTGGGAACCGCTGGCGCGTCAGAGTATTTAAATTCCTTAGTTGCGTATTTAGTTTTACAACTAATAAATGAAAAAATAAGTAAAATACAACCTGCTCTTAAAATGTTCATAATTATTTAAAATAGTAATGAATTGATTTCATATGCCTGAGTCAAACAATAGATTTATATTTATATTTGTTTAGACAATAATTATACCATGTTGCATTTGAGATTTTTATTAATTTTTATTTTAATTTTTGGATTCTCTTATTCACAGTCCATTAGAATTAATGAGGTCGCAGCATCAAACTCTATTTTTCTTGACGAGGACGGTGATACTCCAGATTGGATTGAGCTTTACAATTATGGTAATTCTGAGATCTCTTTAAATAATTGGAGTTTAACTGATATTTTAGATAATGATAACCCATGGACATTTCCCAACATAACAATTGATCCTAACGAATATCTTTTAGTTTGGGCTTCAAACAAAGATAGATCTGGAATTACTTACGCAAGAACGCTTATAAATGAAGGTGATTCCTTTAGATACGAGATTCCAAATGAAAATACAGAATTAGACTGGATGGATCCAGGTTTTGACGATGATGAATGGAGTATCGGTAACTCTGGTTTTGGTTATTCTGATGGCGATGATAATACAAATATAGCTTCAGGAACATTAGCGGTTTATTTAAGAAAATCTTTCACAATAGAGGATGTTAACGAAATCAATAGTTTAGTATTGGATGTTGACTATGATGATGGATTTGTTGCGTACATAAATGGAATTGAAGTAGCAAGAGCAAATATAAATGGAACTCCTCCAACCTATAACTCAACAACTCAAATTGATCATGAGGCTCAAATGTATAGTGGTGGAATACCTGATAGATTTTTAATTAATAATTATGAGGATTTATTAGTTGACGGAAATAATGTTTTTAGCATACAGGTTCATAATATTTCTGACACTTCCTCAGATATGACCATAATTCCTTTTTTATCTGCTATTTATGAAAGTGAAACGAGTGAAGGGGTAAGTCCTCCAGAAATTCTCGGTTTTCAGGGCCAGTCATTTATGCATACAGACTTTAGATTATCCTCATCTGGTGAATCTGTTTATCTAAATGACCCATTAGGAAATTTAGTTGATTCCATAACTTTTGGTGCACTACCATCAAACATTTCATATGGTGTGTCCTTCGAAAATGATATTTATGTGGCATATCAAAATCCTACACCAGGAGAGCAAAATGATAATTTTGAATTTTCAGGAGTTCTTGGAGTACCACTTACATTTTCTCATGATGGAGGAAATATTATCAATGCAATTGTATTAGAAATTAGTGGAGACGGTACTGAAGATGAGATTAGATATACATTTGATTACACAGAGCCGAATGAAAATTCTAATTTATACACTGGTCCACTTACCATTGATGAAACCACAATTGTTAGAGCAAAGGCTTTCAAAGATGGTTATATCTCTCTGCATTCAAATACCAGAAATTATTTTTACGATATTGAAAGTAGTCACCCAATTATTCACCTTGTCACTGACGAATATAATTTATTTGATTATGACTATGGTATTTACGCATACGGACCCCCTGATTATGGAGGCTATCCATATTTTGGTGCTAATTTTTGGGAGGATTGGGAAAGGCCGGTTCACATTTCTTATTATGAGAATAATGAATTAGAGTTTAGTGCTAATGCTGGAATTAAAATTGCCGGCGCATATAGTAGAGGATGGGATCAAAAATCCCTTTCTTTATTCGCTAGAGGTGAGTATGGAGTAGGTGAATTTGAACATTCATTCTTTGACAATTTAGATTATGACACTTTTGAATCATTAGTTCTGAGAAATTCTGGAAACGATTGGATGCGAACAAATATGAGGGACGCAGCGATTACAAGTTTAATGGAGGGTTCACACATAGATTATCAAAGTTTTAAAACTGTATCTTCTTACATAAATAAACAATACTGGGGGCTTTACAACTTAAGAGAAAAAATTTCAGAAAACATGTTAGCTTCAAAACACGATGTCAATGCAAATGATATAACCATGCTAGAGTTAAATGCTGAGGAGGTAGACGGTGACAATTCCGAATATTTAGAATTGAGGCAGTTTGTACAACAAAATGATTTATCTGACGATGAAAACTACAATTATGTCATAAATCAAATTGATATTGATAATTTTATGGAATACAATATTGCCCAGATATACATGGATAATCGGGATTATCCTGGAAATAACATAAAATATTGGAAGGTTCCTGGTAGTAAGTGGAGATGGGTCTTATATGATACTGATTTTGGATTTGCTGGTCAATGGTGGTCTGATTGGGATCAAAATTATGCATATTTTTTCGATACGCTTGATTTTGTACTTTCCGGTGACCAAACTACATGGGCAAATCCACCTTGGGCTACACTTTTTATGAGAAGGCTAGTTGAAAATACGGCTTTTAGAAATAAGTTTATTAATCGTTATGCTGATGAAATGAATACCAGGTATCTACCTGAAAATGTGACAAGTCATTTTATTAGCATTTATGAAAATATGTACGATGAAATGTTAAACCACATTAACAGATGGTCTGAAAGTGAGCCATGGGTTTCAGAAGAAACAGTTTTTCAATATGTTGACAATATGAATAATTTTGCCGCAAACCGGCAGCCAGAGGCCAAATACCATATTTTAAATCAATTTAATTTAGATTCTTATCATGAAATTGTTTTATACAATCAAACCCCGCTTTTAGGATATATCAAATTAAATAATAATTTAGAAATTCAAGAGGATGAATGGAGTGGTGATTATTTTGAGGATATCCCGATAACCCTTAAGGCTATCGCCGAGTCGGGAAATGAGTTTTCTCATTGGAGTGGGGATGTAAATTCTACTAACTCAGAAATCGAAGTAAGCCTAAGTGAATTTTTTGAAATCGAAGCACATTTTGTCAGTAGTTCTGGATTAAATCTTGTTATTAATGAAATAAATTACAAGTCATCCGATAATTTTGACACTGGTGATTGGGTTGAACTTTATAATCCAAATCAAGATGATATGGATATCTCAGGCTGGATTTTAAAGGATAATAATGATTCAAATGAATTTGTTTTTCCAAATGGAACTACAATAGCTGGAGATGATTATTTGGTTATTGTTAGAAATGATGAAAATTTTTCAGAGTTTTATCCTGAAATTGATTCATTTATTGGAGAATTTGATTTTGGGCTTTCGGCATCTGGAGATGCGGTTAGATTATTTGATAGTGATATGATTTTGCATGATGAGGTTTATTACGAATCTACATCTCCCTGGCCGCCACTTTCTAATGGAGATGGGTACACTTTAGAGTTAATTGATCCTTCTTATGATAATTCGCAGCCAACAAGCTGGAGTAATATAAATTACCACGGAAGCCCTGATGCAATAAATTCTGCGACTGCATCATTGAATGAAGATGAATTATTTTTTACAAGAGTTTATCCAAACCCATTTTCTGAAACTTTGTTTATTTTATTGGAATTAGATATAAGTGAGTTCGTAACTATTGATGTTTATGATCTCAAGGGTGCTTTGATACATAATATACATTCAGGAGTTTTAAATTCTGGAATACAAAGAATTAATAAAAACCTAGAAAAATTAAATACTGGTATTTACATTTTAAAGATAAATACAGCCTCGGGCATTAGCCAAACTGAAAAAATCATCAAATATTAAACCGAATAATTTAGTTTTAAAAGATGGGGCCTTTCATTGCTAATTTTAATTACAAGTTCACCAAACAGAGTATTTGCCCATGCGAACCATGATCTGAAGTAATTGCTTGGATCATCTTTGTCAAATGCTTCGTGCATGAAACCAGTGCCTGCGTGTGTGTTTACAAGCATTTTAAGACATTTTTTAATTTCTTCATCATCTTTACTAGTCATTGCTCTTAAAATGATTCCCATTGGCCAAATTTTATCTTTTCCGGTATGAGGACTCGCTTGGCCCTCAGCAGCTTTTCCCCTCAAGAAGTATGGGTTATTTTCACTAAGTAAAAACTTTCTTGTATTTTGATAGACTTTATCTTTTTCAAATTTTGGATCTAAGTATGCTAAGGACATAAGAGATGGAACATTAGCATCATCCATATATAAATTATTTCCAAAACCATCAATTTCATATGAATAAATTTCTCCAAAATTTAAATGTTTTCTGATAGCATATTTTTTTATTGCATTATCAATTTCAATTGACATGGACTTACATTTTTTTGAAAAAATCAAATCAATCTTTTCATTAAGAAATATTTCTGAAAGCTGATGCATAGAAATTTTGGCAAAAATATTAGAAGGAATTAAAAATGGATACATTGTCGCATCATCGGATGGTCTAAACATGGAACAAATCATACCATTTGGTTTGAATGGCCTTCCGGTTCCAGAAAAAACCGGTGCATCAACCATAGCCGTTCCATTTCTGATAAATCTGTAAGGAGATTTTCCGTTTTTTCTTTGTTCGGTAAGAAAAGTTTCATATATGGTTTTTGAAGACTTAATCCAGGTCTGATCAAAAATCGAATTATCCCCAGTTAGCTTGTAATAGTTATAGCTTAATCTGATTACGTAACAAAGAGAGTCAACTTCCCACTTTTGCTCATGAACTCCTGCGATAGGAGTAGGAATATCTTTATTGTGAGCTGAAATTTTTTTCAAATCTTTGTAAAAGGAATTAGCGTATGGGTCTCTTATTACACACTTAGCCTGTCGGTTTATTAATCCTTTTATCAAATTTTTTATCTTTTCATCTTTTTTTACAAGAGGTAAATACGGCCATACTTGAGCAGTTGAATCTCTAAGCCACATTGCATCAATATCACCTGTGATAATGAAAGTGTCAGGTTTACCATCAATAACTTCATAATCAACAGTTGTATCAAGTGTGTTTGGATAGCAATTCTCAAATATCCATGAAAGCTGCGAATCCATTATATTGTTTTTAACCAACTTAATTTGTTCTTCAACCGCTACACTTGTAAATGTCCTTTCTTCAAGAGGGGGTCTGTTAGAAACATAAACATCAAATTGTTTATTAGTAGTTCTTACAGATTGAATCCCAGAAAATCCAATTCCCGCCAAACTCAAATTTTTTATAAATCTTCTTCTTTTCATAAAATTCCTCTTTCTAAATTTAATTATCTTTGGCTATCAAAACAAATTAATAAAAATGAATAATATAGCATTATTGATACTAAGAGTAGTTTTTTCTGCTTCAATGCTCTACGGACATGGATTGAGTAAGTTAAATAAATTAATTGAGGGAGATTTGAGTTTTGCTAATCCTATTTATATTGGTGAGGCACCTACTTTAATCCTTGCGGTCTTTTCAGAATTTTTAGCCCCTATTTTTATTATTGTTGGATATAAAACAAAGTTTTTTAGTTTTTTTGTTGCGGCAACAATGTTTGTTGCTGCATTCATCGTACACTGGGGTGATTCATTCGCCAGAATTGAAAAGGCTCTGCTGTTTTTAACAGTATTTGTTTTATTAATGATTACTGGACCTGGAAAATACTCTATTGACAAGAAACTCTAAAAATCAAGATTTTTTAGATTTTCAATATATTTTTATTACTTAATAAAATCTAATGTACTTTATTGTAAAGACTTAAATTAGTCTTATTTTTGTTCAAAATTAAACACTAACCATTTTTCAAAATTATGCTAAGAAATAGTCTGGTTGTAATCTTGTTATTTTTTTCCTCAATTATTTATTCACAATCAATTCTTGTTAGTGGAATAGTTGTTGACGAGGGAGGCAACCCCCTTCCAGGAGTCACAGTATTAATAGAAGGCACAAATAGAGGTACATCGTCTACTTTTGAAGGAACCTATGCTATAAAGGCTGACAATGAGAATCAAAATATTCAGTTTTCATATGTTGGTTTTGAAACTCAAACGATATTGGTTGGAAATCAGAATAAAATTGATGTGATAATGGTTGAAAGTCTAGAATCCCTTGAAGAAGTTCAGGTTGTAGCTTTTCAAAAACAAAAGAAAAATAGTGTTATTGGTTCTATAAACACAATTAATCCATCTGAGCTAAAGATACCATCATCTAATATTACCAATGCAATGGCAGGTAAACTGGCAGGAATTATTTCATATCAAAGGTCGGGTGAACCGGGAGCAGACAACGCAGAGTTTTTTGTTAGAGGAGTTACAAGTTTTGGTTATGCAAACAACCCACTGATTTTAATCGACGGCCTTGAGGTTACCACAAATGACTTAGCAAGAATTGAGCCTGACAATATTGAGAGTTTTTCAATTATGAAAGACGCAACTGCAACATCTTTGTATGGTGCTAGAGGAGCAAATGGTGTAATTTTGGTTACAACAAAGGAGGGTAAAAAAGGTAAAGCGAAAGTATCTTTTAGGTATGAAAATTCAATTTCAGCTCCTTCCCAAACTAATGAATTTTTGGGTGGTGTTGATTATATGAATTTATATAATCGAGCAACAAGGACAAGGGATGCCTCAGCACCATTAACCTACAGTATTTCAAAAATATATGGAACACTTAGTGGAGGAGATCCTAATATTTATCCCAATGTAAATTGGTACAATGAGTTATTTAAGGATTATACACTTAACAGAAAAGCTAACCTAAATGTTAACGGTGGTGGTGATATCGCTCAGTACTATCTTTCCGTATCTCACAACAATGACACCGGTTTATTAAAGGTAGATCCGTTAAATAACTTCAACAATAACATCGATATAAAAAGATCTAATCTTAGGGCGAATATTAATATTGATTTAACTAATAGTACAAAAATTGCCGTAAAATTTTATTCCTTGTTTGAGAGATATAATGGTCCCTCAGTATCTGCAAATGATATTTTCGGATCCGTTATGCAGGCAAACCCGGCGAATTTTCCAAAATACTTTGATTATGAAGATAACCTTGGTTATAATCATACTTTGTTTGGTAATAAAGGAAATGGAGGTTTTCCAAATCCTTATGCTGATATGGTTAAAGGATACAAGGACAGATTTACAAATACAATATTTTCTCAGGTACAAATTGAGCAAGACCTTAAATTCATTACCGATGGCTTAAAGTTTCGTGGTATGGCATCCGTCAGAACATATACAATGAATGAAAATTCAAGAGAATATACACCATTCTATTATGGAATGGCTGAGGTTGAAACTGATCTGGGAATTTTAAACTATTTATACAGAATTCAAGAAGGCACAGAATTTTTAAATAACCCAAGTGTTTATAACTTGGGTACCAGCAGGTTTTATTATGAATTTGTAACCGAGTATAACAGGAAATTTAATGAATTACATGATTTTGGAGGTCTATTGGTATTTAATTTTAGTGAATCATTAAACACCATTGGAGGTAATAGTGCATTTGCAACATTACCATCAAGAAATATGGGTTTATCAGGAAGATTTTCCTACAATTACGACTCAAGATATTTTACAGAATTTAATTTTGGTTACAATGGTTCTGAAAAATTCGCAAAGAATAATAGATTTGGATTTTTTCCTTCAATAGGTTTTGGTTGGATTCTGTCCAATGAAGAGTGGTTTAACGAGAAGTTGCCTGATGTGAATATGTTTAAGCTAAAGCTTACTCATGGTCTTGTTGGTAATGATGGGATCTCTAGTGCTGATGATAGATTTTTCTATTTATCAGAGGTTAATCTACAAAGTGATAGTTATGGTTACACATGGGGTTCAGACTTCAACAATTATTATCAGGGTTATGTTATTGACAGATATTCAAATCAAAATGTAACATGGGAAGTAGCCGAAAAGACAAATTATGGCTTGGAGTTAGGCCTATTTAATTCCTTAAATATCCAGATTGATTACTTTACTGAACACAGATCAAAAATTTACATGTCGAGAGACTATATTCCATCCACTATGGGTTTAACTACAACAATAAGCAGTAATCTTGGTGAGGTAGATTCAAAGGGTATTGATTTGTCTGTTGATTACAACAAAGCGTTTAATTCTGGCCTAATAATTTCTGGTAGAGGTAATTTCACGTTTTCTAGTAATGAGGTTTTAATAAATGGAGAACCTGATTACACTTATGATTATTTAAGTAGAATAGGATACCCTGTAAACCAAGCATGGGGCCTAATTGCCGAGCGTTTGTTTATAGATCAAGCAGATATTGATAATTCTCCAGAACAGTTTAATGGTTTTTCATCTTCAGCAAATACTTATATGCCGGGTGACATTAAATATACAGACATTAATAATGACGGTGTGGTAAATGAACTTGATAGAGTGCCGATTGGAAGACCAACGGTTCCAGAGATAGTCTATGGATTTGGTGTGTCTGCTTCTTACAAAGGCTACGATTTTTCTGTTTTTATGCAGGGGGTAGCGAGAACATCATTTTTTATTAATCCTAATGACATTTCCCCTTTTGTTAATGAAAGAAACGCCCTTGATGTGATTGCCAATAATCATTGGTCAATAAACAATCCAGATCCTAATGCATTTTGGCCAAGACTATCAACTTATTCGATTTCAAACAATGAGCAGCAATCAACATGGTGGCAAAGAGATGGTGATTTTTTAAGACTAAAAAATATCGAAATAGGATATACATTTCCTGAAAGAGAATCAGGCTTACTTTCTGCTTTGAATACAAGATTATATTTTTCTGGTTTAAATCTGTTGACATTCTCAAAATTTGATTTGTGGGATACAGAAATGGGTGGAAATGGTTTAGGATATCCGCCACAGAAGGTTTATAACATTGGATTACAGGTTAATTTTTAATAAAAAAATTATGAATAAAAAAATTATAATTATTGGTTTGTTATTGGCAATGTTCAGTTGTGATGAGTATCTTGATATTGTTCCTGATCAAACCCAGCAAATTGACTTATTATTTGAAAGAAAAGAAGTTGCATACACAGCACTAGCCACATGCTATGCTTACCTGCCCAAGAATGATGGTGTTTATACTTCTTTTTTGATGATGAGTGATGAGGTTACTACACCCATTTCCAAAGAAACAGATGGAATAAGAATTATGAAAGGTCAGCAATCTGCATCTAACCCAAAATTTGGGCTATGGTCTGGTTGGTCAGATCAAGGCTCTCTGTGGGAAGGGATTAGACATTGTAATGTGTTAATTGAAAACATTTACAATGTGGTAGATATGACCGAAGAGGAGATGAATACCTGGGCTGCAGAGGCAAAATTCCTTAAAGCTTATTACCACTTTTTACTTTTTACTTACTATGGACCAATTCCAATTGTAGATCAAAATTTACCAATTTCAGCAAGTGATAACGAAGTTAGAGTAAAAAGAAGAACAGTTGATGAGTCAGTAGCTTACATAGTTGAGACAATTGATGAAGCTATCACTCATTTACCCGATAGGGTTTTAAGCTCAAATGACTTAGGTAGAATAGATCAAGTAATCGCCAAAGCAATTAAATCGAGAGTTTTAACTTATGCGGCTAGTCCATTGTTCAACGGAAATACAGAGATGTATTCTGGCTTTGTTAACGAGGATGGGGAACATTACTTTAATCAGTCATATGACCAAAATAAGTGGGAATTAGCTAAAGAAGCATCTTTGGACGCCATTAGCACTGCACTTGAGAACGGGGTAAGCTTATATAACTTTTCATCAGCACCACCAAATTATGAGGATGAGTATGAGGATGAAGAATTTATTCAGACATTATACGATTTAAAGTATTCAATTGTTGACAAATGGAATTCTGAGTTGATATGGGGAAACTCTAACCCAGTTCGAAATAATGATTGGTGGCAAATACAGGCTGCTTGTATGATGAAAAATCCAAATGCTTCGTCTGTTGAGGCAGCATGGCAATGGATTGCACCAACTTTGAGGGTTGCAGAATTATTTTATTCCCAAAACGGTCTCCCTATTGATGAAGATTTGACATACGATTATGAAAACAGATATGACGTAACGTCCGTAAGCGGATCACAAAACTTACAAGCCCAATATGGAGCTAGTACTGCCAAACTAAACCTTGATAGAGAACCAAGATTTTATTCATCCTTAGCTTTTGATAGAGGTTATAATAGAACGTGGGGAAATTTATGGCAACTAAGAATGAAAAAGGGAGAGATTCATGGTAGGATAGCTAACTCAGATGACTATCTGATAACTGGATATGCACTCAAAAAATTAGTTCATCCAGACTCAGAGGGAGATGGTTATTCTAAAATAGTGACTTATGCTTGGCCAATGATAAGACTCTCTGAAGTTTACCTCAATTATGCTGAGGCCATTAATGAATCAAGTGGACCAAGCTCAGAAGCTTATAATGCTTTGAATGCAGTTAGAGAAAGAGCCGGTATTCCAAATGTTGAAGATTCATGGAGTGATGCCTCAATTGCTGCTAGTTTGAATAAGCATACAAATCAAGAGGGCTTAAGAGAAATAATTAGACAAGAAAGACTTATTGAATTATCTTTTGAAGGTAATAGATACAACGATCTCAGAAGATGGAAATTAGCCGAAGAATATTTCAATTCACCTGTTTTTGGGTGGTCTGTCGATGAAACTACTGTGAGCGGTTATTATAATATTACTCAAGTTGGTGTAAGATCTTTCAATAATCCTCGAGACTATTTTCACCCTATAAGTATTAACGAAATAACAATTAATCCTAACTTAGTACAAAACCCAGGTTGGTAATAATTAATCAATATGAAAACAATCAAGATATTAACTATTTTATTAATCCCAATCATCATTTTAATTGGTTGTAAAGATGATGAAAATCAAGATTCAACACCTCCTGGAAGTTTAACTATTGAAAATATTACAGCTACAAATGGGGGTGGTATTATTTCCTATACATTACCAGACGATTCAGATATATTATTTGTTAGAGCAGAGTATACCAATTCTCTTGGAATTGATGTATATCGAGTTTCAAGTTCTCACAATGATTCAATTGAAATTGATGGTTTGAATCAAAATACACCTGTTCAGGTAAGACTGTTTGTTATCGATGAAAATGAAAATATGTCTCAGCCGGTTGATGTTGAATTTACTCCGCTTCCATCATTTATATTTTTAGTTCAGGAAAGTATTTCAATTGCCCCGGAATTAGGAGGTGTTAAAATTGAGTGGGATAATATTGCTGAAAAAACGGTATACGTTCATTTACATATTATGAATGGAGGGGAGGAAGAAATAAGAATATTATCATCCAACAGCGCTAGTGAAAGTATTTTTGTTAGAGGATTAGAGTCTGTAGAAATGACCTTTTTAACCAAGGTAGAAGATTTTGATGGAAATATCACAGATTTAGAGGAAAAAGCTACATTAACCCCGCTATTCGAAGAAATGATTGATAAATCAACATGGACATTAATGAGTCAACTCTCTGTTAACGGAAATGCATGGGAGGGTGAGACAACTGCTTTTTGGGATGATATTGTTGATACGGCTGAAACAAATTCCGATAATAGTTATTTTATTATTTGGAGAGATCAAAATGGTGGAACCCTTGATTGGCCTCTTGATATAGTAATTAATCTTAATAAAAATGTTAGAATTCATAGATTTAAAGTTTGGCAAAGAGCATTTTGGTATAACGGCCCAACAGGTATCCCGTATTATTATCAGGAAGAAAATATGAGATCCTTTGACTTGTATGCAAGTAACAATTCTGTCGATTGGATTTTGTTAGGTCAGTTTGATATTGGGGATCCAAGTGATGAAAATGGAAATATACCTCAGGATTTTATTGATGCTGCTGCTGATGGTCATGATTTTGACCTAGAGGGTGTTTCAGAAAAGTTTAATTATTTAAAGTTTTCAATTACTTCAAACTATGGAAGTGACACATATGTTCATGGTTCAGAGATTACGCTATGGGGGTTGGATAATTTAGATTAAATATGAGGAGATTTTTACCCATTTTATTCTTTACATTTTCTAACCTAATCTTTTCACAAAATTTATCAACCCTTGGTCCTTATTTGAAAGATGATAATAGTAATAACGTCATCCTCAGAGGTATTAATCTAGGAGGATGGATGCTTCAAGAGCCTTATTTATTTCAGTTTACAGGAGCTGCAGATTCTCAGCATGAGTTTAAAGAAAAGTTAGTAGAATTTATCGGACAAGAAAATACTGATAATTTTTATAATGCGTGGTATGAAAACTTTATAACGCAAGGGGATGTTGATTCACTAGCTAGTTACGGCTTCAACAGTGTTCGACTACCCATGCATTATGATTTGTTTACTTTACCAATTCAAGAGGAGCCAATAGTCGGTGAAAACACATGGTTAGATTTAGGATTTTACATGGTTGATAATTTACTTGATTGGTGTGAAACTAATAATATGTATTTAATATTGGATTTACATGCTGCCCCTGGTGGACAAGGATTTGGTTCTGATATAAATGACTATAACCCAAACTTACCTTCATTATGGGAAAGTGAAGAAAATAAGAATAAAACAATTGCATTGTGGGGTAAATTAGCTGAGCGATATGCAGATGAGCCTTGGATAGGAGGCTATGACTTATTAAACGAAACACACTGGGATTTAGCAGAAAATGAATTAAGAAACTTTTATATTGACGTAACCAACGAAATCAGACAATTTGATCAAAGTCATATAATATTTATTGAAGGAAATGGGTATGCAAATGATTTTTCTGGGCTTACACCCCCTTGGGATGACAACATGGTATATAGTTTTCATAAATATTGGAGCTTTAACGATTCATTAGAATGGGTTACATGGATCAGAAATGAATACGGCGTTCCACTATGGATGGGTGAGGGTGGTGAGAATTCAAATCAATGGTTTACCGAAGCAATTAAGATGTTTGAGGATAATTACATTGGTTGGGCTTTTTGGCCATGGAAAAAATTGGAGTCAATCTCTGCCCCTTTTGAAATTAGCTCAAATTCAAATTATGAGTCACTGATTAATTACTTTAGAGGAGATTCAAATGCCCCCTCTGTTGAAAATGCGGTTGATGGTTTAATGCAGCTTGCAGAAGATTCTCACATTTCAAACAATAGGTTTCAAAGAGATGTAGTGGATGCAATGATTAGACAAGTTTCATCAAACGAAACCCTACCATTTGATGAACTTAATAACATCCCAGGGATTTTATATGCATCAGATTATGATTTAGGCCCAATGGGTTATGCTTATTCAGATGCTGATTATGCTACTTATCATATAAATACAGATAATTTTCAAGCGTGGAATCAAGGATGGCAATACAGAAATGATGGAGTTGATATTGAGAATAGTAGTGATTCAGATGGAAATGGTTTTCAGGTTGGTTTTACAAACGATGATGAATGGTTGCTCTTCACAATTGAAGTTCAAGAGTCAGGATTTTATAATATTGTTACAAGATATGCCTCAACATCAAGTGGATTATTTTCATTAGAGTTGGATGGATTTCCGATAGTGGATAATATTATTTTGTATAATACAGGTAGTTACTCAAATTTTATCAATAAACTAACTGAAGGAATATATTTACCTGTGGGAACGTATAAATTAAAAATGAAGATGATCACGGGTGGATACAATTTATCTAGTGTAAATTTTGATATCTCAGAAGAAATCCCTGAATTTTCTATTGAATATGCTGAGGCAGAGGAGGATTTATCAACTATTCTAATTTTATTAAATCAGCCACTTGAAATTGACCAAGGTATTGAGAGTTCACACTTTGGTGTTTTTATTAATTCAGAGGAGGTTTCAATTTCTGAGATTGAAATAAGCGAAGAAAATCCTCAAGTTATTTATATATCGCTGAATGATGAATATAACTTTTTAGATGATATTTCGGTAAGTTTTTATCAAGAATCAGAATTAGAATCTATCTTTAGTGAGTTTTTGATTCCATTTTCACAATTTCCAGTATATAACAATGTAAGCGAAAGAATAATTATACCTGGTTATGTTGAAGCTGAAGACTTTATATATCAGGAGGGTCTTTCAACTGAAGAAACTTCAGACGTAAATGGAGGATTAAATATTGGATATACCGATATTGGGGATTTTGCCGATTATTTAGTTTTAGTAACCGAAACCGGTGAATATGACATAAACTTTAGAGTTGCTTCAGAAAATCAGTCAGGGTCAATTCTCCTTCAGTTGATTAGTGGTTCTGATATTCAAAATTTAACCCAGATTTCCCTTCCTATAACTGGGGGTTGGCAAAGCTGGGAAACGGTTTCTGCATCAACCAATTTAACCGAGGGTTCATATAAGTTAAGAATGAAAGTTATACAGCCTGGTTTTAACTTAAACTGGATTGAATTTGATTTTACTGGAAATTCAATGGGAACAGATGACAATGAAATCGATAGAATAAGGTTATTTCCTAACCCAGTTAGTGAAATACTCAATATAAATACAAAATATCAAAATTTTAAAATTGAGATTTATGATATGATTGGTAAAAAAATATTTAATGCTGAGAATTTGAATTCAATTAATGTAAGAGATTATGATGATGGTATTTACCTGTTAAAGTTATCGATCGGTAATTATAGTCATTCAAAATTATTCATAAAAAAATAATTGTTTTTTAGTCTATCTACATTTTTGTAATTTTAAGAAAACAAACTAAATATGCCTAGATATCACACACTAGGAGATATACCCAAAAAAAGACATACCATTTTTAAAAATAAAAATGGTGGATTTTACTATGAAGAGCTTTTTGGTACTATCGGATTTGATGGAATGTCTTCATTAATGTATCATACCCAAAGACCTACTCAGGTTAAGGAAATCCTTAAAACATACTCTGTATCTCCAAAAGCTGCTATTGAAAATAATATGAGATCGATGATGTTGATGGGCTTCAATATTGAGAAAGAATTTGACTATTTAAAAAGTAGAAAAACAATTTTATTTAATAATAACTGTCAAATTTCTCTAGCATCTCCAACTAATTCGTTGGAAGATTATTTTTATAAAAACACCGATTCAGATGAGGTAATCTTTATTCATAAAGGTTCTGGAAAGCTCAGAACTTTTTTGGGAAATATCAATTTTAATTATGGTGATTATTTAGTCATTCCAAGAGGAATTATTTATCAAATAGAATTTAATGATGATAGCAACAGGTTATTTATCGTAGAGTCAAAATCTCCAATCTACACACCTAAAAGATACAGAAATTGGTTTGGTCAACATCTGGAAAGTTCTCCTTACTGTGAAAGAGATATGCACCCTCCGACTGAATTGGAAACCTATGACGAATTAGGAGAATTTCTTTTAAAAATTAAAAAGGATGATTCAATTCACGAATGCATTTACGCTGCCCACCCTTTTAGTGTCGTTGGTTGGGATGGATATAATTATCCATATAAGTTCTCAATTCATGATTTTGAGCCAATTACAGGAAGAATTCATCAGCCACCGCCTGTTCATCAGACTTTTGAAACAAGTAATTTTGTAATATGCTCTTTTGTGCCTAGGTTATACGATTATCATCCTAAGGCTATTCCAGCACCATACAATCATAGTAATATAGATTCCGATGAGGTTATTTATTATGTAGATGGAGATTTCATGAGTAGGAATAATGTTGATGAGGGTTATATTAGTCTTCACCCAGCAGGAATACCACATGGTCCTCATCCAGGTTTGATGGAAAAAAGTATTGGTAAGAAAGAGACAAAAGAACTAGCGGTTATGGTTGACACTTTTCAGCCTTTAAAGGTTACTGATTACGCACTTAAAATTGACGATGGAAAGTATTATCATTCCTGGATAGAAAAAAATAAGAAAAAATAAATATGTCTGCTGAAAAAATATTTGATCAAGCAAAAGATTTTTTGCCGATTCTAGGTATAGATTATATTGAGTTTTATGTGGGAAATGCCAAGCAGTCCGCCTTTTTCTATAAAACTGCTTTAGGATTTGAGTCAGAGGCCTACTCGGGACTTGAAACGGGAGACAATTCTAAAGTATCCTATGTGATTAGGCAAGAAAAAATAAGATTTGTTTTAACATCATCCTACGTTAAAAATTCTGAAATTAACGAACACTATCTAGCACATGGAGATGGTGTCAAAGTTGTCGCTTTTTTAGTTGAGGATTCTAAAAAATCATATGACGAAACTATCAGAAGAGGGGCTAAATCTTATCTTGAACCCACAAAAAGTGAAGATAAAGATGGTTTTATAATCCAATCCGGTATTTATACTTACGGGGAAACGGTTCATTTATTTATTGAAAGAAAAAACTATAATGGTGTCTTCTTACCTGGTTTCAAAGAACTGGAAAATACTTATTCTCCGGATCCAATAGGGTTGAAATATGTTGACCATGTTGTAGGAAATGTCGGTTGGAATGAAATGGATAAATGGTGCTCCTTTTACAGAGATGTTTTAGGTTTTACTCAAATTGTTTCCTTTGATGACAATGATATTTCCACTGAATATACAGCTCTGATGAGTAAGGTAATGAGTAATGGAAATGGCAGAGTCAAGTTTCCAATTAATGAGCCTGCTGAGGGACTTAATAAGTCACAAATAGAGGAGTATCTTGATTTTTATAATGGTCCTGGTGTTCAACATTTAGCATTAGCAACTGATGATATTATTATGACGGTCAGTGAAATGAAAAATAGAGGAATTGAATTCCTATATGTGCCAGAAACATATTATGATGATTTAACAGATCGTGTAGGGGATATTGTGGAGGATGTAGAATTATTAAGAAAAAACGGTATTCTAATTGATCGTGATGATGATGGATATCTTTTACAAATTTTTACAAAACCACTAGTAGATCGTCCAACTATATTTTTTGAAATAATACAAAGAAGAGGCGCTAACTCTTTTGGAAAGGGAAATTTTAAAGCCCTATTCCTAGCAATTGAAAGGGAACAAAGAAACAGAGGAACACTTTAAGTCTTTATGTCAAATAAAACAGATTCAGAAATAGAGTTTAATGAAGTAACTTCAAAATTACCCAAGAGTTTACATTCATTTATTGTTAAGCAGCCTTACAAAGAATATACTTTCCAAAATCAAGCCGTATGGAGATATGTAATGAGATTAAATGTTGATTTCCTTAAAAATGTAGCACATAAATCTTACATAAACGGACTTAAATTAACCGGAATTTCTATTGACGAAATTCCTAGAATGGAGGGTATGAATCGAATTTTAAAAGACATTGGATGGGCTGCAGTTGCGGTCGATGGTTTTATTCCTCCGAATGCATTTATGGCTTTTCAGGCTCATAATGTATTGGTTATTTCTTCAGAGATTAGAACAATTGATCATATTGGTTATACGCCAGCACCAGACATTATTCACGAAGCCGCTGGGCATGCTCCTATTATTGCAAATGCAGAATACTCTGAGTATTTAAGAAGATTTGGAGAACTAGGAAGTAAAGCAATATCCTCTGACGAGGACGATAAAATATTTGACGCAATAAGAGAATTATCAATATTAAAAGAAAATCCAAATTCATCAACCGAGGATATAAATAATGCCACAAGGAAGGTTGAAGAAATGCAAAAGAATGTTGGAGAATTGTCTGAAATGGCCAAAATTAGAAACTTACATTGGTGGAGTGTTGAATATGGTTTGATAGGGGATATTGATAATCCAAAAATATATGGTGCAGGATTATTATCTTCAATCGAAGAAAGTAAAGATTGTTTATCTCAGTCTATTAAAAAAATTCCATATTCTATTGAAGCAGCAGAAACTAACTTTGATATAACTTCGGCACAACCCTACCTATTTGTTACTCCAACATTTTCGCATTTAAGTTATGTCTTAGAGAAATTTGCAAATCAAATGTGTGTAAGAGTTGGAGGTTTGAGTTCTGTTGAAAAAGTAATAGAGTCCAAGAAAATTGGTACAATTGAATTGTCAACTGGTATTCAGATTTCTTCGGTTTTCACAAGAGTGATTTCTAACGATGATAAACCAATTTACATTCAATCATCATCTCCGACAGCCCTTTCAAATAATAATAAAGAATTAATTGGTCATGGCACTGATTACCACAAAGATGGATTTAGTTCTCCTTTAGGAAAATTGGAGGGAATAAATTTAGCAATTGAAGATATGTCGCCGAAAGATTTGAAGGCATATGGAATTATTGAAGGAGAATATGTTGAGCTAAAATTTGAAGGTGGTATTTTAGTGAGAGGCGTAATAATTACGGGAAAAAGAGATATAAAAGGTAAAATACAGTTAATAAGTTTCAAAGACTGCAGTGTTAAATACAAAGATGAAATTTTATTTGAACCTGATTGGGGAATTTACGATATGGCTGTTGGTAAAGATGTTGTTTCGGTTTTTGCTGGGCCCGCAGACGATGATTCATTCCTAGACAACTATAAACTACCAACATCAACTTCTGAGCAAATTGTTTATGATGATAAAAGCTTACATTTACATAAATTGTATGCAGAGGTCAAAGAAATTAGACAGTCTGGCGGTAATATTGAACTACAAAAAATCAGCGGTATATACAACCAGATAATAAGTAACTATCATGAGGAGTGGCTCATACTACTTGAAATTTATGAGGTTTTGTATGAGACAAAATATGAGCTAAGGGATAGTGTTAAAAAATCTTTATTAGATTTAAAGAAAAACAACAAATTCACTGATTTAATTGAAAACGGATTAAAACTTATAGAATGAACAGTTGGATAGAAATACCAAAAAATTCAGATTTTTCAATACACAACTTACCTTTTGGAATTTTTTCTGCTAATTCCAATCCAAAAAGAGTCGGAATAGCAATAGGAAGTAATATAATTGATCTAGTTGCATGTAATGATTTAGATATTTTTAAAGATTTAGGCATCAATAATAAAATACTTGAAAATGATTTCTTAAATGATTTTATTGGCCTTGGAAAAAATAATACCAAAAAAGTCAGAGAAATTATTCAAATGCATCTCACAGATGACAGTTCTCCGATTAAAACTAATACTAGTGCAATAATTTCAATGAATGAAGCTGAGTTACATTTACCTGTTAAAGTAGGAGACTATACTGACTTTTATTCTAGTATTGAGCATGCCTCAAATATTGGGTCTATGTTTAGAGACCCGTCAAACCCATTACTTCCAAACTGGAGACATCTTCCTGTTGGTTATCATGGAAGAGCATCATCCATTATCGTTAGTGGAGTCGATATCCATAGACCTATTGGGCAGATAATGCCTCCAGATGCTGATAAGCCTGTTTTTTCATCTTCAAAAAGAATGGACTTCGAACTTGAAATGGGATATATTATAGGTAAGAATTCGTCTCTTGGATCATGTATAAAAACTGATGATGCTGATAATTATATTTTTGGGAAAGTATTATTTAATGATTGGTCAGCCAGAGATATTCAAAAATGGGAGTATGTACCGCTTGGTCCATTTTTAGGTAAAAGTTTTGCTTCTTCAATTTCCCCTTGGGTAGTTACCATTGAGGCACTCGAAAATTTTAGGGTTGCTGGTCCAATTCAAAATCCCGAAGTACTAGACTATTTAAAATTCAATGGCTTAAAAAACTATGATATCAATTTATCAGTTTCTATTCTTCCAGAAAAAACAAATATTGAAACCATTGTTTGTGAATCAAACTTCAAGTACATGTATTGGAATATGAATCAGCAAATTGCTCATCATACAATCAATGGCTGTAATCTAAATATTGGAGATATGATGGCCTCTGGGACGATAAGTGGAAAATCTGAAGATTCATATGGTTCAATGCTAGAGTTGTCTTGGGGAGGTAAAAAAAATATAGAATTAAATGATGGTTCGTCTAGGACGTTCATTGATGATTATGATTCAGTAATCATGAGAGGATATTGTGAAAAAGATAATATTAGGGTTGGTTTTGGAGAGGTTAAGTCAAAATTATTACCTTCAATTTAATATGAAAAATTTCAAAACTATAGATCCAAATAATCTATCAACAGGGGAGATTCATAAAATTCTTTTAAGTTCTGTAACCCCTCGTCCTATAGCTTTAGCTAGTACAGTTGATTCTAATGGAAATGTTAACTTAAGTCCATTTAGTTATTTTAATGTTTTCAGTGCTGCTCCACCCGTTTTGATTTTTTCACCAGCTAATCGCGTCACTGACAATTCTAAAAAAGATACATTAGCAAATGTTAATGAAACTAAAGAGGTTGTTATTAATCTCGTCGATAAAAATATAGTTGAGCCAACCTCTCTGTCAAGTGTATATTATGAAAAAGGAGTTGATGAGTTTATAAAATCTGGTTTAACAAAAACTTCATCTACAAAAGTATCACCACCAAGGGTATCAGAGTCGCCAATCTCTTTTGAATGTAAAGTAAATGATATAATAGGTTTAGGTTCAGGAGGAGGGGCTGGAAATTTAATTATATGCGAAATTATAATGATTCATGTAAACAATGAATTGCTAGACCCCCACGGCGACATAGATCCTTTAAAACTAGAATTAGTAGCGAGAATGGGAGGCAATTATTATTTAGATATAAAGCCTGAGAATTTATTTGAAATAAAAAAACCAGTTGGTGTTAATGCAATTGGAGTTGATAATTTGCCTAATCACGTAACTAAGGCCAATATTTTATCAAAAAATGATCTCGCTAGACTCGGTAATATTGAAATAATTCCAGAGACTAAAGATGTCAATGAATTTATCAAATCCAACCGATTAGAAAAAATCATCAGTTTAGAAGATGAAAAAGAAAAAATTATTTCAATACATAAAAAGGTTAAAGAATTTCTTGGGCAAGATGATTTAGTTTCTGCTACATTAATGCTATTCTCTATTTGATAATATGAGAAAAATTTTATTTCTGTTATTTTTTGTTATAGTTGACCAAGCATTTGCTCAATCTGTTTATGTAGAGGACAGAAAAATTTATGTGGACGGAGAGGAGTATCGGATTAATGGTATATGTTATGCTCGAGGAGAAGGCAATGGAGAGAATTCTGGCTATACTTTTAATGATGACATCCCGCTTTTAGTTGGTGCAAATATTAATACCATAAGAACCTATGCAGCTATTACCAATGTGACCGAACTAAATGCATTTGCAAACGCTGGAATTAAGGTAATAATGATGTTAAATGAAAATAGTTATACTTGGTATGTAAATCAATTTAAAGACCATCCAGCAATATTGATGTGGGAATTTGGAAATGAATTTAACTACCACCCAGAATGGTTTGGAAATAATATTCAAAATTGGTACAATATTCTGCAGGATCGCGCAGCAACAGTAAAAGTACTTGATCCTAATCATCCTGTAAGTACAGGTCATGGAGAGGTTCCTGACAGCCAAGCTTTGAATTCATGTCCAAGTGTTGATGTTTGGGGAATGAATATTTACAGATGGTTAAGTCCTGACTCAGCAATAGATGAATTAGCTGCTATGACAGACAAGGCAATGTATATTTCAGAAGCTGGAGCTGATAGTTTTAATATAAATTCAAATTCTGAAAATCAGACTCAACAAGCTCAAGCTACTGAGATTATATTAAATGCAATAATTGATAAATCGGATATATGTATTGGGGTAACGTTATTTGAATTTTGTGATGAATGGTGGAAAGCTGGTGATCCAAATCAGCAAGACCCTGGTGGATTTTCTAATTCAATTCCTTATGATAATTTTGCAAATGAAGAATATTGGGGTATAGTTACAAGAGATAGAGTACCCAAGTTATCATATTACGTAGTACAGGAAATTTACGAATCAACTAGTCTTTCAGTTCAAGAGGAACCATTTAACATAAGCATATATCCAAACCCTGTTTCAGATGGATTTTTTAATATTTTAAATCCATCAAATGAGCCTTTAAATATTTCTATTTATGATATGAAAGGAACAAAGGTTCATTCACAGCAAATTATTTTTGATTCTATAGATATTTCTGGATTATCTAATGGCTTTTATTCACTAGTGATAAAAAGTGGAGAAAGAATTACAGCTAAAAAGATAGTAGTTAAATAAGTTTTTTTCTGATTTTATTCCAGTATTTAAAAAAGGATAAATATTCACCTTCAATTTTGAAAAGCCAGTCTCGTTGGTCTTCAAGCCCTGAATAGTGTTTATTTAAAGGGTGTTCTTTGAAAATAAGATTTGATACATTATACTTTGAACAAAATTCCTCAAAATTTCCATAAAATATCTGTATGTCATTAATATTTTTTGAAAGGTTTAAAGAAAAATCTATGCACTTTTGTGAAACCGGATATTCACCGAAAACTTTAGGCTCAAAAATTAAAACTCTGTTTACCTTTTCATTTTTTCTCCAGTTAGGGTCAATATTATAGTAATTGTAAATTAAAGTTGGTAGTGAATTATCAATTTTGATTTCTTTATTATTTTGAAGGTTTGAGCTAAGCTTTAAATCATATTTCTCTTCAACTTCATGAGGAATATTCATTGATGAAATAAACTCATAGCTATTATCTAAAAAGGTGTTTTTTTGATTGCTATTAAAGTACCTGTTGATGTTATCTTGGTTTGCATAGTACTTTTTGTTTGAATTGGAACCTGCAACCCATTGCCAACTAAGTGCATTACTGGCCCAATCTCCATCTAATAGGTGGTAATACATCCATCTTGCGGGTAATTTCCAGTGACTTTTAGCAATATTTGTGGCAATCGATGCAACATACATACGCATATGATTATGCATATAGCCATTCTTATAGAGATTACTTATTTCTTCATCAACAGAGTTAATGCCAGTTTGAGCTTCAACCAAAGATTTAGATATTTTAAAATCATTTACATCTTCTTGAGCTCTTTTTAAATCTTTATTTATTAGAGTCTCTTTACTTACCCATATTTGTTGCCAGAAATCTCTCCATGCTAATTCTTGAATAAACTTTTCGCACTTTTTTAAGTTAATTCCATTTTCAACTAGTTTTTCATAAATAAACCTTGTTGATATTACACCTCTTGAAATGTAGGGTGAAAGTTTAGTTACATTTCCGTTTTTGTAGTTCCTAGTGCTACCATACTTAATTGGCTGAATAAGGTCAACTTTTGCTAGTATCTTTTCATATTTGGTAGGGAACAATTTCATGTGTACCAATCGAACAATAATTATACCGAATAATTATTCAATAATTTCAACTCTTTTAATATAGATATTTTGCAAGGGCCAGTCTAAATTGTCAGTTGGAGTAGAAGCAATTTTATCAACGGTATCCATTCCGGATGTTACCTTTCCAAAAACAGTATAATTCCCATCTAAGTGATGTGCTCCGTTTTTACTTTGAACAATAAAAAATTCGAATGGAGAGGCCATTTTATAAGGGTTGTCTACTAGACTGCTTGGCATGCTAACCATTCCTCTTTTATGACTATATCCTTTGTCTAAGTCGTTTGGAAGTAAATATCTTCCAATTTTTTTTCTTTTTTGAGATATTTTTCTATTATCACTATTACCAGCCTGAATAACAAAATTATTGATGACTCTGTAAAACTGTGTTCCCTCAAAATAATTCTTCTTTGTCAGATAAATAAAATTAGATCTATGAAATTTAGTATTGTCAAAAAGTTGTATTTCAATATTTCCAAAGTCAGTTATAATTCTAACCAAATTTTCTTTATTATGCTTATCATAATCTAAAAAGAACTCCATCACATTATCATCAGATAGTTTAAAATCAACATCTTTGTCTATTTTTTTTTGGGTAATTGGTTTTTGAGTTTTACCAATCACTTGGCTATCAGCATTATTAAATTTAGAGTCACATC
The DNA here is from genome assembly GCA_902626585.1 of uncultured Bacteroidota bacterium. Taxonomy (GTDB): domain Bacteria; phylum Bacteroidota; class Bacteroidia; order Flavobacteriales; family Flavobacteriaceae; genus MED-G13. Next base: position 28,400 of record CACOGA010000014.1, read on the forward strand.
CCAAAAAAAGAATTATAAAGCAAATACCAATATGATAAATTTTAGAAAAGCTGTGCATAATAAAATTGAAAATGGTGGAGTCGCCGAGAATCGAACTCGGGTCCAAACAAGAAAACTAAT
>CACOGA010000015.1 GCA_902626585.1 uncultured Bacteroidota bacterium
ACTAGAAAACAGGCAATAAAGAAGATGGGAAAATATGCAGCATTGACTGCTATTGGAACCTTCGCTGTACTGAATCCTAAAAAAGCTCAGGCTTCTTCTGCTCCACCTGATCCTGGAGATGACTGGTGGGATTAATTATCTTACAATTAATTTTTTATTATTTACCTCTTCATCATTAGAAATTTTAATGATGTAATATCCCGAATCTAATTTACTTATATCAAGTTCTTGATTCTTAAATGTATTTTTAAATCTCATTATTTTTTTACTTGTAATATCAAAAATTTCAATTAAATCAATTGATTTATTAAAAGTGATATAACCATCACTAGGATTTGGATACATCTTCAACTTACTTATTTCATTATCTATTGTTGATAGAGTTGTAGAAGATTGATTTCCATAAATTTTAAATTCACCAGGCTGTAAGTTAATTTGATCAGATGTTGAGGATATATTCAAAGTTGTTTCTCCGTCTTCATCCATTAAATCATACCATGTTCCAGTGTAAGGAAAATAAGGTGTTACTGATTGATCAACAACATCAAAATTAGCAACAACGACAATATTTTTAAGATCTGCAGATGCAATATTATCATCCCATATGTAAATAATTGGAGTTAAGCCTCCTGATGTTATACTGTAATTACCTTCAAACACATCTTCATTAATCTTAAGATCAATAATTCTTGACCAATTATCATAAATCTCTCTTCTGTTATCATTTCCTAACCAATTATCAACCCATTGTGGCTGTGGTTTCGTGTCTAATTTACAATCTGGCTCATTTACACTCCCATCATAGCATGTAAAGAGCGAGTTTTCCATACCTAAATCTGAAAAATGCCAAATCATCTTTGGACCAGGAATGGTTAAGCTAATTGCTCCAATCGCAGACATTCTTGAAAGAGCAGTATTCAATTCCTGAATGTTATAGCCATCCCAATTATTACCAAATTGTAACGCTTTATACATAACTCTTTCCTCATCATGACTTTCAAAATAACCAATTAATCTTTTTCCTTGAAAACCTCTACTTTCATGACCAATTCCACTAAAATTGCTATCAGATCCATAACCCATCGCTAATTGATAATAGGGAGTATTTGTTTTACCCCATAACATAATCCCCTTTCCTTCATCTAATCTGTAATTTGCCCACTGTTGTTCTTCGCTTGAGCCTCCAAGGTGCTCAAATATTACATAATGGTCAGGATCTAGACTCCATGAATAATCAGCGTATGATTTTAAAATATCTACTCTATCTTGCTGATAAGCATTTGTGCAGCCATCATCTCCAGCGTTGCAATTCTGGGTGAAACCTTTGGTTAAATCCCATCTTATTCCGTCAATTTTAAATTCTTCAACCCAGTGCTTAACGACTCTTTGAGTATAATACTGAGTATACGAGCTTTGATGATTAAAGTCGTTTCCTAAGCCGTAACTATGAGTAGCTATTTCATTGAAATAGGGGCTTTCTTCGCTTGGCTCACCCCATCCATTACCATCAGGATCGTTCATCCACATCCTATTCATTGGACTTCTACCCATTACATGATTCATGACCAAATCAAAAATTACAGCTATACCATTTTGATGACATAAATCAATAAATTCCTTTAATTTTACTTCAGGTCCATAAAATTTATCAACTGCCATATGAAATGCAGTATTATAACCCCAACTTTCATTACCCTCATACTCCATCACAGGCATTAATTCGATTGCATTAATATTCAATTCTTTAAAATAATCGATTCTATCTATCAGATTTTGAAAAGTTCTATCGGCATCAAAATCTCTAATGAGAACCTCATAAATAATTAAATCCTCCTCATTTGGTTTATCAAAATCATCCACCTGCCAGTTATACTGATCCTGACCAGTTTTTAATACTGTTACCTCTCTTTCTATTCCAAAATCATAAGGGTATTCAGGTAAATTAGGATATGAATTCTCAGGAATCCATGGATCATCAAATGGTGATAAAACCATTGTTGAAAACGGATCAGCAGTTTTAACTAAGCTAGGTGATTCATCAATTGGTGATAAGTCTGAAACCCAGTATTGATATGTGTATATTTCACTCGGATCTAAACCTTCAATCTCAAGCCAAAATTTTTCCGAATCAGAATCTTTTTTCATAGCATGCTCCGAGGTTGGAGACCAAAAGTTAAAATCACCAGCTACATAAATAAAATCCTTATAGGGAGCAGATAATACAAGAGTTGCTTTTGATGTATCTTCATTATAGTTAATACCATCCTCAAGACCATCAGGAATTGACTCAATGGATGTGTTATTTACCAGTATTGTAAATTTTCGAATTATTGTACTTTCTCCTTGTGAGATATGTAATTCACAATATTGATTTTCATTTAGGTTATCGAATTGATAGCCATTATAAAAATTAATATTATTCTGTGTATCTACCAATTCACCATTAGCGTATAAACTATAGTTAGCATTTCCATTAGTATTTTGCGCTAATATTTGTGTAGAACCATTGTAATCAACTAGAATAATTCCGGAACTATCCGGATTAATTAGCTCAACTTGAAAAGAACCAACATTTATAAAAAAATCTGAGCATCCTTGGTCTTTTAGTTCTTGAGTTCCATCTTCGTTTCTAAATACCATTCCCATAGAAGTTGCAGAGGAGGCTTGAGAAGCATTTAAACCAAAATAGTCTTCTGGAACAATCGTGATACTCCAAGTCCCATCCCCATTATCTGACATTTGACCAATTCCATCATCCTGACCCCAATTACCCACAACAGAATACCCCCAGGGACTACCATCATCCCCAATACCAGCATGCATATAAACCGAATCAGGATTATTAATGCTATTACAATTTGTATCATTGCTGTTTATGTCGACTGTTATAGTAACGGATTGGTTAACTTCAAACGGATCGGGTTCAATTGAAATTTGTGAAATCAATAAATAAGGAAAAAAAACAAGAATTATTAATGACTTTTTCATTTTAAATTAATTATGAAAAAACCTACAAATTCAACAAATTGTAGGTTTTTTCTATCTAAATAATATTAATTATTACCACTGATGAATCGCAATTGTTGGCGGATTTGCAGCTAAATTTAAGGTAATATTGTAAGTGCCTGCCGAAACAGGAATATTCGCGCCATTCAACTCAAGTGTTCCGTCATTTCCGTCATCTCCATAATTAACACCCCAAGCATCATTTTGTCTAACTTTAATTTCACCATCAGTTAACACAGCTCCACTTATGTAATAGTAACCTTCATTGATACCAAAATCTGGCATGAATTTATCATTCGGTCCATCCCAACCGTTAGCGGTAGCACTTCCTACAAGACCCCAAACATCTATTTCTTCCATAGTATAGGACTGTGTATTAAGATTCATGGTTACCAAATAATGACCAGCTGATACCGCAATATTAGCCCCATTTGCTTCCATTGTACCATCCGTCCCATCATCACCATAGTTAAGTGCCCAGTCATTGTTAAATCTGAATTTAACTTCACCATCTCCCAAAGTAACAACTGCTTTCCAGTCATCCTGGAATGAATTATAATGGAACATCATGTCTGGTCCACCCCATCCATTAGTTGTGGCGCTACCAACTATACCCCAAGAATATTCTTCCATTGTATAGGTCATTGAGCTAAAATTAACCTCAATTTTATATGTTCCAGCAGAAACAGCAATATTAGCACCGTATGAATCCAATGTACCATCAGCTCCATCATCACCCCAATTCTCTGACCAATCATTGTTATTTCTAAATTTAATCTCTCCATTTCTCAATGTTACGTATGCAACATATACATTAGTTGTAGCTGTAGCATAAAAAGGTAAATCAACTATATTTTCATTTCCCCATCCACCTGGAGTTGCCGATCCGACAACACCTAATGAAGTTGATAAATCAAGAAGTGAAGAGTATGGTGTCACACTTAAATTTACCGTATTAGAATAAATTTCCTGGTATTCACTAAGTGTAGCTTTAATTCTAAAACTTGCAACACCTTCTTCATTTGGTGTCATTGATAATGATAGAAGTTTTGCGTTTAGCTCTTCTACTGTAAAAGTTTTGTCCAAAGATCCACCAACAGAAATTATTTGAGGGTTAGAAAAATCACCTCCTTGAACATCAATTTGAACCGAATATAGTGCAGCTGCACTAAAACCAAAGTCTGGTTGAGTCCATGTCAATGTCAATATTTCATTAGCAGCATTTTCTTCAACTAAAACAAGATTATTATCTGAAAGTGCAAGAACAGTCTCAGCTGAATCATTGTAATATACCCTTTCTACATCATCACAGGTGTAGAAGAGTGAAAATAATGTGGTTAAAAACGTAAGTTTATATATTATTTTTTTCATATTATGTATTTTAATATCCATCATTTTGAGTTAAGTTCGAATTTATCGCAACTACATTTGCAGGCAGTGGGAATAAATTTCTATACTCATCAACTCCAACACCGGTAGCTTCGTTTCCTTTAAACGGCCATAGGTATGTGGAACTGGTAAATCTATTATATCTAATTAGGTCAGTTCTTCTGAGTCCCTCCCAATATAATTCTCTAGATCTTTCATCTAAAATAAAATCCAGAGTTAAGTCACCTGAAGAAATAGTTCCCGATGACCCACCAAATCCTCTTTCTCTAATTTCGTTTACAAGGGAAACCGCAGTATTTGTATCTCCTCCTCCACCTCTTAGTGTAGCCTCGGCATAATTCAAATAAATTTCAGCTAATCTAATCAGAGGAATATCAGTATCAACAAAGTTTCCAGCACTATCGCTACCTTGATTTCCATTAGAGTCAACATTTTTCCATTTAGTAACCGCGTAGCCATCCTCAAATGGTGGAATTGATTCGATTTCTAGATTCTGTCCATCTGTGTAGAACATACCTCTTTTATCGCTTGAAAAAGGAGAAATGGAGTAAGTCCCTGTACTCAAATCCATAACGATGAAATATGTACCAGCTGAAACAGGAATATTAGCACCGCCAGACTCTAATGTTCCATCATTTCCGTTATCACCATAATTATTACCCCAATCTTCATTAAATCTAAATTTTAACTCCCCTGAATCTAATACGGCGTAGATGGAAAACTCTTGAGCACCGGTTTGAAACATTTCTAAATCAGGCCCATTCCAACCATTTGGAGTGGCGCTACCAACCAGTCCCCAATCTGATTGAGATCCTAAAGAACTGTTTAATACATCTAGATCAACTGCAAATTGATTAACCAAATTTTTAGTTGTTCTTAAACCTCCCCAACCTCCATTAACTCCAAATTCTCCAGGGTTCATAGAACCACCAATGGCAGCATGAACAAGGAATGTTGTACCGCCCCATGTTTGAGACTGCATTCCATCAAAGTTAAGAGCAAATATGAATTCATTTTGTGCTCCATTAACGTCATTATCAGCTAAGAAAAGCTCATCATATGCTGTCCCGTTTCCATTAGCATCATTGATATTTAATGAGTAACCAGAATTAATTACATTTTGAGAATAAGTTACGCAATCAGCATACCTATCTTGACCAGTCCATGCCTCAGCATTAAGATATAATCTAGATAATAATGCATGAGCTGCTATGTTATCAACTCTTCCATATTCATTAGATGAAAGAAGAATTGATTCAATACCCAATAACTCAGACTCAATGAAATTAAATAATTCAGTCCTGTTACTCTGAGTCGGCAATTCCGTAGAGATTTCGGTTGTTAACGGAACATTTCCATATAAGTCCAATAAGTTGTAATACGCATAAGCTCTTAAAAATCTTGCCTCTGCTATGAATACATTTACTTCATCACCACTTAGTTCAGCAGCATTTTTAATAAACGAATTACTAAAACTTACAGCTTGTGCTAATCTATAGTACATAGCCTCAGTGAAGTCATTACTACTTGACCAATACATACCATGCAAATCAGGTAACCCAGGGTCACCCCATCCAACAACCGCATGGTCAGTAGTAATTTCATTTAAATTAAAAAGCATTCTTGAAAATTGAGAAAATCCCTCATCAATATCAGCTATGTCAGCATTTCCTGCAGGACCATTTTGACCAGTTAATGCTAAACTTGCATATAATTTTGCTAAAGCACCTTTTGCTTCATTAACTGAAGCAAAAACATTCTCCTCAGTAAAACTATCAGGATCAATTGGAGATTGGTTTAAATCATCATGACATGAAACCACAATTGATATACTGAGAATAAATAAAAAACTTTTAAATATATTTTTCATATTAATTTATTTTAAAATTCGAATGTTACACCAAAGACACCTGTTTGAGGTCTTGGGTAAAAATTATTATCAATACCGCCATAGATTTCTGGATCAATACCTTTGTAGTCAGTAAAGGTAGCTACGTTTTGTAGTGAACCAAAGAATCTAATTTTACAACCATTATTAGTGGTCATATTATATCCAATTGAAATATTATCAATCTTTACAAATGAAGCCTCTTGTATATAATGATCACTTAAAAGAGAGTTTTCTGTGAAATCTACAAATCCAGTACTTAGATAGTCAGCGTGTATATTATTCAATATATTGTTAATACTGGCTGCAGCGTTATAAACAGCATTTGAAGCTAAATTATTATATGCATAATTTCCAATACTAGCTCTAGCTGTTACAGAAAAATCCCAGTCTTTATATCGATATGAATTTGTTAGACCCATAATGATATCAGCAAATGGATCCTCCTTGATATATCTATCATCATCATTTATAATATTATCACCATTTCTATCAACATAAACGCCCTCAATAGGTCTTCCATTATTGTCATAAACCTGTTGATACACTAGGAAGCTAAAAGGGGCTTCACCTTCAACATGAGTTTGAATTGTATTACCAACTCCCCCGGAAATACCTCCTATGAATTGTTGGTCAGGAAGTCTTGTTACCACATTATCATTAAATGCAATATTGAAGTCAACAGTATGTTCATAATCATCGGTTTTCATTATTGGAACATTAAATGTAAATTCAACACCTTTGTTTTCCATATCTCCAATATTGGCATCAATTCTATTTCCAAAATTTGTAAATGGGTCAACAAGAGTGAAAGCGATTAAATCCTTAGTTGTTTTTTGATAAATATTAACAGATCCGTTAAGCTTATTGTCAAACATGGTATAATCTATACCAAGATTTAATGTCTCTCCAATTTCCCATCTCAAATCTGGATTTATAGGCTCAGGTCTGAATGTTTGGTAGAAAGAATTTCCAAACTGGTAATACGCAGTTGATGTACTTCCTGTGTATCTAGTTAAGAACTTATAATCTCCCAATCCGTTTACATTTCCAACCTGACCATAACCTAGTCTAATTTTTAAGGAATCAAAAATATCCCCTTTGAAGAAATCTTCTTGATCTACATTCCATGCCATGGCAAACGATGGAAAGAATCCCCATCTATCATCAGGATTTAACTTTGATGATGCATCAGCCCTCATAGTTGCAGTAAACAAATATTTTCCTTTTAGATCATAGTTTACTCTACCGAAGTAAGAAAGTAATACATTTTTTGATTTATCAATAAATTCAAAATCATTACCATCTTCCTCTGCTTCACTATCGTAAGAATAATTATCAAATTCAAAAGCTTGGTAGGAATATCCAACAACAGCATTTAATGATGAGTCATCATAGGATTTATCATAAGTTAAATATGCATCCAACAATGTATTAGTTGCACTTTGATTGTATGATGATAATGAACCATTCCATGTAGGGTCTGAGGTTGGTATAAGCTCAGAAGTTGTTCTACTACCATCACTGCTTGCATCATCATAACCAATGTTAACAGTAGCTGTTAAACCATCTGCAAAAGGTAATTCATAATCCAATTTTAAATTTGAAATAATTCTTTCCACATCAGAATTATCATCGACTAAATTCAATAATGCTAATGGATTCGTCGGTGCACCAATTGCGTATTGATTTCCAGATGCAGGATCAATCCAAGCGTAATAACCAGCATATTGTGAACCATTGAATACTGGTTTTGTGGGATCAAATCTAACAGCATTTCCGATTGCACCCCTATCAGCAAAATCATTTTGAGTGTCCATATATCTAAAATTAAAATCAATATCCAATTTGTCATCTAAGTATGAAGGGTTTAGATTTAAAGAAACTGTATTTCTATTGAATTTATCCCCAAGTAATATTCCATCATGCTCACTCAATCCTAATGAAAATCTCATTGGGATACCATATTTACTACCTGTAACACTATAATTGTATTCTTTACCAAGTGCTTTTTGATAAATTACGTCTTGCCAATCAGTATTATTTGTACCTAATTGGTCAATATATGCTTGGTCTCCAACTGATGTTATCATTTCGGTAAATTCTGAAGCTGTTAGCACATCGACCTTGTCAACAGGTGAATATGTGGAAAATTTTGATGTAAAGCTGTATTTTAGTTCACTATCTTTTCCTTTAAACGTACTGATTAAAATAACACCATTAGCGCCTCTTGATCCATATATTGCAGTTGCAGATGCATCCTTTAAAACTGTCATACTTTCAATATCAGCTGGATTAATAGAGTTCAAGGCATTTCTTGAACCTCCTACACCACCATCATTTAATGGAACTCCATCAACCACAATTAGCGGTGAATTAGTCAGGGATAAGGAACCCAAACCCCTAATTCTTACCACTTGGCCATCACCAGGTGCACCACTACCAGACGTTACAGAAACACCTGCTAGTTTTCCAGATATTAATTGTTCTGGTGATAACACGGAGCCAGTATTAAAGTCATCGGATGAGATAAGGTCTGCAGCACCAGTTAAGTCATCTTTGGTAACTGAACCATAACCGATTAGAAGAACTTCATCTAATTGTGAAGCATCCTCTGACATAGAAACACTAAATGATAATTGTCCTGAGTAGGTAATTTCTTGGGTTGTATAACCAACGTAAGAAAAAACCAATACATCTCCTTGGTTAACACTAATTGTAAAATTTCCGTCAAAATCAGATGATGTTCCTGTTGAAGTTCCTTTAACTACAACATTAACTCCCGCTAAAGGGTCAGAACTACTGTCTGTCACCTTACCATCAACTGATGATGTTTGAGCACTCAAATTGAATCCAAAAAATAAGGCACAAAAAAGCAATAGTAAATTTGTTTTTTTCTTCATTTTTAGTTTATTTTTTATTTAATTTATCCAAATAAGATAACGGTTAGTTTACTTTTGGATTAGACAAATTTAATAATTCATTCAAAATTTCATGCGCTATACTATGAAAAAATTATTCACAATATTTTTTATTATTCTGTCTATTAACAATCTTAATTCCCAAATCGATATAGTTCATCCTCCTAACTGGTGGATTGGATTTGAAAATCAGGAATTACAAATTCTTGTAAAAGGAGAAAAAATTAGTAATTATGATGTTAGCATTGATTATCCTGGAATAAACTTGAAGAAGATTCATAAAGCTGATTCACCAAATTATTTATTCATCGATCTGAATATTTCAAATAAAACAAAACCTGGAACTTTTAAAATCAAATTTAAAAACGAAACTGGTGATCTTATTCATGATTATAAATTGGACAACAAAAGAGTTTTGAAAGAACAAAATAATGGATTTGACAGCTCAGATGTTGTATATCTGATAACGCCTGATAGATTTGCTAACGGAGATTATTCAAACGATATAGTAAAAGGATTAAAGGAGGATAGAATTAATCGTGAGGATAATTATGCTAGACATGGAGGAGATTTGAAGGGGATTACTAAAAATATGGAATATATAAATGAAATGGGGTTTACTGCGTTGTGGTTAAACCCAGTTCTTATTAATGATATGAAAGAAGGTTCTTATCACGGTTATGCCACCACTGACTATTATACAGTAGATCCAAGATTTGGGACATTGAGCGATTATCTTGATTTTTCTGAAAAAGCTAAAAAAAACAACATAAAACTTATAAAGGATATAATTGTTAATCATTGTGGTTTATACCACTGGTGGATGGATGATTTACCATTTAATGATTGGCTGAATTATCAAGAAATATATTTAAAATCAAATGATGAAACAATAGAAAAAAACACTGTTTATTCTAATCATCGAAGATCTACAATTCAGGACACGTATGCAGCTGAAGTTGATTATAGAGGAATGTTAGACGGTTGGTTTGTACCAACTATGCCTGACTTGAACCAAAGAAATGAATTCATGGCAGAATATCTGATACAAAATTCAATATGGTGGATTGAAACTCTAAACCTTTCAGGAATTAGGCAAGATACTTACCCATACGCCGAAAAAGAATTTTTAAGGGATTGGGCGGGGAGGATTATGGAAGAATATCCCAAGTTTAACATAGTAGGTGAAGAATGGAGCTACAATCCGATTAGAATTGCTTATTGGCAAGACGGCACTAATAACAAAGATGGATACAAATCAAATTTGAAAAGTACTATGGATTTTGCCATGCAGAAAGCAATTTTTGAAGGAATCAGTGAGAATGAAAACTGGAATACAGGACTTATTAAAATATATGAATCATTATCTAACGATTTTTATTATGAAGACCCAGGATCTTTATTGGTTTTCAATGACAACCATGATATGAGTAGAATTTATACTCAAATGAAAGAGAATATTTCAAAGACAAAAATGGCTGTAGGATTGATGCTCATACTTCCAAGAATTCCTCAAATATTATATGGTACCGAAATTTTAATGCAGGATACTGCAAAACCCGGAGATCATGGTCTAATCAGATCTGATTTTCCTGGCGGATGGGACAATGACGAAACTAATGCCTTCACTGGAAAAAATTTGAAAAAAGATCAGCTTGAAATGCAAAATTATTTGAAAACGGTGTTAAATTTTCGAAAAAAAAGTAAAGCCATTCACAGTGGAAAAACATTACATTACGCACCAATCAATGGCATCTATGTTATATCCAGAAAAAATGATGACGAAACGGTATTATGCATAATAAATAAAAACAACTTTGATAAAGAATTAAATCTTGATAGATTTCATGAGCTGAAAATAAACAACACCATTCTAACTGAGATTTATACCGGTGAAAAATTCATTTGGAAAGACAAGATTACCCTGAAAAAAAATAGTTCAATTATTTTGACAAATAAATAATTCTTAATCAGTCTAAATAAAAATTTTACTCATATCCCTATTTAAATTGTTTCTAAACAAAACTGTCAATATTTTTGGATAAAATTTAGAAAATGAAAAATTTAAACTTAAGCAACAGTTGTGTTAACTGTGAAAATATTTTAATGAATTCACTTTGTAGTTTTCACAACATAGAAGTAAGTGAAAAATATACCTGTGATGATTTTGAAGAAAAATAGAGTTCCTCTACTTGTTGGGATGATAAATAATTTCTCTTAACTTTCCCCATGAATTCTCATTTGTATTTTGAGTTTGTTTGTAGATAAGAGCAATAATTTTTCGTTCACTGTCAGCAAAGAAATTTGTATTCCAATATCCTCCCCAATGTAGAACACCCTCAGGACTAGTTTTATCAAACCAAGTGTCTTTTTTAGAAGTAATTCCAAATACAAGTCCGATTGAGGTATTAAATTGTTCTGATAATTGATTTTGAAAAATCATTTCATTAGTTGTTTTCTCAATTATTTGTTTGCCTTTGTATTTCCCATCATTTAGAAAGATTGATAAAAATTTATAATAATCTGTAATTGTTCCTGACAAACCGCAACCTCCAGCAAAAAACATGCGCTTACCCTCAATCGGATAATTAACATTAAATCTGTCGTCTTCAAAAATTGTCCATGAATTATTTTCATCAAGATTGCTATTATATGAAAGTCCACTGTTGAAAGATTGAACAGGTACGAGCCTCTCGGATTTACTATTGGGCAAATAAAAATATGTATCATACATCTCAAGTGGCTCAAAAATTTCTTCCCTAAAAAATAAATCCAAGGATTTTCCTGAAACAATTTCGATTAAATAACCCAATACATCGAGACCAATTCCATAAGTATATTTTTCTCCAGGCTCATGATGTAATGGGACATCAGCTAGCTTTGTTATTGACTCTCCGATAGTAACATCTTGATCACAAAAACATAATACACCATTAGACATAAAACCCTGCTTTTTTTTGTGATAGATAGCCTTAATAGCTGGGTTTCCATCAATAAAATCATAGCCAATCCCAGAAGTGTGCGTCAATAGCTGACGAATAGTAATGTCTTTGTTTCTTTTTTTTGTAGTGAAAGATGAGTCGGTTTTATTGAATGAGTCCAAAATCTCAACATTTTGGAACTCAGGAATATATTTGTGAATCGGATCATCAAATTTAATCAAACCTCTTTCCCATAGCTTTACAACACCAAAAGATGTTATTGCTTTGGTCATTGAGGCAATTCTAAATATGTCATCATTAGAATATAATTCTTTTGTATCTGGATTTTTTATCCCATAAGCTTTTTGAAAAAAAATCTCTTTTTCATCTCCAATTAAAACCACTGCACCAGGAATATTATTTTGCAGAATTTCGTTGTTAATCATAATATCAATTTGTTCAAAATCAATATATGTTTCTAGCTTGTCATTGCATGAAAATACTAAAGAGAAAAACACAAGATTTAATAAGGGTTTTTTCATGATTTAGATTTTTTTGAGGAAAATATTCTAATCGGCTCAAAAGTTGGTTTTGCATTTTCAAATTGACGTCCCAAACCATTTGGTTTTTTTCTTGCCTCCTCCACTCTTTTGTTTAGGGTTATATTCAAAGAATCTAATATTTTTTTATATCTAATATTTTTAGCAAGGTTTTTAGTCTCTTCTTTATCATAGTTATGGTCATATAATTCATATTGAATTTCATCGTCATAGGTCCATCTAATCAATCTATATCTGTCAGTTTTAATCGAGTATCCTTGAGCTTGTTTTCTGTCAAAATTTACTCTCAGTTCGGAAAGAGCACTTTTTCTCTTCGGTATTGAGTTCTTCGTTAAAACATCTTTTAAACTAAAGCCCTGAACAAAATTTGGAGTTGATACATTGGCTAAATCCATAATTGTTTTATATAGATCAACTAATTCAACAGGGTGGTCCTTAATCTTTTTATTGGGAATTATCCCTGGTCCAGAGATTATTAATGGAACACGTGTAGCTCTATCGTATAAAGTTTGCTTTTGCCAATGCCCTTTTTCTCCCAGGTGATATCCATGATCCGAAGTGAATACAACAATTGTATTTTTATCTAACCCTGTTTCTTTAAGTTTATCCAATACTTTTCCTATTTGAGCATCAACAAAACTTGTGGTAGAATAATAAGCTTCTTTTACTGTTTGTATTGTTGAATAATCTAAGTCAATTTGTTCTTTTCTGGACCTTAGAGATTTGGCTGCAGGAGGCGGTATTGTTCTGAGAAAATCTGTGCCATTGGATGGTACTGACATCTTATCTTTTTCATAGAGGTCAAAATATTTTTTTGGAGCTACAAAAGGAATATGAGGTCTATATAATCCAAAGGCCAAAAAGAAATTTTCTTTAGTTTCGGAGAATTTTTCTAGAAATTTCATAGTTTCTTCAGCACCAATTCCATCTGTTTGTTCGACATCTAAGCCGTCTGATTCTAACCAGCTCAAAGTAGCGCCGTCGAAAGTTTCTTTTACTTTATTTAATTTATATTCTTCTATTTTATCTCTGCCATAAGGATTTACTGTTTGATCCCAGGTAAAATGATCATCATGACCAGATGTCCCAATATCTCTCGGATTATGGTAATGATAAATTTTACCCACTCTTACCGAATTATAGTTATCCATTATAAATCTTTGACCGATGGTTATGACATCAGGAATTGTCTGACGTAAATACAATCTTAAATCTTTAGATTTTGTTTGATCAGGATAAAGACCCGTCATAAGAGAAATTCTAGAGGGTCCGCACAAGGGGTATTGTACATGTGCATTTTCAAACATTACACCCTCTTTTGCCAGAGCATCAATGTTTGGTGTTTTCACAATATCATTTCCATAGACACCTATATCACAATTTAAATCATCAGCGATTATAAATAATATATTAAGTTTTTTAGAATCATTTTCAGATGATGCTAGAATGATTTTGTTACATAAAATAGCTAATACTATGACTAAAATTATTTTTTTATAATGCCCCATGTATTAAATTTACATCTAAGTGTTGTTTAATCAAAATATGAAAAGATATTTACTTAAAATATTCTTAATGTGTTGTTTATTCGCTAATGGGCAACAATATCAATGGACTGGGGCTGCTGAAAATTTTGATTTTTTTGATGAACTAAATTGGAAAGATACAAGCACCTTTGAAACTCCATCAAGTAATTCAATAAATCCAGGGCAAGCGATTGAATTTGAACTTTACATAACATGCAAAGTTATTGCTGAAAATCAAATTAATCTTGGCGAAAATGGAAAAATCTTCATATTTAACGGTGAACTGGAAGGGGATTCAATTGTTGGATTGGGCAATATTGTGATGGGTGAATCTTCCTATTTAAACCTCTTTAATACATATCCGATCGAAGAAGGTTTATCAATGACATTTGAGTCAAACCAATCATGGATTCGACTTTATAATGTTGAACCTTTTACTGCATATTATTATTATTCAGGGAATATTTTTCAAGAAAACCAGATGTTATCTTATCCTGAGACCTTAAGAATTGATAATTATTATGCCAATGGTTCATTGATTCGACCAAATCAAGAGAACGGCTCATATTTAACTTTATTTTCTGAAAGTAACTTTAACGGGGAATTTGGAAATATTTCAACTAATGATGTATTTACAGATGCGTCAATTCCGGGAAATTTAAATAATAATATTTCTTCTTTTAAATTAAAGAGGGGGTTTATGGCAACATTCGCTGAAAATAATGACGGAACTGGAAATAGCATGGTATTTATAGCTTCAGAGGACGATATAATAATTGATCAACTTTCCGATTACCTCAATAATAAAATTTCATTTATCAGGGTACTGCCTTGGAATTGGGTTAGTAAAAAAGGGACTGCTGGAGATACACTTTACATGAATAACGATTGGTTTTATAAATGGAGTAACAATGGAGATTCTGATCTAGACAGGGAATATGTACCCATGGCGTGGGGTAAAGGAGCAGCAGACGATGATAATGATATTGAAATAATTAAAAGCAAATACAAATCTACCCACTTACTAGCTTTTAATGAACCTGATGATTGTAATGGTCAATCAGGACAATATGGGAACATGTGTGTTGTTGATACGTCTTTGACTTATTATAAAAATTTATTAAAATCAGGCATGAGAATGGTTTCACCTGCCTGTAGACAAGGTGCTGTTTTTGATTGGCTCAATGAATTTAATTCCAAAGCTATTGAACAAAAAATCAGAGTTGATGTTATTGCTGTACATTGGTATGATTGGGCCTCTAACCCTGAGAACTCACCCAATGCAAATCCCCAGGACGTATTTAACAGATTTGTAACTTATCTTGAATCAGTTCACGAAATGTATGGATTACCTATTTGGATAACCGAATTTAACGCAAATAAACACAGAAATGAATGGGTGCATAGGCAATTTCTTCAAATAGCATTACCATTCCTGGAGGAGACTGATTATATTGAAAGGTATTCTTTCTTTCCTCCGACCACTGAAGTGGCGAATTTTTTTGATGACAATAATAATTTTACACAAATTGGGGAGTTTTATCATGATTTTAGTTCTACAAAATCAATTTCAAATGGAATATATATCTCTCCAAGCAATTTAAATTCAGAAGATTATAATTTTGATGAACCTGAGTGTAATCCTGAGGATGTATTTCTATCAATTTCAAATAACGATTTAACAGAAAAGATTACAATCCACCCAAATCCAGCTCATGATTTCATAAATATAGAATCAATGGAGGAAGTTTGGAGGCTTCAAATAATTAAAATGAATGGAGAAAAAATCAATATTTTACCTATATCCAAGAATATCGATATTTCATTTTTAAGTAAGGGAATTTATATTTTAAATTTTAATAATCACTTTATCAAATTTGTTAAGAAATAATATAAAAAGTTAATTATCATAAAATTAAAGACAAAATAGTCAGAAAAACTACAATAATTTCCTTTGAAACTTTATTTTTACATTTTCCAAATATTAATGGTTAGATTATTTATTTTATTACTGATTTTTAGCACATTCGAATTAAGTGCAGAAAAAAATGATAAAAGGCCAAATTTTCTTTTTATTTTGGTTGATGATCAGCCTTATGATGCCCTTGGATTTTCGGAAAGATATCCTTTTTTAAAAACTCCGAATATTGATAAACTAGCCTCAGATGGTGTCAATGTTAAAAATTTTTTTGTGACTCAATCAATTTGTTCTCCCTCTAGGGCAAGTTTTTTAACAGGAACCTATCCACATATTCACGGGGTTAATCAAAATAATAAATATGTTGACCCTGACTGGAATTCATATGCGCCCTACTCTGTTCATTTGAAAGAAAATGGATATGAAACTGCCCACATTGGCAAAATCCATATGGCACACAAAAGAGGTAAAAAACATATTAGACCTGGTTTTGATTATTGGTTTAGTTTCATTGGACAAGGTCAATATTTTAATCCAGAGGTAAATGATAATGGAGTTGAAACTCTGGAAGAGGGCTATATCACTGACATTTTAACCGAAAAGACCGTTGATTGGCTCATGAATAAAAGGGATAAAAACAAACCCTTTAGTTTAAATCTATGGCACAAAGCAGTTCATGAAAAACATTTACCTGCACCAAGACACAAAGACTTATTTAAAGGTGAAAAACTTCCGGAGCCACCGCACAATACACACAAAGAAACCTTTAAAGGAAAACCTGAATGGCAGAGAAGAAAAACCTATGGATTTAGATGGAAAGAAGGTGATGTTATTCCGGATGAGCTTGATGAAAAAAGATGGCCAATTAATAAATTTAAAAATATGCAATTGCTAAGAAGTTTAATAGCGGTTGATGAGTCACTTGGAAAAGTGATTGAAACTCTTGAAAAAATTGGTGAGCTAGAAAATACAGTCGTTATTTACAGTAGCGATAATGGTTATTTCATGGGCGAGCATACATACAAGGACAAGAGACTGGCTTATGAAAATTCTATGAGAGTTCCAATGATTATCAGATATCCCAAATTAATTGTCGGAAGTACGGAAATTAAAGAACAGTGCTTAAATATTGATCTTGCTCCCACCATTTTAGAAATGGCTGGCATTAAAAAACCTAAATACATGCAAGGTGAATCTATGCTTGGTCTAATAAGTGGGGAAAAAGATAAAAAATGGAGGAAATCTATTCTTTTTGAATATTATGTTGATGATGCATGGCCCTACGCTGGACCAGACCAACTGGCTGTAAGAACAAAACGTTATAAATTAGTAGATAATTTTTTAGATGACGATATTGATGAGCTATATGATTTAATTAATGACCCCGGTGAGATGAACAACTTAATAAATGACGAAAAATTTGATGAAATAGAAAAGGAATTGAGAAGTGAATCAAAAAGATTACAAAAAAAATATAAATATAACCCAGACAGGGACTGGTGGTTGAAAACCCAGATTAGAAAATAATTATGAAAAAATATATTTTATACATAGCATTTTTACTATCGGTAAATATTATTGCTCAGGAAATTAGCCTTAAGGGTCAGGTTTTTGAAATGGATACCAACACTCCTTTAGCAGGAGCTACAATTCAATTAATGGATTCGGAAGTTGGGGTAATTTCTGATTTTGACGGGAATTTTCAAATTTCATTAAATATTGGTGATAAAATTTTGGTTTCGTACGTCGGAAAAAAGAGTGTAGAGTTGCCAATATTAACTTCCCCTGTTTCTATTTTCTTAGAAACTGATCTGAACGAACTTGATGAAGTTACAGTAAGTGTAGGATACTTTGATATTAGTGAAAAGGATTTGTCAGGTTCTATCACTCAAATTAAATCCGATCAGCTAGAAAAAAATAGAAGTGGTAGTATAGAAAGCATATTACAAGGTCAAGTTTCTGGGCTTGTTGTTTCTGAAAGTTCTGAGCCGGGAGGTGGTTCCGGAGTTTCAATCAGAGGAACAAACTCAATTTTAGGGGGAACTCAACCATTATATGTGCTTGATGGAATACCTGTAGATCCATTGACTGATGCTCAAGG
This sequence comes from uncultured Bacteroidota bacterium, assembly GCA_902626585.1. Classification (GTDB taxonomy): domain Bacteria; phylum Bacteroidota; class Bacteroidia; order Flavobacteriales; family Flavobacteriaceae; genus MED-G13. Next base: position 18,231 of record CACOGA010000015.1, read on the forward strand.
AATGGATGGTAGCGGTCAGTCACAGAGCTCACTTAGCTTTATTAACCCGAATGATATTGATAAAATTGAAGTGCTTAAGGATGCCGCTGCAACAGCAATTTATGGTGCAAGAGGGGCCAACGGGGTTATTTTGATTACCACTAAGACCGCCAATAATGAAGAAGGGGCAGATAAAATTTCTGTTAGTTATGAGAGCTATGCGACAACTGTAAGAAATAATATTAATGTTCTTGACGGACCTGGGTTTGAAAGCTACATGAATCAAAGAGTTTTGAACCAGATTTTTAAGGAAATTACCGATCCTAACAGAGTTGGTGGACCATTTGACGGAAGTCAGCTAATTAATACTCAAAATTATCCTGAGATCATTGAATATGAAATACCTTATCCACAATCAACTGGAATAAATACTAACTGGCAAGATGAAACTTATCGAATTGCTTTAAGCGACAGGTATAATCTAAACTACAGAGGTGGGAATTTTAAGAGAAATATTTCTATGGGGCTAGGTATAAATAATCAGGAAGGAGTAATTATTAACTCAAACAATAGAACAATAAACTACAATATGAATGCAAAAAGAAAAGCATTCAATGAAAAAATCGATATTTATTCAAAAACTTACTTTACGCACAAAAAAGGCAACGCTGCATCTGTTGGAAACGGTGAAATTTTTCAACAAAGAGGTGTTGTATCACAAGCACTACAATTTCAACCAATTTTTTCTTTATTGGAGCCTGGCCAAGATGATGATATCTACGCAGCACTGAATGAAGGAAATGTTGTTTCAAACCCGTATACATTAGCAAGATATGTGATGGATATCAAGGAGGCAACTTCTTTTAGACAAACAATACAGCTTGTTGGAAAAATTACGCCAAAATTAACAGCAACTTTAAAAGGCTCTTATAATTTTCAAAAAAGTAATCGAGATAATTATTACCCATTAAATACTACTAGGGGAAGAAATACAAATGGAGAGGCGTCTCAAGCATCTCTTGAAAATAGTAAATTATACGCTGAGGCTAATCTACGATACAGAAATCGATTTGAAAATCATAGAATAGATGCAACCTTAGTCGGTACTTATGAAAAAAATGAGATTAGATCAATATTTAACAAAGCTAGAGGTTTTGGTACTGACGCAACCTCATTTTATAATTTTACCTCAGCTGAAGAAATTTTAACTCCAATCACACAGTTTAGAGAAGTGGGACTACTTTCTGCACTATTTAGAGTTGGATACAATTACAAAAGAAAATATTTTGTTGATATCAATGCCAGAATTGATGCTTCTTCGAAGTTTGCTACAAACAAGAAGAGTGCTATTTTTCCTTCATTGGCCTTTTCTTGGTTTGCATCTAAAGAAAAACTATTCCAAGATTTTGAAAATCTCGATGAATTAAAATTTAGATTGTCCTACGGAAAAATTGGTAGCAATCCAATTAATCCATATCAATCACTAGCCTTAATGACGCCTATTAGATATAATTTCAATGATGAAATTATCACTGGGTTTTATGAGTCAAATTTAGCTAATGATGACCTAACCTGGGAAACCACAGATCAGTTAAATTTTGGAATAGACTTAGGACTGTATGATTCAAAATTAAATTTCACGCTTGATATGTATCACAAATTAACACATGATTTGTTACAATATGTTCAGCTCCCTCCTTCCAATGGATATACAAGTAGAGTTGATAATTTTGGTGAGGTTGAAAATAAAGGTGTTGAGCTTAATGTTGAGGGATTAGTAATGAACAATGATGATTTTAATTGGACGGTTAATGCAAATATTGGAATTAACAGAAATAAGTTAAAAAAACTAAATTCAAATCTTGACTTTCAATTAGGTCCATCTGTTGGATTCTCTCAGGCATATCCCATTTTATTTATGGTAGATCAACCTTTAGGAATATACTGGGGTGCGGAAACTGACGGAATATACTCATCATGGGATGAAGCTAACGCAAGTGGAATCGCCGGTGCAGCACCTGGTGAAATTAGATATGTAAATCACCATGTAGATTTAGATGAGTCAGGGCAGCCATTAGAAATTCAAGAAATTAATTTTGATGATTATGTTAAAATTGGAGACCCAAATCCGGATTTCACATATTCCTTATCCAACAACTTTACCTATAGGAACTGGGATGCAAATATTTTATTTACCGGTCAAAGGGGAGGAGATTTATTTTGGGTTGATTCTTGGCAGTTAAGTGGTCTTCAAAAAACCACAAATATCTTGAGCTCATCTTTTGAAAACTCATGGGTTGCTCCCCTATCCTATGAAAATGGAAATTATATTTATAATGAATCAGTTGGAAATTTAGCATCTGCTGGTCATCCGGGAGCTATGATTGAAACTGGCTCCAGAGCGATTTCTTCTGATAGAAATATCTTTGATGGTTCTTTTATTAGATTAAAGAACATCAATATTGGATATAATTTTGATTTAAAAAATGGAAAAAATATGAGAGTTTATTTAGCAGGTCAAAATTTAATTGTTTGGACCGATTATCCAGGTTATGACCCTGAGGTAAGAACATATACTAAAAACCCACAAAAAAGGGGCGTCGATTTTGGAACATATCCTGGAACGAGGTCTTTTTTAATGGGACTAAAATTCAATTATTAAATTATGAAAGTTTTAAAATACTATTTATCGCTTTTACTATTCTTTTTTGTAATCAACTCATGTAATGTACTTGATGAGGAACCGTTTACTCAACCCAGTACAGAAAATTTTTACCAAAATGAAACAGATGCATTAGCTGCTTTAACCGCTACATATGCTAGATTAAAAAGTGGTATTGGTTATTACAAACAACAATTCATGCCTACGCTTTTTGCCTCATCCGACCAAGGACTCTCTACCTACTTGTATAATGAATTCAAAAGAGGAATTGTTACCTCCACAAACCAAAGTCTAAATAATTTATGGAAAGAGCTTTATTTAGGAATAAGAGAAGCAAACAATGTAATTGCAAAAGTTCCTGATATCGAAATGGATGAAGAATTAAAAAACAGAATCATTGCTGAAGCAAAATTTTTAAGAGCTCTGAATTATTTCAATCTGGTAAGATGTTTTGGCGAAGTTCCTCTAAGATTAACACCAGTTGAAGCTGGTAATGATCAAGGTTTAGCAGTATCTTCAATTGTAGAAATATATGATTCCATCATTGACGATTTAAACTATGCATCAATATACTGTTGGGGTAAAAATGAGTCGCGAGGTAATTATACTAATGACTTAGGAAGAGCCACAAATACAGCTGCTCATGCCCTTCTTGCTAAAGTTTATACTAGAATAGCATCCTGTAAAAGGACTGCTAATGAAGGGATTCTTGGAAACGAACCATATTTAGAATTTTCTGAATCATATCTATCCTACTACCAATATGCAAAGGATCATTGTGATTCTGCTATTTCTGGCCAAGGATTTAATTTAACATCATCACTTGAAGAGTGGGTGTCAATTTTTGATGCTGATAACGGAAATAATCAAGAAATGATTTTTGATGTTCAGGGTTCTTCACTAGTGGGTCAAGGAACTGCAGTATCAAATTTATTTACCCCAAGAAATGCCGGGCTTTCGGGCAGTGGTTTCGGAGGCAATAATAAGTTAAAACCCTTATTCATTAATAATATGATTGATAAATTTGATAATAGATATCAAAACTCGATTATTACTCAGTACGAAACTGCAACGAGACAATTTAATATCAATCCTTGGAGTACAGGTTACATCCCAACCAATCTTGAAACTGGAAATACACTGGGAACCTTATGGCAGGTTTGGACAGCAAAATATATTGACACCGAAGCTACTACCGAATATACCAGTAGACAGAATTGGCACGTTGTAAGACTAGCCGATGTTTATTTAATGAGAGCTGAGGCCAATGCTGAGATTTCAACAGATCCCTCAGCAGCAAACCCAGATATTAACATATTGAGAACAAGAGTTGAAATGAATGAAGTTGACTACTCATCAATGACAATTGAGGATTTCAGGGAAGAAATTTTAAGGGAAAGAGCTGTTGAACTTTACATGGAGGGTCATAGATTTTTTGATTTAACAAGATTTGGCGTGTATGATGAGTACTGCAGATTTGTTTACGGGGATACCGATGGTGCTAGACAAGCTGAGGACTACACCTGGCCAATTCCAATAATTGAGGTTTCAACAAATAGTGAAATTGATTAGGTCTATGCATAAGGCTCTATTATTTTTAATCCTATTTCTTTCGGCTCAAATTTCGCAGGCTCAGAATGTTGCGGAAAGTCCAAACTTTATTTTTATACTGGCTGATGATCAGGGTTGGAATGGAACGTCAGTTCGAATGATAGAAAACAATGACTTATCAAAAAGTGATTTTTATGAAACTCCGAACATTGAAAGAATTGCCAATAACGGGGTAGTATTTTCTAATGCTTACGCAAGTGCTCCGGTTTGTGCCCCCTCTAGATATAGTATTCAGTTTGGACAAACGCCAGCGCGATTAAAAATGATTCGAGTTGGAATGAATACTGAGCACATTAATCATCAAGAAAAAATCTCAATTCCAAGAGAGCTAAAAAAAATTAACTTAAACTATAAAACCGCCCATTTTGGTAAATGGGGTATGGATTCCACACCAGAAGCAGTTGGTTATGATGTAAGTGATGGAGCAACAAAAAATGTAGATGGAGTATTCAATTACAATTCAAATAAACTTCAATGGAGTAATAATGAGGCTGACGACCCAAAAAAAATATTCAGTATTACGCAAAGGGCGATTAATTTTATCGAAGAAAATAATAAAAAAAATAAACCATTTTTCTTACAAATTTCACATTATGCAATACACTCCGACATCTTAGCTAGAGGAACTTCATACAAGAAGTTTAATTCCAAAAAAACTGGAAAGATTCATGACAATTCAGGTTTAGCAGCTATGACATTTGATTTGGATGAAAGCATTGGTTTAATTTTAGATAAGTTAGAGGAGTTAAATCTTGAAAATACTTATTTAATTTATTCATCCGATAATGGCTCTGTTCCGATTATAACACCCAGAAAATATTATAGAGAAAGTTATAATTACCCTTTGAGTAGAGGAAAATGGGATGCCACCGAGGGCGGGATAAGAGTTCCTTTTATTGTAATGGGGCCTGGAATTAAAAAAACCAGATATTCAGAAACTCCAATATCTTTTTCAGATTTGTTACCAACAATTATAGAAATTGCGGGAAATAAAAGGTTGAAAAATAATGAACTTGACGGCGGTAGTTTTAAAGATATTTTAAACCAACAAAATAAAACTGTTAAAAGGAAAACAGAAGGGATTGTTTTTCATGTGCCATATGAAAATAAAATTGCTCTAGAAAGAGCTCACTCAGCGATAATCATTGACTCACTTAAATTGATAAAATATCATGATAATAATGAGATAAATTTGTTCGATGTGAAAAATGACCTTAGTGAAAGCATTGACCTGTCTAAAGTTTTTATTAATGAAAAACCTATTAAAACAAAAACTGCGATAAGATTTGAAAAATTACTCGATGAGTATTTGAGTGAAGTAAAAGCACCAAAATGGCAACCTGGAATTACGTGGAAAGAAAACTCATTAAAAACTATTAATTCTTTTCACTAAAAATTACATTTTTTTTATAAAGTTGCCCCCTATTTTGTTAAAATGAAAATATTACAAAATAAAAATTATAATATTCTTGATTAATATATAAAATTTACTATATTACGAGCTATATTAATTTCGAATGAGGAAACTTTACATTCTATTTATTTCTTTATTTTTTTCACTTTCTGTTTACTCTCAAGACGGACTTACAGACAGGGCTAAGAAGATTTCTGATGAAATGACTATGGTTTTATCTCTTGATGAAGAAACATCTCAAAAGATATATCATATTCAACTTAAAAGATTTATTGATGCTCAAAAAATTCGTACGACTTACAAAGCAGATAAACTTATGATGAGAGCTGAATTAAGAAAACTTCAAAATAGGCTGTGGGGAAAACTCAATGCAGTACTCGGGGAGGACAAAATGAAATCTTGGAGTGCTCACAAAAAAAGTATTTAATAATCAAAACTAAATTTATGATGAAAACTACTCAATTTTTAACTAATGTAAAATTATGGCAAAATGCATTTTTTGCATTCATATTTTTATTTAGTTTATCAACTTTTTCTCAGGTTGATGCAGCTTCGGCGGTAGTTGGTGACGAGCTTACCTACAATGGTATGCTACAAACCGATGGCGATGAAGGTGTTACTGGTTCTGGAACTGGTTGTGCTCCATGTGGATGGAATGCCATGCAGGGTACTAACTACGCTCCTACCAATAACAACAATAACAATGGAGAATGTCAATCAGAGAATAGAATGTTTAAAACGTTTGCTGTAAATGGTAATAACGGGTCTTTTGTAAATCAAGAGATTACTAATTTACCGGCAGGAACGTTTACGTATGACTATTGGACCAAGTGGGCTGGTGTTCCAACTTACACTGATGAAAATGGTGATACTTTAGAACCTAAATTTACTATTAGAGTTCTTCAATCAGACGGATCTTATTCTGTAGCTCATGAAGAAGTAATTCCTTTATCTGCTGATCAGGTTTGGGAACAAACTACCGGTACTTGGGAAAATACTGAGGCTGGTGCTACAGTTAGATTACAATGGTACAAGAGAGGTGGTACAAATGCTGCGCCTACTGGACTTAACAAAAGTATGTTTGTAGACACAGTAAGCTTCACATATAGTGCCGAGGCATCCTCATCTTCAGGATGTGATTTAACTATTAATATGGTTGACTCATATGGTGACGGATGGAACGGTGGAGAATTGAATGTTCTGGTTAACGGAGTTTCTGTAGGAACTTATGCTAATACTTCAGATGCTGCTGCATACGAAGCTCAAACTGTATCACTTTCAACAACTTATGGAGATGATGTGACCTTTGACTTCACATGTGGATCTTATTGTGGTGAAACTTCATTTAGTGTTGTAGACGCTGATGGAAATACTGTTGCATCCGGTGGTGGATCAAATAGTGGTGATGCAACATACAGTTGTGTCGATCCAAATGCTATAAACCTAGCAGTTACTGCAAGTACAGGTGCTGGTTCTGCTACATTCTCTTTTGATGTTGCAAACTTCACAGTTGGTTCAGATGCTAGTGCAGATGGACATATTCACTATTCATTAAATGGTGGTGCTGAAGTAATGGTTTACTCTTCTGATGATCTAACATTAAGTGATTTACCAAATGGTGAACATACTATTGTATTCTCATTGGTTGATGCAAACCATCAAGCATTAGACCCTGCTGTAGAAGCTTCAGTTACTTTTACAGTAACTGGTGGTGCAGTAGCTTGTGATGATACGTATTCATACACCTATGGAAACAATGAATCTGGTACACTGTTTAGTGCTTCAAACCCAGGCGGAGAAGTAACCGTAACAGTTACTGGTTCAACAGAAAATAACTATGATTACCTCATCGTTACAGATGGTGCAGGCAACGTGTTATATGATGCTTCAGGTGACCATACTGGTCAAGCAATTACATCTACGGATGGTACATTATATGTAGAAATTGATTCTGATGGTTCAGTAAGTGGTTACACACTTGAATTTGCTGTTACATGTGCTGCGTCGCTAACAAATGTTACATTCAGTGTTAACACTGAAAACATTGAAGTTGGTGCTTCAGGTATATATCTAGGTGGTGGTATTTTTGGTAATGCCACAGCTCATGCATTGTCAGATTCTGATGGTGATGGTGTCTGGGAAGTAACGGTTCAATTAGAGCCAGGAACAACAGGAAACTATATCTTCTTAAATGGACCAGTCGATGGAAACGATTGGGGAACCAAAGAAAACCTAAACGGTCAAGATTGTGCTGACCCAGCTAACTATGATGATAGAATTTTAGAAGCTGTAGGCACAGAAGATTATACATTATTACACTGCTTTGGAGAATGTTCTGGTAATGGAACAGGAGAATGTCCTGCTCCAGCTGCTACATATGACGTTACATTCAGCGTAAACATGAGTAACTATCCTGGTGGATTAGGTGCTGATGATACTGTTTACTTAAACGGTAACTTTGTTGGATGGTGTGGAGATTGTACTCCAATGAATGACGACGATGGAGACGGAATCTGGACTGTAACTGTAGCTCTTGAAGATGGTGACTATGAATATAAGTTCACTATTAATGGATGGAGTGTTCAGGAAGAATTCGGATCAATTGGTGCTGTCGAAGGTTGTACAGTTACTGATGGTACATATACCAACAGAGCATTTACAGTTGCTGGTGCTGACATGACATTAGAAACAGTATTCTGGAACTTATGTCCTGGTGAAACACCTGGTCAAGTTTACAATGTAACATTTGCTGTTGATACAGCCAATATTACCGTTGGTGATAGTGGTATGTATTTAGGTGGTGGTGCATTTGGAGATGCGCAAGGTAATGCAATGTCAGACGACGATGGCGATGGTGTTTGGGAAGTTACTCTTGAACTTAATACAGATCAAATTGGAGTTAACTATATATTCTTAAACGGACCAGCTGACGGTGGCGATTGGGGCACTAAAGAGAACCTAGAAGGTCAATCTTGTGCTGATCCTAACAATTACAACGATAGGATTTTACCTGAATTTGATGGTGACACTTACCTATTACACTGTTTCGGAGATTGTTCTGGTGATGGTGTAGGATGTACTGTTGCAGAAGATGGAATGATGGTACTACAAGGTATCATTGATTTCACTGTTCCAAGTGCAGGTTCAGACGGTAAAGCAATTCACGTACTTGTTACTGAGGATATTGCTGACCTATCAAACTATGGAATTGGAGTAGCAAATAACGGTGGTGGTACTGACGGAGAAGAATATGTCTTCCCTGCAGGATCAGCTACTGCTGGACAACACATATTAGTTGCTAGATCTCCTGAAGCCATGGAAGCTTATGGAATGACTGGTTTTGACCAAGTACTAGAAGCAAGTAGTGATATTTCACAAAACGGTGATGATGCTATTGAGCTTTACTTTGCTGGAGGCGTTATCGAATTATTCGGTGATGTTGACGTAGACGGTACTGGAGAAGACTGGGAATATATGGATTCTTGGGCATATAAAGTTGAAGGAGCTTGGACGTATGGTGAAGTTAACTGTACTGACGGATCTACAACAACTTGTGATTCAGGTTGTCCTTATCCATTCGTAGAATGTTCAGAACCTGTAACATTCCCATTGTGTGAAGACTTTGAGGATGGAGCTGAAGGATGGACATTCGTTGACGCTGGTGGTGCTACAACTGATTGGGCACTAGACACAGCAGCAAACGATGATGGTACGAATTCTACACAAGGAATCGGCCATGGTTACTTACCATCAAGTACGTCTTACAACGACTGGGCTGTATCACCATCATATGATACTTCTGGTTTAGTTGAAGGAACTGCTACTGTTTCATACTCTGAAATATGTAACTGGTGTGCTGACTCAACTGCTCACAATGTATATTACTCAGTTGATTATGCAGGTGATGCAACGACAGCTACATGGGTGGCATTATTTGAAGGTGTAAATACTGCAGCTGAAGACACTTGGGTATCAAGCTCTTATGCTTTACCAAGTGCAGAAAGCGTAGTGCTTGCATTTAACTATGTTGCTACATATGGTGGAGATTGGAATGTTGATGACATCTGTATAGATGGTACTTTATCTACAAGTGATAATGAGATACTTGATATGATGGTATATCCTAACCCGGTAGATGGTAACTATGTTACTATTGTTTCTCCGGTTTCA
>CACOGA010000016.1 GCA_902626585.1 uncultured Bacteroidota bacterium
AATTTTATACTTTTTATATTCTTTGCCAAATTATATTGTAAGCAGTACCAACGAATTATCGAATGACATAATGAAGTTAGGAGTTTCTAGATTAAAACTTAGGATAATAAATAATGGTGTTGATATAAATAGATTTATTAAAGCTAGTCCTAATGATAAATTAAGATTAAGGAAAGCTTTTTCTGTTAACCCGATGAAGAAAACTTTTATTTATGTAGGACTTTTTATTGACAGGAAACAAGTTGTTGAGCTTTTGCAAATTTTTAAGAAACTCTTTTTAATCAGAAATGATTTTCAATTATTGATGGTTGGACATGAAATGGATCATCCAGAGAATAAAAAGAATTTTTTGAAAATATGGGATAAAGAAAAAAATATATGTCTAAAACAAGGATGGTTAAAGATATTTCCTTTTAGCAATGAAATTGAAAAGTATTTTAGAATGTCTGATTTTTTTGTTTTTATGTCTAAACTTGAGGGTATGCCAAATGTAATTTTAGAAGCAATGGCTTCTCAGCTAGTAATATTAACTAACAAATTCGATGGTTTTTCAAAGGATTATGGCAAGAACAATGAAGAATTTATATTATTATCCAATGATATAAATAATAACTGTAAAATAATTAACAATATAATTGACAACGCCGATTTTTCAAACTTAATTGCAAAAAATGCAAGAACTAAAGCAGAAGTTTTTTTTGATTTGGAAAATACAATAAATGAATATATAGAGCTATTTGTAAAAAAATGAAACACAAATATTTTATCGTATTGTTAATTATAATTCTTTCTGGAATTAATGATTTCTTGGCAGTTTTTTATGGAATTTCATCAATTATAAGTTACATAACTTTATTTTTTTGTGTTTTTATTTTATTTGAAAATAAGACTTATATCTTTTCAAGATCTACTATAAATTTTATTTTTTTTCTAATTTTATATTTAATATTTGGCGGCTATTTTTCATTAACCAATTTAAATGATAATGATATTTTATTATCCCTTCGTTCATATCTTCCCTCAATTCTACTTCTTTTAGTTGCAGATATAAAATTTAATGAAATTTTTCGCAATTATAGAGATTCTTGGTTTATAGAAAGGATTCTAATTATGATTATTTTCATTCATTCAATATTAGTAGTAGTAAATTACTTTATTTTTGAAGATATTGATCGTTTTACTTCAACAGTTTTAAATCCAAATGATTCTGCCTTTTTATCAGTTTTTGGGTTTATAATTTTATTGTATAATAAAGATAATCTTAAGAATTATTCATATTATCTCATTTCACTATTTTTCATTTTTTCCATTTTTCTTTCTTTTTCGAAGACAAATTATTTAAATATGCTTATAGTTGTAGCTATTTATCTTTTTTCTAGTAATAGAACATTAATACCTAATTCCTTTAAATTATTTTTATCAGTTTCATTCGTTTATTTTTTACTTTCTTTCTCCGGTGTCTTATCAAATCTTTCAGATGTCCAGAATAAAAGAATTAATCAATATACTTCATTTGTCTTAGAAGGAGAGATTAATAGTCAAACAACTACATATAGAACTTTTCTACTTGATGAATCCATTAAAAGGATAGTTGATAATAGCTTTATGGGTCATGGTTTGACAAAATTTCATCAATTGGAGGGCTTACGTTATGGTTCACATAATTTTTTTATAACTATTTTAGGAGAATCAGGCATTATTCCATTTACGATTTTAATTACGATTTTAATTTCAGTATTAATAAGAATTTTTAGATATAGCTTATTAAAGCAAAAATTTAAGTTGCTATCAATTTTTATGATATTATTAATATTTGCTAATTCTACTCATACATTTATTTTAGGTAAAATCAATATAATTGTGATTGCATTTATGTTAAGTCTTGCCTATCACCCAATTAATAATAAAAAATTAATAAACCATTAAATAAATGTGCGGAATAACAGGTTTTTTTAGTCCAAAATCAACCATAGAAATATCTAAAAGTAAACTAACTTCAATGAGTTTGTGTTTATCTCATAGGGGGCCTGATAATCATAGTATTTATTATAATAAAAAAATTGGTTTAGCTCATAACAGATTAAGTATAATTGATTTATCAAAAAATGCAAACCAGCCAATGCAATATGATAATCTTACAATAATTTTTAATGGAGAAATATACAATTTTCGTGAAATAAAAAAAGATCTTATTAAAAAAGGGTATAGTTTTAGAACAAATTCAGATACTGAAGTTTTATTAAAAGCTTTCCACTGTTGGAAAGAGAAATCATTTTTATTATTCAATGGTATTTTTTCTTTTGCTATTTATGATTCAAAACTGCAAAACCTTTTTCTATGTAGGGATAGACTTGGAGTAAAACCTTTATATTATTCGATTATAGATCATTCGATAATTTTTTCTTCTGAAATAAAATCAATAATTAAATCAAATATTATTGAAAGAAAAATAGATTTTCAGGCGTTTTCGGAGTATATGTATTTTGTGTCCCCCATGGGAATTAATACTATGTATTCAAATATATTGAAACTTAGACCGGGAACTTACATGAAATTTAATATGAAAGGCAAAAATGAATGTAGGTATTGGGAGTTAAACCAAAAATTAAATTATAAAATCAGCTATAATGAAGCTGTTTTAAAAACTCGAGAATTAATTGATAATGCTGTGAAAAGACAATTAGTTAGTGATGTTCCAGTTGCAACATTTTTAAGTGGAGGTATTGATTCATCTGCTGTAACAATTTTAGCTTCAAGAAATTATTCAAAAAAACTTAACACATATTCTGTTGATTTTGACTTCAATTATAAAAACAGAAGTGAATTACCTGCAGCTAAAAGGGTCGCTGAAATAGCAGAATCAAATCATAATGAAATAAGAATTTCAGGTGATAATATTACTAAAACAATTGAAAAATTAGCATACATACATGATGAGCCATTCGCAGATGCAGCTAATATACCTCTTTACCTTTTATGTAATCGATTAGAAAATAATGTTAAGGTAGTTTTACAAGGTGACGGTGGAGATGAAGTTTTTGGAGGTTATAATTATTATTCATATTTGCATAAAATTAGGAATTACAAAAGTATTGCCTCAAATATAAATTTATTTACCTCAAATCTAAATCTGAACAGATATAAATCTTGTAGAAGGATTGATAGAATAATAAAAATAACTTCTGAAAATAAATTAAGCAATAAGATAGGCATGTTAATTTCTGGAAATCTTAAAGATAACGATCATCTATCTTGTCTCTCAAAGAATATTAGAAATAACTTAATCATCCATAACCCCATAAAAGAATTGAATTTGATAGAAAAAAAATATGGTTCTAATTCATTGAATTATTTGCAAGCTGTTGATTTATTAACATTACTTCCCAATGACTATCTTGAAAAGGTGGATAAGCCAACAATGGCAAATAGTATTGAATCAAGAGTGCCTTTGCTTGATAATAATCTTGTAGATTTTGTTAGTGGATTACCAGTCAATTACAAGTTTGGAAATGGTAATCAAAAACAGCTATTAAAAGCTTCGTTAAGAGGAATTGTTCCTGATTCAATCTTAGATGCTAGGAAAAGAGGATTTGGTGTGCCATTTGAAGACTGGCTTGTAAAAAAACTTAATAATTTCACCGATGAAGTATTATTTGATGATTCAATTATAAAAGCAGATTTATTTGATTCTGATGAAATTAATAGAAAACTAGGATTGCTCAAGAATGGATATTCTAACTATGCAATTGAAATTTGGAGATGTCTAAATTTTGCATTGTGGTATAGAAATAATTTTTTAATATGAAAAACAAAAATTTTAAAGTTGTTGTTTTAGCAGGTGATCTAGGAATAGGAGGTGCAGAAAAACAAATGATATATTATTTGAAATCATTAATTGACCTTGCATTTAATGTCCATCTTGTTTGTTTGTGTGAACCCGGTAAAACCATTGATTCAATAACTTCATTAAAAATTAATTATAGTATAATAAATAATAAGAGTAGAATTCTACGAGTTATCAATCTATACCGATTATTATCAGAAATTAATCCTAAAATAATTCATTGTTGGCATTTTTTTACTGCTGGATATACATATTTTTATTCATTATACAGCAGTTCAATTATATTAGGCTCTATTAGGGGAGATGGTAATTTAGAGTTAAAGGTAAACAACCGTTTTTTTCTTTATTTTATATTAAATTCCCCAAAATATTTTGTTGTAAACTCAAAGAATGCTATTAAAAATTTTAGCAATATTCTTAAAATTAATTCCTCAAAACTTAAGTATTTATCCAATGTTATCGATATATCAAAAATCAGTAAAATTAATAAAAATGAAGAAGAATTTGATGTAATTATTATTTCAAACTTATTAGAATTAAAACAATTGGATTTATTTATAAAATCAATAGGTAATGTAAAAAAACACTATAATAAAATTAATGTGTTAATATTAGGGGAGGGGCCCGAAAGATTAAAATTAGAGCTATTGATTAAAGAATTAGGTTTAGTAAATAACATAAGTATGCCTGGAGTTAGAATGGATGCTATTTCCTTAATTTCTAAATCAAAGATAGGGGTTTTAACATCTAAATCTGAAGGGTTCCCAAATGTAATATTAGAATATATGGCTTGCTCAAAACCAGTTATTTCAACAGACGTTGGAGATTCTAAAAATATTGTAAAGGATAATTTTTCTGGATTTATTTTGTCTTCAGATGATATTATAAAGGATCTTTCCAATAAGATAATTTATTTATTAAGAAACAAAAATATTAGAATTAAAATGGGTAATAATGGAAGAAACTTAATAGAGGATAATTATAGTTTTAACAATTTAAGTAATCATATTACTAATTTATACAAAGAGATATTATAATTATGATATTATATTTAGGAAACTTTACAAGTTTATATGGTCATCAGAAAAGTCAAATTGAATTGCTTGCCCCAAAATTAAGTTCAAAATATGATATTATTTTTGGTTCATATTTTAAAAATAAAATACTGAGATTTTTTGATTTTATTTATAAAATAATTATCAATAGTAATAGCTTAAAACTAATAATATTTGATGTATACAGCTCGAACTATTTTTACTTAATTTTTCTTTCATCCTTAATTGCAAAAATTTTAAATATTAAGTATATATGTATACTACATGGCGGAAATCTGCCAGCTAGATTAAAAAATAATCCAATAATTTCTAGAATTATTTTTGGTAATTCGGCAGATTTAATATCACCATCTGAATTTTTAAAAAATGAGTTCAACAAGTATAATTATAAATCAAAAATAATATACAATAGTGTTTCTCATCCTCTCTTTAATAATTGTAAACCAAGAAAGGTGATTAATCCTAAATTTCTTTATGTTAGGTCTTTAATGGATTTATATAACCCCTTAATGGCAGTTAAAATATTGAATGAGCTAGTTCAATTTTTTCCCGATACTAAATTGACTATGATTGGTTCATACGATAAAAAAAATTATAATAAAATAATGGACTATGTAGCACTAAATAAATTAAATAACAATTTTAAATATATGGGTTTATTAACCAAGGACGAGTGGTTTGAATTATCTAATGATTATGATATTTATTTAAGTACTACAAATATAGACAATACTCCAGTCAGTTTAATTGAAGCTTATAATTTAGGTATGGTAGTCGCGTCAACTAATGTTGGTGGAGTCCCTTATATATGTGAGAATAATAATACAGGAATTCTATTTGATCCTGTTGATTACAAAAAAGCAGCAAAACATATTTTGAATTTTTTTAATAAAAAAAACTTACCCAATATATGCGAAAATGGTTTTAAGTATGGTAAAAGATTTCAACTTGATAATGTTATAAATGATTGGTATAATATTATAGATACTTATAATGAATGAGAGGATTTAATTTTATAAGTAACATATTACTTCCACTTGGTGATTTAGTTTTTAATTCTTCAGTGTATTCTGAACTGATTAAACACAGAAAATTTAATAAATTATCTGAACATGAACTTTTAGCATTACAAAATAAAAAATTAAATGAATTACTAATTTACTCAATTAACAATTGCAAATTTTATTCAAGAATTAATTCGTCAAAAAAAATAGACATTAATGATTTTCCAATAATAAATAAAAAGATTGTGAGAGAGAATACAGATGAATTTATTTCAAAAAAATATAAAAAGTCTAAGCTTAACAAGATTCAATCCAGCGGATCTACAGGATTAAGATCTGAAGTTTATTTATCAGAAGATGAAATTTCAACTACCAGAGCTATTATGATTAACTGGTGGGAAATGAATGGATATAATATTGGTGATAGTTTTGTTCAAACAGGAATAACTCCTAATAGAGGTGTAATTAAAGCTATTAAGGATTTTTTCTTCAACACCCAATATATTGTTGCTTTTGGTTTAAATGAAAATGAAATCTTATCAGAATTAAAAAAAATTAAAAAACAAAAAAAACAATTTTTGTTTGGATTTGCTTCAAGTTTATATCTTATGGCTAAGGTGTCTATAAAACATAACCTTGATATCAGATTCACAAAGGTGATGAGCCAAGGAGACAAACTTTTTGATCATTATATAAAAACTATAAAGGAAGCTTTTAATTGTGATGTGGTTGAGGATTATGGATTGAGTGAAGGATTTATGGTTGGGCAAAAAGTCGACTTAAAATATTTTTATATATATACTCCGAGTATATTTTTAGAGATTTTAGATGAAAATAATTTACCAGTAAAGGATGGGAAAATTGGTAGGATAATATTAACTAAACTTGATGGATATTCAATGCCCTTGATAAGATTTGATTCAGGGGATTTAGGAGTTAAACTTCCTTTTAATGAGTATCCAAATAATAGAAGATTTAGCTTCCCTTTATTAAAGCAAGTTATAGGGAGGAATACCGATATAATAAAAACACGAAAAGGTAAGAATTTGATCGTTCATACATTTACAGGAATTTTTGAGTTTTTTGATGAAATTTCCCAATTTCAGATTATCCAGAATAATATTGATTATATAGACATAAAATATATTCCCTCAAATTCATTTAAATTTAAAATTTTAAGAAAAATAGAAAATAAATTTTATGGGTTAACCAACGCAGATTTAAAGATAAGGTGGATAGAAGTGAAGATAATTATGCCAAGTAAATCTGGAAAACCTGAAATTATAATTAATAACTTAATAAAGAAGAAAAATGATAGTAATAATTGATTATGGAGCAGGGAATGTTAAGTCAATACAAAATATATTAAAAAGGATAGGTTCAGACTCAATTATTTCAAATGAAAAAGAAATAATAGAAAAAGCCAGCAAATTAATTTTACCAGGTGTCGGGTCTTTTGATTACGGAATGAGTAAATTAAGTGAATTAGATTTAATCCCATTATTGAACAATAAAGTAATTGTTAAGAAAACACCAATTCTTGGTATATGTTTAGGTATGCAATTACTTGCAAAAAAATCAGAAGAGGGTAAACAGGACGGTTTGTCATGGGTTGATGCTGAAGTAAAGAAATTTGTAAAATTAAATACTTTAGATAAAATCCCTCATATGGGGTGGGGTTTTGTAGACATTAAAAGGAAAAATAATTTGATTAGTTTAGACAAGAAGCATAGATTTTACTTTGTTCACTCATATTATATGAAGGCTTACTCTGATGAAATAATTTATGGATCTTCAAATTATATTAATGAATTTACATCATTTATTATAAAGGATAATATATATGGTGTTCAATTTCATCCTGAGAAAAGTCATAAATTTGGGATGGAACTAATGTCAAATTTTATTAAAATTTAATGACTAGTAGAAGGTTAATACCTGTTTTATTATTAAGAGGAAATGGATCTGGTATTGTAAAAACAACTAAATTTAAAAACCCTACATATTTAGGTGATTGTCTAAATGCTGTTAAAATTTTTAATGAAAAAGAAGTAGACGAATTAGTTATTCTGGATATAAATTGTTCAAATGAGTGTAGGGAACCAGATTATAAATTAATCAATGAAATAGCAAGTGAATGTTTTATGCCTTTAGCTTATGGAGGTGGAATAAAAGATATTGACCAAATTAAACAAGTATTCAGCCAAGGAGTTGAAAAAATTATAATTAATTCTGCTTCAACTAATTATTCACTTATTGAAAATGCTTCTAAAATTTACGGAAGTCAAAGCATAATTATTTCACTAGATGTAAAAAAGAATATTTTTGGAGATTATGACTTATATTTTAATTCGGGGTCAATTAAATCAAAAATATCATTAAATAATCATATAAAAAATTTAAATAATGCAGGTGCTGGAGAGATTATTATTCAATCAATAAATAAAGATGGAACACTTAGTGGATATGATTTAAAACTAATAAATAGAGTATCTCATTTAACCGACTTGCCACTAATTGCGTTAGGTGGAGCATCATCATTAGATGATTTTAATGATGCAATTAATAATGGCGCCTCGGGAGTGGCTGCAGGAAGTTTTTTTGTATTTTTCGGAAAACACAAGGCAGTTTTAATCAGTTACCCTAATCAAGATGAGCTAATAAAAATTTTTAAATGAAATTATGAGATGTAATAGATGTATAATGGATAGAAGTGATCCTGAAATTGTATTTAATGAAAATGGAGTTTGTAACCATTGTGTCAGATATGATGAGATAATTGATAGTAGAGTTTTTAAAGGAGATATTGCTCATAAAAAATTAAAAGAAATAGTTAAAAAGATTAAAATTTCTTCAAAAAAAAATGAATATGACTGTATTATTGGTGTTTCAGGAGGAGTGGACAGTAGTTATGTGGCATTTTTAACTAAGGAATTAGGATTAAATCCTCTAGCTATTCACTTTGACAACGGATGGAATTCAGAAATTGCTGTTGATAATATCAAAAAAATACTAGATAAGCTTAACATTGATTTATATACTTATGTTGTTGATTGGGATATGTTTTCAGATCTTCAAAAAGCCTTTTTAAAATGCTCTACACCTGATGGCGAAGCACCTACGGATCATGCAATAAATGCTTTATTGTTTAAGGAAGCTGGTAAAAGGGGAATTAAATATATTTTAAGCGGAATGAATTTCGCATCAGAATCTATGGATGTTAGAATGTGGTCTTATGGTACATCTGATTTTAAATATATTAAAGATGTATACAATAAATATGGAAATGGTTTTTCATTAAAAGATTATCCTCATTTTACTTTATTAGACCTATTTTATTGGACATTTTTTAAAAGAATTAAAGTAGTATCAATTTTAAATTATATTGATTATAATAAGGATTATGCATCAGAAATATTGCAAAAGCAATTAAATTGGACAAAGTATTCAGGAAAACATTATGAGTCAGTATATACAAGGTTTTATCAGGGCTTTTTTCTTCCACAAAAATTTGGAATTGATAAAAGACTAGGGCATTGTTCTGACTTAATAAGAGCTGGTCAAATTTCAAGGGATAAAGCTTTAAAATTAATTAAACAACCACCTTATTTAGATTCCAATCTATTAAAAATTGATAAAGATTTTGTGCAAAAGAAACTTAATTTATCAGATGATGATTTTGATGAAATAATGAAATTAGAAAATAGAAATTTTATGAAATATAAAAATTCATCGAATCAGATAACTAGATTAAAAAAAATTGTAAATTTTTTAAGAAGTAAAGGTTTATATTCAAAATAAATATGTTACTAAGTATAGTAGTTCCTGTTTTAAATGAAGAAAATCATATTTTGGATTTACTAAATTCATTATCAAATATAAAGGTTAATGAAAAAGAAATTTTTTTGGTTGATGGGGGATCAAATGATAATACAATAAAAATAATTTCAGATTATATTGTTTCAAATAAAATAAAAATAAGAATTTTAAATAATCCTGATAAACATGTTAGCAATGCATTTAATTTAGCATACTCAATCAGTAAGGGTAAGTATATTGCGCTAATTGGTGCTCACGCTATTTATTCAACAAATTATTTTAAAAAAAGTATAGAAATTCTTGAATCTAATTCCTGTGATGTTGTAGGTGGCATATTAATTCAAAAAGGGAGGACAAAAAAAGGTAAGATAATTGCAAAGTGTATGAGTAGTAGATTTGGTGTAGGTAATACATCTGTAAGGACAACAAAAAAGAAAATGTTTGTAGATAGTGTAGCATTTGCTGTCTATAGAAGGAAAATTTTTGATAAAACGGGACTTTTTGATACTCAATTGATTAGGAACCAAGATGATGAATTTCATTACAGATTAAATCAGTATGGATTTAAAATCTTATTACTTCCTTCAATTTATTCTATATACTATGTAAGAGATAATTTCAAAAAATTATTTATTCAATATTTTTATTATGGCTTTTATAAGCCACTAGTTTTTATTAAGGTTCCTTCAGGAGTTAGGATAAGACATCTTGTACCGCTATTTTTCGTAATTTATTTAATTTCCATTCCCTTTTCTATTTATAATATATTTCTACTAATCCCTTTAGGTATTTATATAATAATTAGTTTTATTGTATCAGTGAATTTATTTAAAAATATCAGAGATATAATAATTTCTATGACTTCGTTTTTTATTTTACATTTTTCATATGGTTTTGGAAATATTTTGGGTATGATAAATTTTTATTTATTAAGGTTTGAAAAAAAAAATTGATTACAAATACTTTTTAAATTGGAATGTTAAGCCATTTTCAATCGTCATTGATTATTGGGATAGTATTTTAGTTGATAATTATCCTAATGATTGTATTGGTTTAGAGATTGGTGCAAGAGAGGGTGGACTCTCATTATATCTTGCCGAAAGGCTTGGAATTAAAGTTATTTGTTCTGATCTTAAAAATCCAAAAAAATCCGCATTTCCAATTCATAAAAAATTTACAACTAAGAAATTGATATGTTATGATTCTCAAAACTGTTTGAATCTTTCATATGAGGAAAATAAATTTGATTTTATAATATTTAAGTCATGCATTGGAGCTCTGGGTTCAAAAAGAAAACAAAATATTGCAATCTCTGAAATGTATAGATGTTTAAAAAAGGATGGAATTCTATTATTTGCAGAAAATGGAAAATCATCTATATTACACAGAATTTTTAGAAAAATAAATAAATATTCTGACTACTGGTACTATCCGTCATATTATGAATTTAAGTCTTATTTAAACTGTTTTAGTGAATATAAACTTAAATCAACCGGATTCTTTACAGTATATCACAGAAATAAATTTTATTTAAATATTGCTTTGTTTTTAGATAAAATATTTTCACAATTTATACCTACAAAGTATAAATATATAATTTATGGATATGCAAAAAAATAATAAAATACCATTTTCTTTACCATACATTGATAAGAGTGTTGTCGATGAGGTAAATGATACAATTTGTAATACGGGATGGTTAACTTCAGGTCCTAAAGTAATAGAACTTGAAAATGAATTAAAAAAATTAACCGAAATAAACAATGTTATATGTGTTAATTCGTGGTCATCAGGGGCAATGCTAATTCTAAGATGGTTTGGAGTAGGACCAGGTGATGAAGTAATTATTCCATCATATACCTACTCTGCTACAGCAATTTCAGTTTTGAATATAGGTGCAAAACCAGTTATGGTAGATGTTGATGATGATTTTACAATTTCTGTTGATAAATTAGACGAAAAAATTAATTCAAATACTAAGGCAATTATGCCAGTAGATATAGCTGGTATGCCATGTAATTATGAAGGAATTAATCAAATAATTAATTCAGAAAAAAATATTAAATTATTTAAATCAAAGAGTGAATCGCAATCTAAATTAAATAGAATTTTAATAATGTCAGATGCCGCTCATTCTATTGGTTCAATTTACCAAGGTAAACCTGCTTCAAAAATGTCAGATTTTACCATTTACTCATTTCATTCTGTAAAAAATATTACTACAGGAGAAGGAGGTGCAGTATGTATTAATTTGCCAGAAAATTTTGATAATAATTATGAGTATAAACGCCTAAAGAACCTGTCATTAAATGGTCAAACAAAGTCTGCTTTTCAAAAAAATAAAATAGGAGGGTGGAAATATGATATTATTGATCAAGGATTAAAGATAAATATGCCAGATATATGTGCAGCAATTGGACTTGCGCAGATAAGAAAATATAAAAGCATGCTACTTTTGGAAAGAAAAAAAATTTTTGATTACTATAATAATTTTTTTAAAGATTATAATTGGGCTATTTTGCCAAAATATATTGATGAATCAAGAGAGTCTTCTTATCATTTATATATGTTAAGAATTAATGGAATTAACGAAAATAAGCGCGATGAGATGATTAAATATATCAGTGATAATGGGGTTGGAGTTAATGTGCATTATATACCAATGCCTATGCTTACACTATTTAAAAATTTAGAATATAAAATCTCTGATTACCCAAATACATATAAATTGTATTGTAATGAAATTACTCTTCCAGTTTATAATAATTTGAGTGATGATAATCTATTAAGAATTTGTAAAACAGTCAAATCTGCTTATCTAAAATTGTTATAGATTATTTAAAACTAACCTAGCTAAAAATGAAAACATTAGATATTAGTAATTTCATTAAAAAACATATAATATTCCGTAATGAAAGTATGTTTGATAATGATATAAATTTGAATAAAAATAAATTAGTTGATTCAATATATAATAAGTCTGTATTAGTTATTGGAGGGGCTGGTAGTATAGGTTCATCTTTTATAAAGGAGTTGTTAAATTATAAGCCATCAAAATTAATTGTTGTTGATATAAATGAAAATGGTCTAACAGAGCTTACTAGAGATTTGAGAAGCACACTAGATTTAGCAATTCCAAATTATTACAAAACATATGCTATGAGTTTTGATGATCTAATATTTTATAAAATGTTTAAAAATGAAGGTCCTTTTGATATTATTGCAAATTTTGCAGCACATAAGCATGTTAGAAGTGAAAAGGATCATTATTCTATATTCTCACTAATCGAAAATAATATTTTTAAAGCCGAATTGTTATTAAAGGAATTAAAAAAATTTCCACCAAAGCATTTTTTTTGTGTATCAACAGATAAAGCATCAAACCCAGCAAATATAATGGGTGCTAGCAAGAAGATTATGGAGGAACTGATTATGGCCTATTCTGATCATTATTCAATTACAACTGCCAGGTTTGCTAATGTTGCATTCTCAAATGGAAGTTTATTAGATGGTTTTATTTCAAGAATATTTAAGAAACAACCAATTTCAGCTCCAACTGATGTGAAAAGATATTTTGTTTCACCAAAGGAATCTGGTCAAATTTGTTTGATAGCATGTGTTTTAGGAAGTACAGGTGAAATTTTTTTTCCAAAACTAAAGCAGTCCCAAATGCTAACATTTTCTGACATATCTAATTCTTTCCTAAAATATATGGGTTATAAACCTTTAGTCTGTCGTTCAGAACAGGAAGCTAAGGAAAAAGCTAATAAATTAGATAAAGATTCTACAGAGTACCCTGTATATTATTTTAAAACCGAAACATCAGGAGAGAAAGATTTTGAAGAATTTTTTACCAATAATGAAAAAATTGATTTAAACAGATTTAACAATTTAGGTGTAATAAAAAAGTCTTCTAAAAAATCAATTAAGGAAATGGATAGAATTATTGCTGAGTTAAAGAATATTTTATTAGAGAACTCTTTTAACAAACAAAAAATTGTATTAAAATTACAAGAAATTGTACCTGAATTTAATCATATTGAAACCGGAAAGAATTTGGATGAAAAAATGTAATTATTTATATAAAATTTATTTTAAGAGAATCCTTGATTTATTTATGGCAATTATCATTCTTATAATATTATTGCCATTTCTAATTATAGTAGCATTAGTTTTAAAGTTAACTGGTGAGAATCACATTTTTTATTTTCAAGATAGAGTAGGTCATAGAAATTCTATATTTAAAATATGGAAGTTTGCAACTATGGTAAAAAATAGTCCTAAAATTGGTACAGGTAGTCTTACTTTAAAAAATGATCCAAGAATTTTGCCTTTTGGAAGGTTTCTTAGAAAAACTAAAATAAACGAATTGCCGCAGATAATAAATGTCATTATTGGTAATATGTCAATAGTTGGCCCTAGACCACAAATGGAGGTAGATTTTATAAAATTTCCTAAAAAAATTCAAAATAGAATATATGAATCAATGCCTGGCGTAACTGGTATTGGATCAATTGTTTTTAGGGATGAAGAAAAGTGGATTTCAAGTTTTAAAGGTGATAAACATCTATATTATAAAAAATATATAGCACCGTATAAAGGAGAATTAGAGATTTGGTATCAAAATAATTTATCACTAGCCAATGATTTGAAAATTATATTGTTAACAATATTAGTCATTCTTTATCCAGAGACTAACTTGCAATATAAAATATTAAAAGGTTTGCCCGAAAAACCACATCATTTAAAATGATTTTTTCAATTGCAAATAACCTTCTATTTGCTAATTAGTTTTTTTAATACATATTTTCTAAATTCTCTATCTTTATATAATTCTTTTATCTGCATTGGCCTCCACTTTAATTTTTTATAGCAATTGCAAAATATATCATCATATTTAGAGTAAAATTTATTTCTTTTTTTTATTCTAAATCTTAATAGATCAAAATATTTTATTTTATAATTTTTTGCTCTGTAATTTAATATTTTTAATTCATTTAAAATCATTAAGTATTTTCTAATATGCCTATCAATTTCAATGTTTTCTAAATATTGTTTTTCTTTTTTTATCATCAGAAATGAATCGTATAGGTTTCTATAACTATATGAAAGTTTCATACTGCCGCGATCATTTATTTGATAATTATACACATTTATTAATAGTTCAAAATTTTTGCTTGGAACCTTTACTCCATTGATTTTTATTTTATCTCTTAATATTTTGTCTTGATTGATAGATTTTATATCATATTTGTCTAATATTTTTTTATGAACTTCTACAGCAAAAGTTTTGTTTACATTTATTTGGCGATTAAAATGATTAATATTATTTAAAAAAAAATGTTGTTTAGTCTCTGAATGATAGTTTAATTTTTGAAATAATTTATACACAAAATAGGCTTGTTGCTCATTAACTAAAATATCAATATCTCCCACCATTCTTTCTCCTATATCATAATACAATCCATTTAATATATTTGCTACTCCTTTTATAAAAACGTAGTCTATTTTATTTGAATTTAGTATTTTCGATATTTCTTTAACTTCCTTTAATAATTTTCTATTTCTATTATAATTCAGTTCATAAATTTGATTTAAATAAACTATTAATTCTTTAGGTATTTTTTTAAGATATTTCTTTCTTTTTAAATTAATATAGAGTGATGGAAGCATCAAATGAGAACTAGCATGCTTTACTATATAATCGTAATTTATGGTATTAAATTTTTTATTATCTATTTTTTTTTCTGAAAAAAATATATCGATTAAAAATCTTTCCTCCTCAGATAATTTTAAATCTAAATACATACTAAATTAGGGGGTTTATCGTTAAATATATGAATATATTTTGTACTTTCGCCATTCTAAAATTTACTATGATGAAATCAAGGATTCATTTTAATTTCTTTTTGTTTATCATGCTTCTGCAAATTATATCTTCATGTTCATCAAAGAAAAGTGTTATTTATATGCAGGATTTAGAAGTAGATGAAATTTATTCTAATAGTTATGATAACTATTTAGTTAAGGTTGATGATGTTTTAAAAATTGATATACTAACAGAGAAAATTCAAACGGAAGCCATTATTAATCCTGCTACCTCTGCCTCTAATTCTTCTAAAGAATCTATGATATTTGAAGGATATCAAGTGGATTCTGAAGGTTTTATTAATGTTCCTTCTGTAGGAATAATAAATGTAAATGGAAAAACGATTAAGGAAATTAGAGAAAATATATACAAAATTGTTAAACTGAAGGGGCTCCTTCTCAGTCCTTTGGTTAATGTAAGACTATTAAACGCTCATTTTACAATTATTGGAGAGGTAAAAAGCCCTGGAAAATATGATTATTATAAAAATAATATGAATATACTAGAAGCCATTGGAATTGCTGGAGACCTCACAATTAATGGCAAAAGAAATGATATTAAGGTTATTCGTGATTTAAACGGAAAAAAATCTATTCTAGATATTGACTTAACAAATGTCGATTTTTTAAAAAGTAATAAATACCAAATAATTTCTGGTGATATTATTATTGTTAATCCAAATAGTACAAGGATTAAAAATGCAGGTATTATAGGAAATTCTGGAACTCTTCTTAGTTTACTCTCTTTTATTTTGTCATCAATTATTGTTATTAGTAATTAAATTAGTTCATGGAAAATAGACCACACGAAAAATATGATGAATATAATTTAATAAAGGATACATTTCTTAGGTATTTTAGTTATTGGCCTATAATTCTATGCACTTGTATTTTTATGACTATTTCTTCTTATTTATATCTCAGATATTCAGATTATTATTACGAAACAATTGGAAAAATTGAAATAATAGATAAGGCTCAGGATTCAGAAATGTCACTTCCTACTGCTATGACAATTTTTAATAGATCTATGATTAATTTAGAAAACGAAATAGGAGTTTTATCGTCTTATTCTTTGCATGAAAAAGCTGTTAAGGCTTTAAATTCAAATGTAAGATTTTACTCTGTTGGAAATTTGAAAAAAACTGAGAATCATTACTCTGAATGGTTTGAAAATTATAATTTTTCTTTTAACGATAAAATTAAAATAAAGAACACTTTGTCTTACAAGGTGTATATTGATAAAAATGAAAGACTAGTTGTTGAAAGAATAATTGATGATACTGTAGTAGAGGAATATTTATTTAATAATTTATCGACAAAATCTAAAGAAAACGACCTGCCTTTTGAACTTACAATTTTTGACTACGATAAAAATAATTCTGATAAGCTACTTGTTATTAGTCCACTGGAAAAAACAGTAGATTCTTATAGAAAGAGAGTGGTAATAAATAAAGTAGGTCAAATTAGTGATCAGTTGGCATTAAAATTAAAACATGTAAATAAGAAAATAGCAGAGGATTATATAAATACTATTATTAATGAATTTGATAAAGACGGTATCGAAGACAGGCAGTTTGAATATAAAAGAACTATTGATTTTGTTGATTCTCGATCAGACATTTTAGCAAAAGAATTAGAGGTTATTGAGTCAAAAAAACAAAAATTTAAAGAGATCAATAATCTTGCGAATCTTCAAGAAGATGCAAGTATAAATATATCACAAAAACTCGCATATGATTCAGAGCTTTTTAAAACTCAATCACAAAAAGACTTGATTCTATTTATAGAAGCAGAGCTTGATGGTAACACATTTAAATTAATGCCTGTTAATATTGGAATTAATAATGCAAATATTAATAATTTGATTAATGAATATAATTTTTTGATTAAAGAAAGGGCTCGCTATATATCAAATGGATTAGGCCCTAATAATCTATACCTTAAAAATTTAGAAAAACAGATTTTAGATAGTTATAATAATATTTCTACATCCATTTCTAATTATGAGCAAAGCTTAGATTTAACAATTAAAAATTTAAAATTAAAGGAAAAGGAATTTTCAACTAATTATAGTGATATTCCTGAAAATGAAAAAATATTGAGAGATATTGAAAGGGAATTAAATATTAAAGAATCATTATTTCTGCTTTTACTACAAAAAAGAGAGGAGGCTTCAATTAATTATGCTGTTATAAAACCTTCTTTAAAAGTTGTTGATTCTGCTAGAAGTTCAAACATTCCCGTTAGTCCAAATAGCTTTACTACGCATATTATATTTATATTGGGCGGTGGAATATTTATTCCAATCTTTATTTTATATCTATTTTTTAAGTTTGATACAAAAATCCATACAAGAAAAGATCTATCATCTCAAGTTCCAGATATTCCTGTTATAGGTGAAATACCTTTTATTAAAAAAGATGACATTGGCCTAATATCCGATGAAAATTCAAGATTACCACTTGCTGAAAGTATTAGGATGTTAATTGCAAATCTTAGTTTTAGTTTATATGATGATAAAAAAGAAGGTAAAAAAAATATTATTTTAGTTACTTCTTCTATTAAAGGAGAAGGAAAAACTGTTGTATCAATAAATACTGCAGCCATGTTAGCTGCTAAATTTGATAAAGTTCTATTGCTTGGTGCAGATTTAAGAAATCCTCAAATACATAAGTTTTTAAATAAAGATAAAAATACTGCTGGATTATCAGACTATATTTATACTGATTCAGCAGATTGGAAAAAAAGTTTAATAAAAAACAATAATTTAGACATACTTCTTTCGGGAATAATACCCCCTGATCCATCTAAATTACTTGCATCAATAAAATTTAAGAATTTTATTGATGAAGTAAGAGACATTTATGATTATGTGGTAATTGATTCTGCCCCATGCTTACTTGTTTCAGATACATTTGAAATATCCAAATATGTAGATACAACTCTGTATGTTGTTAGGTCTAACTATAGTCAGAATAATCTTTGTGATTTTATTAATGAATGTAATTCTAAAGAAAAATTATCAAATATTAACTTGGTACTAAATTCTATTGGCTCCAGCTCCAGATATGGGTATAAATATAATTATCAATACGGATACAAGTATGGATATACTTACAATTACGGATATGGATATGGTTATTCTGAGGAGAATAAAAAATAAATATTCACACGCATAATGCTAAAGTTTTAAAATTTAGTCATTATTTAAATATTTTGTTTGTATTTACTGCTTTTTCAAATTTTTCTATTTCGCTAATTTGTATTTTTTTATTAAAGTATTCTATATGTTTTTGAGAATGAATATCACTGCCAACAAAATTTATTAAATCATTTTTTAAAAGTTTATCTGCCATTTTTAAAACTATATCCCCATAATATCCAGCAACTGAAAGCATATTAATTTGAAATTTACATCCCATTTTTTTAAGTTGAAAATATTGTTTAAAATCATCAAAGAAGAAAATATATCTTTCTGGATGAGCAATAATAGGAATATAATTGTTTAATCTAAGATTAAATATTATTTCATATAGATCATTAGGAGCTGAAATAAAGCTCATTTCAACTAGAACATAGTTATCTTTTATAGTAAGTAAAGATCTATCTTCTATTCTCTTTAAAAGGGACCCATCTATCATATATTCAGAAGCATAATCAATTTCGATTTCTTCTTTTAAATTTTTTTTAAGTAAATTAAAACTAGCCTTTATACTTTCATTTGTGTTATCGAATAGGCCTTGGTAAGTGTGAGGTGTTCCAATTATCTTAGAAAACCCCAATTTTTTCATTCCTGAGATTAAATTATCAGATTCCTTTATATTTTTAGCCCCATCATCAATGCCTGGAAGAATGTGGGAATGTATATCAATAAATCCGTTAGGGATTAATTCTTGTAAAGTTGGCTTAGATTTTAATAAATTAAAAAACATAACAGTAAATTAAAATATATTTTTAATTATTATTTAAGATTTTCAAAGATATTACAATGTACACTATATAAATTATTAAATTTGAATTATGAGCTCCGACTTTCCGTTTTTTATTTATTATTTGGGTTTGTTATTAGCAACTATATTTCTCTCCAGATTCATCTTTAGAAAGTATATTCAATTTGCAAAGAGTTATAATCTAAAAAAACTTACAAATGAAAGGGCAGCCCATAAGGGAATAGTATTCACAGGTGGGGGTGTAGTTTACGCTGCTGTGATTATGGTAGCAGCATTAATCCTAGACAATTTAGATTTTGTTGAGTTTTCTAACTTTAGCCCTATTGTGGCAACGGCAATACTTGTTTCAATTCTTGGATTTTATGATGACTTTATTGAGATTTCAGCATTTAATAAATATATAGTGCTTACTTTCTTGATTTTAATGCTCTTATATGCAAATTCAACATTACCAATTATTCAAAATTTAAATGGTTTCTTAGGTATAAATAATATTGGCTTTATTCCAGGACTTATTTTTACCTCATTTGTTTATTTATCGATAATGAATGCTATTAATTTAACTGACGGTATTGATGGATATTTAGCAATATTTTCAATTTTCTTCTTTACATCCTTATTATATAACTTTGATATTAATCAATTTTATACACTTAATTCAGTCTCAGTAATTATAATTGGTTCTAATGCTATGTTTCTGAGATATAACTTTTCAAAGGGTAAAAAACTATTTGTTGGAGACGCAGGTTCCTTATTTATTGGATTCTGGATTGCCACTTATTTAATTACCTATATTACAAGTGCCCCAAATTCAAGATTGATCGATGTATATTCAATAAGTATTGAAAATATTCCAGTAATAGCAATATCAATGATTTCGATTCCTGTTTTAGATACACTTAGAGTTATGCTGGTAAGAGTTCTTAAGAGAAAATCTCCTTTTGCCGCTGACAGAAATCACTTGCATCATATTCTTTTAGACAGTGGAATGACGCATTTAAGGACATCATTATTTTTAACTATTATTAACTGGTTTAATTGTATTGCAATTTTCCTTATGGAGCAAAATTTTAATTCAAAGCAGCTTACAGTAATTTATATTTTTATCAGTTTATGTTGGTATATTTTCTTTGAGTATATCAATAGGAAAAATATTAGGTCTCTAAAAGGCTAAGTATCTGAATTCTTTTATCTTGAGAGCTTTTGCTAATATTAATAAACGGTTCTGAGGAGTTTGTTATAAATTCAAACTTTTCGTTTAATGATTCAATAATTTTATTTTTTACTTTGGATGCATAATCATATGATAATCCATTTTCAACAAGCATTGCTACAATTTCATTACTTGAGATTTGATCATTTTTCAAGAGCATTTTTATTATCTCAGTTGCATTATTTTCAAGAGAAATTTTAGTATCTAAAAAGAAAAGTTCATCATTTTCAAAATGATATAACTTACTCTTATTTAAAATTTTATCACTCTTTAGCCCTTTATAAAGAAGATTTATCATAAGAATTAATAAAATAATTAGCATCGGAACAAAGAATTGATTTCTGGACTGCTCAACTGAGAATAGTGGGACCTCTTCCAAAGAACTTACATCTATTATTTCATCAAGTCTGTATTTGTTTAATATCGAAGTATTAACTTTTCCATTGTGTGCTTTAAAGGTGTGAACGAATTTGTTATCATAGTCGTTAATGCTGATTACCCCGAATTCCTCACCTTTTTTATTGATACTTATAAAGCTTCTGTTAAGTCTGTTATAGGGTTGACTTTTTCCCAGTGACTGTAAATTAAATTCGCGTCTATATTCAAATTTTAGCATCTTTTCTTTAACTAACTGAATTTGATAAAAAAAGTCTTTATCAAATACGTAAAAGCAGGATTCTGCAGGAATTATTAAAGGATTTTCGGAAAGGTCTAAGTTAATTTCACCTAAATTTTCCCATTTATAATTTTCAAAATCAAATTTTAACACAGATCTATTAAAATATCTTTGATTATTGGTTGAACTATTTCCCCCAAAAAGAAAATACTGAGATCCGACCTTTAATGGAAAAAAAGAAGCTATTCCATCATTTAATTCCTCAGGAAGATTGCCCTCATAGCTAACTTCATCCCATTGATTTGAATTTCCTTCATCAAATAATAGCATTGTGTTATTTGTTCTAAAAAGTCCATACCCGCCAAAATGGTATATTTTATCATTGTGCATTATAAAATCACCAAAAAATTTGTTCATAAAAGGAAAACTATTATCAACTCTGTTTAGCTCATCGTTTTTGAGTGATAGTATTAGACCACCTCCATCATGAAAGAGATAAAATTCTCCATCGATATTTTTTTTCAAAATTAGATTATTCATTAAACCATCCATAACCTGAGGGCTTAAATCAATTTCTCCTGAGTATAATCCACTCCAAGTTCTGTTATTTAATTCGTATGGTTTTTTAAGGTTTATTTGTCTAGAATACTTTAATATCCCATTATCTAAATCGAATGTGTTTAACTGTAAATTGTTATTGAAAATGTAAAGCTCTCCTTTATTGATGTCAATATTGTAAATAAATTTACCATTTATCTCATTATTAAATGGGAATAAAAATTGTGTAATTGCAATAAAAACAAAAAATAATTGCCTTAAAATCATTTTTATATTTTTGGACTAACCAAATATATATAAAAAAAATTATATGTCGGGTATTATCTATAAAATGTCGGATATTTTAATCTGTTAATATAATGTAATGTCTACTATATTATTATGTAATTGATTAATTTAAGAATACTAGATAGCCTTTAATTTTGATATAATCTCTTTTGGATTTTCAGCTTTAAAAACATGACTGCCAGAAACTAAGACATCAGCTCCATTCTCTAACAGTTTTTTAGCATTATGAATGGTAACACCACCGTCTACCTCAATTAGTGTTTTCGCATTTCGTTTATTAATCATTTCTTTTACCTCCTTACATCTTTCATACGTCGATTCTATAAATTTTTGTCCGCTAAATCCAGGAAAAACCCCCATTACACATACTAAATCAATTTCATTGATATAATCCTCCAATACATTTGTATCTGTGTCTGGATTAATTGCAACTCCGGCTTTCATGGAATATTTTTTTATTTCCTTAATCGATTCTGAAAGAGTTTTTTTAGAAACTTCGTAATGAATTGTTAATATATTACTGCCTAGTTCTGCAAATTTTTCTATATACTTTTCTGGGTTTACAATCATTAAATGTACATCTAATGATTTTGTAGCATATTCGTTTATTGACTTCAAAACTGGCATCCCAAAAGAAATGTTTGGTACAAATACACCATCCATTATATCAATATGAAACCAGTCGGCTTCACTATCGTTAACCATTAAAATATCTGACTTTAAATCCGAAAAATCGGCCGAAAGAATTGACGGGGCTATTAGTTGACTACCCATTAAAAGGATTTTTATTAAAGGTAATCATTAGTGAAATCATATTTTGTTTATCCTAAGTAAGTTTTTAGAATTTTACTTCTTGAGGTATGTTTTAGTCTTCTGATGGCTTTTTCTTTTATTTGTCTAACCCTTTCTCTTGTAAGATCAAAAGTTTCACCAATTTCCTCTAAAGTCATTGGGTGATGATTACCAAGCCCAAAATAGAGTTTGATAACATCAGCCTCTCTTGGGGTTAATGTTTCTAGAGCCCTCTCAATCTCGGTTCTAAGTGATTCATGAATTAATTCTTTATCAGGATTAGGAGACTCACCACTTCTAAGTACATCATACAAATTCGAATCTTCACCTTCTACCAGTGGAGCATCCATTGATACGTGACGTCCAGAATTTTTCATCGACTCTTTGACATCGTTGATAGTCATGTCTAGTTCATTTGCAATTTCCTCAGCACTTGGTGGTCTCTCATGAGATTGCTCTAAGAAAGCATAGGTTTTATTTATTTTATTAATTGACCCAATCTTGTTTAACGGTAGTCTAACAATTCTAGATTGCTCTGCTAATGCCTGTAAAATAGATTGTCTAATCCACCAAACAGCGTATGAAATAAACTTAAAACCTCTAGTCTCATCAAACCTTTGTGCAGCTTTTATCAAACCAAGATTTCCTTCGTTGATTAAGTCAGGAAGAGTTAATCCTTGGTTTTGATATTGCTTTGCTACTGAGACAACGAAACGTAAATTAGCTTTTGTAAGCTTTTCCAGTGCTAATTGATCACCCTGTTTTACTCTTTGAGCTAATTCAACTTCCTCTTCAGCAGTAATCAGATCAACTTTACCTATTTCTTGTAAATACTTATCAAGTGATGCCGTTTCTCTGTTAGTTACCTGTTTGGTTATCTTTAATTGTCTCATAATGAATTAAATAAGAAGATTTTAATAAATAAAACCTTACAAAAATATTATTTATTTTTTATTAAATCCTTTTCTGTTGTTGTTTCTGTTAAAAGTTTTCCTAGGCTTATCAACATAACCTTCAGGCTTAGGCAATAAAGCTTTTCTTGAAACTTTATCTTTTCTAGTTCTTGGATCTACTCCGAAGTATTTTACATCTAAAGTATCTCCTAAATTAACTACATCGGTCACATTTTCTGTTTTTTCCCATGCAAGTTCACTTATATGAAGTAATACTTCATTTCCTGGTGCCTCACAGTACTCAACCACAGCTCCAAAATCAAGAAGTTTAATTACTTTAACTTCATATACACTGCCAACCTCTGGTTTGAATAGCATTGATTCAATATGTGATAAAACCATATCGATACCTTCTTGATCAGTACCAAGAATTTCAACAATTCCTTCCTCAGTGTCTGGATCTTCATTAATTACTAAACTACAACCGCTTGTTTTTTGTAATTCTTGGATATTTTTACCACCAGGACCTATTAAAGTACCAATGTAATCTCCGGGGATAGTTTTCGTAATCATTTTAGGAGCATGTGCTTTAACATCAGCGTTTGGTGTACTGATTGTTTCAGTTAATTTTGATAAGATGTGTAATCGTCCATCTTTTGCTTGATTCAATGCCTCAATGAGAATGTCATAAGATAAACCTTTAATTTTAATATCCATCTGACAAGCAGTAATTCCATCAGCAGTCCCCGTGACTTTAAAATCCATATCACCCAAATGATCCTCATCACCAAGAATATCGCTTAACACTGCATGTTTTTTTCCGTCAGAAATTAATCCCATTGCAATTCCAGAAACAGGTTTCTTCAACTGTACACCTGCATCCATAAGAGCCATTGTACCTGAACAAACTGTAGCCATGGAAGATGAACCATTACTTTCTAACACTTCACTGACGACTCTGACTGTATATGGACAATCAGCAGGCACCATTCTCTTTAATGCTCTTTGCGCAAGATTTCCGTGACCTATCTCACGTCTAGAGGTACCTCTCAATGGTCTAGCTTCTCCAGTTGAGAAAGGAGGGAAGTTGTAGTGTAAATAAAATCTTTCTTCACCTTGATGTGTTGGTGAGTCAATTTGATTAGCTTCTCTCGATGTACCCAGAGTAACAGTTGCTAGTGCTTGAGTTTCACCTCTTGTAAATAAGGATGATCCGTGGGTAGATGGTAAGTAATCTACTTCACACCAAATAGGTCTAATATCTGTAGTTTTTCTACCGTCTAATCTGACACCTTTTTCTAATGTCAGGTTTCTAATGGCTTCTTTTTCAGATTTATGAAAGTACTTATTGATTAAACCTTCTAGTTCTTCCGATTCCTCCTCTAAGAAGGCATCCATTAATTCTTCTTTTATAGAATCAAATGCCAGATTTCTTTCAGCTTTGGAAAGCCCCTTTTTAGCAACTTCATAACATTTATCATATGTGAAGTCATTTACTTTTTTCATTAAATCTTCATCCTCTTCCTCTGGATCGTATTTACGGGTTTCCTTTTTACCAAATGCCTTTGCTAATTTTTCCTGAGCATCACATTGTTTTTTGATGTGTTCATGGGCAAATTTAATAGCTTCAACCATTTCTTCCTCAGAACATTCTTCCATCTCCCCTTCAACCATCATTACAGATTCTTTAGATGCACCTACCATTATATCGATATCAGCTTCTTCTAGTTGGGCTCTACTTGGATTAATAACAAACTCTCCGTTAATTCTCGCTGCTCTAGCTTCAGAAATGGCACATTCAAAAGGAAAATCACTTAATTGAATAGCTGCAGAAGCTGCTAACCCAGCTAATGCGTCTGGCATAACCTCTTCATCATGCGACATTAACTGAATCATTACTTGAGTTTCATTGTGATAATCTTTGGGGAATAGAGGCCTTAACACCCTATCAACTAGTCTCATTGTTAAAATTTCATCACTGCTTGGTCTAGCTTCTCTTTTAAAGAATCCACCGGGATACTTTCCAGCTGCTGCAAATTTTTCCCTGTAATCAACGGTTAGAGGTAAAAAATCAACATTTGCACTTTTGTAATTTGAAACAACAGTACACAACAGCATACATTTTCCCATTTGAACCACGACTGATCCGTGAGCTTGTTTCGCTAATTTTCCTGTTTCGATTGAGATGGTTCTTCCATCTCCTAAATCAATTATTTCTTTGTACGTTTTAGGTATCATAATTATTTTTTGGTTTTATAAAATGGCGTGTTGAAGTAGTTTTTAACCAATGAATAATTATAAGACAAAATGGATATATGAGTTATTTTCTTAAACCTAACTCTTTAACAATTGCACGATATCTAAGAATATCTTTTTTTGTCAGATAGTCTAATAGTGCTCTTCTTTTTCCAACGAGCTTTACAAGTGCTCTTTCCGTGTTATAATCTTTCTTATTTCTTTTTAGATGCTCAGTTAAATGATTAATTCTATGGGTAAAAAGGGCAATTTGTCCTTCAGCACTTCCCGTGTCTTTGGCATCTTTACCGTGCTTTTTGAATAAATCTTGTTTGTTTTTCTTTGTCAAATACATTCCAATATTATTTAAATGATTATTATGTATGCTGATAACAGCGGCGCAAATATACTAAAAAATAGGATATTCGAAGAAAAAAGATAATTTATTCTCTGATTGGATTATTAAGAATTAAATCTAAATAAAGGTTTATCTTCTTTTTTAAATTTCTACGATGTGTTATGAAATCAAGAAATCCGTGATCCAATACAAATTCTGCTGTTTGAAATCCTTCTGGTAAGTCTTTTCCAGTAGTATCTTTTACTACTCTCGGGCCAGCAAATCCGATTAAAGCTCCAGGTTCACTGATATTAACATCCCCAAGCATCGCAAAAGAAGCAGTAGTCCCTCCTGTTGTAGGATCAGTACATAAAGATATGTATGGAACTTTTGCATCAGCGAGCTGTGCTAATTTTGCTGATGTTTTAGCTAGTTGCATAAGTGATATTGCAGCCTCCATCATCCTGGCACCA
>CACOGA010000017.1 GCA_902626585.1 uncultured Bacteroidota bacterium
GAATTATGAATATGTTAGTAATTTGACGTTTTTCTACATATTTTAAAACTTCCACTTATATTTAATAATAGAAACCACATAAATGAAAACAGCAATCTTTTTTATTTTCCTTCAAATATCTTTTTTTGCGTTTACACACGAATCAAACCACACATGCCTTGATTCTATGCCTGTTTATTCAAAAGAATTCTTAAAGAAATATGTTGATTCTATCAATCAAGAAAAAAGAAGAGAAAAGAAAAAACAACAAACAAAACCATCTCAAGTTTTAACCGAAACTGTTCCAGTGTATCCTGGGTGTGAAAGAGGAAATAACGAAAAAAAAAGAAAATGTATGTCGGAAAAAATTTCAAAGTTTATTAAAAAGGAATTTGATCCAGGCTGTGCAACCGGACTAGGCTTATCTGGAAAGCAAAGAGTATCTGTTATTTTTAAGATCGACACATTCGGTAGGGCTACAGGAATTCGTGCACGAGCTGCTCATCTTAAACTTGAGAGAGAAGCGATAAGGGTCATTAAGATGCTGCCTGTAGTTAAACCGGGAACACAGGATGGCAAAAAAGTCATTGTGCCGTACAGTCTGCCAATATTTTTTCAGGTTAATTAATAAAGAAGGTGCCTAGATTAAGATTCAGTTTCTGCGGCAGCGTTATCTAACAAAACTTTACCTCTGTAGTATAGTTTACCCTCATGCCAGTAGGCCCTGTGGTATAAATGGCTTTCACCTGTTTTAGAGCAAACAGCAACTTGGGGCATTTCAGCCTTATAGTGAGTTCTTCTTTTGTCTCTTCTAGTTTTTGACGTTTTTCTTTTTGGATGTGCCATTGTAAACTATTTTATTTTTTTAAATTTTTTAGCTGTTCCCATCTAGGGTCAGCTAAATTACTATTCTCTTTTGGTTTAAGATCTTCCAATATATCTAATATTTCTGACTTTAGGCTTCCGTCTTCAACACCAGGATGAATTCTCTTAGGAGGCAAAGATAATACAATCAATTCAAATATGTACTGGTCAACATAAAGCTTGTGCTCTCCATGAGGCAAAACAAGTATTTCATCATCCTCATCATTATAATCTTGTCCAAACTTTACAACAAGGGGCACCTCATGTTTTATTTGTAAATCAAAAGGCTCATTAGTCAAATCACAATTGACATTTACAAAACCTTTTAAGGCAAATGTTAACTCGAGTAGTGTTGATTTTTTTATTAAATCGATGTCAATATTAACAGAGACATCATTAAAATCAGAAAAATTAAATCTATCAAAGAACTTTTTGTCTGCATTAAAATTAAATTGATGGTTTCCAATCTTTAAACCTGCAAACTCAATTTTATATTTGCTCTCGGAAATCATCTCTAAAAATTTAAGGCGAGCAAATATATAAATTTTATTAAAAAATTTACAACAAAAGGGGCCGATTTAAACTATTGTGAGGTTTGCAGTTTGTTTTTGCGGAATTCATCATAAATCTTTCTTCTCTTAAATAAATCAATTGCTAAATAAATTGACGATAAAAAGGAATCCTTTGACGCAATACCCTTTCCGGCGATTGAATATGCAGTTCCATGATCCGGAGAAGTTCTAATTCTCTCGAGACCAGAGGTATAATTCACTCCCATACCGAATGATAGGGTTTTAAAAGGGATCAGGCCTTGATCGTGATATGCTGCTATTATTAGATCATATTTTTTATACTCCATTGATCCAAAAAAGCTATCGGCAGGGAACGGTCCATCTATTAGGATCCCTATTTCCTTTGATTTCTTTACTGCTGGTACTATTAATTTTACGTCATTCCCTGAGATGACTCCACCATCACCAGCGTGAGGGTCTATGGAAAGAATTGCAATTTTTGGTTGTTCTTTCTGAAAATCCCTAATTAGAGTATCATTTAGCATGTTGATCTTACGTTCAACTAATTCAAGTGAAATTGAATCTGTTACCCTCGAAATAGGCATGTGTTCGGTTAATAAGGCAACTCTTAGATCATTTGAAACCATCATCATAGTAGATACGCCATCAATCTTACCATCAATATAGTCAGTGTGCCCCATGAACTGAAACTCATCAGAGTGAATCGCTTCTTTATTAATAGGTGGAGTAACCAAAACGTCCATTTTTCCCGCCCTTAAATCTTTAACACTGTTTTTTATGGACTCGTAAGCAGCGAATCCCATTTCTTTATTTAAAACACCAAATGAAATTTTTGGTGGATTTTTGAAATTGTCGATTACATTTATTTTACCCTCTAAGGCCTCTTCTGCAAAACTTATTCTATTGAAAGAAACCTTATAACCAAAATGATTAGCCGTGTAGTTTAAGTTTATTATTGAACCATAAATTACTGGAATACAGGTAGAAAGCAATTCAGAATTCAAAAGTGAATTTAGCAGTATCTCTGGGCCAATGCCATTCATGTCACCTGTTGTAAAGCCTACTTTTATTTTCCTTTTTTGTTCTTTCACTTTGGTTTTAGCTATATCCTAATAATTCTGTAAATTTATCAAATTAAACAGATATAATGTTTACAGGAATCATAGAAAGTTTAGGAAAAATTACAAATGTTAATGTCGACCGTGGAAATATCGATTTCACAATTGAAAGTGACATAAGCAGAGAGCTAAAAGTAGATCAGAGTATTTCCCATAATGGTGTATGTCTAACTGTCACAGAGTTGAGTGATAACTCCCATACAGTAACAGCCGTAAAAGAAACTTTGGATAAATCTTCATTAAAGAACTTTGCTGTTAATGACCTTGTGAATCTAGAGAGAGCCATGAAGCTTGGGGAGCGACTTGATGGTCATCTTGTCCAGGGGCATGTTGACGGTGTTGCGAAATGCATAGATGTTTCAGTTAACGATGGAAGCTGGATTTACAAATTTGAATTTAATGTTGCCAACGAGATGCTTTTAATAGAGAAAGGTTCAGTTTGTATTAATGGGGTTAGTCTAACCGTTTTTGACATTGAAAAGAATACTTTTAAAGTTACGATCATACCCTACACATATGAAAACACATCATTTAAAGTGTTAAAGGTAGGTGATTTGGTCAATATAGAGTTTGATATGATTGGCAAGTATCTTGCTAGGTTTAATAAAAACAACTAAAACAATAAAAATGAAAAATATCTTAAAAATAATCGGAGTATTGATTTTAGCATTTGTTGGCTATGTGGCATATATGCTAGCCAACCCAGTAAGCCCAAAGGAAACAGTTGGCTACAACTCTGATGACTTAAGTCTTGAGGTCGTTTACAGTCGTCCCTATAAAAAGGACAGGTTAATTTTTGGCCCAGAAGAAAAAGGTGCTTTGGTTCCTTTTGGCAAGTATTGGAGAACAGGTGCTAATGCGGCAACTACATTTGAAACTTCATCAGACATTTTATTTAATGGGGGGAAATTGCCTGCGGGCAAATACGCTCTTTTCACATTTCCGTATGAAGACAGCTGGACAGTAACACTAAACTCAGAAAGCGATGTGTTTTTTGCGGTTTCACAGCCTGATACAAAATTAGATGTGCTAAAAACAAGTGTTGATGTAGGAGCTTTGGAAAAACCTCTTGAACAATTCACGATTGAATTTTCAAAAGATTCATTAGTTGTAAATATGTCAATGGCATGGGATAAGACAGTTCTTTCAATTCCTATAAATCAATAAAATGTTCAGCTTCAAAAATCTTTTTAAAGCTCTGTCTTTTATTCTAATTGTAACATTAGCAATTTATTTTGCAATCTCGATTATACAGAATAAAAAGAATATAATGAGCTTCGAAGATTATGATCCTCCATCATCTCTGATTGTGGAAGGAGAAGTAATTAAAAAGGCAAAATATACATTCATTGATGTTCACAGCCACCTTTGGAATATGCCAATGATGGATCTTAATGAGCTTGTTGCAGAGATGGATGAAATAAACATGGGCTATATCGTCAATCTGAGTGGGTCTGGATTTGGTCCTCAAGGTGCAAAAGACCTTTATTTTGAGAAGTCGAAAAAAAATATTGAAGAAAATCAACCGGGCCGAATTGGCTTGTTTGTTAATGTTGATTTTAACTCAATTGATATGGAAAACCATGTTGAAAATCAGGTTAAGGCGATCAGAGATGCAGTTTCAAAGGGGGCAATTGGTTTGAAAGTATATAAATCATTAGGCTTGACCAACAAAGACTCAAAAGGAAACAGGGTTAGGGTTGATGATGAGAGGCTGGGCCCCATATGGGAAGTTTGTGGTGAATTAGGAATTCCTGTGTTAATCCACTCTGCTGATCCATTTCAATTTTGGCTACCAAAAGACGACCAGAATGAAAGATGGTTTGAGTTAAAAGAAAAGCCCAACAGATTCTATGGAGATTCAGATTTTATACCACCTTTTGAAGATATTATCAAAGAGCAGCACACAATTTTTAAAAGACACAAAAACACAACATTTATCAATGCTCATCTTGGCTGGATGGGCAATGATTTAAAGAGACTTGGCAAACACCTAGATGAGTTCCCGAACGTTGTAACCGAGTTTGGAGCAGTCATAGCTGAATTGGGTAGGCAGCCAAAAACCGCTCGTCAATTTTTCATAGACTATCAGGACAGAATTATGTTTGGAAAAGATTCATACAATAAAGAAGAGTTTTACACTTACTTTAGGGTGTTAGAATCAGATGATGAATATTTCGATTATTTCAGAAAAAGACATGCTTTTTGGAAAATGTATGGCTTAAATCTTCCTGACGAAGTGCTGAAGAAAATATACTACAAAAATGCTCTCAATTTATTCCCATCCATCCCCAGAGATCTTTTTGAATAATTAAATTGTTTTTAAAGCGTTATTTAACATTTTAAAAAAAATCGTATTTTAGCAGGCCGTCTTGTAAATTCTACAAGGCAAAGTGGACAAAACAAAAAAAATAAATTACATGAGTAAATTGAAACTACTATTGGTTTCTTTAGCAATCCTTTTCTCCCATAATTTAACACTTGGGCAAGATTCTAAAGATGGAAAAAAAGAAAGAAGCGCTGTCAAATCTGCGCTAAATGCATTTAAATTTAGAAGTATCGGACCAGCATTTATGTCTGGTAGAATAGCTGATATTGCCATTGATCCAAAAAATGAAAATGTTTGGTATGTGGCTGTTGGTTCCGGTGGTG
Source organism: uncultured Bacteroidota bacterium (assembly GCA_902626585.1). GTDB lineage: Bacteria > Bacteroidota > Bacteroidia > Flavobacteriales > Flavobacteriaceae > MED-G13. Next base: position 5,147 of record CACOGA010000017.1, read on the forward strand.
TTTGGAAAACCGAAAATGCTGGAACAACATGGACTCCCTTGGCTGACAACATGCCTTTTTATTCAACGGGCTGTATCACCATTGATCCACATAATAATGCATCAATATGGCTAGGAACTGGTGAGAATGTTGGAGGGCGACATGTCGGAATTGGTCATGGTATCTATCATAGTTCTGATGGTGGAAAGTCTTGGAAAGATATGGGCTTAAAAAAGTCTGAACATATTTCAAAAATAATAGTACATCCAGATGACCCCAATACTGTTTGGGTTGCTTCCCAAGGACCATTATGGAGTCCGGGTGGTGAAAGGGGCTTGTTCAAGACTACTGATGGTGGTAAAACTTGGAGAAACACACTAGAAATAAACGAATGGACTGGTGTTACAGACCTTGTTATTGATCCCAACAACCCAAATACCCTTTATGCAGCTAGTTGGCAGAAACATAGAAATGTTGCTGCTTTAATTGGTGGCGGTCCTGGAACTTCACTTTATAAGAGTGTTGACGGGGGTGATAATTGGTCGAAAATTGACAAAGGACTGCCAAGGTCAAACAAGGGTAAAATTGGCCTGGCTATATCCCCTATGCAGCCAAATGTTTTATATGCAGCTGTTGAGCTTGATAAAAGAGCTGGTGCTGTTTACAGATCAGATAATAGTGGTGGCAGCTGGAAAAAAATGTCTGATACTGTCTCTGGTGGTACTGGGCCCCACTACTATCAAGAGCTAGTAGCTTCACCTCACGTATTTGATAAAATTTATTTAATGAATGTTAGAGTTTTAGTTTCTGAAGACGGAGGTAAGAACTTTTACACCATGTCTGAAAGACAAAAACACTCAGACAACCATTCATTAACCTTTAAAGCTAATGACCCAAATTATATGCTGATTGGTACTGATGGCGGTATTTACGAGTCTTTTGACGATTCTGCTAGCTGGAAGTTTGTAGGGAACCTTCCTCTGACCCAATTCTACAAATTAGCTGTTGATGATGCTGAACCGTTTTATAATATTTATGGCGGTACACAGGACAATAACACCCAAGGTGGTCCTTCCAGAACATTTGAATACAGTGGAATATCTAATTCTCATTGGTTTGTGGTCTTAGGTGGTGACGGACACCAACCGGCAACAGAGCCTGGAAACCCAGACATAATATATGCTCAATCTCAACAAGGTTATATAAATAGAATCGACATGACCAATGGTGAGGCGGTAAGTATTAGGCCTCAAGAAGGTATTGATGAGCCGTATGAAAGGTTTAACTGGGATTCTCCTATTTTAGTTAGTTATCATGATCCCAAAAGATTATACTTCGGAACGCAAAGAGTTTGGAGGTCGGAAAACAGAGGGGACAGCTGGACTGCTGTTTCCGGAGATTTAACAAAAGATGAAGAAAGACTGTCTCTTCCGATCATGGGTAGGGTGCAAAGCTTTGATAATGCATGGGATGTTTATGCAATGTCAACGTATAATACCGTTACCTCCTTGTCTGAATCAAGAATTGACGAAAATATTCTTTATGCGGGTACTGATGATGGAATAATTCAGTACACTAGAGACGGTGGAAAAAACTGGACTAAAATGACAGTTGACAAGCTACCTGACACGCCTGCAAGTGCTTTTGTAAATGACATTAAAGCCGATCTACATGACACTGAAACTGCATATGTTTTATTGGATAATCACAAGTTTGGAGACTATAAGCCGTATATGTTTAAGACAACAAATGGCGGAAAGAAGTGGGTCTCTATAACCAAAGGAATACCAGACGGAACTCTTCTTTGGAGGATTGTTCAGGATCATGTAAATCCGAATTTATTGTTCTTAGGAACCGAATATGGTGTATACATCAGTCTTGATCAAGGTGATAACTGGCATAAATTTTCTAATGGACTTCCAACAATTCCTGTAAGAGACTTAGCTATTCAGAAACGAGAGAATGACTTAGTGTTAGCCACTTTTGGCAGAAGTTTTTATGTGCTTGATGATTATAGCCCGCTAAGAAACATGACTGAAGAAAGCTTATCAAACGAAGGTGTTATTTTTGAGCCTAGAAAAGCTCTTCAATTCAACCAAGTATATGGTGGAACTAGTAGTGATGGTGGTCAAACTTATTATGCTAGCAATCCTCAATATGGCGCAAGCATCACATACTATGTGAAAGATGCTCCTGAATCGATGAAAGCCAAAAGAAAAAAATCTGAAAGAGCTAAAAAAGATGGGGATATTCCTTTCCCTGGTTGGGACGCTTTAGACAAGGAGATGTCTGAGCAGAAAAATCAAGTAGTTCTTGTGGTTAAAGATAAGAATGGGGAGATTGTATCAAAAATTCCTGGGCCACTCAGAAAAGGTGTTTCTAGAGTTAACTGGAATCTTACAAGCTCTATTCCGACAACTGTAAGAGCTACATCTAGAAGCTCTAGAAGAGGCTGGAGAGGTTCTGGAGGTGGAATAACCACACAGGTAGACCCAGGAACATACGACTTGTTTTTAATGAAAAGAGTTAACGGCGAGGTTAGCCAAATTGCAGGACCTGTTGAGCTTGAAGTTGAAAAAATTCGTTCTGGAACATTAACAAACCCTATGAAAAATCAACATGATGAGTATTATGCAGCCTTGGCTGAATTTTCTTCAGTGGTCACATCATACCAACATAAGTTTGAAAAGTCAAAATCAAGAGTTTCTACTTATCAGGGTATGTTAATGCAAATTACATCTAATATTCCTGAGGCTAGTACAATGCTTTACAGCTTAACTGAAACAATGAACGCTTTAGACAGAAAAGTTGGTGGAAGTGATGCTAAAGGAGAAATTGGTGAAAAAGACTTTCTAACCATAAGCGATAGGCTTTCTACTGCTAGAGGTGGATGGTATCCAAATTCCTATGGGCCAACTGAAACCCATATGAGAAGTTTTGATATCGCAAAAGAAATGTTCGAAAGGGTAAAACCTGAAATGGACGCCTACTTTGAAAATGTTATGAAAGTAGGAAAGATCTTGGAGGAGGCCGGTGCTCCAATAGTGCTGGACTAAATCAAGTTTTTAGTTAATATAAGCCCTCGCCTTAATCAGCGGGGGCTTTGTTTAAATAAACATTTCTTTTAAAATTATAGCCCATCAAATTAAGGCATGGGAATTGATAAATAACTAAAATATTAAATAGAAAAATGAAAAAAATATTATTAACTCTGATTACCCTTTCCTTAATTCCCGGATTAGTATTCTCACAGAAAAACGAATCAACTTACAGTTATTTAAAAGCTTTTGAAACAGCCTTTTACAAAGATGGGGCGACTTCAACAAGATCTGCAAGCGGCAAGCCGGGAAGCCAGTATTGGCAAAATAGAGCAGACTACATCATCGATGTAGAGCTAGACACCCTTTCAGACATAATAATGGGAAAAGAAATTATAAAATATACTAATAATAGCCCTGATGAGTTAGATTTTTTATGGCTACATATGGATCAGAATATTTTTATGGAAAACTCTAAGGGAAATGCCATTATTCCACTTAGTGGAAGCAGAAATGGATCAAAAAAACAAAAACTTGACGGTGGGTTTAAAGTTTCTGCGGTGCAGGTAATTTCTGGAAAAGGTAGAAGTCGATCAATAAAAGATGTTGATTTTGAAGTTTATGATACGCGGATGAAGGTGGTGTTGCCATCTCCTTTGAAAGCTAATGGAGGAAAACTATCACTTAAGATTGACTTTTCATTTTTATCTCCAGACTATGGTTCGGACAGAATGGGAATACTTAGAACCGATAACGGAAAAATATATACAGTTGCTCAGTGGTATCCAAGAATGTGTGTTTATGATGATTTAAATGCCTGGAACAATTTGCCTTATACAGGTCAAGGAGAGTTTTATTTAGAATACGGGGACTTTAATATTAATATAACTGCACCAGCTGAGCATATTGTGGTTTGTTCAGGTGAATTATTGAATCCTCTGGAGACATATACTTTAGACCAGCTTGACAGATGGACACAAGCTGAGGCAAGTGATGAGACAGTGATGATTAGAAAACCCGAAGAAATTAATGACACTGATTCAAGGCCAAAGGGCAGAGAAATGATAACCTGGAGATTTAGAATGGATAATGCAAGAGATGTTGCCTGGGCATCATCATCAGCATTTATTGTTGATGCGGCAAGGATTAACCTGCCAAGTGGAAAAAACTCAATGGCTATTTCAGCATACCCTATAGAAAGTTTTGGTGGCAATGCCTGGGAAAGGTCTACTGAATATACCAAGGCATCAGTAGAACACTATTCTGAAAAATGGTTTGAATACCCATATCCTACAGCTATAAATGTTGCTGGAAATGTAAGAGGCATGGAGTACCCTGGAGTATCTTTTTGTAGCTATCGTTCAAAAGGCGGTAGTCTTTGGGGTGTAACAGATCACGAGTTTGGACATAATTGGTTCCCAATGATTGTAGGGTCTAACGAAAGGCTGTACGGCTGGATGGATGAAGGGTTTAATTCTTTTGTAAATGACATTAGTACTGAGAAGTTTAATGGAGGAGAATATCATAGAGGAAAAATTAATATGCACATGGCTGCTCTTGGTTTTGTGTCTGACGATTTAGAGCCGTTAATTACCGCCCCTGATAACTTGGTTGAAAGAAATATGGGGCTACAATACTATAAAACTGCGATGGTTTTGTGGTTGTTGAGAGATAATGTGCTTGGTGCAAAAAGATTCGATGATGCATTTAAAGAATATATACATCGTTGGGCTTACAAACACCCTGCGCCAGATGATTTTTTTAGAACCATGGAAGATGTTTCTGGTGAAGATTTGGGGTGGTTCTGGAGGTCTTGGGTTTTGAATAATTGGAAGTTAGACCAGGCCATCACCGATGTTGAGTATGTAGACGGAGACCCAGCAAAAGGGGCTTATATAACCATCAAGAATATGAAAGAAATTCCAATGCCTGTAAAATTAGAAATCACCACTGAAAGTGATGAAAAAATTAGAAAAGAACTGCCTGTGGAAATATGGAAAAAAAATACATCTTGGACTTTTTTAGTTGAAACCTCAGAGGCCTTTAAAAAAGTCATGATTGATCCTGACTTTGAGTATCCCGACGTTGATGCCAAAAATAATTATTGGTATAGGTCAGAATAACTATATAGTGATAAAATAAATTATTGTTGGAATAAAAATCAACAAAGAAAGATAGACCACCCATTTTGGGTGGTTTTCTTTTGAATGCCAGTAAGCAAGGATTATTAAAGGGGCTTGAAATGGCATCCTAATGAGGGCTTGTTCTTTTGAAATACCAAGCAATTGTTGTGGCACCTCCGAAATATATAAATATATGTTGGCTGGAAATACAATAATCAAAAGGAATATAAGCATGAAGGCCCCCAGCTTTCTTGTACTTTTCTTTAGTATTAAAAGTCCTCCTAAAATCTCTAGAGCACCAGTAAAGTAAACCGCAAAGCTTTTATAATGTATTTGAGGAGGTGTAATATTTATAAAGTATTGAGGATCGGTAAAATGCTTAATTCCAATATACGTGTACATAAAGCTCATCACCAGGATGGTGATAAATTTAAACTTTTCGATAAAGCTGTTATGGGTACTAAGCATATAGGTTGTGTTAAATTAACCTGAGAATGTCTTCTGCAGTTGATTTTGCATCAAATTTTGGAAGCCATGATATATCCTTTCTAAATAATGTGTCGTCAATTTTTTTTGGCCAAGAATCAGCAATACTTTGCCTAAAATCCTCATTGAATTCTAACTTAAGCTCGTATCCAAGAGATGCTATTATCTCGCTCCATTGCTTTGGAGATGTCTCAAATGAACCAAGGTTATATGCTCCACTGATTGATATTTTTTCTCTCTCTGTTTCCATAAGCTTTAAGGTTGCGCTTACGGCATCTTCTACGTGCATCATTGGCAAAACAGTGTCTTCCCTCAATGGTGAAATATAATTCATGTTTTGTTTAGCTGCATTTAACATCTCAACAACATAGTCAGTTGTTCCGCCGCCGGGCTCAGATGATGAGACAATTCCAGGAAATCTAATGGACCTTATATCAATTAGCCCCTTAGTATTAAAGTAGGACATTGCCTTTTCACCTGCGAGCTTAGTGACCCCGTACATTGTTGTTGGAAACATGGGGACTTCATTTCTTACAAGATCTAGCCCGGATTGTTCAGAGAATACAGCGATTGAACTGGGCCAAAATATACAGTTTACTGAAGTCCCCAGTGAAGCTTTGACAACATTTAAAAAGGCTCCCATATTTATTTCCCAGGTTTTCATAGGGTCTGTTTCCCCTTTAGCAGAAAGCACTGCAGCGAAATTGTATACTTGAGATATATTATGCTTTAAAATTATCTCATTAATTTTTTTCTCATTTAGAGCATCAAGGATAATAAAATCACAACCTAATGTGTTCGAATTTGGAGCATGTATGTCGCTGGCCAAAACAAAGTCTCCTCTTTTTAAAAGAGCATTTATAAAAATTCCTCCAAGCTGGCCTAAAGCCCCTATAATTAAAACCCTGTTATTCAAAAAACACGTAAATTTGTACTTATCAAAATTCAGAAAAAAATGTACAAATCCCTACAAAAAAGACTTAAAATAGAGCTTGATGAAATCAAGGCCTCTGGTAGATATAAAGATGAGCGCGAAATAACTTCGCCTCAAAACTCTAATATTAATACTTCTGCTGCTGGAGAAGTAATAAATTTTTGTGCAAACAATTATCTTGGCCTTGCATCAAATGAAGAGATTAAAGATGCTGCTAAAGAATCGATTGATTCCCATGGATTTGGGCTTGCCTCAGTCAGGTTTATCTGCGGAACACAAGATATTCACAAAAAGCTTGAGCGATCTATATCAAATTTTCTTGGAACCGAAGACACAATTTTATATGCTGCCGCGTTTGATGCAAACGGTGGTCTTTTTGAACCACTTTTAGACAAAAGAGATGCCATAATCAGCGATTCGCTTAACCATGCTTCTTTAATAGACGGTATAAGACTGTGCAAAGCTGAGAGATATAGGTACAACAACAATGATATGGTAGACCTTGAAAATAAACTTGTCGATTCACAACACTGCAGAACAAGGATAATTGTAACAGATGGGGTTTTCTCAATGGATGGAACAATTGCGCAACTAGATAAAATCTGCGCTCTGGCTGAAAAATATGATGCGTTGGTTTTTGTTGATGATTGCCATTCAACCGGCTTTGTAGGAATGACGGGGAGGGGCACCCATGAACATTGTGGTGTAATGGGAAAAGTGGATGTAATTACCGGTACTTTGGGAAAGGCACTTGGTGGTGGCAGCGGGGGGTTTACCTCGGGTAAAAAAGAAATAATTGAAATTCTAAGACAAAAGTCTCGTCCTTATTTGTTCTCTAACACCTTAGCCCCAAGTATTGTGGGTGCATCCTTGAAAGCCATAGAAATGGTAAGCGAGAACCCAAGCATTATCAAATCCTTAAAAGACAACACGGCATACTTCAGGCAAGAAATACAAAAAACAGGCTATGATGTCAAGGGGGAGTCACACCCGATAGTGCCAATTATGATATATGATGATCAAAAGGCAAGTGACATTGCAGAGTTCCTCTACGAAAATGGGATTTATGTGGTTAGTTTCTCTTATCCTGTTGTCCCAAAGGGGCTTGCTAGGATTCGTGTTCAGATTTCTTCTAGTCACACCAAAACCCAGATGGACAAGGCTGTTTCATTATTTAGCGCTGCTAGAAAGAAGTTTAAGGTTTAGGCTGATTTTTTCTTTTCTGGCATGGTTTTTTATAAAGTGTTTGTAAAAAATCATGAAAAAATTAATATACTTTTTAAGCTTAACTTGTTTTTTTGGATTCTCTCAAAACCAAGTTAACGTAGAGGAAAGTTCTGTAAAATGGACAGGAACACAGCTTTCCGGAAAATCTCACTACGGTACGCTATCTTTCAAATCAGCTGACTTAAGCTTTAGTGAAGATAAGTTGGTAGGCGGCAACTTCATAGTTGACATGACATCACTTTCTGTCGATGATCTAACCGGTAAAGGGAAAACCTCACTTGAAGGTCACTTAAAGGCTGATGATTTTTTCTCAGTCAACGATTTTAATTTCTCTGAGCTAAAACTAAATAATGTTGCTATGGTTTCACAAAATGAATATAGCGCCACTGGTAATTTAACAATTAAGGGCTACACACACGAAGCCAAGGTTTCTTTCTATACTAAAGAAGGATCGAAAAATATGATGGCAAAACTTGTATTTGATAGATCAAAATATGATGTACGATACGGCTCGGGGAGTTTTTTTGAAAATCTAGGAGATAAATTAATTCTTGATGACATTGAGCTAGAGGTAACTCTGGTGATAATGTAATAATTTTAGAATTAGTCCAATGAAAAACCCACTTAATAGTGGGTTTTTTTATTGGTAATTGTTTTGATTTACTTTGGAAGCTGGGCTGGATTAAAATAATAGTCTTCTCTTACTATTTCACCGTTTTCGTTAAACGAATGCTGAACGTGCTGCATTATAGTGTTTGTTTTACCAGACTTTTTATTTCTTAATGTCATTTCCCACCAAGAAATAACAACAGCGCCATTACCTTCATAGTCCAAAACATCTGGAAATCCGCTTTCTCTAATGTTTACAAGCTCAAAAACCTCCATGTAATCATTAAATTGAGCAAACTCCTCCTCTAAAGATTTGAACTCATCAACGGGCGAGTTCATAACATCATAAAACCTTGTGTTTTCTGTGTAGTTACTTTTAATCTTTTCAACATCTTGGGTTTCGTAGTCTCTCATCATCAACCTTACTTTGGTTACCAATGGGTGGTCTTTGTAAATCACACCATTAGCTCTAGTATCCCAAGCCTGATACGCTTTGGTCCAGAGAGCTTGGTCGTCCATTACGTTCATGCTTCGAATTTTGCCTTCATCATTCATTCTAAAGTTTACATATCTTGGCATGTCTAACTCAACCCCCGTGTTTCTATCATAGCCTGACATCCAAGTGTATGTCATGACCTCTAGAATATCATCCTTTTTATATTCCAGTGCATCAGGATAGGCTCCTCCATAATGCTTAATATCAAAGTTTACGACGTTTTTACTTAAGTAGTTTGATCTATTTAATAGCTGTTGAAGAGTGCCTGGCTCCCTCATTGATAGAGTGTACCACCTAAAATCATCAGAAACAAGTGATTTCATGGTTTCTAAATCACCTGAGACAAAAGCCTCGTTAAATTGCTCAACGACATCCATAGCAGGATGCTCAATGTAAAGCTTCCCGTTATTTTTCTTTTGAGAAAAAGAAAAGGAAAAGCACAATACGAATAAGTAAATAATGTGTTTTTTCATTTTAATAGTTGTTTAAATTATTTCTTTCAATTTAGTGTTTTTTTTATTCGCAACAAAGCAAACATATGAAAGGGACTGTAAAATAAAAAACCCCTCAAATGAGGGGTTTTGTGGGTGGTCCCACCTGGGCTCGAACCAGGGACCAAATGATTATGAGTCATCTACTCTAACCAACTGAGCTATAGGACCAAATAGTCTGCAATATTAATGAATGTTTTGTTAATGGCAAAACATCTTAAATTTCTTCACAAAGCTCAACAAGAACACCATTAGTTGTTTTTGGATGCAAGAAAACTATTCGTTTATTGTCAGCGCCTTTTTTTGGGGTTGTTGAAATAAATTCAAAACCTAACTTTTCTAGCCTTTTAACTTCTTTTTCAATACTGTCCACATGTAGAGCAATGTGATGAATACCCTCTTTTCGGTTTTCAATAAATTTTTTTATTGAAGAGTCTTCATTTGAGGCACAAAGCAGTTCAATTTTTTGATCTGCTATTTTGAAAAACGAGGTTATTACCCCCTCTGATTCTACAACCTCCCTTTTATACATCTCTGCCCCTAGTAGTTTTTCAAAAAGAATTTCTGATTTTCCTAAGTCTTTAACAGCTATTCCAATATGCTCTATTTTTTTAATCACTTTACAAATTTAGTTTAATTTTATATTTGTATAAATTAAAGTTGTAAATGTTCTAATTTTACCAAATGGAAACAACAAGACAAAAAAAGGTTTCTAAGCTTCTTCAAAAAGATATTGCAGAAATTTTACAAAAAAAATTAAAAAAACAAGGAAGCCTTGGTGTTTTGCTATCAATTACAAAAGTATCCGTAACTGTTGACTTTTCTGTTGCAAAGGTTTTCCTGAGTGTTTTTCCTTCTCAAATGTCTGATCAAATCATCCAAGAGGTTTCTAAAATGTCTAGCAGAATAAGACACGAAGTTGCTCAAAAAGCAAAAAAGCAGTTGAGAAAAGTCCCAGAATTATTGTTTTTTCTAGACGATTCACTAGACTATATTGAAAAAATTGAAGACTCTCTTAAGGGTCTTGACAACCCTCTAAGAAAGTAGCTTTTGGGTTTTTCTAAATACATATCCTTAAGGTACTTTTTCACTAAAAGCAAAAACACAGCCATAAACTATATGTCAGCTCTTGCTCTAGCCGGAGTTATCATAAGTTCATCAGCAATGTTTGTTGTCTTGTCTGGTTTTAGCGGGTTGAAAAATTATAGTCTTGAGTTTATTTCATCTGTTTCTCCAGACCTGAGGGTGTCGGCAAAAAAGGGGGAAACTTTTGAATTAACTAAAGAAATGAAGTCTTTTCTGAAGCGAGAAAACCTAAACTATGGGCTTTCATATGAAGACAATGCTCTTTTGTCTGTAAACGGAAATAGTCGAATTATAAAAATAAGGGGGGTTGATCAGGGCTTTCCAAAAAAAAATATTGATTCGATTTTATACCAGGGCCGCTGGTTTAACCAAGAGGAAGATGAAGTTGTTGTTGGGTGGGGCTTGGCATATGATTTGGGGGTAAGTATCATGGATGGAATTAACCCTGCAACGATTTACGTTCCAAAGCCTGGAAAAGGTCAAGTTTTTTCTGAAAACGACATAATGAGGTCGGTTAAAGTTTTGAGCTCTGGTATCTTTTCTCTAAATGAAGAGCTAAACAGTGGTCTCGTTTTTTGTGATTTATCACTTGTAAGAGGTTTGTTTCAAATGAATCATGAGGAGGTAGGGGCCATTGACATTTACGGAGGTAATCCTTCTGATAAAAAGATTTTGAACTTTTTTGGCTCAGACTTTACCGTTGAGAATCAGGTTCAACAAAATGCCGTGATTTACAAAATGCTTAACACCGAACAGCTTGCAATTTATTTAATCTTCACCTTAATAGTTATTGTTGCACTGTTTAACATGTTTGGCGCATTAATGATGATGGGGGTTGAGAAAAGAGAAAACCTTAAAACACTGCTGATTTTAGGAGCAACTAAAAAACAAGTTGGTAAAATATTCTTTTTTCAAGGGACACTGCTTTCTCTTGTTGGTTGTATTATTGGTCTTTTACTTGCTGGAATGCTCATTTTACTACAGCAAAAATTCTCTTTATTTATGATAACTCCAGCCCTTGCTTACCCGGTTGTTTTTGAATTAAACAACCTGCTGTTTGTGTTTTTTGTTGTCGTTGTCTTAGGAGGGCTTACGTCTTCGGTTGTTTCTTATTATGTTAAAAAGAGTATTCGGCAAATCTCTCAGAAATAGAATCAAGGATTTGATAGACATCAGCAGAAGACTCTGTGGTTACCAGCTTTTGTCTAAATGGCTTAAAGTTTTCAATGCCCTTAAAGTAGTTAGAATAATGTCTTCTTGTTTCATAAACACCAAGTCTTTCACCTTTCCAAGCAACTGACATTTCCAAATGGCGTTTGGCAATGGCAGCCCTCTCTTTTATAGATGCTGGCTCTTTGTGAAGTCCTGTTTCAAAATAATGTTTAACCTCATTAAAAAACCACGGGTTTCCGATTGAGGCCCTACCTATCATTGCTCCATCTAAACCCAGGTTATCCCTAATGTACATTGCTCTTTCTGGTGTATTTATATCTCCATTCGCGAATACTGGAATGTGCATTCGCGGATTATTTTTTACCTTTTCTATATAACTCCAATCCGCATCTCCTTTATACATTTGGGCCCTTGTTCTTCCGTGAATTGCTATTGCTTTACAGCCAATATCTTGGAGGCGCTCGGCTACCTCAACAATTTTGATTGAGTCATGATCCCATCCTAATCTTGTTTTTACAGTTACCGGCAGCTTTGTTCTCTCAACAATAGCTTTTGTAAGGCTCTCCATCAAACATATATCTTTTAGTATTCCTGCTCCCGCTCCTTTAGAAACAACTTTTTTAACCGGACAGCCGTAATTAATGTCAATGATGTCTGGATTTGATTTTTCAACTATATCAACTGCCTGAAGCATTGAGTCTAGGTTTGCACCAAATATTTGAATTCCTACAGGTCTTTCTTTTTCATATATGTCAAGCTTAATAACGCTTTTTGCGGCGTCCCTTATTAATCCCTCTGAGGAAATGAACTCAGTATAAACAACATCTGCTCCATTTTCCTTGCAAAGAGCTCTAAATGGAGGGTCGCTTACATCCTCCATAGGCGCAAGCAATAAAGGAAACTCTCCCAACTCTATGTTGCCAATTTTTACCAAATCTTTTTATTTGTCTTTGCAAAGATAGCCAACTCTTTAAAATAGCCAGATAACAATTATTTTTACTTACTTTTGTTCTCTTATAAGAGCTAATGAAAAACATTAGAAATTTTTGCATTATTGCCCATATTGACCATGGTAAAAGCACTCTTGCTGATAGGCTTTTAGAGTTTACAGGATCTATTACCGACAGGGAAAAACAAGACCAGCTGTTAGACAATATGGATCTAGAAAGAGAACGGGGGATTACCATCAAGTCACATGCAATTCAAATGTATCATAGCTATAATGAAGAAGAGTTTGTTCTGAACCTAATTGATACCCCTGGCCACGTAGATTTTTCTTATGAAGTTTCAAGGTCAATCGCCGCTTGTGAAGGGGCTTTACTTGTTGTTGATGCAGCACAAAGCATTCAAGCACAAACCATTTCCAATCTTTACCTTGCTTTGGAAAACGACCTAGAAATAATTCCTGTTTTGAATAAAGTCGATCTGCCAAGTGCAAACCCACAGGAAGTTACAGATGACATTGTAGACTTGCTTGGGTGTGCAGCTGAGGATGTAATTCCTGCAAGTGCAAAAACAGGGCTTGGAGTAGAAAATATTTTGAGTGCTATTATTGACAGAATCCCCCCCCCCATCTGGAGACCCAAAAAAACCCCTGCAAGCACTTATTTTTGATTCAGTGTATAATCCTTTTAGGGGAATTGAAACATATTTTAGGGTAATTAACGGCTCAATCAAAAAAAACCAAAAGATTAAGTTCCTGGCAACTGACAAATCATACGGCGCCGACGAGGTTGGAACCCTAAACCTTAAACAAAAACCCAAGCCTGAAATCTTTGCTGGCGATGTTGGATATCTCATAACGGGAATTAAAGAAGCAAAAGAGGTAAAGGTTGGAGATACAATTACAGATTTTGATAGCCCAACAAATGAAGCCATCTCTGGCTTTGAAGATGTTAAGCCAATGGTTTTTGCTGGAATATACCCCGTTGACACTGAAGATTACGAAGAGCTTCGCGGTGCTATGGAAAAACTTCAACTTAACGATGCTTCTCTGGTTTTTGTTCCTGAGAGCTCGGCAGCGTTAGGTTTTGGCTTTAGATGTGGCTTTTTGGGAATGTTACATATGGAAATTGTTCAGGAGAGACTTGAGAGGGAGTTTGGAATGACTGTAATAACAACTGTCCCAAACGTTTCTTATCATGCTTTTTCAAAGAAAAACCCTGATGAAATTATCCTTGTAAACAACCCCTCTGATTTGCCTGACCCATCCTCTCTTGACAGAGTTGAAGAACCTTTTATAAAAGCCTCAGTCATCACAAAGTCTGACTTTATTGGGAATGTTATGTCTTTGTGTATTGAAAAAAGAGGGGTAATAAAAAGTCAAACATATTTAACAACAACAAGAGTAGAGTTGATTTTTGACATGCCTTTAGCCGAAATCGTTTTTGATTTTTACGACAGGTTAAAAACTGTTTCGAAAGGCTATGCTTCATTTGATTATTCTCCAATAGGCCTACAACAGTCAAAGCTCGTTAGGGTTGACATTCTTCTTAATGCAAAGCCTATAGATGCACTGTCTGCTCTTATTCATACAGACAACGCATACAGAGTTGGAAAAAAAATATGCGAGAAGCTAAAAGAGCTTATTCCCAGACAGCAATTCGATGTTCCAATTCAGGCGGCTATAGGCACTAAAATAATTGCAAGAGAAACAATCAAAGCCGTTAGAAAAGACGTAACCGCAAAGTGTTACGGAGGGGATATAACCCGAAAAAGAAAACTTCTGGAAAACCAGAAAAAGGGGAAAAAGAGAATGCGCCAGGTTGGTAGCGTTGAAATTCCACAAGAGGCTTTTATGGCCGTACTAAAATTAAATGATTAGTTAGTCTTTAAGTGTGATTCTTAGCACCGAACAAGCTGCTCTTTCTGTGAACTTGTCCTTTCCACCCCCAAAAAGAACCTTAATCCAATTATCTTTTTCAGGTGTTCCAAGGATTAACAAATCGTAGCTTGCTGAAATTTCTGCAATAGTGTCTACAGGCTTGTCGCTTTTTACTACCTCTACGTTTGCTTTTACTTTTGATTGTTTTAGTTTTTCTTCAGATCTGTGCTTAATTGTTTCTGTTGTCCTGCTTTTTTCAGAAACAACATGAAGAAGTGTTAGCTTTGCCCCAAAATGGTTACAAACGCTGTCTGCAATACCTATAAAGTTCTTGTCTTTTCTGCCAGGCCTCAACGCCAAAACAACTTTACCGATGTATCTTACCCCATTGTCTTTATATAGCGCCAGGTTTGAGTTTATGTTTGCAAGGAGCCAGCCTATGGGGTTACTGATAAAAATCCCTGAATTTGGTCTTGCACCCCAGCCCATGACAAGCCACTTACAGCTGTCTTGTGAGCTTAGCCTGTTTATAGTTTGTGATAGCTCATAAGTAACAACTGCATCAAAACCTATAGATAAGCCTTTGGATTGTGAGAGCCTTTGAATTCTCCTTTTTAGAGAAGTGGACGCCGGAGAGTCTTGCATAAAGACCGAATAATCCGTTTGATTTGGTACTTCAGTAATATCAAAAGCCTGAACAGCATTTGTGCTGTTAATTGCTGATGCCATCTCAATTAGCATTTCGGGAGACTCCTCATCTCCAAGTAATGGAACCACAACTTCCGCGTCTGTTGCTATTCCGTCGTCAGTTTCTTCAGAATCATCTGAGTATTCTCTGATTTTTGAGGCGTCCTTAAAAAAGAAGGAAAGCACCCCATAGCTTTTCGCTATTCCGCTTCTCTCAGATTTGCTTCCGTAAACAAGAAAAATTAGGAATCCTAAAACAACTACCCCTAGAACTGAAACTACTGGCATAACTCCAAGATAAGCCAGAAGAACTATTCCGCTTAAAATTCCAAAAATTTGAACATATGGATACAGGGGTGACTTAAATGTTGGTTTATACCACTGTGCATTTGTTTCTCTTAAAACAATAACTGTTAACTCATTAAATATGAACATCAAGACCTTAAATGCACTTGCCAATTTTGCAATTTTAACCACGTCTAAAAAGATAATGGCCAGGGCAATAAGGGTTGATGTGGTAAGAATTGCTGAGGCAGGCGTCATAAACTTTGGGTTAATTCCTGCCAAATATCCAGGCAATAAACCATCCTTTGACATCGCAAAGGGAAACCTAGAAGAAGCCAAAACACCTGAATTTGCCATCGACATAAGGGTTAAAACCCCTACAACCCCAGCGATTAGACCAAAAGTGTCTCCCCCAATTGTTTGAAAAAGAGTGTGAATAGGCTTGATATCCGTTGCTAATATTGAGGCCTCAACATTTCCAACCAGAGCCAGAGCAACCATACAATATATGGTTGTTATAAGAAATAGAGAGATGATCATTGTAAGCGGAAGGTTTTTAGCTGGGTTTTTTATCTCTCCTGCAATAGCTGCTATTTTTGTTACCCCAGCGTAAGAAATGTATAAAAATGCTACACCTGCAATGAAGCCGTCGGTTCCATCGGAAAAAACAGGCTCTGTAAGTCTCGTGTCAAAGGAATTAAAGCCCAGCACTATTATCACTATTAGGGAAATTATGCTGACAGAAACAATAAAAAGCTGAGTCTTTTCAACTTTCTTTAAGCCAAAAACATTTAGTAAAAATATTAGTAATAGAGCCAATAAGGCAATGGCTTTTGTGTAAGCCTCGTCAATGTTAACCACAACATATAGGTATGCGCTTAGACCAACCAAGGAAAAAGCACTTTTTAAAAGCAGGGATAGCCACAATCCAATACCCGCAATAGTTCCAAAAAGAGGCCCAAAAGCTCTTTCAATGTAAACATAGGTGCCGCCAGATTTTGGCATTGCTGTGCCTAATTCTGATTTCGAAAGAACTGCAGGAAGGATACAAAGTGCCGCTACTAGAAAAGCTAGCCATACCGAAGAACCGGTGATTCCAACAGCCAATCCTGGAAGAACAAAAATACCGCTCAACATGCCCCCAATACTTACCGCAATTGCACCTGGCAATGATAAAGTTCTCTCTAGCTTCTTCAAAATATTGTTTTATATTTAATAAAAATACTAAATAATACTTTCACTTGAACCTATACCCAATAATTGCCGGAAACTTTATGCTAGACGGGGGAGCTATGTTTGGTGTTGTTCCAAAATCTATTTGGCAAAAGACCAACCCTGCAGATAAAAACAATCTGGTAAAGATTGCTGCTCGCTGCTTGCTAATAGAGAGCGGCAGCAGGCTTGTGTTGATCGATGCTGGGATGGGCAATAAGCAAAGTGAAAAGTTTTTTAGTTATTATCACCGTTGGGGTGAGGATTCTCTGGAATCCTCTCTAAATAAACAAGGGTTTCATCCTAATGATATTACAGATGTTTTTCTGACCCACCTACATTTTGATCATTGTGGGGGTGCAGTAGTTAGGGTTGGTGATAACTCTTATAAAACCTACTTTAAAAATGCTAAGTATTGGAGCAATAAAGAACATTGGGAGTGGGCAACGGCGCCAAACAAAAGAGAAAGTGCTTCTTTTTTAAAAGAAAATATTCTACCAATTGAAGAGTCGGGTCAATTAAGTTTTTTGGAAAAAGACACAGCCAATTATTTAACCCAAACGAAGCTAGGTTTTGATGTGTTGTATGTGGATGGTCACACCGAAAAGCAAATGATTCCCATAATAAATTATAGAGGTCAAAAGATTGCTTTTGCTGCTGATCTTGTTCCAACGCACGGTCATCTTCCACTTCCCTATATTCCAGGCTATGATATTAGGCCCTTGGTTTCGTTAAAAGAAAAAGATCTGTTCCTAAATTTTTGCTACGAGAATGACGTATTTTTATTCTTTGAACATGACGCTAATGTAGAACTAGGCTCTCTGATGCAATCAGAGCGCGGAGTAAGATTAAAAAGCAATTTAAAACTGTCAGAGCTATGAAAAAACTTTTATTTATTACTGTTTTGTTAATTGGCCCGTTTGCGTTGTCACAAAAAAACTATTGGCAACAACACGTTGACTACAAGATGGTTATTGATGTTGATGTAGAAAAACACACATACATTGGAACACAGAGACTAGTTTTCACAAATAACTCCCCTGATAAGCTTGACAGGGTTTTTTATCATTTGTACTTTAATGCTTTTAAGCCCGGAACAGATCTAGAACAAAATTCTAGATACTCAACTGATGACTCTAGAACAATGTCTAATAAGATATTGATGTTAGATGAAAAAGATTGGGGTGATGTGCAAATTAAATCATTAAAACAAGACGGCGTTAATGTTAAGTTTAAGGTTGAAGAAACTATTTTAGAAGTTGAGCTTGACAAGCCTTTAGGTTCAGGGGCAAGCACAGTACTAGAAATGGAGTTTTTTGTTCAAACACCAGCGATGATTAGGCGGTCCGGAAAAAACAGTGAAGATAATGTTGCTTTTTCTATGTCTCAATGGTATCCTAAGCTTTGTCAGTACGACGATGAGGGGTGGCACGCAAACCCATATATTGGCAGAGAATTTTACGGAATCTGGGGTGATTTTGATGTTACTATTAATATTGACAAAAATTATACTGTTGCAGGTTCCGGATATCTTCAAAACCCAGAACTGGTTGGTCACGGCTATGCGCCGCTGAAGAAAGGGGTAAAGCATGGTGATAAAATCTCTTGGCGTTTTATTGCGCCTAATGTTCACGATTTCAGTTGGGCTGCAGACCCAAATTTTACACATGATTATATAGATATTGATGGGGGTCCGAGAATGCACTTCTTTTATAAGGCTGACTCTAAATATGTTAATTTATGGAAAGAGTTTCAGCCTAATTCAGCTGAGTTTTTAAAGTTCTTTAGCAACACGATTGGTAAATACCCTTACAAGCAATATTCTGTTATTATGGCAGGAGACGGAGGTATGGAATATGCTATGTGTACCTTTATTGATGGTGTTGGTCATCCTACTATGAGAAGTCTTTATTCTGTGACATCACACGAGATTGCACATACTTGGTTTCAATTCTTAATGGCAACTAATGAGTCCAAGCACTCATGGATGGACGAAGGGTTTACAAGCTATATTGATGATGTGGCTTTGAATGTTGTTTTAAAAGAAGGCAAATCTCTTCCAAACGCTAAGGCCTACAGTGATTATTTTCGATGGGTTGCTACTGGTCTTGAAGAACCCATGACAACGCATGCAGACAGGTTTAAATATAATACTGGATATGGCATGTCAGCTTATGATAAAGGTTCAATATTCTTGTCACAATTACAATATGTCATCGGAAAGGATAATTTTGATAAGACACTTAAAAAATATTTTGATGACTGGGCTTTTAAACACCCTAAACCAAACGATTTTATTCGCTCTGCTGAAAATGTTTCAGGATTAGAGTTAGATTGGTATTTGCTCGATTGGGCACAATCAACAATGACGATTGACTACTCAGTAAACTCTCTTTACGGAGTAGACAATAAAACCAAAGTTGTCCTAAAAAGAATTGGCCAAATGGGTATGCCTATTGATTTAAGAGTTGAGTTAATTTCTGGCGAAATTTTGGATTTTAATATCCCTATGACTAAAATGAGGGGCCATAAACCAACCGAAAAATCAACTCTTTTGAGGTCTTGGAGTTGGGCAAAACCATATTATGAATTATGGATAGATGTTGACTCAAAAAATATTTCTAAAATTATAATTGATCCAAAAAACGAAATGGCTGATATTAATAGAGATAATAATCACCTAGTTTTATAACATGGCTTCCTATCCTTTAAACAAAAGCTTATCTTTAAGAAATTCTTCTGAAATTGATGTCGTTTTTAAAAATGGTAAAAAAATTTCATCTAATTTAATTTCTTTACACTATTTAAATTCCGGCCATCCTAAAATGAGAATTGCCTTTTCTGTTGGAAAGAAATCTCATAAACTTGCATCTACAAGAAATAAATTAAAAAGATTAATGAAAGAAGCTTTTAGGCTGAACGCTATAGATTTTATTGAACAACACTTGTGTTGTGATTTTGTTTTTGTTTATTTTGGTTCTGATAAAGTTAATTTTAATGATGTTGAACAGTCGATGAAATCCCTACTTTTATCATTCCAAACCAAAAATTTATCTTGAAAAATTTATACTTTCTTTTTCTATTTCTTTTAGGCTATAACTTAAATGCTCAATTTAATATTGAGCACTCAGTTTACTTTGACACTGATGTTTACACTCTAACAAAAACAGAAAAAACTAGACTTCAAAAGTTTCTCTCTTCCTTAACAAAAGACGAGGTTTTAAAAATTGAGATTTTTGGCTTTTGCGATGATATAGGTAGTAATAATTATAATTTAACACTATCTCAAAATAGAGCAGACGCTATAAAAGGAATTTTTAGTAATGCGTCATTTTTTCCAGAAAAAATTTCTACAGTCGATGGTCGAGGAGAATTACTTTTAAATATTGTAGATGAAACAGATCCTTCGGTTATAAGAGCATTAAACAGGAGAGTGGATATTGTAATAAGTTATCCTGAAAAGAAAAAAGATGAAAAGGAAATTATAAAGGAGGAGGAAAATAAAATTTTACTTGAAAATGTTTTATTTATTACAGGATATAGTTATCTAACCAGAGGTTCAAAAAGAACTTTAGATAAAGTTGCTGAAACTTTAAAAAAAGAAAAATTTTCGTTTGTAATACAGGGTCATGTGTGTTGTACTGAAGGACAGTTAGATGCAGTTGATAGAAAAACAAATAAGAGAAATCTTTCTATTGCAAGGGCTAAATATGTTTATGATTATTTATTAAAAAAAGGTATTCAACAATCTAGAATGTCCTATGAAGGTATGGCTCATAAGTTTCCTTTAGGTGGCAGTGAAGATAAAGATAGGAGGGTTGAAATCTTAATTCTATCAGACTAAATCAAAAAACATCCTTTGATGAGGAATACCATCTTCTAAATATTCTTCTCCTGAAACATAAAACCCTAAATCTCTGTAAAATTTATCTAAATATTTTTGAGCGGAGAGCTCAATCTTTTTTGCCTCTAAATTTTCTTTAATATACTTTATAGATTCAATCATAATTTTCTTACCGAGATCTTTTCCTCTTTCACTTTTTAAAATAACAACTCTTCCAATGCTTGGGTTTTCATAATAATCTCCTGACTTGAATATTCTTGTATATCCTATAATTTCTTCTTCTTGTTTGTATAATAAGTGTATTGCTTTCTGATCTTTGTTGTCCATGTCTTGATATACACAATCTTGTTCCACAACAAAAACCTCGGATCTTAACCTTAATATTTTATAAAGTTCATGCGTACTAATTTCAGAAAAAGTTTTAATTATAGTCATTTAAATTTTATTAACCCTTCTTTCGTGTCTTCCGCCTTCAAATTCTGTTTCAATAAAATTCTTCACAATATTTAGTGCTTCTTCTTTAGAAATAAATCTTGCTGGAATGCAAATAATATTGGCATTATTATGTTGTTTTGCTAAAACAGCAATTTCTTCATTCCAACATAAAGCTGCTCTAACTTTTTTATGTTTATTTGCTGTCATTGAAACTCCATTTCCACTTCCACAAATTAATACTCCTAAGCTACTAATATTGTTTTCAACATCTCTGGCTACAGGGTGGGCAAAGTCAGGATAATCAACACTTTCTTCATTATCTGTTCCGTGATTATTTATTTTATGTTCCTTATTTAATTTTTCAATTATATATTTTTTATAATCTACTCCAGCGTGATCATTACCGATAGAAAT
>CACOGA010000018.1 GCA_902626585.1 uncultured Bacteroidota bacterium
TTTGCAATGAACTTTTTATCCAAATTCTTAATTTCTCTTATATTATTAACCACAATTGGATCTGATAAAAAGTATGATAATAAAAAACAAAATCGGCCAAATATAATATTCATTCTTTCTGATGACCACACAACAAATGCAATATCAGCATATGGTGGGTTATATAAAGATATTGCCCCCACACCTAATATTGATAAAATTGCCAATGAAGGAGCAATATTAAAAAATACATTTGCTACAAACTCGATTTGTGGACCCAGTAGAGCATCAATTTTGACGGGTACATACAGTCATATTAATGGTTATTATAAAAATTATAAAGGTGGAGTCTTTGATAATAGCCAATGGACTTTTCCTCAAGAGCTTCAAAAATCTGGTTATAATACAGCTTTAGTTGGCAAATGGCATCTGGCGTCTGAGCCTGTTGGATTTGATTACTACAAATATCATATTTCAAGAGGTCAACAGGGATTTTATTGGGATCCTATATACAACGATAATGGAAATGAGGTTAAGGAAATCGGATATGCAACTAATCTGACCACAGATTTTGCAATAGACTGGCTAAATAAAAGGGATAATGATGAGCCATTTTGCTTACTACTTCAATATAAAGCTCCACACCGAGAGTGGTCACCTGATAAAAAATATGTGAATCTTTGGGAAAATGAGGAGCTTCCCTACCCAAATACATTTAATGATGATTACTCAACTCGTGAATTAACCGCTGGTAATACTGAAATGACCATGGATTATTTTTGTAGAGAAGATATGAAACTCTCACCTCCTGATTCACTAAATGAAAAAGAAAAAAGGAAATGGCTTTCATATGGATTTGGAAGAAATGAAATAGTTGTTATCGACAAAGAACTTAACCAAGAGGAAAATAAAAGGTTAAGATTTCAAACCTACATAAAGGATTATTTAGCAACTATTAAATCTGTTGATGATAATATCGGAAGAGTACTAAAATATTTAGAGGATTCAAATCTAGAAGATAACACGATTATTATTTATGCTTCTGATCAAGGATTTTTTATAGGTGAACATGGATGGTTTGACAAACGGTTCATGTATGAAGAATCTATACGAATGCCGTTTTTGATCAAGTATCCCGGAGTAATTAAACCCAAATCTGTAAATAAAGACATAATAACTAATATTGACTTCGCTCCTACTATTTTAGAAATGGCTGGTGTTGAAACTCCCACAAGCGTACAGGGAAAGAGTTTCTTCCAAAATCTAAAAAGGAAAAAGAATAAAGATTGGAGACAATCTATGTATTATCACTATTACGAATATCCATTTTATCATCGTGTACAACCACATTATGGAATAAGGAATGAGAGATATAAATTAATTCATTTTTATTATGATATTGATGTCTGGGAATTATATGATCTTAAAAATGATCCAAACGAACTAAATAACATAATTTTATCGAAGGGTCACGAAAATTTAATCCGTGAATTAAAAAATGAACTGTATGATTTAAAAAAATCATATGGAAATAATATGAGCTTTGATGAAATGAGAAATATTTCTAAAACAGATTTTGGTGGACTCGAGTCCAACAAAAAAAAATAAGAGTCCTAAATTAATTTAATTTGAAAATTTATATTAAATCCCCAGGTCGAGTAAATCTAATTGGTGAACATACAGATTACAATGGCGGGTTTGTTCTTCCTTGTGCTTTAGACTTATCGATTGAACTTTATTTTGAGAAAAAATTAAATGAATCACATGTAAATACCGATTTGGGATATTCAATGAATTTTAATGTAAGTACCCCCTATCAAAAAAGTAACAATCATTGGGAAAATTATATTCTAGGCGTAATCAATGAATTAAAACAGTTTAAAACTGAATTAATTAACTTTTCTTGCATAATAAAATCATCATTACCCTCAGGAGCTGGGATAAGCTCCTCCTCTGCTCTGGTGTGTGGGCTAATAAAAGGGTTGGCTGAGCTTAATGCTATTAACTTAAATAACTCCAAAATAATAAATTTAAGCAGAAATGTTGAACATAAATATATTGGACTACTAGGTGGTATTATGGATCAATTTACAATTTTGAATGCCAGAAAAAATATGGCAATTTTTCTAGACTGTAAAAATTTAAAATCAAAATTTATAAAAATTAACTTTAAAGAGTTTAAACTACTATTACTAGACACAAACGTAAAGCATAATTTAGCAAACACAGAGTATAATAAAAGAGTTAGTGAATGTAAAAAATCATTAAAAGTAATCAACGATTTTTGCAATAAAAACTATTCGAATCTTTCAGAGGTAAAAGACATTGACCTAAGATTATCTAAAAATGAACTTGGTGAAACACTTTACAGAAGAGTTTCATATATATTAAAAGAAAATCAAAGAGTGGTAAAGTCAGTAAATTTTTTAGAAAACAATAAGCTGAAGGAATTCGGACAGCTAATGTATCAGTCACATTTAGGATTAAAAAATGATTATGAAGTTAGTTGTGATGAGTTAGATTACTTAGTTGAATATACTATGAAATTCGATGGGATATACGGTTCGAGAATGATGGGTGGTGGTTTTGGCGGATGTACTATAAACCTTATCGAGGAATCATTAGTTGAGAAATTTGTTGAAGAAGCAGAAAAAGAATATTTTTCTAAATTTAAAAGGAAATTGAATCCAATTGTTGCAAATTTGGATCAAGGAATTCAAATGAGTTTAATTTAAATTAAATCATGTTAAAAACAGTAAGTGAAGCAATAAAGTATAGAAGATCAGTTAGGAAATATCTTGAGGATAAATTAGATGAAGAAAAGGTTATGAACTGCATTAGAAATGCTACGTTAGCCCCAAATAGCAGTAATATGCAATTGTGGGAGTTTTATCATATAACAGATAAGGAAATGTTAAAAAGAATATCCAAAGCATGTTTTGATCAAAATGCTGCTAAAACTGCGGTTAATATGGTGGTATTTGTTGCAAGAAGAGACAAATGGAGAGAAAGAGCAAAACAAAATTTAGATTTTTTAGAAAGTATGTTTGATAAACAAGAAAAAGAGGGAGTTGATGTTGCCAGAAGAAGAAAAGTTTCTAGAAGGTATTATAAAAAACTTATGCCAACAATTTATACAGACTTTTTTGGTTTAGTTGGTTTTTACAAAAAAGTATTATCCTTTTTCATAGGTTTATTTAGACCAATATATCGTGAGGTATTATTTTCAGATCTTAGAGTTATAACTCATAAGAGTGTGGCTTTAGCTGCTGAAAATTTCATGCTTAGTATGGCAGAATTAGGGTATGACACTTGTCCAATGGAAGGTTCTGACACTACCAGAGTAAAAAAAATACTGAAGCTCCCCTCAAAAGCTGAAATTACGATGATTATTGGATGTGGTATCAGAGCTAAAAATGGGGTATATACAGAAAGGTTTAGGGTTCCATTTGATGATGTATATAAAAAAATTTAATTTTTTACATTTATTATTTTATATCCAAAACGATTTTATTAACTATCTAACACACTTAATTTGACCAAAAGAGATTTTATAAAAGCTTTAGGAGTTATGACTTTATCATCCCCATTTTTAAGCTTTGGAGATAATGGTCGGTTTATGGACATAAACTACTTTGATAGAAAGGCTTTAAATGATGATGAATTCTGGAAAACAATAAGGAAAGACTACCTTCTAAAAAATGATTATGTTAATCTTGAAAATGGTTATTATTGCTTTATACCACAACCAACTTTAAACAAATACATAGAAAAAATAAGAAAGATAAATTTTGAGGGATCATTTTACATGAGAAATGACCTTGATTCAGATAAAATAAAAACAGCAGAAAGACTATCAAAATTGGTTAATTGTGACAAAGAAGAACTAGTAATAACCAGAAATACAACTGAATCTCTGGATTTAATAATTAGCGGATTTCCTTGGGAGAAAAATGATGAGGCAATTTTTGCAATTCAAGATTATGGGTCAATGCAGGAAATGTTCAAGTTAACCGCAAAAAGAAAAGGAATTGTCAATAAAATTATTTCAGTGCCAAATCATCCAAAGAATGATGAAGAAATAGTCTCCCTATACGAGGAGCAAATAACTAGTAAAACTAAGTTAATTATGGTTTCACATATGATTAACATTACAGGCCAGATTTTACCTGTAAAAAAAATCTGTGAAATGGCACACTCATATAATATTGATGTTCTCGTTGATGGAGCACATTGTGTAGGTCATATAACTGTTGACATTAAAGATTTAAATTGTGATTACTATGGATCAAGTTTACATAAATGGCTAAGCGCACCCCTTGGTACTGGACTACTTTTCGTTAAAAAGGAAAAGATTTCTAAAATAGAAGCACTCTTTGCTGGTCATGTCCATGAAAGGGATAATATTTTGAGATTAAATCATATTGGAACACATCCAGTTCATTCAAATATGGCTATTAATGATGCTCTGGATTATTTAGATTCTGTTGGTTTAAAAAGAAAAGAAAATAGGCTTAGATACCTGCAAAGATATTGGTCAGATAAATTGAGATCTGACACCAATGTAATCATTAATACCCCATCCCAAAATGAGAGAAGTTGTGGAATTGCTAATATTGGTGTGAAAAACAAAAATCCAGAAGAATTATCCAAAATTTTATTTGAAGAATATGGTATATTTACAGTCGCAATTAACTATGCTAATGTAAAGGGTTGTCGAATAACCCCTAATATTTATACAAACGAAGAAGAACTAGACTATTTTATTAAATCAATTATTAAAATAGCAGCAAATTAATTAATATGAAATCAAAATTTTTATTTCCCACTTTAGTATTTATAAGTGTATTTTTTTCTTTTGGTCAAGATAAAATCTTGATGGATGCTTCAAACTCTATTAAAATTGATGAATTAAAAGAAAAACTTTATAAATACTCATCTGATGAATTTGAAGGAAGAGCTACCCCTAGTAAAGGTCAAAAACTCGCTGTTGAGTACCTAGTGAATCATTATAAAAATTTAGGTATCCCATCATTGAAAGACGATAGTTATTTACAAGCCGTACCTCTACAACTTGAAATTAAGCCTGATATTAGTTTGAGGATATCCGATCAAAAATTTCTTTATTATCAAGATTATATATCATATGCCAACGGACCGGACAAAAACTATAATTCAGTTGAGACAATTTTTGCAGGATACGGAATAGATGATGAAAATTATTCTGATTATTCAAATTTAGATGTAAAAGGAAAGATTGTAGTTGCTTTAGGAGGTGAACCATTAGACGATAATGAAAATTATTTTATCAACGGAAAAGACAAATCTAAGTGGTCCAACAGCAGAGAAGAAATCAGCTTAAAAAGATCTACTGCAAAAAATAATGGAGCACTAGCATTAATTATTATTGATGATTATTTATATAGAAGATATAAATCAAGATTTGAATACAGTGACTCAGGTAGAGGAGAAAAAAGGATGGCTTTGGGAAATGATGAAGAAAATAATTTTCAAGTATTATTATTTTCTGAAAAACATAAAAACTTTCTGTCTAAAAATGGTTTGAATCTTAATATGTCTTTTAAAAAGAATGTTGAATCCTTTACAGCTGATAATGTAGCTGCAATTATTAAAGGTTCAGAATTTCCTAATGAATATGTAATATTAACAGCCCATCTTGATCATGTTATTCCAAGGAATGGAGAAATTTATAATGGTGCAGATGATAACGGATCTGGAACAGTTGCAATGCTTGAAATTGCTGAATCTTTTGCTTTAGCAAAACAATTGGGTAAAGAACCCAAAAGATCAATTGTATTTTTACATGTTACAGCAGAGGAAAGAGGGCTTCTTGGATCCAAATATTATACAGATTATGAGCCTTTGGTACCACTCAAGCAAACAGTTGCTAATTTAAATATGGATATGATGGGAAGAGCTGATCCAGAGCGGGGCATTAGAAATTTAAATTATGTGTATATCATTGGTTCGGATATACTTTCAGATGACCTACATAATATTAATCTAGAGGCTAATAACTTTGCAAATTTAGAGTTAGATTTTAGATACAATGATATCAATGACCCAAATCAATTTTACTACAGGTCTGATCATTTTCACTTTGTTAAAAATAATATACCTGCGATTTTTTACTTCAGTGGAACTCACGAGGATTATCATCAGCCCGGTGATACAGCTGATAAAATATTATATGAGCCCTACAGTAAAAGGGTAAAATTAATATTTCATACTGCTTGGGGTTTAGCCAACAGGGATGAAAGAATAAAATTAAAATGAATAAAAAAACCCTCAATATATGAGGGCTTTTATTTTGGGTGGAAGACCGGATTCGAACCGGCGACTTTCTGAACCACAATCAGACGCTCTAACCAACTGAGCTACAACCACCATTATAGGAATGCAAATGTAATTTTTTTGAGATTCTTTGCAAAACAGGAAATAAAAATTATTTCAGTTCAGAAATATTCTCAACTAAAGGAATACGGGCCGCGATAAACCCTTCTCCGTAATCAACATTTGTAAGTCTACCTAAGTCTCTTGCTCTGTACTCAATACTATCAAGAAAGTTTTTAGTAGAGATAGGAGTGTTATGTACAGTTTCATTGCCATCGTAAAATTGAGACTTAAAAGCTTTTACCGATTTAATTTTAGTTTTAAAATGATTACTAATATCAACAATAAAATCAGGTTTCAAACTTTTCCATTGAATGTAGTGATAAATATTATTAGGTCTCCATGGCTCTTGTTTATTTCCCTCTAAAGTTGACTCAATTTTTTCAAGACCACTCAGAAAACAAGCATCAAGAACTAACTTTGCACCCTTAGGATGATCAATATGTCTGTCATCTGGGGCGTTACAAAGAATAAAATCAGGTCTATACTTTCTAATTACCTTAATTAGCTTTAATTGATGTTCCTCATCATTTTTAAAAAAACCATCTTTGAAATTTAAATTCTCACGAAAAGAAACCTTAAGTATTTCAGCTGCTTGATTAGCTTCTTTTTCCCTTATTTCAGCAGATCCTCTTGTGCCTAATTCCCCCCTAGTTAAATCTATTATACCAACCCTTTTTCCGATTGAAATCTCTTTTGCAATTGTCCCTGAGCAGCCCAATTCAACATCATCGGGATGAGACCCTATAGCTAAAATATCTACTTTCATTATAAATTATTTACACTTATTAAATGCTTGTTCAATATCATTTTGTATGTCTGGAACGTCTTCAATGCCAACAGAAAATCTGATTAAATTATCCGTGATACCTTGCACAATTCTTTCTTCAGGAGTTAACAAATAATGTGATGTTTCAGCAGGAGATAGCATTGTACTTTCAACTCCTGCAAAACTCATTGATGGATTAATCATATTCAACGATGTTAAAAATGATTTTTGCTCAATACTCTTGTTCAGCTCAAATGAAATTACTGCTCCGTAGCCAGTCATTTGTTTTCTGGCGATATCATGATTTGGATGAGTCTCAAGGCCAGGATAATATATTTTGTCGATAAATTTACATTCTGACAGATATTTAGAAAGTTCTCCAGCATTCTTTTGCTGAGCAAAAAATCTAACCGATAATGTTTTCATACTTCTCTCCAAGAGCCACGCCGTGTAGTCACTTAGACTACCACCCAAATTTTTAGATAGATTCCATATAATCTCCCTATGCTCAGCTGTTGATGCCACAGCACCAGCACATATATCACTGTGACCACCAAAATATTTAGTTGCACTATGCAATATGATGTCGATTCCTAACTTGTGTGGTTTTTGAATCAATGGAGTTGCAAATGTGTTATCAATAAAAGAAATTAGTCCGTTACTCCTTGATAAATCAGCTATCTGCTTAATATCAACAAGCTTTAGAAGAGGGTTTGACGGAGTTTCAATATAAATAGCCTTTGTATTTGCCTTTATTTCCTTTTCAAAAGATTTAGCATCTAAACCATCAGTAAATGAGTATTGTATGCCATATCTTTGAAATTGAGCCTCGACTAGGTTTCTTGTTCCACCATAAATATCATTTTGAAGAACTATATGGTCACCTGAGTTTAAAAACGCCATTAATGAAGTACTAATTGCAGCCATTCCAGAGCCTAAAATAATAGCATCTTCTGTTTCCTCTAATGCCGCAACTTTCTTAGCTAAAAATTCCTGATTTGGTGTAGAACTATATCTTGGATATCTATCAATATCCTTATCGATGTATTCATATGAAGTACCCGGGTATATTGGTGAAACCGAACCTCCGAACTGTTCATCTTTGACTTGACCAACGTGAGTACATATGGTATTTAAACCTTTGTATATATTTTTATCAGACATGACGTCTAATTTAGCGATTATTTTTTAGATATTTTTTATACTTTGGATACGCAAGAAAGGACAGAATCGAAATAATAACTAGGGTTATACTAATAAATACTAAGCTAATTTCTTGGTCGTCTTTTGCATAAGAGTGCAGTCCTGCAAGGTAAAAATTAACTCCGAAGTAAGTCATTATAATTGAGCCAAAAGATAAAATTGATGCAACTGTGAATGCAAAATTACTTTTTAAACCAGGAATAAGCCTCATATGTATAACAAAAGCGTAAACCATAATACTGATTAAAGCCCAAGTTTCTTTAGGGTCCCACCCCCAATATCTACCCCAACTTTCATTTGCCCACATTCCGCCTAGAAAGTTGCCAATAGTTAGCATCACTAGCCCGATAGTCATGGACATTTCATTAATTAAAACAAGCTCCTTTACGTTAATATTAAGTAATTCTCTATTTCTTTTATTTACTAAAATCATTAGGATTAAAGAAACAACGCCTAGTATCATACTAATTGTAAACGGACCATAACTCCCTACAATAACGGCTACATGTATCATAAGCCAATAACTATCTAGAACGGGAACTAAATTTGCGATTGCTGGATCCATCCAACTCCAGTGAGCAATCATTAGTATCATTGAAGTGACAAAAGTGGTAGAAGCTAAAGTTAATTCACTTTTCTTCCCAAAATAAATACCAAATAACATCGTAGCCCATGCAACATATATCATAGATTCGTAACCATCACTCCATGGTGCATGACCTGAAATGTACCATCTGGAAATTAAACCCATAGCATGAATTATAAATAGCAAGTAAACAGCATACTTTGATAATTTAATTATGCTATTAACAAACTGATTTCTGTTAAAAATTTGAAAAATTAGTGCAATAAATAAAACGGTACTGGCATATAAATACCAACTAAACAGGGTCTTAAAGATATCATACTTATTGTAGAGTATTTCAGCATCTACTTTATTTTTTGTAAGCATTACTTCTGAACCATATCTGTTTTGAGTGTTGGTAATCGCTACTAAAATTTCATCTGCGTCATTGAAGTCGCCTGATTTTTTTCCTTCATTAAGGAAATATAAATATGTTTTAAAACCTGTATTGATAAAGTTCGAGTATAAGGAATCAGTAAGCATTACACTGAACCTGTTTTCACTTGGAGATATCCATTTATTATTTTCGTCATCAGGCACCGGAAAAATTTTCAAAGTGGTACCTTGAATTGCATTGTAAAGAAGATTTACTCTTTGATCAGTCTCTCTAAACTCTTTTTGAAAAGCATTTGGAACAGCGGCACGATATGCCTCTTCAAGGTAAGGCCCCAACTTGTATTCTCCTCTTTCGGTAAAGAAGTCTACCAAGGAAGCATATTTCAAGTCCTTTTCAACTCCGATTATACTTCTAATTGAATCTGCTTTTTTACTCTTTAGAAAAATTAATGGGACAGCATACCACAAAAGCGGGCTTTCCTGCATAGATAGATAAACCTGATTTGAGTCAAATTCTTTATAATGATCTTTCTTACTTAATTTTCTAAGCAACTCTGAAGAATATGTATTCACAGGCATCATTCTTCCTCCAATATCTTGAATTACTAATCTACCAAACTTTCCTGCCTGTTCTTTGGAAGCAATATTCACATTCAATATAGAATCTATCTTTTCAATATCAGATGATGAAGAACTATGAACTCCAAAACCCTGGGCATTGATTGTTAATGATAATAGAATTAAGAATGATGTAACTAATTTTGTTTTTTTATTTCTTGCTATATCTAGTTGCTTTTTTAGTGAATCAAATCTTGTAAATCTAGCAAAAAGTATGACTACCAATCCAAAGTATAAAAGAATGTAACCAATGTATGTTAGTAATGTTCCCCAAAAATCGTGATTTACAGATAATATTGTTCCTTGTTCGTCTGGGTCAAATGAAGCTTGAAAAAATCTGTACCCTTTGTAGTTTAGGATATTATTCATGTATATTCTGTAATCAAATGTCTCATCATCAACAACAGTTACTTCGCTAGCAAAAGACGAATAACTACTATCGGTTCCGGGATACTTTTCGGCAATGAAATCATTTAACTTAATACTAAAGGGAAGATCATATACCTTAGCACCATATTTTATTGTGAAATCCATATTACCAACAGAAAATGTCTTAAATGCGTTATTTGTTCCTTTACCACCAATAACCCGTACAACCTTAGACTCAAATGGTGTTGAAATCATTAGTTCAAGACCATCTTGATCAGATTTTAAGAGCTCCGATTTCTTGACTATGTCAAAGACACCTTTTACAACTGGCTTAGGAAAAACAAGTTGTTGATTATTAATAATATATCTTGCCCTCAAGTTTAATGGTTCGTTAGAATCCCTGGAAAGAAAACCTTGCGTCATTGATGCCATAACCATATATTCTCCCTCATAAGGAGAATTGATAAATAAGTCATAATTCTCATCAAAAGTAATGTTAACAGCACCCTCGACATAGTTATTTAAAGTGTAGAGCGTGCCATGAATATTTTCTGTGGAGCCCTCCTTCAGAAAATGATTGTGCGGCATTCCTCCTGCTGATTCAACTATTTTCAAATAATATTCACCATTCTCGTCGAAAACTATATCTTCCTCGGCGCCATTTATAAATTCAGTTAATTTAATCGATATAGGCATATCTGCGTATTGGGCTTTGAAGCTAAATTTGTTTTCCAATCTTGGTGAAAAGTCAACCGGTCTTTCGGTATACCATCTCTGAGGTAAACCGTTAATCTCATAATCGCCGTCAATGTAAACTGTTAAATATGTTTCTTCAGACAAAAAAGAGTTTTCAGTAGCTCCCTCTCGGATACTCATGACACCCTCAAAACTTATATACCTGGTAACAAAAGCACCTAGTAGAATAAATATCCATGATAAGTGAAGCAATAATACTGGCCATTTTCTTTTGTTTAAGAGGTTGTACTTAAATATATTTCCGATGAAATTTATCACGAAGAGCAGCATTATCGCCTCAAACCACCAGGCATTATAAATAAGATTTCTAGTAAGAGGTGTTGGTGATGTTTCTTCACCAGCGTCCATAAAAGTTCCAATAGCCATGGCAACTGCAAAAACAACAAATAAAACACCTGTTAATCTATTGGAAAATAATATTTTTTTTACAGTATTCATTCGAATTTTTATGGGCTACAAATTTAATACCATTTTGGCTTATTTTATACCTAATTATATTTTTTATTTTGTAAATTCTAACCAATCATTGAGAGCATGATAAAAGTTACGGTAATAGGTTCGGGTAATGTAGGATTTCATTTAGTGAATTTATTTTATAATTCGAAAAAAATTCATCTCAATGAGTGGTATTCTCGCTCCATTAAATTTGATCCGCGTGTTAAAGTAATTAACCAAATTCAAAAATTAGCTGAATCTGATATTTTCATAATTTGTGTCAATGATGAATCCATTTCCGAGATTAGTGATAATATTGATTTTGAAGGAAAATTAGTTGTTCATACATCTGGCAGTACACCTTATGAGGTTATTAATAAAAAAAATAGAAGAGGTGTCTTTTACCCTCTTCAAACTTTTTCCAAATCTCTGGATCTAGACTATTCTGAAATACCATTTTGTGTAGAAGCTGAAAATGAAGATGATCTAAAAGAGCTCAAAAACCTTTCAGAAATTAACGGTTGTAAATTTTATGAAATTGGATATGAGGAGAGAAAAACTTTACATCTTGCAGCGATTATTTCGAACAACTTCACAAACTTTTTATTTGGAATTTCTAAAGAATTGATTGAATCAAAGAATTTAAATTTTGACATTTTAAAACCTTTAATTAGGGAAACGGTTAATAAAATTCATAAATTAGACCCTGTTAAGGCTCAGACTGGACCAGCTCGAAGAAATGATAATAATATTATAAAAATGCATGAGGAAATGTTGAAGAATGATGATATTAAAACACTTTATAAGACTATTAGTCAAATGATAAATGAAAAATATGGAAATTAATTACAAGCAGAAATTAGCAGAAATAAATGCATTTGTTTTTGATGTAGATGGTGTACTTACTGACGGTAGTCTTCTAATTAGTGATTCTGGTGAGCTATTGAGAACAATGAATGTCAAAGATGGCTTTGCCATGAAATATGCGATAGACAATGGATATAAAATTGGAATTATTTCAGGCGGGTCTAATGAATCTGTGAGAAAAAGACTAAGCGGACTTGGAATTGATGAAATTCACCTAAAATCATATGATAAAATAGTTCCATTTAATAATTTTTTGGAGAAAAATAAATTTGACAAAAGAAATGTTCTGGTTATGGGTGATGACCTCCCTGATATTCCTATTATCAAGCTTGCGGGAGTTGGTTGTTGCCCTCAAGATGCTGTTCCAGAAGTG
Organism: uncultured Bacteroidota bacterium; assembly: GCA_902626585.1. GTDB lineage: Bacteria > Bacteroidota > Bacteroidia > Flavobacteriales > Flavobacteriaceae > MED-G13. The sequence continues at coordinate 12,745 of CACOGA010000018.1, forward strand.
AAAGCTGTTTGTGACTATGTATCACAAAATAACGGAGGTAAAGGATGTGTGAGAGATGTAATTGAGCAAGTAATGAAGATTCAAAATAAATGGATTTAAAAAATATTAAATGGAATAAAGAATATTCCATCCTGCTTTTTATAAACTTTATCTACTTTTTAATCTTCCTTTTTATCACAAACAACTATTAATTATGCATAACTTAGATTGGTTTGTGTTAATTTTCACTTTGATAATCATTGTTGTTTATGGTACTTGGAAAACAAGGGGTGCAAAAACTGCTAATGAGTATATTAAGGCAGGTAATGAAGCTAAGTGGTGGACTATTGGTCTTTCAGTTATGGCGACACAAGCTAGTGCTATAACCTTTTTATCAACTCCTGGCCAAGCTTATAATGACGGACTAGGATTTGTTCAATTTTACTTTGGACTACCTATTGCTATAGTTTTGGTTTGTACGATATTTATCCCTGTTTATCATAAATTAAAGGTATATACTGCATATGAGTTTTTAGAGAGTCGATTTGATTTAAAAACGAGGTCTTTAACTGCTCTGCTTTTTTTGATTCAAAGAAGCTTATCTGCTAGCATCACGATCTTTGCCCCTGCAATAATTTTATCGACGGTCCTAGGTTGGGACTTAATAACTACAAATATTATTATAGGAACATTAGTGATTATTTACACAGTTACAGGTGGCACAAAAGCGGTTAACTTCACTCAAAAATACCAGATGGGTATAATTCTAATCGGACTTGTGATTGTTCTTTTTACAATTTTCAACCTTCTTCCAGATGATATTGATTTTAATAGTGCTGTAAAAATTGCCTCAGCGAATTCAAAAATGGATGTTTTAAATTTTTCATTCGATTTGGATAATAGGTACACGGTTTGGAGTGGAATAATCGGAGGAACCTTTTTAATGATGTCATATTTTGGTACTGACCAGAGTCAGGTTCAAAGGTATCTTTCAGGAAAATCTTTGAAAGAAATGCAGCTGGGTATGATCTTTAACGGAATATTCAAGATTCCAATGCAGTTCTTTATTCTTTTTATAGGCGTTATGGTATTTGTTTTTTATCAATTTAACCCATCTCCATTAAATTTTAATCCTCAAGGGAAAATAATAATTTCAAATACCAATTATGAGAATGAGTACATTCAATTAGAAGAAAATTTAGAAAATAACTTTAAAGAAAAAACATATATTTTAAATGATGTTCTGTCCCAAGATAAAATGGTTGTTAAAGGAAAAATTGACAAACTAAATTTTGAAGAAAAAAAAATAAGAGATAGAGCTAAATTATTAATAGAAAAAGCAGCTAAAGAAAAGAATGAAAAAGTAGAAACTAATGATAAGGACTACGTATTTATTAATTTTATTCTTGACAACCTGCCTAAAGGCCTTATAGGTTTGCTACTGGCAGTAATTATAAGTGCTGCGATGTCCTCAACGTCTAGTGAAATAAACGCACTCGCAACCACCACTTCAATTGATGTACTAAAGAGAAATTTTAGTTATGTAGACGATAAAAATATTGTTTATTTCACAAAACTAATGACATTATTTTGGGGTATGTGTGCAATTGGAATCGCTTGTGTGGCTTATCTTGCAGATAATCTTATTCAGCTTGTGAATATCATAGGTTCAATATTCTATGGAAATGTCCTTGGAATTTTCTTAATTGCATTTTTCATAAAAACACTAAAATCAAATGCTGTGTTTGCCGGAGCTATTATAACCCAAGCTGTTATAATAATAGCTTGGTTTTACGATTGGATGCCATTTCTTTGGCTTAATGTCTTTGGTTGCGGTTTAGTAATAATGATATCTTTTTTAATTCACTTGTTTTTTAAAATCTTTAGAGTTTCTTAGACCATTCAGCTATGGACTCTTTATTCATTTTTACATAACTCATGTTATCCGATGCTACAGCGTCATCTAGTGATTTTTTAGCTGCATTAACAGCATCCGAGAATTTATTATTGGCTGCCATTAACAAAGATTGCTGTCTGTAGTGATAGAATCTAGGGTTTTCAAACATTTCTATTGCCTTATTCATCCAGGATAATGCTAAATCTAACTTTATATTCTCCTGTCTGTAAAAGACCGCTGCTGCATAATAATCTGAAGCTTTCGGATTATTGGATAAAACATCGTTAATATTCATTTCAACCATTGATCTTGTAGGCACATTAATCCTTACATCAATTGAAGTATATTCCCAGGAGAGACTCATATTTACATCATTGTTAGATAAATCATCAAAAGAAATTGAAAATGATTCCACAGGTTGATTGATTTTATTAATTTGGTAGGTTGAGCTAAAAACTATTTTATCATCAGACCAGTCCCTGGGGACTCCCCACAGGTCGACATCAGAATATAACATTAAAACCCAATCATTTTTAGAAGGTATTGAAAAAACGGAATATGTTCCTGACTTAATCGGTTTTCCGTCAATCATTACGTCTGTAGAAAAACTAATTTTAGTGCTGCTATCTGCGCCAGTTCTCCAAATTTTTCCATAAGGAACTAAATTTCCAAAAATATCTCTTCCTCTCATTGAGGGCCTACTGTATTTAACTGCTATTTCTGTCAAACCTACCATTTGTTTTATCTCGGTAGCTGGGCTAAATCTAGGTGTGTTAATCTGAGAAAAACCCAAATAACCAACAAATAATAATATTGTAAAAATAAATGCTCTCATGTTTCTAAATAATTTTTATATTCGATTTAAGTTTTCAAATTTAACGAATTAATTATGAATAAATATATTATAGAGTTTCTAGGGACATTATTTCTTGTATTAATAATCGGTTTAAGCCAAAATCCAATAGCTATTGGACTAGGTCTTGCAGTATTGGTATACATGGGTGCACATATTTCTGGAGCGCACTACAACCCTGCCGTCAGCCTTTCAATGTTAATAAATAAACAAATTCAATTGAAGGAGTTTTCATTTTATGTCGCAAGTCAACTTTTAGGCTCCGTTGTTGCTACATATCTCGTTGTATTACTTGGAAATGACGATTTTAATGTTGTTTCAAATACAAGTGATATTTCTAGCTTCTTTTTTGCTGAAATTTTATTTACTTTTTTACTTGTTTTTGTTATTCTAAATGTTGCACTCAATAAAAATCTGAAGGGAAACCAGTTTTATGGACTTGCCATCGGCCTAACAGTTACTGCTGGGGCATTTTCTGTTGGTGATATTTCTGGTGCTGTATTTAATCCCGCTGTTAGCTTTGGTCCTTCATTTTTCAGTTTTATTGATCCGCAAGTGGTCGGCAATGATATATCATCAAGCGATTTCTTTTTATATTATTTAATTTCTGGAATAATTGGTTCAGTTGTTGCATCTTATTTGTACAAAAAAGTATACAGTTAATGCATTACAGTGAAGAGGATATTGAAAACCTTGAAAAAGTATTTAGAATTAACCTAATTAACTCATGTTCTGGATACAAATCTGCAAATTTAATCGGCTCTACATCTAAAACCGGAATTAATAATTTAGCAATATTCAGCTCAATTACACATCTCGGTTCTAACCCACCCTTATTAGGTTTTTTCCTAAGGCCAACTGAAATTGTTCCAAGACACACCTACTTAAATATTAAGGACAATCCGTATTATACCATTAATTCTGTGCAATCTGAATTCGTCGATAAAGCACATCACACATCGGCTAAATATGATAGAGAGGTTTCCGAATTTGACATTACAAAAATAGAACCTGAGTATATCAACAATTTCCCCGCTCCATTTGTAAAATCCTCTTCTGTAAAGATTGGAATGAAGTTTGTAGAAGAGATAAAAATTAATCACAATAAGTCAAGATTAATTGTGGGTAAAATTGTAGAATTAAATATTGATGATCACCTGATTTCTGGTGATGGGTTTATTAATCTTAGTGATGCGGAAGTAGCAACTATTAGTGGTTGCGATGGTTATTCATTTCCGGTATCAAATTCAAGAAAAGGATATCAGAAACCTCAAAAAAGTTGAAGAAAACATTTTTACCTGAAAAAACATGTCCTGTGTGTAATTTCCCTTTCAAATGGAGAAAAAAATGGAAAAGAGACTGGGAAAACGTGATTTATTGTAGTAAGAAATGTAGTAAAATTGGAAGAGGTAAACTTAATATTTCCTAATCAACTTTTTGAAGACTCCCCTTTGTTCAAAAATAATGTTAAGACATACATTATTGAGGAGTTTCTTTTTTTTAGACATTATAAGTTCCACAAAAAAAAGATTTTCTTTCATCGTGTTAGCATGAAAAAATATGTTGATCATTGCAAAAATTATTTTGATGAAATTGAATATGTAGACTCCACAGATAAAACTTCTGATGTTAGAGTTTTATTAGACTTACTTTTATCCAAAGAGGTAAAGAAGATTAATTATATAGACCCATGTGACTACTGGTTAAATAAAAGAATTAAGCGTTTAAATGATTCGGTAGTTTTGAATTGTATAGAATCTCCACAATTTTTAAATTCTACAGATGAAAATTTGACTTTTTTTAACCCAGATAAAAAAAAATATTTTCAAACTAGCTTTTATAAGCTACAAAGAAAAAAAATGAATATTTTAATGGATGATGATGATAATCCTATTGGAGGTAAATGGACATATGACGATGAAAACAGAAAAAAATATCCTAAAAATAAAATACCACCCTCAATTAAATACCCAAAAGCAGACTCTGATTTCCACAAAGAAGCAAAATTTTATGTTGAATCTAATTATCCAATTAATTATGGTAATCTTGATTCAGAAATTAAATATCCAACAGATTACCCAACTGCTAAAAGTTGGTTAAGCGATTTTTTAGAACAAAGATTTCTTGAATTTGGAGATTATGAAGATGCAATTGTTCAGCATGAATCTATATTAAACCACAGTCTTCTTTCTCCACTTATAAACTGTGGATTATTAACCCCATTATTTGTAATTAATAAATTGAACGAATATGCATCCAAAAAAAATATAACTATTAACTCTTATGAAGGTATCATTAGACAAATTATTGGTTGGAGGGAATTTATTAGGGGAATTTATATCGCTAAGGGAAGTATTGAAAGAACTAAAAACTATTGGGGATTTACGAAAAAAATGCCAGATTCCTTTTATTCAGCTACTACCAATATAGAACCTGTTGATGACTGTATTAATAAACTAAATCAACATGCTTACCTACACCATATTGAAAGACTAATGGTTATCGGAAATTTTATGTTTTTGTGTGAAATTAATCCCGATGAAGTATATAAATGGTTTATGGAGCTGTTTATAGATTCATATGATTGGGTAATGGTACCTAATGTCTACGGAATGAGTCAATTCGCAGATGGTGGATTAATGTCAACAAAACCATACATAAGTAGTAGTAATTACATAATGAAAATGAGTAACTACAAAAAGGGAGATTGGCAAAAAATATGGGATGGTCTATATTGGAGGTTTATATATAAAAACCAATCTTTTTTTAAATCTAATCCCAGACTATCCATGATGGTAAGGACATTGAATAAAATGGACAAGGAAAAACTTGAAAACCATCTTCAAGTTTCTGAAACATTTTTATCAAAGCTAAAATGATATACAATTCAACATATAGTGATTTAGAAAAAGAAATTGAAACCAACAGTCTTGTTGGAAAAAAATATAATCTACTAAAATCAATAAGGCTTGGAGGAATTGGATCAAAAAGACTAATTGTCGACGAATTAGGTTCTAAACTCAAGGATCTGATTAAACAAAAGAGTGATATCATATATTCGAATATCGAATTAAGAAATAAGGGAATTATTGTATACATCGTAGATAGACAAAAAAGGTATACATGGGTAATTCCATTTTATAAATTAGTCATCTATAAAACACCTTCTTTTTCAATTCACTCAGAAGGAACTTTTATTAGATATAGTAATAAATTGAACCACAAAGAGAATTTGGTTTTCTTTAAAAAATTACTTGAGCATAAATTCAACTACAATAAACACAGTAATCAGATATAAATTGAAAAATTTAAATGGCACAGATATTGATAGAATCATTCAAATGGCTTGGGAAGATAGAACAACTTTTGATGCTATTTTAAAAACATTTGGTTTAACCGAGTCTGAGGTTATCACATTAATGAGACGAAACCTTAGGCCTTCTAGCTTTAGGCTTTGGCGAAAAAGAGTTAGCGGAAGAAAAACTAAGCATTTAGCTAAAAGAAATTTTCAGCTAGGTAGATTTAAATGCTCAAGACAAGGAAACATAAACCAAAATAAAATAACTAAAAGAAATGGAAGTAAAAGATTCTGAAATAATTGACAAGGCAATTGAGTTTGAAAACAGAAAGCATGTCTACAAAAGTACAAATGAAAAAATAGTTGCCTCTAGAGAAGTCAAAAGTTTGATTCTTGAGTTAAATGAAATTTATAAAGAAAACAAAGACTCTGATATAATGGAGATGATGAAAAGACTCACAGTCATCAAAAGAAAAGTAGAAAAAAGACTCAAAGGAAGACCTGATTCATAATGAAAAATATATTAATAATAGGTGGTACCAAAGGAATTGGCAAGTCAATAGTAGATGAACTTGTGGATGAAAATAAAATAACTTGTTTTAGCAGAAATAAGTCTGATTTTAATCACAAAAACTACACTCATCTTGAGTTTGATGCCCTGTCTGATGAATTCCCAGATATGAATGATTTAGACTGTCTAATTTATTGCCCAGGAAGTATTAATCTAAAACCCATATCAACTTTAACAATTGATGATTTCAGAAATGATTTCGAAATAAATGTCATTGGTGCAGTTAGGGCAATAAAAAAGTATTTACCATTATTAAAGAAATCTACTTCTGCATCGATACTACTATTCAGCACCGTTGCTACAAAACTTGGAATGCCTTATCATGCCTCTGTTTCTGTGGCAAAGTCAGGTGTGGATGGTTTAGTTAAAACATTAGGATCTGAATTAGCTCCAAAGGTTAGAATCAACGCAATTGCCCCAACCATAACAAACACTGATTTAGCCTCCAAGATATTAAGAAATGAAAAGGTTGTTGAAAATATGATAGAAAGACATCCACTAAAAAAAATACTCTCATCTGATGAAGTTGCAAAGATGGCTTCTTTTCTTACCTCAGAAGATGCTTCATCAATTTCTGGTCAGATTTTTAATATGGATGCAGGATTAGTAACATTTAAAAGCTAATAATTATGTTAAAGACAATTAAAATAATATTAGTTCTAATGTTTTCCCTGTTTAACAGTGATTTCAACATAAAAACATCTAAAAAAGCGCCTATGTCTATTTATGATATATCAATAAATAATATTGAAGGAAATGAAATATCACTTAGTGATTACAAGGGTAAGTATATTTTATTTGTAAATGTTGCATCAAACTGTGGATTTACAAGGCAATATAAAGATCTACAACAGCTATATGACCAAAACTCCGATAAATTAGTTGTAATAGGGGTACCATGTAATCAGTTTGGTGCACAAGAACCTGGAAGTGAAGAGCAAATTTCGATATTTTGTTCAGAGAAATACAATGTTTCTTTTCCAATGACAGAAAAGACCTATGTCAGAGGGTCTAACCAGCATCCTCTTTACAAATGGCTAACTTCAAAAGAGTTAAATGGGAGAAAAGATTCGAGCGTCAAGTGGAATTTTCAAAAATATTTAGTCGACAAGGATGGAAATTTAATCGACTATTGGTATTCATTAACAAGTCCTATGAGTTCTAAAATTACGAACTACATTAAATGAAAATTTTTAGATTAGAGAAATCTATCAACTTACCGATTACAATTGAAGAGTGCTGGCAGTTTTTTAGTTCCCCAAAAAATTTAAAAGTGATAACCCCAGCTTATATGGGATTTAACATTATTGATGTTGAAGAAACTAGTATGTATCCCGGTCAGATTATAAAATATAATGTAACTCCATTATTTGGTATAAATATGAAATGGGTAACTGAAATTTCTCACGCTGAAAAAAATAAATTTTTTGTTGATGAACAAAGGTTTGGTCCATACAAGTTTTGGCATCATAAACACATATTTAAAGTCATTGATGGAGGAGTTAAAGTAATTGATATATTGGACTATGCTCTTCCTTTTGGATTTTTAGGTGTATTATTTCATCCTTATTTGATTAAACCTAAGCTTGACGAAATTTTTAATTACAGAGAAAAAAAATTAATTGAAATCTTTGGAAAATTATAATGGAAGAGATTAATATTTTTTGGTTTAGAAGAGATTTAAGATTATATGACAATTCTGGATTATCAGCTGCAACTAGCGATAAACTCAAGGTGTTGCCGATTTTTATTTTTGATACATCAATAACAAACAAGCTTCCAGAAAATGACAGAAGAATCAACTTTATTTATGACAACTTAGTTGAAATGGATTCCGAATTAAAAAAGAAGTATAATTCATCCTTAAATATTTTTAAAGGAAAACCGATTGAGATATTCAAAGAATTAATCGGAAACTATAAAATAAACTCTGTTTATACCAATAATGATTATGAGCCTTATGCTTTTTCTAGGGATAGCTCGATTAAAAAATTATTGGAAAGTAAAAAAATTCAATTTAAATCCTATAAAGATCACGTAGTATTTGAAAAAAATGAAGTTGTCAAAGACGATGGTAATCCATATGTTGTATTCACTCCATACATGAGAAAGTGGAAAACCAATCTGAACGAAGATCTAACTAATTTGGAAGAAAAAAAAGTCCTAAATAATTTTTATACAAAAACTATTTCCGGGTTATTAGATTTGAATAACTATGGTTTTATTGAAAATGATAAAAAAATTGAATCTTTCAAATTAAACAGTGAAATTGTTACGAAATATGCTGAAACAAGAAACTTCCCCTCAATAAACTCAACATCTAAACTAGGTCCTTATCTTAGGTTTGGGACAGTAAGTGTTAGAAAAATTGTTACAGGGCTACTAAAGTTTAAGGATCAAACCTTTCTAAATGAAATAATTTGGAGAGAATTTTTTATGCAAATATTATTTCATTTTCCACACACCTCAACAAAGAGCTTTAAGCCTAAATATGATAAGATAGTATGGCTAGACGATCCAAAATCTTTTGATGCATGGAAAAATGGAGAAACCGGTTTTCCGCTAGTTGATGCAGGAATGAAAGAACTGAATAAAACAGGCTTTATGCACAACAGAGTCAGAATGATTACTGCAAGTTTTCTTTGTAAACATCTATTAATTGATTGGAGATTAGGTGAAAAATACTTTGCTCTAAAGTTAAATGATTATGAAATGGCCAGTAATGTCGGAAATTGGCAATGGGCAAGTGGTTCAGGGGTTGATGCAGCGCCATATTTTAGAATATTTAACCCACACACTCAAATAGTAAAATTTGATAAAAATAGAGATTACATAAATAAGTGGCTGAATACTGACTCTAATGATTATCCTAATGAGATAATCGATCACAAAATTGCTAGAAAAAGATGTTTGGAAACATATAAGAAGTATTTAGACTAAAATTATTATATTTAGTCAAATCCTTACTTATGAAGCAATTTCTATTTATTTTATTGACCATTTTATTTAGCTCCTTGGTTTATTCACAAAAGATGGATAAAACGAAGCAAGAAATCATTTTATCAGTTGAAAATCACAAGGATGAAATTTTATCAATAAGTGATAAAATATGGGAATTAGCTGAAATTTCTTTCCAGGAATTTGAATCTTCAAAACTTCTTTCTGATTATGCTGAAAAAAATGGATTTTACGTAGAAAGAGGTGTTGCAGGTATGCCAACCGCATTTGTTGCAACATATGGGACTGGAAAACCAATAATTAGTGTATTGGGTGAATTTGACGCACTTCCAGGTCTTTCTCAAGACACCAGTCCAATCAAAAAACCATTAATCGAAGGTGGAAATGGTCATGGTTGTGGACATAATATGTTCGGGGCTGCGAGTCTTGCTTCTGCAATTGCTATAAAAGAGCAAATTGAAAAAGGTAATTTAGATGGTACCATAAAGTTTTACGGAACCCCATCTGAAGAGAAATTTTTTGGAAAGATTTGGATGGTAGAAGCAGGTTTATGGAACGATGTTGATGTTAATTTTAGTTGGCACCCGGCTGCTAATACCGAGGCAGATGTTCAGACATCATTAGCCCTTATTGACTTTAAAGTCGAATTTTTCGGTCAAGCTGCGCATGCATCAATGGACCCATGGAATGGTAGAAGTGCCTCCGATGCACTAGAATTATATACAACAGGTATTAATTATTATCGTGAACATGTTAAGCCCACGGTAAGAATGCATTACCATATACAAGACGGAGGTCAAGTAGTTAATGTTGTTCCAGATTACTCTAAGGTTTGGGTAAGAGTAAGAGACACTAAAAGGTCTGGAATGAAACCTGTTTATGAAAGAGTTGTAGAAATGGCTGAGGGAGCAGCTATATTAGCTAATGTTAATTATAAAGTATCGCTTATTTCTGGAATTTATGAGGTTTTGGTTAACAGAACAGGAGGAGAACTATTACAGAAAAATTTAGAGCTATTGGGACCAATTGAATACACTAAAGAAGAAATAAAATTTGCAAAAGACATACAAGCTTCAACTGGTAAACCCGAATTAGGAATTGACGGAACAATCAAGCCTCTTAGAGAGACTTTAGAAAATCCTGGTGGTGGTTCTACAGATGTGGGAGATGTAAGTTGGAACGTACCCAACATTAATCTAGGTGTTACAACTGCACCTATCGATACTCCTTGGCATTCATGGGCTGTAGTAGCTTGTGGTGGAATGAGCATTGGTCACAAAGGCACAATCTATGCAGCAAAAGCGATGGCAATTACAATGTCTGATTTATACAGAAACGATAAGCTCATCAGAGACATTACCAAAGAATATAAGGAAAGGAAAGGAAGTGAAGTATACGAAGCAATGATAGATGGGCCTGCTCCAATTAATCAAAATTAGATTCTTTCAATTGATGCACCTAAAGACCTTAAGCGAGTATCAATACTTTCATAACCTCTGTCGATCTGTTCAATATTTTGAATAACGGACTCACCTTTTGCAGAAAGTGCAGCAATAAGTAGTGAAATTCCAGCTCTAATATCTGGTGAGCTCATCGTCGTTGCTTTTAAGGAAGATTTGAAATCATGACCTATAACAGTGGCTCGATGGGGGTCACACAAAATTATCTTGGCTCCCATATCTATTAATTTATCTACAAAGAATAATCTACTTTCAAACATTTTTTGATGAATGAGAACACTTCCTCTTGCCTGAGTAGCAACTACAAGTATTATACTTAGCAAATCCGGGCTAAAACCAGGCCATGGAGCATCGGAAATTGATAATATAGAGCCATCTATATAGTTACTTATTTCATATCCGTTTTTATGTTCTGATATTACAATATCATCGCCTTCCCTAGTCAATAAAATTCCAAGAGATCTAAAAACATTGGGGATAATACCTAGATTATCCCAACTGACATCTTTTATTCTAATACTACTCTTTGTCATTGCAGCCAACCCAATCCAACTACCAATTTCAATCATATCAGGTAATACCGTATGATTAGAACCTCTTAAAGAATCTACCCCCTCAATAACCAGCAAATTTGAACCTATACCATCAATCTTAGCACCCATTTTACAAAGAAGTTTACATAATTGCTGAATGTAAGGTTCACATGCAGCGTTGTATATAGTCGTTCTACCCTCAGCTAGTACAGAGGCCATTAAAATATTAGCAGTACCAGTTACAGATGCTTCATCGAGAAGTATATATGCTCCTTTTAATTTTTTTGATTCTACTCCATAGAAATAGTCTTCTTTATTGTAAGTAAATTTTGCACCAAGCTTTATTAAACCTTCAAAATGGGTATCTAACCGTCTTCTACCGATTTTATCTCCCCCTGGTCTTGGGATATAAGCCTTACCAAACCTTGCCAAAAGAGGACCAACTATCATAATTGAACCTCTTAGACCTTTACCATCAATCTTAAACTGATCGGACTTTAGGTAATCTAAATTGATGTCATTTGCTTTAAAAGAATAAGAATTTGATTTAAGCTTATTAACTTCAACTCCTAGGGATTTGAGCAAAGAAATAAGTTTATTTATATCAATTATATCAGGGATATTATTAATTACAACTTCATCAGAGGTTAAAAGCGTTGCACAAATAATTTGAAGAGCCTCGTTTTTTGCACCCTGAGGTCTAACATCTCCTTTCAGTTTTTTACCACCCTTTATTCTAAAAGCTTGCATTTTACTAATACTAATTAATATCTTTTTCTGTTTTTATTATTTTTCTTAGGGAATTTTTTATTTGAAAACCTTTTTTTAGATCTTAATAGAAGAGCTGAATCCAATAACTCTTCTTTGGAATCTCGGATATCAATTTTAGTTTCTGACAGTTCATAAAGGTGATCAAATATAACCTGATCTTTGACACTATCTTTATTCCAATTTAAGAAACATTTTTTCATGTGATTAGCAATTGTAAGGACCAAAGCTTCTTTCATTTCACCAGAATCCCATTTTACAGCCTCATCAATCATGATTTTAATATTGTTGCCATAAAATCTGTATTTAGGAAAACTTTGTGGATAACTTAAAGGCTCAGGCTTGGTATTTAATATCTCTTTCGAAGGTTTTTCGAAGGGTGAGTCAGCATCGAGTTTAAAATCTGACATGATAAATAGCTGATCCCACAATTTATGTTGAAAGTCAGGCACATCACGAAGATGTGGCTGTAGGTTACCCATTACCGAAATTATTGATTTGGCTAATTTGTT
>CACOGA010000019.1 GCA_902626585.1 uncultured Bacteroidota bacterium
AGTTTCTGGAAAAATAAAAGAGATTGTTAGGGGTGAAAGAAGAAAAGTATTGGAAATCAAAATTGAGGCTGATAAAAATGTTTCTTACAGAAAAATTAAAAAACTAAATTCAGAGGAACCTGAAAAAATTATTGAATTTTTATTAGAATACGGGTTATGGACATTCGTTAAGCAACGCCCATACGATGTAATTGCTGATCCCATTTCAAAGCCAAAAGAAATTTTTATCTCAGGTTTTGATTCATCGCCATTGTCTGCTGATTATGACTTTATCACCAAAGATGATAAAGAAAGTATTTCCAAAGCAATTTCAATTCTATCAAAACTTACCTCAGGCTCTATAAACATATCACTAAGAAAAGAAAGCGATAGCTTCTTGAGAGAATTGAATGATGTTGTCATTCATAATGTTTCCGGGCCACATCCGTCAGGAAATTTAAGTACAATAATAAATAGGGTAAGCCCAATTAATAAGGGTGATGTAATTTGGACACTGAATCTTCCAGACTTGGTGTTAATTGGTAAGGCATTCTTGGAGTTAAAGTTCTCAGCCGAAAGAATAATTGCTCTTGTAGGTTCATCGGTTTCAGATCCAAAATATGTTAAGACATTAATTGGCTCCGATGTTTCTGGTTTACTGAATTTGAAAGAAAAAAACTCAAGAATAATTTCTGGAAATGTGTTAACAGGAACAAAATTAGATTCTAATGCTCATCTAAGATATTACAATAACGAAATTACCGCCATTCCAGAGGGTAATGATTATGATTTATTCGGATGGGCTAAGCCAATGTTTGATAAGTTTTCTGTTTCTAGGGCACTTACTTTTTCCTGGCTTTTCCCTGAAAAAAAATATGATCTAAATACAAATACTAATGGTGAGCATAGAGCATTTGTTGTTACAGGTTCTTTTGAAGAAGTTTTTCCATTAGATATATATCCAATGCAAATTTTAAAGGCATGTATGTACAAAGATCTTGACGAGATGGAAGCGCTAGGAATGTATGAGGTTTCACCAGAGGATTTCGCACTTACCGAGTTTATTTGTGTTTCAAAGCAACCTCATCAAAATATTATACGTGAGGGATTAGATTTAATGAAAAAAGAAATAGGTTAATTATGTCAATAAAGTCAAAATTACATGAAATTAAAGAAAGTTTTAAAGGCAAAACAATGGCCCCAGCTTTTAATGCCTTTCATACTTTCCTTTATACTCCAAATGATGTCACTTCATCTGGAACCCATATAAAAGTAGCAGATGATTTAAAAAGAACAATGAATACCGTTATATTGTCATTGGTTCCTTGTCTAATTTTTGGAATTTTTAATGCTGGATATCAGCATAATTTAGCAATTGACGCGGCAAATGGTATAACTACAGAAGCTTCTCTTTTAGGTAATTTTTTAACTTTTGATAATTTAATGATAGGGTCACTAAAAGTTCTTCCTTTAGTAATTGTTTCATACGTTGTAGGATTGACAGTTGAATTTATTTTTGCAGTTATCAAGGGTCATGAAGTTGAAGAGGGATATTTAGTGACTGGTATGTTAGTGCCTTTAATCGTTCCGGTGGATTTACCCCTTTGGATGCTAGCTGTTTCTGTTGTATTTGGGGTTGTAATCGGTAAAGAGGTATTTGGTGGAACAGGAATGAATATTTTAAATCCAGCATTAACAATTCGGGCTTTCTTATTTTTTGCTTACCCAACATGGATGAGTGGAGATAAAGTTTGGGTTTATGATGCTGTAAACAGAGCAGGAACTCCTGAAGCAATTTCTGGTGAAACAATACTGGGAATGCATGCTCAAAACTTATCTGTTCAAATGTATGACTACTCCGACATGTTTTTTGGGTTTATCCCAGGTTCGATCGGAGAAACCTCAAAACTACTTATAATTTTGGGCGCTCTATTTTTGATTTTTAGTAAAATTGGTAGTTGGAGAATCATTTTAAGCACCCTCATCGGAGCCCTCGTAATGGGTTTAATATTCAATGGAGTTGTTGAAGCTGGAATTATTACAGATTCAAGTAAATTTTATGGCCTAATGAGTGTACCTTTCTGGGAACATCTTCTGATTGGAAGTATACTTTTTGGAGCTGTTTTCATGGCAACAGATCCTGTCACTGCTGCTCAAACAAATAAAGGTAAATGGATTTATGGTTTTTTAATTGGCTTTATTTCGATTATGATTAGAGTATTTAATCCTGCCTACCCCGAGGGAGTTTTTCTGGCTATTTTACTTATGAATGTATTTGCTCCAACCATAGATCATTTTGTTATTCAATCAAATGTAAAAATGAGGTTAAATAGATTAAAACTTAAAACAGCATAATTATGGCAATTAACACTGAGAAAAATACTTATACACTTTTATTTGCTGTTGGTCTAGTTGTGATTGTTGGAACTTTGCTAGCCTCTATTGATTCATCATTGAAGGATAAAATAAGAATTAATAAAACTCTTGAAAAACAACAAAATATATTGTACGCAATCGGAATTAATGAGAATGAAGGTAATAGTGTAAGTTTTATAGCGGCAGATAAAGCTGAACAGGAATTTAAAAAATACATAACAAAACAAATTTATATTCAGGGAGATGAGGTTATTGAAGATGATAAAGCCTATTTGATTGATGTAAAAAAGCAAAAAGCTTTAGCAAAAGATCCAAATCACAAAAGAAAATTACCATTATTTATTGCACAGAAGGATGGAAGAAATCTTTATGTTGCTCCGATTCGGGGTAAGGGCCTTTGGGATGCTATATGGGCATATGTATCAATTGATGAGGATATGATTATAAGAGGCATTTACTTTGACCATAAAGCAGAAACACCTGGACTTGGAGCAAATATTAAGCAGAGATTTTTTATGGATGATTTTATCGGAGAATCATTGTTAGATACTGAAGGTAATTTTAAGGGTGTAACTGTCTCGAAGACTAATTTGGATCCAAAGAATGAAGATAAATATGACAATGAGGTTGACGCAATTGCAGGTTCAACTATCACAGGTGATGGAGTTACAGCTATGATTAGAAGTGATCTTAGTTTATATCAACCATACTTTAACTCATTAAAAAATTAATATGGGATTGTTATCAAAAAAAGATCGTCAATTAATAACTGATCCATTATCAGATAATAATCCAATAACCGTTCAGGTTTTAGGAATATGCTCAGCTCTTGCTATTACAGCTGAGCTAGAAGCATCAGTAGTGATGTCGGTTTCTGTATTATTTGTAATGGGAGTTGGAAATGTCGTAATATCAATGATCAGAAATATAGTTCCTTCAAAAATCAGAATTATTGTTCAACTTACGGTTATTGCTACTCTAGTTATTATCGTTGATTTAGTTTTAAAGGCTTTTGCTTACGAACTCAGTAAAACTCTTTCCGTTTTCATTGGACTAATCATAACCAATTGTATAATAATGGGAAGATTTGAGGCATTTGCTCTTGGAAATGGACTCTGGAGATCTTTTCTTGACGGTATTGGAAATGCTTTTGGTTATGCGGTGATTCTGATAATGGTAGGATTTTTTAGAGAACTTCTTGGTTCTGGTACATTATGGGGTATTCCCGTATTAGGTGATCCGATTGACAAGACAGGATTATATGCCTTTGGATATGAAAATAATGGCTTTATGTTGCTTTCCCCAATGGCACTTATTGTGGTAGGACTTATAATTTGGGTTCAAAGAGCAAAAAGTAAACATTTAATAGAGGACTAAATGGAACACATTGAATTATTTTTTAAGTCTGTCTTTATAGATAATATGGTATTTGCTACATTTTTAGGTATGTGTTCATATCTGGCTGTCTCAAAAAAAGTTTCAACTGCGATTGGATTAGGTGCAGCAGTTACATTCGTCCTAGCAATCACAGTCCCACTAAATTGGCTGCTTGATCAATATATTTTACAAGATGGCGCATTAGCTTGGTTACACCCGAGTTTAATTGATTATGATTTAAGTTTTCTGTCATTTATTATGTTTATAGCAACTATAGCAACAATGGTTCAATTAGTTGAGATTATTGTGGAGAAATTCTCTCCCTCCTTGTATAATTCACTAGGAATTTTCTTACCACTTATTGCGGTTAACTGTGCTATTTTAGGAGGATCCTTATTCATGCAGTCCAGAGAAATTGCTTCAATTCAACTAGCTACAACCTATGGGGTTGGCTCTGGATTTGGATTTTTCCTAGCCATTTTAGCAATAGCTGCTATTAGGGAAAAAATAAGATATTCATCTGTTCCTGGTCCCCTGAGAGGTTTAGGCATTACATTCATAATAACGGGACTTATGGCGATTGGCTTTATGAGTTTTGGAGGAATGTTAACCGGTGGAGATGAAGCACCCAAGCAAGAGCTGGTTCAAAATGATGAACCAAATAATGCTATTGAGATTGAAGATGATCAAGAAGAAATTGTATATGAAACTAATAATGATATAAATTAAAATGTTTTTAGCAACATCCATAATGCAGTCAATTTTTTTAGTAGTGGGAATCCTACTTGTTGTTTCACTACTTTTAATTTTACTTTTACTCTTTGTGAAAGAAAAATTAGCTCCCTCCGGACCTGTTAAAATCAAAATTAATGGTGAAAAAGAAATAGAGGTTGCATCGGGAGATTCATTGCTTACAACTCTTAGTGGGCAAAAGATATTTCTCCCGTCAGCATGTGGAGGAGGTGGTACTTGTATTCAATGTGAGTGCCATGTAAAATCTGGGGGTGGTGAGGCACTTCCTACCGAAACACCTCATTTTACCAGAAAAGAATTAAAATCAGGAGCAAGACTTGCATGTCAAGTAAAAGTTAAGCAAGATATGGATATTACAATTCCTGAAGAGGTATTTGGAATTAAGAAATGGGAAGCAGAAGTTGTAAGTAACTACAATGTTGCATCATTTATAAAAGAGTTTGTAGTTAGAATCCCTGAAGATATGGATTACAAAGCTGGCGGATATATTCAAATCGAGATACCAGAAACGGAAGTAAAATTCAGTGACATGGACATAACAGCTCATCCTGAGGAGCACGACTCAGCTGATAAATTTAAGTCAGAGTGGGATAACTTTAAAATGTGGCCCTTAGTTATGAAAAATGGTGAAACAGTTGAAAGAGCATATTCAATGGCATCATTTCCAGCAGAAGGAAGAGATATTATGTTGAATGTAAGAATCGCGACTCCTCCCTTTGATAGAAAAACAAATGATTGGATGGATGTTAACCCAGGGATAGCATCTTCCTATATATTTTCCAGAAAACCAGGAGATAAAGTAACAATTTCTGGCCCCTATGGTGAGTTTTTTATTAATGAATCAGATGCTGAAATGCTTTATGTTGGTGGTGGTGCTGGTATGGCACCTATGAGATCTCATTTATATCATCTGTTTAGAACATTACAAACGGGAAGAAGAATTACCTTTTGGTATGGCGGAAGATCAAGAAAAGAGCTATTTTATTTAGACCACTTTTATAAACTTGAAAAAGACTTTCCAAATTTCAAATTCTATGTAGCTCTTTCAGATCCACTTGAGGAAGATAATTGGAAGGTTAAGAAAGATTTAAATTCTGACGGAGACGGATTTGTTGGCTTTATTCATAATTGTGTTATCGATCATTATCTCAATGACCATGAGTCTCCTGAAGACATTGAGTTATATTTCTGTGGGCCCCCTCTTATGAATCAAGCTGTTCAAAAAATGGGAGAAGATTTTGGAATTCCTGACGAAAATATTCGCTTTGACGATTTTGGAGGTTAAAATTTAAATTATCTAACTTTATTCCTCTCATGAAGAATTTAGTATCTCTATTATTTCTTTTTCTTTTGGTCTCATCATGTGACAACAATCGTCTTACAAGCATAAGTGGTCTAGTCTATGGAACGACTTACAATATTCAATTTTATAGCCCTACAAACCAAAATTTTTCAAAAGAAATTGATAGCATTCTTGCTGAAATTGACAACTCGATGTCAACTTACAAACCAAATTCTATAATTTCAAGAATAAATAATAATGATGATGATGTACTAATTGATCAACATTTTAAAAATGTTTTCCACTCATCAAAAAAAATATTTGATAGTACTAAGGGAAGATTTGATCCATCTATTGGATTATTGGTTAATTATTGGGGTTTTGGAGCTGAAAAATACTCAGTGAATTCTAGAAAAGAATTATCTAACTATCTAGCAAAAGTTGGTCTTGATAAATTTGATATTGTAGATGATAAATTTATTAGGCCCTATGACTCGTACATTGATTTTAATGCAATAGCTAAAGGTTATGCTGTAGATCAAATAGGAAGTTTTCTAAATGAACAAAAAATTGATAATTACCTAGTTGAAATAGGGGGAGAAATAATAGCTTCAGGTACTAATATCAATAAAGAAAAGCCATGGGTCATTGCCATTGATATGCCAAGATTTGATGGCGATAGAAGTATTTATAGTACTTTAGAATTAAATAATGTATCTCTTGCATCTTCAGGAACATACAGAAAATTTAAAATAGATTCACTTGGTAATCGTTATGCTCATATAATTGACCCCTTCTCAGGCTATCCGACTAAGACTAATATTTTAAGCGTTACGGTCAAATCAATTAAATGTATAGATGCTGATGCTTACGCAACTGCACTTCACACCATGAGTATAGATGAAATAAAAGAGTTCTTAAGCAATAATGATCAAATTTCATCTCTAATTATCTTTGAAAACGATAATAATGAGCTTGATGAATTGGTATTAAATAATTTTTATTAATCAATTATTTCCTACAAACAGGAATTAACTCATTTTTGGGTAAACAATATTTAATAATTTCCTCAGGCTTTAGTTTTGAGATATAATCACATTTTTCGACATCAAAACCAACTTTTTCTAGTCTTTCAAAAAAATCCATTCCATATATTCTAACATGATCATATTGCCCAAAGGCTTTATTTCTTTGCGCTGGGTCAGTAATGCTAAAATCTTCGTATGTTTTTTTACTTGACATATTGAGTGGTACTTGGAAAATTCCAACACCACCTTTTTTCATTACTCGATATAATTCCTGCATAGCTTTCTTATCGTCAATGATATGCTCAAGAACATGGTTGCATAATATAAAGTCATATGTCTCATCATCTAGTGGTAAATTGCAAATATCAGCCTTAATATCAGCCAATGGAGAATCTAGATCAATAGTGTTATATGAAATATTTTTAAGTTTTTTAAATCTTTCAAGGAATGCTGACTCAGGTGCAAAATGAAGTACATTAATTTGTTTTTTAAAAAAATCTGTTTCATTTTTTAGGTATAACCATAGCAGCCTGTGACGTTCGAGTGAAAATGTTGATGGCGATAGTGCATTTTTTCTTACCTCATTATAACCATATGGAATAAATTTTCTAAAGGAAGAACCGTCAATAGGATCAACATACTTCTTACCTGATAAAAATATTTTTATAGCTGGTTTTAATATGAAACTTAACCTGGTAAGAATTCGCCTTGGAATTATATTTAGAATAATTTTTACTAAACTATTCATCAAGAAAAGTAGTTATGAAATTCATCTTCCTCATTTGAGGATACTTTTAATGAGTCGTAGATGTATTCAAAAGTCGAAAGAATCTCTGGTTGACCTTCAATAATAGCTATATTGTGTTCAAAATGCACACTGGGGAGGTTGTCTCTTGTTGTTATCGTCCATCCGTCATCATGTTGTATAATTTTAGGAGTCTTCATATTAATCATTGGTTCAATAGCTACTACCATACCTTCTTGAAGTTTTTTCCCAGTACCTTTTCTACCATAGTTAGGTATTTCAGGTTTTTCGTGCATTATTTTCCCGATACCATGTCCAACCAATTCCCTTACAACTCCATAGCCACTTTTTTCACAATGATTCTGAATGGCAAAACCAATATCACCAACTCTATTACCTAACTTAAATTCTTTAATTCCGATATAAAGGGACTCCTTTGTTACTTTCAATAGTTTTTTTATGTCATCTGAGACTTCACCAACTGCAAATGTATATGCGTGATCTCCGTAAAAATTATTTTTCAGAACCCCACAATCTATTGAAATTATATCACCGTTTTTTAAAGGCTCGTTATTGGGAATACCATGAACAACCTGAGAATTTGGGCTTGTGCATAGGGTATTTGGAAAGTCATACAAACCCAAAAAACCTGGTGTGGCATCATTATCTCTAATAAATTCTTCAGCTATTTTGTCAAGCATCAAAGTAGTGACACCCTCTTTGATTTCTTTTGCTAATACGCCTAAAGTTTTTGAAACCAAAAGTGCACTCTCCCTTATCAATTCGATTTCTTCTAATGTTTTCTGTAAACTCATAACTTTATATAAGTGGTTTTTCAGTCATTTCAACTGGAATCTTAACATTCATAATTTTTAAAATTGTAGGGGCAATATTTGACAAGATTCCACTAGAAATAGATTTATAATCTGAGTTAATTAAAATCAATGGAACTAGGTTTTTTGTATGTGCAGTATTTGGAGTTCCATCTTCATTTACCATAACGTCGCAATTACCGTGATCAGAAATTAATAATATTATATAATCATTTTCTATACAACTATTTACTAGCTTTTCAACACACTTATCTATTGTTTCACATGCCTTGATTGCAGCTTCAAAATTCCCAGTATGACCAACCATATCTCCATTTGCAAAATTCAAACAAATAAAATCATTAGTTTGATTTTTTATTTCTTTAAGTAAGTCATCGGTGATTTCGATGGCACTCATTTCAGGTTTTAGATCATAAGTTGCTACGTCAGGTGAATTTTTTAAAATCCTCTTTTCGTGTTTAAACGGTTTTTCTCTGCCTCCTGAAAAGAAAAAAGTAACATGAGGGTATTTTTCTGTCTCGGCTATCCTCAGTTGTGTCTTATCATTTTTTTCTAAAACTTCCCCTAATGTATTTTTTAAGTCTTTATTTTGAAAAATAACATTAATATTTTTAAAATTACTATCATAATTAGTCATTGTTACAAAATGGTATTTTTCATTTTTAGTTTCAAATTCATTAAAATCTGATTGAGTCATTGCTTTTGTTAGCTGTCTGCCTCTGTCAGTTCTAAAATTGAAGAAAATCACAACATCATTTTCTGAGATGATTGCAATGGGATTTCTATCACTGTCAACTTTAACCATTGGTTTTAAAAATTCGTCAGTACAGTTATTATTATAAGAATTTTCAATCTCTTCACTGAAATTTGAAACATGTTTTCCTTTACCCCGACAAATCAAATCATATGCAAGCTTTATTCTTTCCCATCTATTATCTCTGTCCATTGAGTAATATCTTCCGACAACTGAAGCTAATTTGCATTTTTTATCCTCCAAATATTTTTCTGCATTTTTGATATCCTCAATTGAGGATTTTGGATCTACATCACGACCGTCAGTGAAACCGTGTATAAATACTTGAGATTTATATTTTTCAGAAATTTTAATTAGCTCGTACAAATGATCAGAGTGAGAGTGAACTCCGCCATTACTTATTAACCCGATCAAATGAACCCTTTCATTATTTTTATCAGCATATTCAAAAGCATTATTTATAACTTCATTCGAGTGAAAACTCCTATCTTTTATCGAAATATTTATCCTGGACAACTCTTGATATACAATTCTTCCGGCTCCTAGGTTTAGATGTCCAACTTCACTATTTCCCATTTGCCCATCAGGAAGCCCAACTTCTATGCCATCAGTTTTTAGAGTCGCATTGGGATATTTAGTATATAATGAATCAATAAAAGGTGTATCAGCATTATCAATGGCTGAGATATTTGGAATAATAGAATTGCCCCATCCATCTAAAATCATTAATAAGACCTTATTTTCTTTCATTATTCAAAGATATAATATTGGGACTTTTAAATTAGGTTTTTAAGATTAAACCCACTTTCTATTTCAAATTTTTCTCCACCTTTTTTGAAAATTACGGCAAGCTTAGACCCTTTTAAAAAAATATCATCTCCCAAAACATGAAGTGTAGAACCTTCTCTCAAGCCAACTACAAATTGATCATTTAGTTTGTGAAACTCATTAATTCTTGTTTCTCGTGACTCTCCCATATGTTCAAGCCCATTGATTGGATCAAGATAGTGAGGATTTATATTGAAATGAATTAGTTCTAAAGCTTTAAAGCTTTCTACTTGAATTATGGGCATATCATTAGTAGTTCCAATCGTTAAACCACAAATATTTGTACCAGCACTAGTTCCTAAATATGGAATTCCAGAATTAATTTTATCCCTTAAATCATCTATCATATTATATTGATACAACTTATTAAGTAGTAAAAATGTATTTCCGCCACCAATAAATATTCCATCACATATTTTGAGAGATTCTCTTAAGTTTTCATCTCTGTATTTAATTATTTGGAGATTCAGTGGATTAAACACTTTCTCTACTTTTTTAGTATAATCTAGGTGAGAAATACCAGAAGGTCTTGCATATGGGATGAAAAGAATTTTTTTACAGCCTAAAAATAAAGCTCTAATTTCATCATGTAAATATTCAAGATACCCTTGGCCATAAATTGCCGAGGTGCTGGCCAGTAACATTTTTTTCATAAAATTTATGAGTTACTTTAGTTAAATAAACTTACTCATTATATTTGTATAAAGCTAAGTCAAATTATGATTTTATTTATTAGTGGACCAGAAATCGGTTTTATTATTTTTATCATGGTTCTTTTATTTGGAGCAGATAAAATTCCAGATTTTGCAAGGAACCTTGGAAAAGGGATTAATAGCATTAAACATGCAACCAATGAAATTAAACAAGAGATTAATAATTCCAAGCAAACTATTGAAAAAAACTCTGATATTTCAAGCCAGGTAAAATCTGAAATAGATAAAGTAAAATCCGAAATTGACTCTGTTACAGGCTCAATAAAGAGAGATTTATAATTTCACAGAGATACTTATTCCATCTCTTAGAGGAAGTATTACTGATAATAGGCTAGAATCTTTAGCTAGTTTTTTGTTGAATTCGTCAATTATTTTTGTTGTTCTGTCATGAACTTGTTGGTTTTCCAAAATTTTACCATGCCATAAAACATTATCAGTCAACAATATTCCACCTTTTTTTAATTTTTTGGAAATAATATTTAAATAATTTAAATAATTTTCCTTGTCGGCATCTAAGAATATCAAATCGAAATTTTCTTTAATTTCAGAAATGATATCTAATGCATTCCCAGTGTGTTGTTTTATTTGATTTCTATATCCAGATTTTTCAAAATATTTATTCTGTATTTCTAGAAGCTCCTCATTTTTATCAATTGTGTGTATGACTCCATCAACATCTAAACCCTCTGCCATACATAGGGTTGAGTATCCAGAGTATGTGCCAATTTCTAAAATATTAGTTGGTTTAATAATTTTAGATATGATTCTCAAAAGATTTCCTTGGGCTTTTCCACTTAACATTATTGGGTTAAGACACTTTATTTCAGTTTCCCTTCTTAAATCGGCAAGGATTTTACTTTCATCGGAAGAGTGAATATCAATGTAATCAGAGATGTCTTTATTAAAAAAACCCATTTCTTTAATCTTTGATTAAATCTTCAAACTTGAATTTGAAATTTTTAAATCTTGGATCAGAAACGTTTTTGATATAGGGGTGATTTGGGTTGTTTTTTTTGAAATTTTGATGATAATTCTCAGCAATCCAAAATTTTCTAAAGGGATAAACCTCAGCTGCAACCTTTAAACCAGTCTTAGATTCAACTTCCTTTATTTTAGTGCTTATAAGTTCCTTTTGTATATTATTTTGATAGAAAATAATTGACCTGTACTGTGGTCCAATATCTGGGCCTTGTCCGTTAATTTGATCAATATCCTGAGACCCAAAATATACATCTAGCAGATTAGAAAAAGTTATTTCATTGGGGTTGTAAGTAACTTCAATTGTTTCTGCATGGCCTGTCATCCTTGTATTAACTAAACCATAAGTAGGGTTATTTGTATCACCACCTGAATAGCCACTAATAACCTCATTTACACCAATTAGGCTTTCATAAATAGCTTCAACACACCAAAAACATCCACTGGCAAAATAAGCTTTATGTTCATTTTTGTTGTTTACAACAACAGGTTCTAAGTCAAGTTGCGGACTTCTTGGATTTTCTTGTGCGCAAGAGCTATAAAATAGTACTGATATTACGAATGAAATAATAAGTTTATTCAAAGCAGATTTATATACTTGAAAACAGTTTTTCCATTTTCTCTTTTTGCTCATTAGCTAAGACTTCATCAACTAATATTCTACCACTATGTTCGTCTGTAATTATTTTTTTTCTGGAAGCAATTTCCATTTGGATTTGTGGAGGTATAGTGAAGTAGGACCCACCTGCAGCTCCTCTTTCGATTGGAACAATAGCTAACCCATTTTTGACATTACTTCTAATTTTACTATAAGCAAACAATAGTCTTTCTTCGATAAATTTCTTGTAGTCCTCAGACTTTTTCATCAACATATTCTCTTCTTTTTCAGTTTCTTTGAGTATGGTGTCAAGCTCGCTCTTTTTGTGCTTTAAGTGGTCTGTTTTTTCAGAAAGAGTGGTTTTCACTGCTTCAACTGATTCATTTTTTAATTCGATTTGCGCTTTAAACTCATTAATATTTTTTTCAGCAAGTTGAATTTCAAGTTCCTGATACTCAGTTTCTTTAGTTAGTGAGTCAAATTCGCGGTTGTTTCTAACATTTTTTTGCTGCTCAGTATATTTCTTCATTAAAGACTTAGCTTCTTCAATTAGATTCTTCTTTTCAGAAATTTGATCATTTAATTCACCAAGACTATTATCTAGTTTTTCAATCCTTTTATTAAGTCCTTCTATTTCATCCTCTAAATCTCTAACTTCTAAAGGTAATTCACCTCTAATGTCCTTTATTTTATCGATTCTTGAATCAATTAATTGTAAATCATATAATGCTCTTAATTTTTCTTCAACTGTTGGTTCTTTCTTCTTTGCCATCTTAGGTGTATTTTACAGGGTTTGTGTTTTTTTCTGTTAAAGCGATTGCAAAATTAGGGAATTTTTTTGTAAGAATATCATACAATAAATTTTTTGTAAACTGCTCACTTTCGTAATGACCAACATCAACTAATAAAATTGAATTTTCAGCTTTAAAAAAATCATGATATTTAAGATCGGCTGTTACATACGCATCAGCATTAACTGAAATTGCTTTTTCGATACCAAAACTTCCAGAACCGCCCAAAACTGCTACTTTTTGTATAGGTTTATTTATCAAATTTGAATGTTTTATAAATTTTATACCAAGTGTTTTTTTTATAAAATCAAAAAATTCAATTTCTTTCATTGGCTTTTCTAATTCGCCATACATCCCCATACCAATATTTTCATTAATATTCTCCAGTGTTTGAATTTCATATGCAATTTCTTCATAAGGGTGAACTTCTCTAAGGGCATACATTACCTTTTCCTCAAGGTGTTTTAAGTAAGTTATATTTATACAAACTTCCTTTTGATTTGTGTCTTTAAGCTTATTTCCTACAGTGGGGTTTGAATTCTCATTTCCTTTAAAAGTTCCAACTCCATCATAAGAAAAGCTACAGTTATCGTATTTTCCAATTGAACCAGCTCCAGCACCGAAAAGGTTCTTTTTTAAAGAATCTGCATTATCTTTTGGGATATATGTGGTCAGTTTTTTAATTGTTTTAGTTTTGGGGATTAAAACTTTTTGATTTGAAATCCCTAATGCTTCACATAATTTCATACTAACTCCCTTATTTGAGTTGTCTAGTGCTGTATGGATAGCAAAAATTGAAATATTATTTTTAACAGCTAACAAAATTGAATCGTTAACATAATTTCCAGGTGAAAGCTTTTTTAAACCACTAAATATGATAGGATGGAAGCTAATTATTAGGTTACTATTTGAACTAATTGCTTCTTCAATAACCTCTTTTGTAGAATCAAGACACACTATTATACCACTAACTTCATCATTTTTATTCCCTACAAGAAGACCAGTATTATCAAAATCCTCCGAATACTTTAGTGGTGCATAACCGTCTAAAAAGTCGATTACATCTTTAACAATCATTATACAATTATTTATTTCAAAGATAAATAATTACTTTAGTTACGATGAAATTGCTCAAAAAAATAATTTATTGGAAACTAAGCCTGCAGTTTTATTTAGTTACTTTTTTAAGAAATAAATTTTATGATTTTGGTGTATTTAAATCATATTCTTTTGAAACTCCTGTTATTAGTGTGGGAAATTTATCTGTAGGTGGAACAGGTAAGACGCCATTTGTTGAATTTTTAATTAGACATTTTTCAAAAAATTATAAAGTAGCTGTACTTAGCAGAGGCTATAAAAGAAAATCTAAGGGATTTATTTTGGCTTCAGATTCAGATGATTCAAATTCAATTGGTGATGAGCCCTTTCAGTATTACTCTAAATTTAAAAATATTAGGGTCGCTGTAGATAAAAAAAGAAAACGTGGTATAAAAAAATTAATCAAGGCCGGAGTTAACATGATTATCTTAGACGATGCTTTTCAGCATAGGAAAGTAGACCCAAAATATTCGATATTGTTAACAGATTACTCGAATCTTTATTTCAACGATTATCTTTTACCAAGAGGTAATTTAAGAGAATCTAAAAGCGGATACAGAAGGGCAGATGCTATTGTAATAACAAAATGCCCCGAAAATTTTTCTGAAACTGATAAAAAAAATATAATGGATAGAATAAATTTAAATTCAAATCAGCAGATTTTTTTTAGTAAGATAAAATACTCTGATAATTTATTTTCTGCTGACAGTTCCATAAAAATTTCAGAACTATTTAATAAAAGGGTGAATCTGGTTACTGGCATCGTTAATTCAGCAGTTTTAATTAAATACTTAGAAAATAAAGGTCTGATAATTAACCATTTTAGATTTGCAGACCATCACGACTATAAAGAAAAGGATATTGTAAATTTTTCTAGCGAAATAATTATCACAACGGAAAAAGATTACACCAAACTTAGAAAATTTGAGATTAAAGACTTATATTATCTTCCAATTTCTATGGAAATTTTAGGTAATGAAAATATTTTAAAGCATATCGAGCATAAAATAGGATAACCTACTGAATATGTTTCCTAGCTCTGTATGAGGACCTGACTAATGCACTACTTTCAAAGTGTCTAAAACCTAATTTTTCACCGATTTCTTTGTACTCTAAAAATTCATCAGGAGTTACAAATCTTTGAACCTGAAGGTGTTTTTTACTTGGCTGTAAATACTGACCGATTGTAACTATATCTACCTTGGCATTTTTCAAATCATATATCGTTTCAATAACTTCTTCTTTGGTTTCTCCAAGGCCTAGCATGATTCCAGATTTAGTTCTTCTTTGCCCAGAATCCTTCATATACTTAAGTACATCCATGCTTCTGTCATATTTCGCCTGAACCCGAACTTCTCTAGTAAGTCTTCTGGTTGTTTCAATATTGTGCGAAATAACCTCGGGCTTAGCATTAACCAGTCTATCAATATGTTCATGGATGCCTTGAAAATCTGGTATCAGTGTTTCAAGAGTTATTCCTGGATTATATTCTCTAACTTTATTTATAGTTTCAACCCAAAATTTACTTCCCATATCATCTCTTAGGTCATCTCGATCCACACTGGTCAAAACCGCATGTTTAATTTGCATTATTCTTATGCTATTAGCAACTTTTTCTGCCTCATCCCAATCGACTGGAAGAGGTCTTCCGGTTTTAACTCCACAAAATTTACAAGATCTGGTACAGATATTTCCAAGTATCATGAATGTTGCCGTTCCTTCTCCCCAACATTCTCCCATGTTTGGACAACTACCGGACGTACAAATAGTATGCAGCTTATTATCGTCAACTAACTTTCTAAGCTTTGCATATTTTGGTCCAATTGGTAACTTTACACGTAACCAATCAGGCTTTTTTTTGTGTTCAATTATTCTTTTAGGTAAATCTACTTTAAACCACTCGGATTTTTCCTTCAATACAGTTTCTGTATCTGGAATTTCCATTGTGTAAAATGGGGTTTCTAAAGTTTCGGTTTGTTGAGACAAATCTATAAATTTAAATCAGGTTGTAAATATAAAAACTAATCTGCAAATCTTAAATACCTTTTATCAAAAACAATACCGAAAATCCTAACAAGTAGATAATCCCAAAAATACTTAATACATGTAAGTTTCTGCTTGGTCTATTTTTTTTGGGGGTATGTTTTGAAGAAATTAATAAATAGTTCATTGTTGCATAAAACGGTGCAGTTAAAAATGACAAAATCGTTGCTATTTTTATGAGCAGACCCATTTGAGAAGAAAAAACAAAAAATATGATGATTGTGCCAAAAGCCAAAATTGATAACCAAGATATATAGCCATTTTTGTTGTAATTAAAGAGAAGTTTTGTAGTTTCCGACATAGCTCTTGGAGATGCATCAAGAGTTGTGATAGTTGTACTTAACATTGTTGAGAATGCGGCAATCCCAATGATATAATAGGACCAATTTCCAAGACTTGTAGTATACATCTCAATAAGCTGATTGGAAAATATTCCGGCTGAGTCGCTAAATGTTTCTCCACTATCATACATAACAAAATATCCAAGACATATAAAACAAATTCCAAGAATTGCAGTTCCTATATAACCAACATTAAAATCAAACATAGAATTCTTTAAAGAGTAATCCTTTATTGTTTTCTTTTTTTCCAGTGCCCATATTGAATGCCAAACCGAAACGTCTAGAGGTGCTGGCATCCACCCCATAAATGCAATCAAAAACATAATGCCTAAAGAATCAGTAGGAAATGATTGATTAAAATTTATTTCAGCTTCTAAATCAAATCCGGCAATTAATGTTGCGGTTATTGTGCTGATAGCTAAAATTATAATAATGAATTTGATTACTTTATCGAGGGTTTTATATTTTCCTATAATCAAAATTAACGAACAAAAAAAAGTGATCAATACAGTCCATAGCTCAATTGAAAATAAGTCACCACTAATAGATTTTGCAATCCCAGCAGTTACAATAGTAACAGCGGTTTGAATTGAAAACATAGTCGCAATTGTCAAAATAAAATATATAACAAGAATATTTCGACTTAATTTTTTATAACCTTTAAGTACACTCTCTCCAGTTGCTAGGGCATATTTGGGTCCAAACTGGAAAAAAGGATATTTAAAAATATTAGCTATGATTAATGCCCAAATCAAACCCAAGCCAAAATCGGCTCCTGCCTTTGTTGATTGAACTAAATGAGAGACACCAATTGCAGCACCAGCAAACAATAAACCTGGCCCCAGCTTTTTAAAAATATTATTGGTGACTGTCACATTTTTTAAATTGTTCTGGTGTTTTGCCACAGTAGCTACAGTTTTCACCGTCCTGGTTCAAATATGGATTTTGACTGGCGCATGTTCCAGAAAACTGACCATCTTTTTTTGCCCATATTTTAATGCTTAAGCCGAGCACGCATAATCCTAAAACTAAAATTGTAACAATAACTGGCATCATAGAATACAAATTTATTAAATTATATTAACTTCTGTTTCAAGTTTAATTTTAAAAATTTTATAAATAATGTCCTTGATGGAATTAGAAAGTTTGTAGATGTCTTCACCTGTTGCTCCACCATAATTAACTAATACTAATGGTTGAGACTTGTGTATCCCAAAATTCCCAAAATCTTTTCCTTTTAATCCTGCTGTTTCGATCAACCATGCTGCCGGAATTTTATATTTTTCATCTTCTATTTTATAAGAAGGAACCTTTTTATGATGTTTTTCTAACCAGTCTAATTTTGCTTTTTTGACTATAGGGTTTTTAAAAAAACTTCCAGCATTACCAATTTTTTTTGGATCAGGAAGTTTTTCTCTTCTTATAATACATATAACATTTGACACATCCTTAATGGTAGGATTTTGAATGTTTAACTTTTTTAATTCCTCACTTACTCTCCCATATGATGTATTGATCACATGATTAGTATTTTTCAGTTTTAGTTTGACAGAAAGTATTATTAGATTTTTTTTTCTTTTAAAAATCGAGTCTCTGTAACTAAACTTACATTCAGATAAATTAAACTCTTTTATCATGAAATTTTTAGAATCAAAAACCTCACATGATAAAAAAACATCTTTTAGTTCAACTCCGTAGGCTCCTATATTTTGAACTGGTGCAGAACCAACATTTCCAGGGATTAGTGAAAGATTTTCTATTCCACCCAAATTATTTTCTAAACAAAATTCAATTAAATCATTCCAATTTTCCCCACTATTAGCTTTAACTACACTAATATCTTTATCCTGCTTTTCTACACTAATCCCCTTTGTATTTAAATGGATCACTGTGCCGTTATAATCCTTAGTAAATAAGATATTGC
>CACOGA010000020.1 GCA_902626585.1 uncultured Bacteroidota bacterium
GAAGTTCTATGTCTGCAAATAAATACACCAATGCCATAAATCAAGCGTCAACGTCTTTGGGCTTGGGGACTACAGCAGACAATTTTGCTATGCTTGCCGTTGGAGTAAATAATTCGGCAGGTATTGGAGATACGACTATAGATCCTGAAAATTATGGAGGTTATTATTATGTTGACGGCCAGTACACTGGGGCAAATCCTGGAGTTGCATTTGTTATTGGTAATGGAGATATTGATTCATCAACTGGTGGTGCGGGGAGTAATCCATCAAATTCATTTGTGGTTAATTTTGATGGTTCTGCAGTCCTTTCTGGTGAGTTAACCGTAGACTCTGACTCTAGGCTTAAAGCTAATATTAATTCACTTGGAAATACAATTTCAAAATTATTATTGATTGATGGTAAAACATATACTATGAAATCAAATGATGCAATAAAAAAAATTGGATTATTAGCACAGGAAGTTCAAGAGGTATTCCCTGAGTTGGTTAAACAATCAGGAGATGAAGAAGGAACCCTTTCAGTTAATTACCAAGGAATGATTCCTGTTTTAATTAATGCAATTAAAGAACAGCAAAAACAGATTGATGAAATCAAAAAACAAACTAAAATCATCATAAAATAAACTTAATTTCAAAATTAATTTTTATTTTCGCACATCAAATTATGGTACTTACAACAAAAAATTCAGATTATATAGGTGCAATTGCAGGTGTTTTATGTATAATTCACTGCATAATTACACCTTTATTATTTATTGTTAATGCTGAATTGGCAACCAAGCAAACATTATTTTTTCTTCAGTTTATCGGATATGTGTTTCTGATTATATCATTTTTTGCAGTTTACAGATCTGCACTTAATACAACAAACAATATAGTTAAAGTACTATTTTTCCTTTTTTGGGGAGCGCTTCTATTTTTGATTCTTAATGAGTCTTTCGGGGCTTTTCGGATAGCAGAAACTTTCACTTTTATCTCCGCGTTTTCTCTTTCTGCTTTACATATTTACAATCTTAAGTATTGCCAATGCAAGGACGAAAATTGTTGTACTAACGATTAATAACCTTTCTAAAAACACAAAACGTAAAACTTTGTTGAGTATCAAATGGGGTAGTGTGTAGTTTTTTAAACCCTTCGATAAATTCAAAATTTTCCTTAAAAAGTTGTTTAAGACTTTCAATTGAATATCTTTTGATTTCAAGTCCACTGCATTTCAGTGGACCATCTTCTGCAAAAGTTCCAATGATCAGTATTCCATTTTCATTTATATATTCATCACAGAGTGATATATATTTTTCAACATTTTCCTTTTTTATTATGAAGTGAAAGACTGCTCTGTCATGCCAAATATCAAAGGTATTTTCTGGTTTTAGATTAAGCACATCAGTTTCAATAAAATTTAGGCTTTTATTTTTTAATCGCTCTTTCACTTCGTTTAAAGCATTTAAAGAAATATCAACCAGGGTAATTTTTTTATAATTTAATTTTAATAGATTATCGGCTAAAAAGCCTTTGCCACAACCAATATCAATAATCATATCGGAATTTTTTGTTGAAAATTTTTGAATCAGATTAATTGATTCAGTTGGAGATTTTTGATACCAACTTACACCATCTATTTTTTTAGTTTGGTAGATACTTTCCCAATGTTTTTTCTTTTCCATATATTATGAGTTATTAAAACTAATGAATTTTATTAAATGTTTGATGGCATAACAATTGTGTAAATCATAATATGAAAAAGTTTCTTTTAATTTTTTTCCTAAATACATTATATAGTAATGGCCAGACATTATATTCTGTTGAATACAAGAGTCAAGCAGACATTAATGTTTATGTAGTGGATTACAAGAGTCAAGCAGACCTACTGGTTTATAAGGTAGATTATAAAAGTCAAGCAAAAGGGAATGAAGGCTTATGGCATTTTGTTGAATATAAAAGTCAAGCCGATTTCAAGATTTTCTTTGTAGACTATAAATCTCAGGCTGACTTGAAAATATTCTTTGTAGACTATAAATCTCAGGCTGGATGGCAAAGTAAAGAGAAAAAACATTTATTATATTAGCAACCCAAAATATTAGCTAAGAATGAGATTATATTATTCTCTTATATTAAGTTTTTTATTGATACCAATTTTTGGTGTTGGTCAAATATATGACCCTGTAGATTGGAGCTTTTCAAAACAACAAATTTCCGAAAATACATATGAACTTACATTCATTGCAGATATTGAACCTGGATGGGCTCTTTATTCAAATGACATATATAATAATGGTATTGATTGTAAAATAGAAATATGCCCAATTCCTGTGTCATTTGAATTCAATAATGAGATAGATTCTGAAGGATATTATAATTTAATTGGAGGTGTTGTTGAGATTGATGAAAATAAATTAGTTTCACAAGATCCAATATTTTTGATGGAGGTAACTAAGTTTACCAAAAGAGCAACTTTCAAACAAATTATAGAGTCGGATGCTAACAATTTTAATGTTACCGGTTATTTAACATTTATGGCCTGTGATGATACAAAATGTTTACCACCAACAGATATTGATTTCGTGTTTGAGTTTGGGGAATCAAAGGAACAAGACGCCAAAATTGAAAATCTTGATATTACAAATTCTATCGAAACAAACCTTGCTCTCTATGGTTTCCAACCGGAGGAAATTAAAAATCAATCATCAGACTGTAATTCCCAAAATGATACAGTAATTGAAGACGAAGACAAGTCATTATTAAGTATCTTTTTGCTAGGCATAATTGGAGGGTTTTTAGCCTTGCTTACTCCTTGTGTTTTCCCAATGATACCTTTGACGGTAAGTTTTTTTACCAAAAAAAATGAAGATGAAAAGGGCGTATTTAATGCTTTGATGTATGGTTTTTTTATTTTCTTAGTTTATATAATATTAAGTATTCCATTTCATCTTTTAGACAGTGTTAATCCCGATATTTTAAATGATATTTCAACAAATATTTATTTAAATATTTTATTTTTTCTTGTATTTCTGGTTTTTGCTTTTTCATTCTTTGGATATTTTGAATTAACACTTCCTTCATCATGGACTAGTAAGTCTGCGGGTCAAGAGTCTAGAGCAGGTTTTGTTGGGATATTTTTTATGGCGGTAACTTTGGCTATAGTTTCTTTTTCTTGTACTGGCCCCATCCTTGGAACTTTATTAGCTGGATCTCTGTCAGGTGATTCTGGAGCTTGGGAATTAACAGCTGGAATGGGTGGTTTTGGATTTGCATTAGGCTTACCTTTTGCATTATTTGCAATGTTCCCAAATGTTCTCAGCAGGTTACCCCAATCTGGAGGTTGGTTAAATACCATTAAAGTTTCTCTTGGATTTATTGAATTAGCACTTGCACTTAAGTTTTTATCTAATGCTGATTTAGTAGCTCATTGGGGGATTTTAAAAATAGAATTATTCTTAGCACTTTGGTTTGTTATTTTCCTTTTATTAGGAATTTATCTTATTGGTAAAATAAGGTTCCCAAAAGAAATTAAACCTGAAAAAATTTCTGCATTAAGATTAACCAGTGCTCTTATTGCATTTGGATTTTCTATTTATTTAGCATCAGGTTTATTATATGATAAAGAGAAACAATCTTATAATGCATTATCATTATTAAGTGGTTTAGCACCACCGCTTGGATATAGCTACTTTTCACCAAAAGATTGCCCAAATGATCTAGAAT
Source organism: uncultured Bacteroidota bacterium (assembly GCA_902626585.1). Lineage (GTDB taxonomy): Bacteria > Bacteroidota > Bacteroidia > Flavobacteriales > Flavobacteriaceae > MED-G13. The sequence continues at coordinate 3,703 of CACOGA010000020.1, forward strand.
GTTTTAAGGATTTAAAAACCGGCCTTGAGTATGCAAAGAAAATGGATAAACCAATCCTTCTTGATTTTACAGGATATGCATGTGTTAATTGCAGGAAAATGGAAGAACATGTTTGGCCATTACCTGAGGTTGATAAAGTATTAAGAGAAAATTTTATTTTAATCTCTCTTTACGTCGATGACAAAAAGCAATTGCCAGAAAACCAAAAAGTTTTTGTAGAAAGAACTAATGGAAACGGCCTAAGAAAATTAGAAAACTATGGACATAAGTGGGCTCATTTTCAAGCCAGATATTTTGGCGTAAACTCACAACCGTTTTATTTATTAATGGACCCAAATACACTTCAAATATTGAACGACCCCGTTGGTTACATGCCTGACGCTAGTGAGTATGTGTCATTTTTAGAATGTGGTTTATCTGAATTTAAATTCCTAAAAGAAAAATAATTTTTATTTTAGATTCATGACTAAAGACAAACAAAATAAATATGATGTTGCCTATCTAAAAATTGCAAGTGAGTGGGGAAAGCTTTCATATTGTAAGAGACGACAAGTAGGCGCTATAATTGTAAAAAATGGTATGATTATTTCCGACGGCTACAACGGAACACCAACAGGCTTTGATAATTTGTGTGAGGACGAAAATAATTATACTAGATGGTATGTACTTCATGCAGAGGCCAATGCAATAACAAAGGTGTCAGCCTCAACTCAATCAAGCGAAGGTTCAACATTATATGTTACTTTATCTCCATGCAAAGATTGTAGCAAGTTAATTCACCAAGCCAAAATTAAAAGAGTGGTTTATAATGAGCAGTATAAAGACACGTCGGGTTTAGAGTTTTTGGAAAAAGCAGGGGTTGAGGTTTGTCAAATTGAAATTTAAATTTTTTATTTATTTTTCTTCAGTTGTTTCATTTTTTCATTTATCATCATAATTCTCATTATAATAAGACAGCTAAGACCAGCTAAAATCATGACAGCGTAATTAAAGTTTTCCTCAGAAAAAAGATTTTCAAAATTTATTTGAATTACATTAAACACTATAATTGAGATTGCAGCAAGAGATACGATGTAGATTAAAATTTTCATTTATGTGTAGTTAATTTTTGTTAAAAACTTAATGTCATTGTTAATAAATTAGCCTTTCATTTTCAACAACTATTTTCAATCTTTGTAAGTTCGAATTTATTAATAATTTTTTTAAATTTTTAATAATACGTCAACAACTGTAAAGCTAAAAGATTACTAAATTTTTTCTGTGATTTTTTAGTTCAAAGTAATGATTTAAATAAAAAGGCTAAGAGTTCACCAAACTCGAATCAAGCAAAATAAAATCATCAGGTTTTAAAATTAGCTTGATTAATGTAGTACTGAAATGTGCTTCTTTTTAACTCTCAAAAGCCAGGAAATCAGGCTGTTACAGTTTTTGAATTTTGACTATTTTTTGTTGCCAGTGACACAAATATGACCGTTTTTCATTTGAAGAATACAGTCACTTTGTACACTTTTTTTCAAAAAAATTAATGTTGAAAATTTTGTTAAAAACTTGTATTGCTCCAGCTGCTGAAGATGTGGTAATTAATGTGAACTTTATGTTTGCTGTAAATTTAACTTTAGAGCTATTAACTAAAAAATGATTTAAAATATTATGGAAATAGAATACATAATTAAACGAGATTACAGCACTAAAGCTTTTCATTTAGAAAAGATTAGTGGTGCTATTCAAAAGGCTATGAATGCAGTTGGTCAAGGTGATGAACAGAATGCCCAAGATGTTGCGCTTTCAGTTTACCAGACCCTAGTTGGTCGCAAAGAAAATGATGTTGAATACGTCCCAACAATTGAGGAAGTACAAGATATTGTAGAGACAAAGCTAATGGAAAGTAAGTTCACGGAAGCAGCAAAAGCATATATACTATACAGAAACAAAAGAGCTCAACAACGTGAATCTGATCTTTTTGAAAAACGTGTAAATCTTAAACCATATGAATATCCACACCTGTATGAATACGTTCCTGCAATAAGACATTCATATTGGATTCATTCAGAATTTAATTTCACGAGTGATATTCAGGATTTCAAATCTCGTTTATCAGACGTAGAAAGAAGTGCAATTAAAAATACAATGCTTGCAATCTCACAAATTGAGGTTGCGGTAAAATCATTTTGGGGAGATTTGTATCACAGAATTCCAAAACCAGAGGTGGGCTCTGTCGGCTCAACATTTGCCGAAAGTGAAGTAAGACACGCCGATGCATATTCTCACTTACTTGAAATTTTAGGGTTAAACCTAGAGTTTAAAGAATTAAAGAAAAAGCCTGCAATAATGAAAAGAGTTCATTACTTGGAAAAAGCACTAAAAAATTCCAGAAGTGATGATAATAGAGAGTATGCAGAATCTATTCTTCTTTTCTCTTTGTTTATTGAGCACGTTTCTCTTTTCTCTCAGTTTTTAATTATCATGGGTTTCAACAAACATAAAAATATGTTGAAGGGAATTTCTAATGTTGTAGAGGCTACATCAAAAGAAGAACAAATCCATGGGGATTTTGGAATCGACCTTATTAAAGTTTTACAAAAAGAAAATCCAGATTGGTTCACTGACGAATATCACAAAAGAATTCAAGACATGTGTTTAAATGCTTTTGAGGCAGAGAAAGATGTTGTTGATTGGATTTTTGAAAAGGGTGAGCTAGACTTTTTACCCAAAGCAGTGGTAAACGAATTCTTAAAAAATAGATTTAACAATTCACTTGAAAGTATTGGCATTGAAAAAGTATTTGATATTGACGAAGACCTCGTTGCACAAACAGAATGGTTTGATGATGAAATTATCGGAACCAAGCATGGTGACTTCTTTGTCAAAAGGTCTATAAATTACAGCAAAAGAAGCCAAAGTATAACCAGTGATGACCTATTCTAACATATGGAGAAAAAACTAACATCAGCAAAGAAGAAGGAAAATCCTCATAAAGATTTAATTCAAGCAAGAAAAAAGTCAATGCAACAACTAAAAGAAACATCTGAAAAATCATTTGAATGGCTGAACGAAAACAGCAGAAAATTTTTAGCTGCTGGATATTTAGGTGATGGCATAAGTGCTGAAGAGCGTATTACCAACATTGCACAAAGAGCCGAACAATTGCTTGAAATGCCCGGCTTTGCCGATAAGTTTTATTATTATATGTCTCAAGGATTTTATTCTTTAGCATCTCCCGTTTGGTCAAATTTCGGAAAAGAAAGAGGCTTACCCATAAGCTGCTTTGGATCTCACATTGATGATGATATAGGTAACATATTATATTCCCAATCAGAAGTTGGTATGATGTCTAAGCTTGGAGGAGGAACGTCTGGGTATTTTGGTAAAATTAGACATCGTGGAGCTGCCATTAAAGACAATGGAGAAGCTTCCGGCGCAGTACACATTATGAGACTATTTGAGTCCATGGTTGATGTTGTTAGTCAGGGCTCCGTTAGACGAGGTAGATTTTCACCATATCTTCCAATAGACCATCCGGACATTATGGAGTTTTTAGAAATTGGTACCGAGGGTAATCCGATTCAAGAACTTACCCACGGGGTTACCGTGAAAGATGATTGGATGCAACAAATGATTGATGGTGATGTTGAAAAAAGAACAGTTTGGGCAAAAGTTTTGCAAAGTCGTGGAGAGATGGGATATCCTTATATTTTCTTCACAGACAATGCAAACAATGGTGCTGCTGATGTCTATAAAGACAAAAACTTACCAATCTATGCAAGTAACTTATGCACTGAAATAATGTTACCATCAGACCACAATTGGTCTTTTGTTTGTGTCTTATCGAGCATTAATGTATTACACTATGATAAATGGAAAGATACTGATGCTGTAGAAACAATGATTTACTTTTTAGATGCTGTTATAACTGAATTCCTTGAAAAGCTAGAGGTTTATAAAAACTCAGATGACTTAGACGATCAGCAAACATTCCTCTTCATGGAGCGCGCCTATAATTTCTCAAAAGAAAATAGAGCATTAGGCATGGGTGTACTCGGATGGCATTCACTACTTCAATCCAAAATGCTACCTTTCGATAGTCAAGGGGCTTTCGATTTAAACAGCGAAGTTTTCAAAAACATTAAAGAACATTCAAATAAAGCATCAAGAGATCTAGCCGAAAAGTTTGGGGAGCCAGAATTACTTAAAGGCTATGGTAGAAGAAATACAACTTTAAATGCTGTAGCACCTACTACATCATCTGCCTTTATTCTTGGTCAAGTATCACAAGGTATAGAACCAATTTGGTCAAATATATATGTCAAGGATATTGCTAAAATCAAGACAACAATAAAAAATCCATTTTTGGTAAAACTGCTTGAAGAAAAGGGAATGGATACACCTGAAGTTTGGAAACAAATAAGAGATAGAGATGGTTCAGTTCAGGATCTTGAATTCCTTTCTGAAAATGAAAAAGAAGTGTTTAAAACCTACGCTGAAATAGATCAAATGTCAATTATCTATCAAGCTGCAAATAGGCAAAATCATATTGATCAGGGACAATCACTTAATATAATTATACATCCTGACACATCTACTAAGGACATTAACAAGATTCACGTAACTGCGTGGAAACTTGGTCTTAAATCTTTATACTATCAACACAGTATGAACGCTGCACAGAAGTTTAAGCAGAAGAAAGAGTGTGAGAGTTGTGAAGGATAGTAATTAAAACCTATTCATATAAAAAAGCCTCGAATTTAATCCGAGGCTTTTTTATTTTTAACACTATATTAATTATTCATCCTTTGGTTTAGCTGGCTTCACAGACTTGTCATATGAAACATAGTATTCCTCGATGAGATTCATAACCTCTTTCATTAAATCTTTTGATTCTTGAAGAATACTGAAGTACAGTGCCGCATTTTTTGGACTTTTTTCTTCAGACGTTCTAGTTCTTGAAATTTGTGCTTCAATCTTTTCCTCCAAAAGACCGATAGTTTTGTTCTTTTCTTTTAGAATATTCTTAACATCACCAAAGGATTTATCAGCAAATGTTAGAGATATACTCTCAAATATTTCGGCAACCACCTTTTGAATGTCTAGCAAGTCCCTTATTTGATTCAGAGTTAATTTACTGTGATTATTATTTATGTGCTTGAGACTCACTTTTGAAACATATTCAATCGACTGTGTGATATCCTGAAGATAACCTAAAAGGTTAATATAAAAATTACTTGCCCCTAAACTTGATTCATCTAAATTTTTAATAAAGTAAAATAATTTATCCTTTAAATTATCGACCTCAGATGATAGTTTAGAGATTTGTTTTTTATTTTTCTTCAGCTCTGATAAATCATGTCTTGAAAGACCTTTAATTACGTTGTTATATATCTTGCTAGACCTTCCAAGAACTTTAGAAATATTTTTAGCACTTTCATGAATTACTCCTTGAAGTGAACTACTTTCTGCCTCAACTAAGCTGTCATCAATTACCCCGTTTGTAGCTTTCTTTTTTACAATATAGCTTCTAACCAGTAATAAGATTGCAAAGAAAATTAATACAGCAATCATCAATTCACTTATATTAATTAAATATGCAATCGTTCCTGCAGCCGTGAACGCAATTAAGGCTGTTCCAAACCATCCAGCAATTACATTTAAAACACCAGCAACTCTATATACTGCACTATCACTTCCCCATGCTCTATCGGAAAGTGACGTACCCATAGCTACCATAAAAGTAACGTAGGTAGTAGAAAGAGGAAGCTTGTATGAAGTAGCAATTGAAATCAAAATACCTGCAACCATTAAGTTAACAGAAGCTCTAATAACATCAAACGAAGGCTTATCTTCTTTTGCTATTTCTTTAGTGAATGTTTCTGGAACTCTAAATCTTTCTTCAATTTTATTATTCAATGAATCAGGGGTTATTTTAGAAAATAAATTTGCAGAATTTGTTGCTAATCGAACTAGTCCTCTAGAAATAAAGTTTGGTTCAAATCTCTCATCTATATTTCCTTGATTTGATAAGTCTAATTCAGTCTTAACAACTCTCTTAGCTTTTTTAGAAAACCATAATGTTAGTACCATTATAACTCCTGCACAGACCAATAGAAAATTTGGAGTTGGAACTTTAGTAGCTAAAACTCCCATTCCAAATTCATTTGCTGCTACACCTGATGCCACCCATGCTTCATAAGACTGCCAAGCTGCTATTGGTACACCAATAAAGTTAACAAGGTCATTTCCAGCAAATGCTAGAGCTAGACCAAATGTACCAACACCAATAATTATTTTATAAATATTAAACTTAAAAAACTGAATAAAGGCATAAGAAAGTAAAGACATGAATGCTGATGTATACATTACAATTTGAAAGACATTGTTTTCCAAGAAATCTTTAATTGTAACTCCTCCAATTAAATCAAAACTCTCCTTTGCATAAGATGTTCCTTTGATACCCTTCATTAAAATGAAGTATGTCAGTGCAGTAAGAGCAACACCACCAAAAACGGCACCAACCCAAGTCGGTTTGGTATCAAAATTATATGATAATAAAAGTCTAGAAATCCATTGAACTATGGCCCCCACCGAAAATGCAACAAATACAGATAAGAGAATTCCTCCAATAATTTGAGTTGCTTTAGAGGTATTTATATAATTAACAACATCTGAAAAAGAACCATTGTCCATTCCAATTTTTATTAATGCCATTGCAACTGATGCACCTAAAAGTTCAAACACGATTGAAACTGTTGTTGATGTAGGCATTCCAATTGTATTGAAAAAATCAAGTAATAATATGTCGGTAATCATTACCGCCATAAATATGATCATAATTTCATTGAAGTAAAACTCACCAGGATTAAAAATTCCTTTTCTGGCTACTTCCATCATACCACTTGAAAATACACAGCCAACAAAAATTCCAATACTTGCAACAATCATTATTGTCCTAAAGGAAAGAACTTTTGAACCAAGTGCTGAATTTAAAAAGTTTACAGCATCATTACTTACCCCAACTACCAAGTCAGCTACTGCAAGAGCAATTAAGGCAACAACCATTAATAAATATATATTTTCCATTATCAATTATTATAATTTAAATTCAACATTGAAGTAGACCTCAAATAAATTAGTATCTAAGTTTTCATAACTAAAGCCTCTTCCATTAAGAGAAAATTTTACTCCGTTATTAGCTTTGTATTGAGTTCCAATAATTATTAGTGAACCATCATCATCATAGTTCCAAGAGTTTGTAGCACCATCTACGACATTGGAACTTATTTGATCGTATCTAGCAAAAATTTCATATTTATCATTTATAGAATATCTATTATAAATTGAAATCCCATCTAAATTATGATTGTCTACAGGGTTTTTATAGGTTGTCCCATTTTCCATTTTATTGTATTCCGCTCCGATACTATAACCACCAGATTTATAACCAGCAAATAATCCGATATTGTTTAAGGATTCTGATGACTCTGAGGCTTGAGTATCGTAGTAAAATTTCATTTTTAATTTATCAGATAAATCATATATAAGATTTAAACCAAATCTTTGGTTACCATCAGTATCTTGCGGATTTTTATATCCCTCACCGTTTAAAGCAAAAATATTTGTAGTTAAATTGTCACTTAATTTTATTTCTGCATTAACACCTAAGTCTGCACTTGACCCAAATTTGTTTTCGTCTTGTAAAGTTTTATAGATATATCTGTATCCCCAAACTTTTTCTTGATCGTTAAATTGTTTTCCGCCAATCATACCCATACTAACTTTTACTTTTGAGCTTAGTTTGTAATCAAGTTGAGCAATTTTAACAAAGGCAGTATAATTGCTACCTGCATCATTTTTACCAACATCATAAGTAATTTTAGCTGAAACATTGTCATTGAATTTATATCTATAACCTAGATATACCCTGTCAAGTTCAAAGGCACTGGTTTGAGTAACATCATCAGAAAAATCATAATTGTAGTTCCAAAATACTTTAAAATGAGGCTCTCCTTTAGGTTCACTGTCAGAATCTTGAGCGAACGTAAAAAAGGTAAAAAGACTAAATAATAAGATTAATGGATTTGATTTCATAATAAATTTATTTATGACAAATATCAAGATACATTCTGGGTCCAATGTTAACTCAATGTTAACTTATTGACAAATAATTATTTTCTTTTAATTGAATAATTATAGTTTAATCTTAATATGTGATGTGATATTGGAGATTCAACCCTAACCTCCTCTTGAAGTATATATTTTATTGTTAGAGAATTTGGTCCTTTTAAGTTTAGTTTTGTACCAAATGAAAATCTGTATTTTTTGTAATTCTCATCAAAATTTAAATCATCTTTTGTAAAAAACTCAATACCTATTCTTGGATCAGCTTTCCACCCTTTAATATCGTATCTAACCTCAAACCTTGTTCTAAAAAAATCATTGTTTACAGAATCAGAATTTCCCATTTCATTCTTTCTTTGAAATTGAAGTCTCAATCGGAAATCAAATTTTTTATAATCAAACGCACCGGTCAAAAAAGCGTGATATCTATTAAATTTTTCATGACCTTGTATATTACCTACATCATCTAATTCATCAATCCCCCTATAACCAAATCCAGAGCTTAGGTAATCATTAATTTTAATTTTTGCACCAATTTCATAAAAGGATTTATTGTATGTATCACCAACCGATTTTATCCTTAACTGTCCACCTCCATAAATGTCAATATTTTTTGTTAATCCATAATCAACTTCTATGCTTGACCAATTTTCATACACATCTTCATTTTGACCAACCAATGCAAAGAATGACAAAAGAAAAAATAATAATGATAGTTTGATTTTCATTTCAAAATAATTTTAAATAAATATAAATGAATATTATATTATAAAAGAATTTAAAATTAAAAATGGAAATTTTAATAATAGCAACAGTAGCATTTGCAGCTGCACTTCTAACCTTTTTTTCTGGCTTTGGTTTGGGCACAATACTCACTCCTGTGATGCTTATTTTTTTCCCGCCTGAAATTGCAATATCACTTACTGGAATTGTTCACTTTTGCAACAACATATTTAAGCTTTCAATTATTGGTAAACAATTTAACAAAGAAGTCTTAATCAAATTCGGAATCCCAGCAGTTTTATTTGCTTTTGTTGGATCGTATGCTTTATTCTTTATAAGTAACGATAATTTATTTACTTACAGTTTGCTGGGGCATAATATGAATGTTTCATACTTGCAATTTATAATAGCAATTATCTTAATAGCTTTTGCTTTAATCGACTTAATACCATTTTTTAAGAAGTTAAAGTTTAATAAATCCATACTTCCTCTAGGCGGTATATTAAGTGGTTTTTTTGGGGGGTTAACAGGAAATCAAGGTGCACTAAGAAGTGCCTTTTTAATTAAGTTAGATTTAGATAAGACAGTCTTTATTGCAACCACTGTAGTAATTTCATTTTTTGTTGATCTAACCAGAATTGGGGTATATTTTTCCAACATAAAGGATTTTGAAATATCAAATTATATATTACTTGGTCTTGTGGCAATCCTTTCTGCAGTAGCAGGGTCATTTTTAGGTTTCAAATCTTTAAAAAAGATTACTCTAAATTACATTAGAAATTTAGTTGCAATTATGATTTTATTAATTGCATTTTTATTATTATTGGGGATATTATAGTCTTTTATGGAATGGGAAAAATTACTGTCTTTAAAAAGACATGGAGATGAATTTAAAAGAAAAAGAATTGATCAGGATGAAACAAGGCTTGGATTCGAGGTTGACTATGATCGAATTATTTTTTCTTCTGAGTTTAGAAGTCTACAGGATAAGACTCAAGTAGTTCCATTTTCACAGGGAGATTTTGTGCATACAAGACTTACACATAGTTTGGAAACCAGTGTAGTAGGAAGATCGCTTGGGAGAAAAGTAGGAGTAGAGATTTTAAAAAAATACCCTCACTTAAAAAATAAATTAGGATACCAATCAAATGATTTTGGCGCAATAGTCGCTTCAGCTTCATTGGCACATGATATTGGTAATCCTCCTTTTGGCCATTCTGGAGAAAAATCAATTGGTCAATATTTCATATCAGGACCTGGAAAAAAATTCAAGGACATTTTAAATGAAAAGGAATTTCAAGATTTGTGTGATTTTGAAGGTAATGCAAATGGATTTAAGATTTTAACACAGTCCCGAGCTGGAAGAGAAGGAGGGCTAAGATTAAGTTATGCAACTCTTGGAGCTTTTGTAAAATATCCCAAAGAATCACTTCCAGTAAAGCCTTCCTCAAATATTTCCGATAAGAAATATGGCTTTTTCCAAAACGAAAAAAATACATATGTCGATATTGCTAACGAGCTTGGATTATTAAAAGATGATGGAGGATATAATCGACATCCGTTAACTTTTTTGGTAGAAGCCGCTGATGATATATGTTACACTATAATTGACTTTGAAGATGGTATTAATCTGGGGTTGGTGCAAGAGGATTATGCTTTAGAATATTTGATAAATCTTGTAAGGGATTCGATTAATACTGAAAAGTACAATACTTTAAACAACACAATTGACCGAGTAAGTTATCTTAGAGCCTTATCGATTAACACATTAATAAATGAGGCAGTACAAATATTTATAGAAAATGAAGATGATATTTTGAGTGGTAATTTTCATGTATCTCTATTGAAAAAAAGTAAGTATAAACCTCAAATTGCAGACATAATAAAAATTAGTATTGAAAGAATTTATGAATCTAAGGAAGTAATTGAAAAGGAGGTAGCTGGCTACAATATCATTAATAAGCTTTTGGATACTTTTATTTCATCAGTGAATCGATATTATCAAGGAAATCAAACGAGTTATGATGATCTAATTTTAAAATTATTACCTTCAACTACGAATTTAAATCATGATAATCTTTATTCTCGATTACTTGAGATTTGTCATTATGTGGCTTCACTTTCTGACAGAAAAGCTTTAAATGTTTACAATAAAATTACTGGTGTTGAGTACCAATAGAAGTCTATGAAAATTGAATTTGATGACAACTATTTTATGAGTAAAGCAATTGATGAGGCAAAAATTGCTTTATCAAAAGGGGAGGTGCCTGTGGGTGCAGTAATTGTGGCTGACAATAAAATAATTGCAAGAGCACATAACATGGTTGAGGCTTTAAATGATGTGACTGCTCATGCAGAAATATTAGCAATAACTTCAGCATCTAATTATATTGGCGGAAAGTATTTAGAAAACTGTTCTATCTATGTTACCTTGGAGCCCTGTCAAATGTGTGCTGGAGCATTATACTGGAGCAGAATTTCAAAAATTTATTTTGGAGCAGAAGATCCTAAAAGAGGCTTCAAAAAATTGGGAACTAAACTTCACCCCAAGACTAAAGTATATGGTGGAATACTTCAAAATGAATGTAAAGATATGCTTGAAAAGTTTTTTATCTCGAGAAGAAATTTAAACTAAAGATCGCTATTCTCCCTGAATTTTTTAAGGTTCTCACTATTCAAATAGTAGTCTTCCATTTTTTTATCTTTCCATCTGTGGTACGAGAAAAGCGGAAATACTACAAAAAATAAAATCAAAACTCCGGAGCCTATGTATTTTTGGAAGTTTTCAGACTCTGTTAATAATCCAAATAGAATTAATGATAATGAAATAGTGAAAAATATTAGTATTATTTTCTTCACTACTTAGATTTTAGTCTTAGATTAATTTCTTTTAACTGCTCTTCTGAAATTGTGGACGGAGAGTCTATCATTATATCTCTACCTGAATTGTTTTTTGGGAAGGCTATAAAATCACGAATAATTTCATTTCCACCCATAATTGCCACTAGTCTATCTAGTCCAAATGCAATTCCTCCGTGGGGTGGTGCGCCATATTCGAATGCATTCATTAAAAAGCCAAATTGTTTATCAGCTTCTTCTTTTGTAAAGCCAAGACAATCAAACATTTTTTGTTGAATTTTCTTGTCATGTATTCTAATAGATCCACCGCCAATCTCATTTCCATTTAACACCAAATCATATGCATCTGCTCGAACGGCAGATGGATCAGAATCAATCATATCAATTTGATCAGTTTTTGGAGATGTGAAAGGATGGTGCATTGCGTGATATGTTTTTGTTTCTTCATCCCAATGAAGTAATGGGAAGTCAACAACCCAAAGTGGTTTAAACTCTTCAGGATCTTTTAGGTTTAATTCATCAGCTACATGAACCCTCAAAGCCCCAAGCTGAGTTCTTACTTTTTCTTTATCCCCGCTTAGAATAAATAAAATATCTCCTTTGTTACCGCCTGATTTTTCTGACCAACTTTTCAAATCTGATTGATCATAAAATTTATCAACTGATGATTTAAAAGATCCATCATCTTGAATTCTCATGTACGCAAGTCCACCAGCTCCAATCTGAGGTCTCTTGACCCATTCGGTATATTTATCGATATCTTTTCTTGTAAAACTATTTCCTCCCTTAATCACAAAACCCACAACAAGCTCAGCAATATTAAATACATTAAAGTCTTTATGCTGGGTGACATCATTTAATTCTACAAAAGTCATATCATATCTCAAGTCAGGTTTATCTGTTCCAAATTTCTGGATTGCATCATCGTATGTCATTACAGGAAATTTGTCTAGATTAATTTTTTTAACCGCTTTGAATATATGTTTAACTAAATTTTCAAAAGTAGTTAAGATTTCATCTTGGTCAACAAATGCCATTTCACAATCAATCTGCGTAAATTCAGGCTGTCGATCTGCTCTTAAGTCTTCATCTCTAAAACACTTAACGATTTGGAAATATTTATCCATACCAGCTACCATCAAAAGTTGTTTGAAAGTTTGTGGCGATTGTGGTAGCGCATAAAATTGTCCAGGATTCATCCTTGATGGAACAACAAAATCTCTAGCACCTTCAGGTGTTGATTTAATTAAATATGGAGTTTCGATTTCGATAAAAGAATTGTCTGATAAATATTTTCTGACCTCTTGAGTTATTTCATGTCTAAGGATTAAATTATTTTTTACAGGATTTCTTCTAATATCCAAGTATCTATACTTCATCCTTAATTCTTCACCACCGTCTGATTCATCTTCGATTGTAAATGGAGGTGTACTGGATGTGTTTAATATATTTAAATCTGTTACTAAAACTTCAATTTCACCGGTGTCTATTAAAGAATTTTTTGAGGCTCTTTCTATAACATGTCCTTTAATATTTATTACAAACTCCCTACCCAAAGTTTTTGCAAGCTCTATAACATCGGCTGGAGTTCTTTCTTGATCAAAAATTAACTGCGTAATACCATAACGATCCCTTAGGTCAACCCACATAATAAAACCTTTATCACGGATTTTTTGAATCCATCCTGACAGTTCAACCTGTTTAGTTAAATCATTAATTCTTAATTCACCACAATTATGAGACCTATACATTTTATTTACTTATTCTAACAAATTTAGTAAGATATTATTATAATTTTCTTCTATGCCAAATTAATTGATACAATTTTTAAAAAAGTAGTAATCAATTATCATATATCTAGTATTTTTGTAAAATGCTAACAGTTGAGGAATACCGTTCAAAATTTTTATCATACTTAGAGAATTTTCAGTCACCGAATAATCCTAAAAATTTATATGAACCTGTTTCTTATATTCTAAGTTTGAAAGGTAAAAGAATAAGACCAATACTAACTTTATTGACTTGTGATATTTTTAACGATAGCCATGAAGATGCCCTAGATGCTGCACTTGCTGTTGAGGTTTTTCATAACTTTTCCTTGGTTCATGACGATATTATGGATGAAGCTCCCCTTAGAAGAGGAAACCAAACTGTACATAAAAAATGGGATTTAAGCACTGCAATATTGTCGGGTGATGTGATGTTGATTCTTGCTTATCAGCTTTTTGAAAACTATCCTGCTAATACATTTGTTTCACTTGCAAATCTTTTTAGCAAAACAGCTATTGAAGTTTGTGAAGGTCAACAAATGGATATTGATTTTTCTAAAGAGATGAATGTCTCTGCGGATGAATATCTAAAAATGATTCAATTTAAAACTGCTGTTTTAATTGGTGCATCTATGAAAATGGGTGCTATTGTTGCTGGAGCATCTGAAAAAGATCAAAATAATATTTATGAATTTGGAAAAAATCTTGGTTTGGCATTTCAGATTCAAGATGACTTCTTGGACACCTATGGCGAAGAGGAAAAATTTGGAAAAAAAATTGGAGGGGATAT
>CACOGA010000021.1 GCA_902626585.1 uncultured Bacteroidota bacterium
CATTGTGAGAATAAACATATCCCGTTGGATTGTTTGGATTACATATCAAAATCGCTTTTGTTTTTGGTGTAATTAATCTTTCAAATTCCTGAATTTTTGGCAATTCAAAATTATTTTCAATGCTGGAAAATATTGGAACAATATTTACTCCGTTTGCAGCAGAGAAACCATTATAATTAGCATAAAATGGTTCTGGAATAATGACCTCGTCATCCGGATCCATAATACTTCCAATTGTGAATAATAGTGCCTCACTAGCCCCACTGGTCACAATAACTTGCGACTCATCGATATGAATATTTATCTTTGAGTAATAATCAGAAATTTTATTTCTTAGCTCAAAATCACCCTCAGATTTTGAGTATGCTAATACCTTGATATCAGAATTTCTAACCGCATCCATCGCTGATGGAGGTGTCTCAATATCGGGTTGTCCAATATTTAGATGAAATACCCTAACCCCTTTTTTCTTAGCTCTTTCTGCATATGGAACGAGCTTTCTTATAGGGGACTCAGGCATTAATTTTCCCTTATTTGAAATTGTAAGCATTGCCTAGATTTTTAGTAGTCTTCTACTATACTTTTTTTCTTTTTTTCTAGACCTGTTTTATTGTTGTCAGCAATAACTTGACCTGTAATTTTTAAAACAACGTTAGAGTTTGAAGCATTTGAGGTAACGCTGATCGACTTTCGGATAAATCCAACTCTCTTTGTATCATATTTGACCTGAATTTTATCAGATTCACCTGGTAAAATTGGTTTTTCAGGTTTTTTAGGAATTGTACATCCACAAGTGGACTTGACATTAGAAATAATTAATGGTGCATCTCCAGTATTAGTAAAAACAAAATCTCTAACACCATCGGCACCTTTATCTACAGTTCCATAATCAATAACCGTTTTTTTTCAAAAGTAATAATCGCTTTCTTACCCTGTGAGAAACCTAAAAAGCTGATCATAAAAACTGAAATAAGTATGTATAATTTTTTCATAATTTTTTTAATAAATTTTAGTCATATAAATATAATTATAATTAGTCAGATTAAGAAATATGAGTATTTTCGTATTGGTAAATTAAATTATGAGCGCTGAGACAAAATATGATCACAAAAAAAAATTGAGGATAAGTGGTATACTTACTGGATAAATAATAATTATTTTTTCTTCAAAACCTGATGATCGTGAACCATATACAATTGTGATTCCTCCTCCTAATATTACAGGTGTTCTTCACATGGGGCATATGCTAAATAACACCATCCAAGATATTTTGGTCAGGCGTGCTAGATTGCTTGGTAAAAATGCATGCTGGGTCCCTGGGACTGATCATGCATCGATAGCTACCGAGGCAAAAGTGGTTGAGAAATTAAAATCAAATGGTATTGAAAAAAATGATATTTCCAGAGAAGATTTTTTAAATCACGCATGGGAATGGAAAAACCAATTTGGAAATATAATATTAGATCAGCTTAAAAAAATTGGATGTTCATGTGACTGGGACCGAACAAAATTCACCCTAGATGAAAACATGAATAAATCAGTGATAAAAGTTTTTACTGATTTATTCAATAAAGGACTAATCTATCGTGGATATAGGATGGTTAATTGGGATCCGGAGGCAAAAACAACTCTTTCCGATGAGGAGGTAAACTTTATCGAAAAAAATGATAAACTTTATTACATAAAATATAAAATTGTTGACTCAGAAAAATATGTTACTGTAGCCACAACTAGACCTGAAACAATTTTAGGAGATTCAGGGATTTGTGTTAATCCTAATGATGATAGATTTAAGCATTTAATCGGAAAGAAAGCTGTAGTTCCAATTGTTGACAGACAAGTTCCTATCATTGCTGATGATTATGTCGATATTGATTATGGAACTGGATGTTTAAAAGTTACTCCAGCACATGATCACAATGACAAAATTTTAGGTGAAAAACATAATCTAGAATTTATTGATATTTTAAATGATGATGCCTCTTTGAATGACATCTGCCTTCACTATTCAGGTATTGATAGATTCGCAGCTAGAAAAAAGATTATTGATGAGTTAGATTCGATAAAACTTTTTGTAAAGCATGAAAATATAATTCACAAAGTTGGAGTAAGTGAGAGAACAGGTGCTGTTATTGAGCCAAAATTTAGTCATCAATGGTTCCTGAAAATGGATGAGCTTGTTAAACCGGCCATACAATCAGTTTTAAATTCTGACGAAATTAGATTTTATCCAAAAAAATTTGATAATACATTCAGAAACTGGATGGAGAATATAAGGGATTGGAATATTTCAAGACAATTATATTGGGGACATCAAATACCTGTTTATTATTATGGAACTGATGGAAAAGATTTTGTTGTTGCTGAAGACATTAAATCGGCATTGGAACTAGTCAAAGAAAAAACAGGTAATACTAAAATTACTAAAGATGATTTGAGTCAGGATGAAGATGTTTTGGATACCTGGTTCTCATCTTGGCTATGGCCAATAAGCGTTTTTGATGGAATAAATAATCCTGATAATGATGAAATAAAATATTATTATCCCACAAATGATTTGGTAACAGGTCCTGATATTATCTTTTTTTGGGTGTCAAGAATGATAATGGCCGGTTACGAATTCAGAGATGAAAAGCCTTTTAAAAATGTTTATTTTACAGGTTTGGTAAGAGACAACAAGAGGAGAAAAATGAGTAAATCTCTAGGAAATTCTCCTGATGCATTAAAATTGATCGATGAATACAGTGCCGATGGTGTACGTGTTGGGCTTATGCTTAGTTCAGCCGCCGGAAATGATTTACTTTTTGATACCAATCTCTGTGATCAAGGAAAATCATTTTCGAATAAAGTTTGGAACTCATTTAGGCTAGTAAATGGGTGGGAGATTTCCGATATTGAGCAGCCCGATTATTGTTATAATTCTATTATTTGGTATAAGCACAAATTTAATGACGTTTTAAATCGGGTCAATGATCATTTTAGTAAGTTTAGAATCAGTGATGCCTTAATGAGTATCTACAGGCTAATTTGGGATGATTTTTGCTCAGTTCTACTGGAAATTATCAAACCTGAATACGGCAAGCCTATTGATTCAAAGACTTATGAGGAAGTAATTAAAATTTTTGAAAATAACTTGCTAATTTTACATCCCTTCATGCCATTTATCACTGAGGAAATTTGGCATTTAATCGCAGAGCGTAGTGCTGATGAAGCTATAGTAATTTCAGAATGGCCTCAGTCAGAAAACAACATTAATAATGATATAATAAATAATTTTGAAACTCTACAAAATATAATTTCTGGAATCAGAAATCTTAGAAAAAAACATCAAATATCATTTAAAAAAAGTGTTGAACTTAGCGTTGTAAATAATGATAACTTTACAAAAAATTATGATTCAATAATTTCAAAGCTTTGTAATGTAAATAATATTAGGTATGAAGATTCTGAAATTAAAAATGCATTAACCTTTAGAGTAAAATCTAACATTTATTCGATTCCATTTGAAGAGGAAATTAATGTTGAACAAGAAATCATAAAAATCAAACAAGATTTAGAATATCAAAAAGGCTTTTTAAAATCTGTGAATGCAAAACTGAAAAATAAAAGGTTTACAGAAAATGCGCCAGAAATTGTTATTCAAAATGAAATCAAGAAAAAGGATGATGCACTTTCGAAAATCGATGTATTAACCTCGAGACTCAATAATTTAGAAAACTAACTATTTAGAAGCAATTACAGTCACTCCGCCTTTGACCGATTGGTTTAATTTTACATTAACTTTTGTTCCAATAGGTAAAAACAAGTCAACTCTTGATCCAAATTTTATAAATCCCGCATCTTCTCCTTGTATTGCAGAATTTCCAACTTTAGCATAGTTAACAATTCTTCTTGCAAGTGCTCCGGCGATTTGCCTATATAAAATCTTTTCAAAATTATCATTTTCAATTACAATAGTGGTTCTTTCGTTCTTTGTGCTAGATTTTGGATGCCAAGCGACCAAATAAGCGCCCGGGTGATATTTAGAAAATATGATATTTCCACTGGCAGGATACCTGGTTACATGTACATTGATCGGCGACATAAAGACACTAACCTGTAATCTTTTATCTTTAAAATATTCGGGTTCAAAAACCTCTTCAATTATCACTACCTTACCATCGACTGGTGATAGAATATGATTTTCATTTTTCTTTACAGATATTTTCGGATTCCTAAAAAATTGTAAAACAAAAACTAGCATTAAGATCAGAAATACTTTAATTGTAAAGGCATTTTTTACTTCAAAGTAATCAAGAGATATTACAATTATAGCTACTGCAAGAAATGTACTCAAAATAATATTAAACCCTTCTTTGTGAAACATCTTAGATTAGTTTTAGATATAAATAAATATATGGGCTAGCAAATATAATACTGTCAAGTCTGTCTAATATTCCTCCATGCCCTGGCATAATTTTACCACTGTCTTTAACATTAGATTCTCTTTTTAATTTTGATTCAATTAAATCACCTAATGTTCCAAAAACGCTTACTATTATTGCAATTGTAAGCCAGTTTGGAGTGCTTAAAGTGTCATCAATGTATCTAGAAACAACAGATGCAGATATGCAACAAAACAGGAGACCCCCCAAAAAACCTTCAACTGTTTTGTGAGGAGATACTCTGTAAAATAGTTTTTGTTTTCCAATACTTTTTCCTATGATATATGCAAAGCTATCATTGAACCAGATTAAAATAAAACATCCAAGAATTATGGAGGGGTCATAAAATCCATTAAAGTTTGCTATCAAATAAATAAAGATAAAAGAAGAAGTAATATAAAATATAAATCTAAAATATTTTTGGACTAATATACCCGGTAAATTTTTCGAGGAAAACAGGTCTCTAAGAAGGAAAAGTGAAACAAATATGCTAAAAATCAGAATTGTGTCTTTTAAATCATTAAACCATGAATTTAATTCTTGATTGCTATTCAGATAATACTCTGTGACAGAAAAGTAAATGTATAGTATCGAAAATGAAATGTAATATCCAATACCTCTTTGGTTTGTTAGTTTGTTGAACTCCTTTGTTGAAATAATACCAAAAATAAAGGTTAAAACGGCAAAACTAACATGCGTATACAATGAGGCAATAAACACCCCAGCAAATATAAACCCACTGATTATTCTTGTACTTGATTCTCTCAAATTATTTAAATCCTTTTTCTAGAAGAATCAAATATAAGTTTTTTGATGAAGTTCCATAACTTAAAAAATCTTTATCCTCTTTGATTGTGTTAAAATTTTTAATAGTAGTAATGTTTGTGGGTATATTCTTGCTCTTAGATTTTATGTCTGAGAGCCCTTCGCTAATTGTATTTTTTAGTTTTCTAGTATCAGATAATATTATGAGACATTGGGGAAATTCATTCAGTTTTTTTTCATGTATTTGATTCGATGAAATTAATATGGATCCATCGCTTGCAATTAGATTTTCACAGTCGGTGACAAAACATTTAGTTTCTTCTAGACTTGAACTAAATTTGTTTGACAAATTATAATGCTTTTTTAGCTCTGAATTAATGACTAAAATATCACTGTCTATCCATTCATTTTCATCAAGAATTAAATTAAAATTTTTCTTAACTTCATTAAGATTTTCACAGTAGAGAAATTTACCTCCGTTTTCGATAAATTTTAAAATAAACCTCTCCTCAATTACAGCCTTTTTTTTTGGTAGGAATTTGCTTTCGGAATTTTTAGAGTCTTCTTTTGATGAGGGTTTTTTAAAAAACTTTTTAAAAAAATTCAATTTATTTAAATTTTACTGTATAGGTATACTTGGTTTTCTAAAGTTAACCAAATGAAGTTAATTTTTGATAACTAAAACAATAAATAATATTTATTTAGCTTTGGTTTCTTTGGAGTCAGCTTTATCAAAAGGTCTTTTGCCAAATATTTCCTCTAAATTATCCTTGAAAATAACCTCTTTCGTTAAAAGAACTTCTGCAAGTTGAACAAGTTTCTTTTTGTTTTTTTTCAGAATTGAAATAGCTCGTTGATACTGCTTTTCAATAATTGCAGAAATTTCTTTGTCAATTGTTTCAGCAGTCTGTTCACTGTATGGTTTTGTAAAACCATACTCGTTACCATTAGAAGAGTCATAGTATGTCAGGTTTCCAACCTTATCATTTAGCCCATACACTGTCACCATGGCTCTAGCTTGCTTTGTTACTTTTTCTAAGTCACTAAGAGCACCGGTTGAAATCTTATTAAATATTACTTTTTCAGCAGCTCTACCGCCAAGCGCAGCACACATTTCATCTAGCATTTGTTCAGGTCTGACAATCAATCTTTCTTCTGGAAGATACCACGCAGCTCCGAGTGATCTTCCTCTAGGCACTATAGTAACTTTTACAAGCGGAGCAGCATGTTCAAGCATCCAACTAACTGTAGCATGCCCAGCCTCATGATAAGCAACTGCCTTTTTTTCATCTTCGGTTATTATTTTATTTTTCTTTTCAAGTCCTCCAACAATCCTGTCTACAGCATCCAAAAAGTCTTGTTTGCCAACAGATTTTTTATTTTTTCTTGCAGCAATTAAAGCAGCTTCATTACAAACATTGGCAATGTCAGCACCCGAAAATCCAGGGGTTTGTTTTGATAGGAAGTCAATATCCACAGAGGATGACTTCTTAAGGGGTCTTAAATGTACTTCGAAAATTTTCTTTCTTTCCCTAACGTCTGGTAAATCAACATATATTTGTCTATCAAATCTTCCAGCTCTCATAAGTGCTTTATCTAAAACATCTGCTCGATTTGTTGCAGCAATTACAATTACATTAGTGTTGGTTCCAAAACCATCCATTTCAGTTAATAATTGGTTTAGCGTATTTTCTCTTTCATCATTCGAACCTGTAAAATTACTTTTTCCCCTTGCTCTACCAATTGCGTCAATCTCATCAATAAATATAATAGAGGGTGATTTTTCCTTTGCTTGTTTAAATAAATCTCTAACTCTAGAGGCACCAACACCAACAAACATTTCAACAAAATCAGAACCTGAAAGAGAGAAAAATGGAACTTTAGCTTCACCGGCGACCGCCTTTGCAAGTAAGGTTTTTCCGGTACCGGGAGCTCCCACTAGAAGTGCACCTTTAGGAATTTTTCCACCTAGAGCTGTATATTTCTTTGGATTTTTTAAGAAATCTACAATCTCCTGTACCTCCTCTTTTGCACCCTCAAGACCAGCAACATCTTTAAATGTCACCTTAACCTGTGCATTGGCATCAAATAACTTTGCTTTGGATTTACCTATACTAAAAATTTGTCCACCGGCACCTCCACCGCCTGTTGACATTCTTCTCATAATAAAAACCCAAATTGCAATGATTACTATGAAGGGGAGCATTGATATTAGTATATCACCCCAAATATTTTGTTCTGTTATATAATTAACCTCAATATTTTGATTAAACTCCTCATTTACCTTGGAAAGCTTGTTTTCAAAATTTTGCAAGTCACCAAATTCAAACCTGTAATTTGGATTTTTTGATGCGATAGATAATAGAGAGTTTTTGGTTGTATTCTTATGTTCATCTTTAATTCTTGCATCTCGTGTTAAGTAAACAAAAACCTCTCTTTTATTAATGATTTCGATTTTTTCTACATCACCGTTGGAGGCAAACTCAAAAAATTTTGATGGAGTAGTGGTGAAAGATTTTTGAGAACCTGCGCCAGAAAATACATTTAATAGTAAAAATACAAGGACAATAGAACCGAATATCCAATATTGGTTAAATTGTGGTTGTTTCTGTTGTTTTTTTTGATTTTTCATTTACCTAATTTAATTCAATTCTTTTTGCGTCTCCCCATAATCCTTCAAGATCGTAAAATTCTCTTTTATCTTTTTGAAAGACATGAACAACAACGTCAACATAGTCAAGCAAAACCCATTCAGCATTTTCAGTTCCTTCAATTCCCCAGGGCTTATCTTTTAATTCTTTACTCACTCTTTTTGTTACAGAATTTATAATAGCATTAACCTGAGTATTAGAATTACCGTCACAAATAATGAAATAATCACTTATTCTGTTTTCCAACTTCCTCAAATCTAATAAACTAATCTCATTGCCTTTTACTTCTTCTATACCGTCAATAATCAATCTGATTAATTTTTTAAATTTTACTCTGCCTGCCATTAAGTAATTCTGTGCTTGTACAAATTTATTATTTTTTTTACTTTATGTGTATGAAAATAATCAAACTTGATGCCATAGATTCAACAAATTCTTATTTAAAAAAACTTTTAACTAAAGAATCTTTGGACGATTTGACTGTTGTTATTTCGAAACATCAAACTAAAGGGAAAGGCAGAAATGGCAATATATGGGCTAACGATGCTTCTCTTAATCTGGCATTTAGTATTTACAAGAGGTTTAATAGCCTAAATATTAATAATAAATTCATTTTAAATTTAATTAGTTCAATTGCCGTATTTAATTTACTCAGTGAAAACAAGTTAAATAAACTGACAATCAAGTGGCCTAATGACATAATGTCAGAAAATAAAAAAATTTCAGGTATCTTGATTGAGAATAGTGTCAAAGGCAATTTTATAAATCACAGTGTTATTGGGGTAGGTGTTAATGTGAATCAAAGAAAATTTAAAAATCTACCTAATGCAACTTCAATGTTTATCCAAACTGGGCGTGAATTTTCATTAGATACATTGGCAAGTAGATTGGGAGAAATTTTTTGTAAGAAATTTTTACAATATGAAAAAAATGAAGGAGCTCTACTTAAATATTATAACAATCAACTATTTTTAAAGAATACTGATTCGAATTTTATAACAAAGGATGGTAAAAGATTTTCAGGAAAGATATCTCGTATTAATAAAAATGGAGAGTTGGTAATTATGAAAGCTGATAATCGAGAGGTAAATTATACTGAAAATGAAATTAGATTTGAGTCTTAACCCCAATTTTCTGGGTTCTCATTCCATTTTTTTAATGTTTCTGATTCTTTATGACCAATGTAATTAATTTCTATTGCTTTTTTTACTAGTTCGTTGTAATTGCTTAGTGTAATCAACTCAACTTTATTTTCATGAAAATTTTCTTTTGAAATATTAAACCCGTAAGTAAATATTGCAACCATACCCAATACTTCTAAATTTGATTCTTGTAATGCTCTTACTGCATTTAAAGAACTTTTTCCGGTACTGATTAGATCTTCAATTACGACTATCTTTTGGTTTTCTAAAATTTTGCCTTCAATTTTATTTTTTCTCCCGTGCTTTTTTGCCTCAGGTCGTACGTAAATAAATGGTAGATTAAGTTTTTGCGCGACTAATATTCCAATTCCGATAGCCCCAGTAGCAACTCCCGCAATAACTTCTGCGCTTTTATATTTTTGTTTTATAATTTCAGCAAAATAGTTTGCTATAATATCTCTAGAATTGGGGTCAGACAATAAAATTCTATTATCACAATAAATTGGAGATTTCCAACCTGATGCCCATGTGAAAGGGTCATTAGGGCTTAATTTAATGGCTTTTAATTTTAAAAGAAGCTCAGCGGTTTGGGAGCTGTAACTATTTTGTACTTGTTTGTCCATTATTCTTACGACAAAAGTATTAATTTTGTTTAGTATTTTTTTGAATGTTACAAATTTTTTATAAAGAAAAACCAATAATAATTTCAGATAAAAAATCTGATTTGAAAAATAGTCTAATTATAGACTCTGAGCTGGTACAAAGTCTTGATTTACTGGCATTGCTTACAAAAAAGAAGGTTAATTCAATAGGAATATTATCTAAAAAAGTTGATTCGTTGATGGGTGAGTTAAAGAAAAAATTCCCTGAAATAATTGCTGCTGGAGGTAAAGTTATTAATAAGAAATCAGAAATTCTTTTTATTTACAGAAATAAAAAATGGGATTTACCTAAAGGAAAAGCAGAGAAAAATGAAAATATTTCTCAAACTGCCTTGAGGGAGGTTATGGAAGAGACAGGAATAAAGAACTTATCCATCATTAGGCCGCTGGAAAAAACCTATCATATTTTCAAAAGAGGTGGTAAAAACTACATTAAGTCTACCTATTGGTTTGAAATGAAATCTGATTATGAAGGAAAATTAAAACCTCAGAAAAAAGAGGGGATTTCAAGAGTGGAGTGGATTGGAATCGAAAACTTACCATCGATTTTACCAAAAAGTTATGCTAATATAAGATTGTTAATTGACTAGACAGTTACCGAACTTGGAACAAATTTTTTATAGTTTCCTCCTTTTTCCATTATTTCTCTTACCATTGATGAGGAAATGAATGCATTATTGGGGGATGTAAGAAGGAAAATGGTTTCAGTGTTTTCTAAGCTTTTATTAAAAAGTGCAATTTTTTTTTCAAACTCAAAATCTGCTGGATTCCTTAAGCCCCTTACCATATGTTTAACGTTTTTACTTTTACAAAAATCAACAGTCAACCCTTCATATTTTTCTACTGAAACTTTAGAATTACTTTTGAACTCCTGTGATATAAAATTTAAACGTTGATCGATTGAAAACATATATTTTTTTTGAATATTATTTCCAACAGAGACGATAACCTCATCAAAAATTTCACAGGCCTTAACAATGATTTCACAATGCCCTAAAGTGATTGGGTCAAACGAACCCGGGAATACAGCTCTTTTCATAATTCAAATTTATTTAAATAATTGCTTCGTTAATTGCGTTAGTAAATAATTCTTTTAAGGAAATATTTGCGCATTTGGCTTGCTGAGGTAAAATACTTTCTGCGGTTAAGCCTGGCACCGTGTTAGTTTCCAGGTAATATATCCCACTACTATTTACAATAAATTCACTTCTTGAAAAACCAATTAATCCTAAAAGATTGTAGACTGTCTTTGACAACATTTCAAGCTCAGATTTTAGTTCATTTGAAATTTTAGCAGGTGTAATTTCCTCGGCTTTGCCCTCATACTTAGCTTCATAGTCGAAAAAATCATTTGAAGTGATGATTTCTGTTATCGGGAGGGTTTTTGTGACACCTTTGTAACTAATTACCCCTATTGAAAATTCTCTTCCTTGAATAAATGATTCAATTAAAACTTTGTTACCAAATTCAAATGCTGAATTAATGCATTTTACCATTTCTTCTTTGTTATAAACTTTGAACACTCCAAAGCTACTTCCAGAATTACTGGCTTTAATAAAACACGGAAAACCGATTTTCTTTGTTATTTCACTAACATCAATCATTTCGGATTTAAGAAAACTGACCGACTTTGCAACTTTAATTCCTTTTGAAGAAAGGAAGTTTAGGCAAGCAATTTTATCAAACGTTAGCTCTGATAGATATGAATTACAGCCGGTTATTGGAATATTTTTATCCTCAAAATATTTTTGCATTTTGCCATCCTCACCAGGTGACCCATGAATTGCATTAAAAATACAATCAAGCTTCAAATTGTTAAACCCGTTAATCTTAAAATTGTCAATGTCAATTGAATAAGAATTATTGTTTTTCTTCAAAATCCATTCATCTTTCTTAATATAAATTTTGAAACAATTATATGTGTATTTGAGGGTTTCATAAACAACTTGACCACTCTTAATTGAAATATCATATTCATTGGAATATCCTCCCATTATGATTCCAATATTTTTTGCTTTTTCAAGATTCATAATTCCAAAAGTAGCTAATTAAAGTTATTTAAATTTAATTAAGTTTGTATTTCAATTTTATATATGTCCCTACTGAGATATTTATTAAGCAAATCATTTTTTAAAACATCTTTTATGATAATAATAACAGCTTTAATTTTGTTTGTTGTTCTGGTTATCTTTTTAAGGTTAAATACCCGTCACGGGGATTTTATTGTTGTTCCTGATCTGATAGGAAAAAATATAGATGAGTTTGAATCCGAATTAGGTGAACTAGATTTACAATACATAATCTCTGATTCAGGGAACTATAATCCAGAATTTAAAATAAATTCTGTTCTTGACCAACTTCCTGAAGCAAATGCAAAGGTGAAGCAGGGGAGAAAGATATATTTAACTCTAAATGCTTCAGATTTTGAAATGGTTGAAATCCCAAAGATTACAGGCATAACCGTTAGACAAGCTAGGAAAACCATAGAGTCTCTTGGATTTATTTTTGGTGAGATTGAATATGTCGATGATATTGCGAGAGATGAGGTTATCTCAATTTCCCATGATGGTAATGAACTTAATGAGGGGGATTATTTGAAAAGAACTTCGGTGATAGATTTTGAATTAGGCAATGGAAAACAATAAGTCACTATTTGAACATTTTTCATTTCAGGTTGATAAGGGTCAATCTCCTCTCAGAATAGACAAGTATTTAATGAATTTTGTAGAAAATGCCACAAGAACTAAGATTCAAGTGGCAGCTAAGAATGGCAGCATTGAAGTAAATGGAAATGTTGTAAAGTCTAATTATAAAGTTAAGCCTAATGATAACATAAAAGTAAAATTTGAGTATCCTCCGCATGAAAACTTGTTAATCGCTGAAAATATAGATTTAGATATAGTTTATGAGGATGATGATTTGGTAGTTGTTAATAAGCCTGCAGGTATGGTGGTCCATCCAGGTCACGGAAATTATTCGGGCACCTTGATAAACGGACTAATTTATCATTTTGAAAATCTTCCAAAAAACTCGTCAAATAGACCTGGTTTGGTACATAGATTAGACAAAGATACTAGTGGATTGCTGGTAGTCGCAAAAAATGATAACTCAATGGTGCATTTATCTAATCAATTTGCAAATAAAACTTCAAAGAGGGAATATATCGCAATGGTTTGGGGAAATGTAAAAGACGACTCGGGTAGAGTTGAGAATTATATCGGAAGAAATCCAAAAAATAGACTTCAGAATATGGTTCTTCATGAAGATAATTCAGACAATGGCAAGATAGCTATTACTAATTTTGAAGTCCTAAGTCGTATGAATTATGTAAGTTTATTAAAATGTGTACTTGAAACAGGGAGGACCCATCAAATAAGGGTACATATGAAACACATTGGACATACAATTTTTAATGACAATAGATATGGTGGTGATTCAATCCTTAAGGGAACTACCTTTACAAAATACAAGCAATTTGTAGACAATTGCTTCAAATTACTCCCCAGACAAGCTCTGCATGCTAAAACACTAGGCTTCACTCATCCAACTAGCGGAAAATTCTTGGAGTTTGATTCTGATCTACCAACAGATTTCAAAAGCTGTATTGAAAAATGGAAAAACTACGCAACAATTTAATTTGGCATATTCATTGTTTTTCTTGAATAAGTTGTTTTTCTTATTTATTTTTACGATAAATCAATTCACAGATGAAAATTTTATTATCTCCTGCTAAGTCACTTGATTTCAAATCCAAGCTTCCTACTGAAGCGTATTCTAATATTTGCTTTGAAAAAGAGGCTGAGTATCTTAATTCAATTTTAAAATCAAAAAGTCCCTCTGAACTTTCAAATTTAATGAGTATATCCTCAAAAATTGCTGATCTTAATTATGAAAGAAATCAAAGCTGGTCATTACCTTTTACTCAGAATAATGCAAGACAGGCAATTTATGCTTTTAGCGGAGATGTTTACAGGGGTCTTGATGCTTACACAATTGAAGATGATAGTCTCGATTTCATACAAAAAAGTGTTAGAATCCTCTCTGGATTGTATGGTCTAATTAAACCTTTAGATTTAATTCAACCCTACAGATTAGAAATGGGTACCAAATTAGCATTTGATTCAAATAAAAACCTCTACGATTTTTGGAGGAAAAAAATCACTGATCAAATTAATTCTGAACTTGAATTGGATGAACCAGTTCTAAATTTAGCTAGTAACGAATATTTCAAAGCGGTTGATAATAAAGTAATCAATACGGATGTTTATTCTGCTAACTTCAAACAACTTAAGAATGGTGAGTATAAAACAATAGCTATTTTTTCAAAAAAAGCCAGGGGTTTAATGACGAGGTACATAGTTGACAATAAAATTACCGATGTAAATGACTTAAAATCATTTGATTATGATGGATACATGTTTCAAGAAAGTCTATCTTCTGAAATAGATATGATTTTTACAAGGTAATAATTAAACTTATCAACAAAATACCCGACATAGCAATATCCCATATAAATTTATCTCAAAACATCTAGAATTATGCACTTATCAACAATTTTATATATATTTGTAGGTTCAGAACGTATTTAAACAAACGAATATGAAAAAAATATTACTTATATGCTTAATTACATTGCTTTCAGCTGCAACTGTCTCAGCTGCAACCATTACCTCAACTCAGAGTGGTAATTGGAACTCGGGAAGTACCTGGGATTCAGGAAGTGTTCCAACTAATGCTGACGATGTGATTATTGCTTCAGGACACACTGTTAATGTCATTAATTCTACAGGTGCTGCTGAATCTATCACTGTCAATAGTGGTGGTAAATTGAGAATTTACAAAACATTAACTGTTGACAACACTTCAGCTAATGCTGGTACTCTAAGTATTAACGAAGCTGACGGTGTATTAATTTTATCTGCTGGTAATTTTACAAATTCAGGAACTTTACAAATTGCCAAGAGTCGACAAATGACAATGGCAGATTCTACAACATTAACAAATTCAGGTTCTATAGAAATCACCTCTGATTCTGATGAATTTGGAACACTTGTTTTGAATGGAACATACACCGCATCCGGATCAGGAAACGTAACATATGGAAGATATGTTTCAGGTGTTAGTAATAATTGGGATTTAATCGGCTCACCTGTTACTGGTCAAGACGCTGCTGATTTTATTTCAAGTAATGGTGACATTGCTGAAAATTCTGGCGATTATGGAATTGGGCCTTATAATAACGATACGAATACCTGGACAACTTGGAATACAAGTGATGCAATTTCAAATGGTAACTTAGTTTCTGGAAAAGGTTATCAGATGGCTAATGCATCGACAGGTGCTGCAATGGAATTTACTGGCGGTATTAATGCTGGTTCAGTGAATGTTAGTGTAATTAATAATGATGCAGTTAACAGTGGTAATGGGACCAGATTTAACCTGGTTGCAAATCCATATCCATCATTTATTAATGCAAATTCAAATGCAGGAACAAATAACTTTATAGGGACTAATGGTAGTTCTGGAAATTCTGTTCTTATGGCAGGAGCATTTAATTGTTTATATGCCTGGGGAGGGTCTAGTTACACTACAATTAATCAGGCTTCTGCGGCTACATACATTGCCCCAGGTCAAGGATTTATGATAGCAGCTGAATCTACTTCACCAGCTAATTTGTCTTTTACTGCAAATATGCAAACAACCTCAGGTACAGATGATTTCATTTCAGGTCAAATGATGAATGATGAAAGGGCTGAGTTGTTCGTAACATTAACCCAAAACGATTTAAATAGACGAACAGAAATTTATTTTATTGATGATGTTACTGATGGTTTAGATGTTGGTTATGATTCTGCTGTTTTTGAATTAGCTACTAATACCATTTTTTCAAGACTTGTTTCTGATGATAATGGTATGAATTTAGCAATTCAATCATTAGCATACTCTGAAATGTGGGATAAGGTGATTCCGATTGGAATCAATGCATTAGGTGGTGAGGAAATGACTATTAGTATTCCTCACAGAACTACTCCTGCAGATCTTAATATT
>CACOGA010000022.1 GCA_902626585.1 uncultured Bacteroidota bacterium
ACTAGAAAACAGGCAATAAAGAAGATGGGAAAATATGCAGCATTGACTGCAATTGGAACCTTCGCTATACTGAATCCTAAAAAAGCTCAGGCACAGTCAACCCCACCAGGACCTCCAGGCTGGGATTAAATTATTTAGCAAAGATTTGATTAAAATCTTTGAAGGATTTAAATTCTAGCGCATTTCCAGCAGGATCCATAAAAAACATGGTTGCCTGTTCACCTGGCTGACCTTCAAAGCGTATGTAAGGTTCAATTATAAATTCCACTCCTTTTTCTTTTAAGTCTTCAGAGAATTTATGAAATGTATCCCACTCTAATACAACTCCAAAATGTGGGACTGGTACATTTTTACCATCAACCGGATTTGTATGAATTTCTTCATTAGATTTTTCTTTGTAATGAATAACAAGTTGGTGGCCAAACAGATTAAAGTCTACCCAGTGATCACTACTTCTACCTTCTTCACACCCAAGAACTTCACGATAGAATTTTCTACAAACAGGAACATTATCAACTGGAATGGCTAAATGAAATGGTGTGAGTTTAGTCATAGCTTTTAAATTCTTGGTCCATAAATAACGCTAAATCAAAATCTTTCATTGTTAGTCCGTCTTTATCGTGAGTGAAAAGTTCAATTTCTAATTTATTATAAACATTGGTCCACTTAGGATGATGATCCATTTCTTCACATTTCACTCCAACTTTATTCATAAAAGAAAGTGCATCATTGAAGTTTTTAAATTCATACTTACAAATTAAAAATTTGTCACTAATGCTCCATTTATTTGAGAGTTTGGTCAATTCATTTTCGAGTTGATTTTTTTCTATTAATTCAGCCATAGTTTACTTTTTTAATCCTTTAATTTCTTGCTCATTTAAAAGTCTATATTTACCCTCAGGTAAGTCTAATTTGATATTCATTATTCTGATTCTTTGAAGGGATACAACTTTGTATCCAAAGTGATCACACATTCTGCGAATTTGTCTATTTAGTCCTTGAGTTAATATAATTTTGAATTGATTTGTTTTTACTTTTTCAATAACACATTTTCTGGTAATCTTTCCAAGCATAGGTACTCCTTCGCTCATTTTTTTAAGAATTGACTCAGGAATTGGTCTATTCACTTTAACTAAATACTCTTTTTCATTGTTATTTGCTGTTTTTAGAATCCTGTTTGCAGTTTCTCCATCATTGGTAAGTAGTATTAACCCTGTGGTGGATTTATCAAGTCTACCAATCGGAAATACCCTTTCGGGAAAATTTAGAAAATCAATGATATTATTTTCTTCAACTCCTGCATTAGTGGTACACACAACACCTCTTGGTTTATTCAGAGCGATAAATATTTTTTTCTTTTTTGATTGGTTTATCTTTTCACCATCAACTTCAATCATGTCATCTCCAGAAACTTTCATACCCATTTTAGCTGGCTTTCGATTTACATAAACCCTTCCTTGATCAATAAGCGCGTCTGCTTGACGTCTGGAACAGTAGCCAACTTCACTTAAAAATTTATTTATTCTTGTTCCTGAATCACTCATTGTAAATAATTAATTATGTCGGTAAATATAGATATTAAGATTTTTATATTTGTTCTGTAATGGATAAAAAGATAAAGCTGCTTTTAGAAAAAGGTGAAATGCTTCCAATCATGGAGTCATTCTATACTATTCAAGGAGAGGGATTTCATAAGGGAACAGCATCCTATTTTATTCGAACTGGTGGTTGTGATGTAGGTTGCCACTGGTGTGATGTTAAGGAAAGTTGGGATGAAAATGATCATCCAATCATTGCTGTTAAAGAGATAGTGAAAAAGTCTTTAGAATTCTCAGATTGTGTTATCGTCACAGGTGGGGAGCCATTGATGTGGAATATGGGTCCATTAACAAAAGAGTTAAAAAAGTTTAACAAAAAAACGCACATTGAAACTTCCGGATCTCATCCATTAACTGGTGATTGGGATTGGGTTTGTTTGTCTCCAAAAAAAGCTAAACTTCCAATCGAAGAGGCTTATAATTATGCTGATGAGCTTAAAATGATAATATATAATAATCATGATTTTATCTTTGCAGAAGAGCAGGCTAAAAAAGTAAACAGTAATGCTATCCTGTATCTTCAACCGGAATGGGGCAAAAGAGAAAGAATGATGCCTTTGATGGTAGACTTTGTAAAAAAGAACCCAAAATGGAAGCTTTCCCTTCAAACTCATAAATATTTAAATATTCCATAGATTTTAAATTGAGCTAAGGGCAGCCGAGCAGGGTAATTTTCTAAGTTTTACAAAAAGCTAAATTGACACAATTTTTAAACCCAAAATTGTTAATAACTTATGCTTTATATTTAGCCTTTTTTAATCTGTTGGAGGCCGTTTTTTTGTATATTTGTTATTAATTAATTTTTGGTCTTTATGACACTGTCCTAAAACTAAAATTCAAACTAACCATTTTACTAAAAATTATGAGTGAAAATCAAGCGAAATATTCAGCCGATAGTATACAGGCGCTGGAGGGAATGGAGCATGTTAGAATGCGACCATCAATGTATATTGGAGATGTAGGATCAAGGGGGCTTCACCATCTTGTTTACGAAGTAGTTGATAATTCAATTGACGAGGCAATGGCTGGCCATTGTGACAGAATTTCAGTAATTATTAATGAAGATAACTCGGTAACAACTGAGGATAATGGAAGAGGTATCCCCGTTGGAATGCATAAAAAAGAAGGTGTCTCTGCTTTAGAAGTGGTTATGACCAAAATTGGTGCTGGAGGTAAATTTGATAAAGATTCTTATAAGGTTTCCGGTGGGCTTCACGGCGTAGGAGTTAGTTGTGTAAATGCCCTTTCTGAAAAATTAGTTGCCACTGTACATCGTGATGGTAAGATTTGGGAACAAGAATACTCAAGAGGAAAGTCATTAGAACCGGTTAAAGAGGTTGGTAAATCCGATAAAACGGGAACAGTAGTAACCTTTTTGCCCGACAAGACAATTTTTCAAGATATCAATACCTACAGCTATGACATATTGGCTAATAGACTGCGGGAATTATCCTTTTTAAATAAAGGGATTACAATAACAATCACCGACAAAAGAAACAAAGACAAGGAAGGAAATGATGTTCATGAAGAATTTTATTCCAAAGATGGTCTTGTAGAATTTATTAAATTTCTTGATGATACCAGGGAACCAATAATGAAAGATGTTATTGCTTTTGAAGGAGAAAAAAACGGTGTTCCTGTTGAGGTGGCAATGATTTATAATACCTCTTACTCTGAAAACCTTCACTCTTACGTAAATAATATTAACACTCATGAAGGTGGTACACATCTCAGCGGATTTAGAAGGGGATTAACTCATACATTAAAAAAATACTCAGAGAGTTCAGGGATGCTTGACAAATTAAAATTTGAAGTTTCTGGTGATGATTTTAGAGAAGGTCTTACTGCAATTATATCAGTTAAGGTTGCAGAACCTCAATTTGAGGGTCAAACAAAAACAAAGCTTGGAAATAAGGAGGTTTCAGCTAGTGTAAGTCAAGCAGTTTCAGAAATGCTAAGAGACTATTTAGAGGAACACCCAGACGATGCAAAAACCATCGTTCAGAAGGTGATTTTAGCTGCACAAGCTAGACATGCAGCACAAAAGGCCCGCGAGATGGTTCAAAGAAAATCAGTTATGAGCATTGGAGGTTTGCCTGGAAAACTCTCAGACTGTTCTGAACAAGATCCAGCTAAGTGTGAAGTATTCCTAGTTGAGGGTGACTCTGCTGGGGGAACAGCAAAACAAGGAAGGGATAGAGCCTTTCAAGCAATTTTACCTTTAAGGGGTAAAATATTGAATGTTGAGAAAGCCATGCAACACAAGGTTTTTGAAAATGAGGAAATTAG
This sequence comes from uncultured Bacteroidota bacterium, assembly GCA_902626585.1. Taxonomy (GTDB): domain Bacteria; phylum Bacteroidota; class Bacteroidia; order Flavobacteriales; family Flavobacteriaceae; genus MED-G13. The sequence goes on from CACOGA010000022.1 coordinate 3,888, forward strand.
AAATATTTTCACTGCACTTGGTGTCACAATAGGAACAGAAGAGGACAGTAAAGCCCTAAATATAGAAAAGTTGCGCTATCACAAAGTCGTGATTATGTGTGATGCTGATATTGATGGAAGTCATATATCAACTTTAATATTAACATTTTTCTTTAGGTATATGAGAGAACTTGTAGAAAACGGTCATGTGTATATTGCTACTCCTCCACTTTATCTTGTCAAAAAGGGTGCAAAGAAAGAATATGCATGGAACAATGATCAGCGTGATAGTATAATGATGAAGTTTGGGGATGGTTGTAAGGTTCAGAGATACAAAGGACTTGGTGAAATGAATGCCACACAACTTTGGGAAACTACTATGAACCCAGAGTTTAGAACTCTTAGAAGAGTTGATATTGAAAATGGAATTGAAGCTGATAGAATTTTTTCAATGTTAATGGGTGATGATGTTCCGCCAAGAAGGGAATTTATTGAAAATAATGCAATCTATGCTAACATAGATGCCTAAAAATAAAATATGAAAGTAACAGTTGTTGGCGCAGGTGCAGTTGGTGCTAGTTGTGCAGAATATATTGCAATCAAAAATTTTGCATCAGAGGTAGTCATATTAGACATAAAAGAGGGATTTGCCGAAGGTAAAGCCATGGATTTAATGCAAACCGCCTCATTAAATAACTTTGATACCAAGATTGTGGGAACCACTAATGATTATGTAAAAACATCAAACAGCGATATTTGCGTAATCACCTCTGGTATTCCTAGAAAACCCGGAATGACAAGAGAAGAGTTAATTGGAATCAACGCAGGTATAGTGAAGGATGTTAGTTCTAAATTACTTGAACATTCCCCAAATACAATACTAATAGTCGTAAGTAATCCAATGGATACAATGACTTATCTCGTTCACAAATCAACAGGAATACCAAAAAATAGAATTATAGGTATGGGTGGTGCACTTGATTCCGCAAGGTTTAAATATAGACTTGCAGAGGCTTTAAATGCTCCAATTAGTGATGTTGACGGTATGGTTATAGGTGGTCATAGTGATAAGGGTATGGTTCCACTTATTTCAAAGGCTACAAGAAATAGCATAAAGGTCACCAACTTTTTATCCGATGAAAGACTAGATAAAGTTCGTGAGGATACCAAGGTAGGTGGTGCAACACTTACCAAATTGTTGGGTACATCTGCGTGGTATGCGCCTGGAGCAGCGGTTAGTTCTCTTGTTCATTCAATAGCCTGTGATCATAAAAAAATATTTCCATGTTCTGCATTATTGGATGGTGAATATGGATTATCGGATTTATGTATCGGTGTACCTGTTGTTTTAGGTAAAAACGGAATTGAGGAAATAATTATTCTAGAACTTGAACCTGCAGACTTGAATCATTTATCTGAAAGTGCAGAGGGTGTCAAGAAAACAAATTCTTTGTTAAATGCATAGAATTATCAATAAGTCTATCATTAGCAATTATTACTCTAATCTGTTGTCTGTTTATCTCTGATATTATATATTTGCACCACTTTTTATTTAAATGAATTATGCAAAACAAAGGATTAGTTAAGTTATTCGCCCTATTATTTGGACTTGTAAGTGTGTTCCAATTATCATTTACATTTAAGTCAAATCAGATTGAAAGTAGTGCTAATGATTATGCTATCACCAAAATTAGCGATACTGAAATTGATTTTGATAAAAAGAGAAATCAAGAAAAAATAAACTATTTAGACTCCTTATCTAATATTTCCGTTTTTAACATTGGAATTGCAGATTATACCTACGACGAAGTTAAGGATAGAGCAATGAATCTTGGTCTTGACTTAAAGGGTGGTATTAACGTTATCCTTCAAATTTCTGTAAAGGACATATTACAAAACTTATCAAATAACAGTAAGGACCCAATTTTTAATCAGGCTCTTAATGATGCAGAGGAAATTCAAAAAAATAGTCAGAACACATACCTTGAGGACTTTTTCATTGCTTTTGACAACATAAAAGGAGATTCCAAATTAGCCTCACCCGATATATTCGCTAACAGAACACTAAGTGAAGAAATTAATTTCAATATGACTGATGAAGAGGTGCAGCCAATTTTGAAAACAAAAATTGATGAATCTGTAACTTCTGCTTTTGAGGTTTTGAGAAAAAGAATTGATAAGTTTGGGGTTACACAGCCGAATATTCAAAGGCTTGGAAATTCTGGTAGAATATTAGTTGAATTGCCAGGGGCAAAAGATGTTGAAAGAGTAAAAGGCCTATTGCAAAGTACTGCCCAATTAGAATTTTGGGATGCATTTAAGGGTGAAGAGTTTCTTTCTTTTGTAATTCAAGCAAATGAGATTATTAAATCCAAAACTTCATCTGACGATATTGAAAAAACCGAGCTTAGTGAAGTTGAGGAACTTTTGGGAACTGATAATGATTCTATTGCCATTGAAAAGAACCCAATTCTTGACCTAATCAAGGGCCAAGGCTACCCAGGTGGACCTGTCATAGCTATGTTTGATTCAAAGGATAAAAATGTTATGACAGAATATCTCTCTGATCCTGATGTTCGATCATTGCTTCAGCCATCTCAAAGATATGCTAAGTTTTTATGGGGTATACCTCAAATGTCGGAGGAAGGTGAAGAATTAGTCGAATTGTATGCACTAAAAGGAAACAGGGAAAACACACCTCAACTGAGTGGGTCTGTTATTACAGATGCAAGACAGTCTTATTCGGTTGACGGAATTACACCAACTGTTAGTATGCAAATGAATACCAAGGGTGCAAAGATTTGGGAGGAGATGACAGGAAATGCATTCAATCAAAGCTCTCAAATTGCTATTGTTTTAGATGATATTGTTTACTCTGCGCCAGGTGTGACAAGTGGACCGATTTCAGGTGGTAATAGTGAGATTTCTGGAGCATTTAACCTTAACGAAGCTATAGACTTAGCTAACGTTTTAAGGGCAGGAAAGCTACCTGCATCTGCTGATATAGTTCAAGCCGATGAAGTGGGCCCCTCACTTGGGCAAGAAGCTATAGAGTCTGGAACTAACTCTTTTATGATAGCTCTTGTTCTTGTTTTAGTTTGGATGATGTTCTATTACGGAAAAGTTGGTTTATATTCAAATATTGCATTGGTCTTAAATATTGTTTTAATCTTTGGTATCCTTTCTGGTTTGGGTGCAGTTCTTACGCTTCCTGGAATTGCAGGTATTGTACTGACAATAGGTATTGCGGTAGATGCTAACGTGCTAATATATGAGAGGGTAAGAGAAGAACTATATAGAGGGAAAAAAGAAAAGCCCGCAATCGCTGACGGATATCAAAATGCTTTATCGTCAATTTTAGATGCAAATATCACAACTGGGCTAACCGCATTAATTCTTTACACATTTGGAACTGGACCTATTAAGGGATTTGCAACCACACTTTTAATAGGTATTATCACCTCATTATTCACTGCAATTTTTATTTCCAGGTTGCTAATTAATTGGGATATTAACAGAGGCTCAAGACTTAGTTTTTCTACACCATTGACAAAAGGCTTATTTAGAAATTTAAATATTGACTTTTTGAAGCGTAGAAAATTAACATATTTAATTTCAGGTGTTCTTATTGCATCTGGTATTTTCTCTTTGTTTACAACTGGTCTTGATGAGGGTATTGATTTTGTGGGAGGTAGAACATACACAGTTAGATTTGCTAATGATGTAAATACTGAAGAAGTGAAAAACTCTACGGATTTGATTTTTGGGAGTTCTGAGATAAAGACAATAGGAAGTCCAAACCAACTTAAAATTTCAACTAAATACAAGGTTGATGAAAACTCGGCAACAGCTGACGAAGAAGTTCAATCTAAACTTTTCGAATCACTTGAAGCATACCTTCCCCAAGGATATACTTATTCTCAATTTTTAGATGCCGAAAATAATGTTGGAAAAATGATGTCTGGTAAAGTAAGCCCAACAATTGCTGATGATATAAAACAATCATCTTTTTGGGCTATTCTAGGTTCATTAATTGTGGTTTTCTTATACATACTTGTAAGATTTAAAAAATGGCAATTCTCCCTCGGAGCTGTAGCTGCTGTATTCCATGATGTACTAATAGTACTTGGAATCTTCTCACTTACTTACAGGTTTATGCCGTTTAGTATGGAGATTGACCAGGCATTTATTGCAGCAATCTTGACTGTTATTGGATACTCACTAAATGACACGGTAGTTGTTTTCGATAGAATTAGAGAATTTTTAAAAGAACACTCAACTTGGGAGTTTGAAAAGACTGTCAACTCTGCTCTTAATAGTACACTTTCTAGGACGCTAAATACATCATTCACAACTCTTGTTGTACTATTAGCTATGTTTACTTTTGGAGCCGACTCATTAAGAGGACTGTTATTTGCATTGATGGTTGGTGTATTGGTTGGAACTTATTCATCTGTATTTGTTGCTACACCCATTATGAAAGATACCTTGAAAAAGTATAGAGATTAACAACTCAATCTTAAATATTTTTTATCTACATAAAAGGTCCCGAATGGAACTAATGAAGCCCCAGAAATAATAATAAATTCCTTATAATTCCAGTTAAATTTATATTTTCCAATTATTGAAAATGCTATGTAGGCTACAAATAAAATTCCGTGAGGCATTCCAAGTAATTTTACGTAAGTCGGATCATCTAGTAAATATTTAACTGGCATTGCAATAAAAAGTAGAAGAATATAAGAAATACCTTCAAGCAAGGCGGTTAATCTAAAAAGTTTTATCATTAAGACTTTACGGTTTTTTTAAACATAAGATAGAGGCCAATTAATATAAATGGTATACTCAATGTTTGTCCGGTATTCATTCCCAATATCCAGTCTTCTCTTCCATCTACCTGTGCCTGTTTGAAAAACTCAACTATAAAACGACTTGACCAAAGTAGAACAAAGAATAGACCAAATAAATAACCGGTTTTCTTTAATTTATCAGTTCTCCAGTAAATATGAGCAACGATGAAAAATATTACTATGTAGCTAAATGCCTCATAAAGCTGTGCTGGGTGTCGAGCAAAATCTTCTCCCAACTTTGAGAAAACAACTCCAAAGAAACTGTCAGTCTCTTTTCCTACAATTTCTGAGTTAAAAAAATTACCGATTCTAATAAAAGCTCCCCCAATGGAAACAGGAATTAAAATTCTGTCAAGAATCCAAAGAACAGTTTTTTTTAAAATTCTGGTATTATACAAATACATTGCAGTGATTATCCCAATAGCAGCTCCATGACTTGCTAATCCTCTGAAGCCTGTAAATTCAAAAGTCGGATTAAATCTAAATGGCAGAAATACGCTAAAAAAATCCTGGTCAAATAGTTCTATCTGATAAAAAATTACATGACCTAACCTGGCACCAATCATTGTTCCTAAAATGGTATATACAAAGAGCGAGTCAAGCTTTTCCATTGATAATCCTTCTTTTTTATAAATAATTTGCATTATATAAAAGCCTAATATAAATGCCAGCATCCACATCAAACTGTAGTAGTAAATTGTAAATTTTCCAAAAATTGTAACACCCTCAGAAGTTGGATCCCAAACAAATTGTAATATTTCCATAACTATTTTCTTTTAAATTTTTCGGGAACAGGGTCAAATCCGGATGTTCCCCATGGATGACATCTTAAAATTCTTCGTACAGCAAGATATGAACCAAAAAATAAACCATGTTTTTTGAGAGCCTCAATTGAGTAATGAGAACATGTAGGCTGGTGTCTACAGGTAGCAGGAAAATAGGGTGAAATAGCTTTTTGGTAAAATTTAATTATCAAAATAAATGGATAGATTAAAAATTTCATGTGCTATTCAATTGTAAATGATGATTTATCATCTGAGTCGTTAATCTTGATGCCCTTATTTTTCAATAAATCCCTTATTCTATCACTGAGCTCATAATTTTTACTTTTTCTTGCGTCATTTCTAAGCTCGAGAAGAACATCTAATACATCATTAATTTTACTGTTCTCATTATAAGCTAAATTTTGTTTTTCAAGACCCATTACATCGAATACAAAAGATTTTAGAGAACTTAGTAAAACTTCCCAATCATCTTTTGAAATGCTTGTATTTTCATGATTTGTTTTATTTATAAATTTGACAGCTTCAAATATATTAGCTATTAGAATGGGTGTGTTAAAGTCATCATTCATTGCTTTGTAACATTTGTTCACCCATTCTTTGACATCAAAATTTGTTTTATCTCCAAAGTTTTCAAAGTTTTCCAATATTTCTATGCTATCCATTAATTTGTTGTATCCTTTTTCTGCAGCTAAAAGAGCGTCATTACTTAAATCCAAAACACTTCTGTAATGGGCTTGTAGCATAAAAAACTTAACGCATGATTCAGAGAAAGTTTTGGAAAGTAAAGGTGAACCTTTTGAAAAAATTTCTGAGGGTAAAATATTATTGTCTGTAGATTTAGACATTTTTTGACCGTTAAGGGTGAGCATATTCGCATGTACCCAATAATTTGCAGCATTAGTACCAAAACAAACATTTGATTGTGCAATCTCACACTCGTGGTGTGGAAATTTTAAATCAATTCCTCCTCCGTGAATATCAAAAAGATCACCCAAATATTTATTACTCATGGCAGTACACTCAATGTGCCAACCTGGAAACCCTTCACCCCATGGAGAGTCCCATTTCATTATGTGTTTAGGCTCAGCTTTTTTCCAAAGAGCAAAATCTTGAGGGTTTTTTTTGTCAGATTGACCGTCTAAAGATCGGGTATTATGTATTAAATCTTCTAAATTACGCTTGCTCAAAATTCCATAATCATTGGACTTACTATATTCCAAGACATCAAAATAAACAGAGCCGTTAACCACGTAAGCTAACTTTTCATTTATTATTTTTTGAATGAGTTTGATTTGATCGGAGATGTGACCAGTAGCAGTTGGTTCAATGTTTGGGGGTAATAGATTAAATTTTCTTGCTGTTTCATGAAAATCATAAGTGTATCTTTGTACCACTTCCATGGGCTCAAGATTTTCTAGTCTGGCCTTTTTACTAATCCTGTCTTCACCCTGGTCTTCATCATTTTCTAAATGACCAACGTCGGTTATATTACGAACATATCTTACTTTGTAACCAATGTGCATAAGATATCTGTAAATAATATCAAATGATGTGAATGTCCTAAGATTTCCTAAGTGTACATTGCTGTATACAGTAGGACCACAAACATACATTCCCACATAATTCTTAGTGACAGTGTTGAAATTTTCTTTTTCGCCAGAAATACTGTTATATATCTTTAATACTTGACTAACAGATTGCATGTAATAAAATTACACTTTATATTCCATTGAAAGAAGTATCTAATTGAATATATTTAAGAAATTCATCTTTAGTAGAACTATCGTATTTGAATTTACCGCCAAATTCACTTGTTACTGTACTTGAGGATGTATCTTTGATACCTCTTGAGTTCACGCATAAGTGCTTCGCATCAATAACGCAAGCAACATCATCAGTGTTTAGTGCTCTTTGAAGTTCTCTTACAATTTGTTTAGTTAATCTTTCTTGTACTTGAGGTCTTTTGGCATAATAATCAACAATACGATTCATTTTTGATAACCCAATTACATTACCACTAGAAATGTACGCAATATGAGCTTTACCAACAATTGGTAAAAAGTGATGCTCGCATGTTGAGTATAGGGTAATATCTTTTTCAACAAGCATTTCTTCATATTGATATTTATTATCAAATGTGGAAGCTTTGGGTTTATTTTTCGGATTTAGTCCACAAAATAGTTCATTAACATAGGATTTAGCTATTCTTTTAGGCGTGCCACGAAGGCTGTCATCAGTTAAGTCTAGTCCTAGCGTTAACATTATTTCTTTGACATGGTCTTGAATTATGGAAATTTTTTCTTCGTCTGACTTGTCAAATGCATCTTCCCTAATCGGGGTAAAATCAGACGTTGAAATATGATCGTCTCCAATTTCATCATCGGTTAGTAGAATTTTATCATTTATTCTCATAACATTTTTTTTTATATACAATTCTTAATAAACAATTATCGTGCCTAATATAAAGAACATTTTTTTAGAAAAAAATCCTTTGACATATAATCCACTTATCTAATTAAAAAAAATAAATTAAATTAGCTATTTACAGATTTGAGTCATGGGGTTAAAGCGTTTTTTATTTACATTTTTACTTTTTTCATGTTCTTTCATTTTTTCACAATCAGAAAAACACACGCCCTGGATTATTAAATCAGCTCAAAATCTTAATGACCCATTTACTTCTCATGAGTTGGTTTTAATAAATAGTGCCTTTGATGATGAGACATTAAAAAGAATCGATAAAATCAATGTACTTAAAAAATATGTAAAAGATATTTTAAGAAATAGAGTTCAAATTTTGAGTAAAAAATATACTCAAAATGAAAAACTTCCAAAATTAAGTTCAATTCGGAGTTTGGATACCCCTGCAACATTTAATAAAAGAAACTTCAATCCTTTACTTTATGGTTTTGATTTTAACACAAAGAAAACTCAGATTTACAGGTTAGATGGAACAGACTATGTCATCAATATAATTCCAAAAAAGTTAGCTGATGATTAGAATTAAATTATTTTTTTGGATTTCAATATTATATAATTGCTCTCTTTTTTCACAAGAAATTTTAATCAGTGACGGTGGGACTGTAAATACTTGTTCAGGAATCTTTTATGACTCTGGTGGTCCTAACGGTGTATATGCAGCGAATGAGGATTATACAATTACAATTTGCCCAGAAAATGATGCTCAAGTTATTGAGCTGGACTTTCAGTCTTTTACCACCCAGCCTGTACAAAATGGTAATGGTGATGGATTGATAATTTATAATGGGGATAGTACATCAGCAGAAGAATTTGGAATGTTTTCTGGAACAAGCGCTTCTTCTAGTCCTGGATTTATCGTTGCTGACAATCCAACAGGATGTCTGACTATTCAATTTTTTAGTAATGGAGCTGCTCAAGCTAGTGGTTGGGAGGCAATAATAAGTTGTTTTGAACCATGCCAAGATGTAACTGCTTCAATTGATTCAAATCCAGCCGTAAATATTGATGGTTCAATTGAAGTTGAATTAGATCAAAATATTGATTTTACAGCGATTGGTAATTTTTCAAACGGAAATTCTAGTAATGCCATCTATGAATGGAATTTTGACGATGGCAATACTGCTTTGGGTGAAAATGTACAACATTCCTTTTCAACTGCTGGTTTGTATAATGTTACATTGATAATAACCGACTATAATGATTGTACATCAAATACTGCTGAAGTTCAAGTAATAGCTGGAGCCACCACACCTGGTAACCCTTATGTAAGTGCTGGAGATGATTTTACTCTGGAATGCCCAGAAATTGTTGAGTTAAGTGCTGATTTTTTAGAAATTGGAGAAACAGATTTGTATGAGGTAAACGAAATCGCTTTTGTTCCTCCCTTTCCTTTTCAAGGTTTGTCAAATTCTGTTAATACGAATATTGATGATGCCTGGGATTCTCCTCAAGCTTTGCCTTTTGATTTTTGTTTCTTTGGAAATCTGGAACAACAATTTCAAGTCGGCTCAAATGGATTGGTAAGGTTTGATGTTAATGCAAGTGACGCTACTAACGGATGGTCTTTCACAAGTGCTAATAACATTCCAACTAATAGTCCTGATGCAATTGGGGAGGGCAATATTTTTTCACCCGTTCATGATATTAATCCTGCATCTTCAGAAGGTGAGGAAATTAGATGGGAGATTATTGGTGAGTATCCTAACCGAGTACTCGCCGTTAGCTTTTATAATGTTGAAATGTATAGTTGTGGAGATTTACTCGCAACACACATGATTGTGATGTATGAAACAACTAACGTAATAGACATATACATACAAAATAAACCAACATGTAATTCTTGGCAAGGTGGAGTTGCTGCTATTGGAATTCAGAATGATTCAGGTACTCAAGGTTATGTACCCCCTGGAAGAAATAGTTCAGACAGTCCATGGACTACACAGGAGGAGGCTTGGAGGTTCACACCAGTTGGAGATAGTATTCTTGAATTTGAATGGTTAGACTCAAATGGCGATGTTATGTCAACTGATTCAAATTTCGAAGTTTTACCGACCGAAACATCCACCTACACAGCAAAGGTAACTTATACAACCTGTACTGGAAACCCAATTATTGTAGAAGATGAAATAATAATCACTGTTGAAGAGCCACCATTTAATGTTGAGTCTGTGGTTGAGTATGAAGAGGACGGTACAACAATTATTGTTGAGGATGATGTTATTGAATTATGTAGTGATGTTTTACCGGTGATAATCAATAGTCAATACGAATCCGAAACAGCAACTTACGACTGGTACATTGATGGTCAGCCTGTCGGAAATAATGATCCATACTTAACAATTTCTTCAGCTGTAACAGGAATATACACAGTTGAAGTATTTGACGAGGATTGTATAGTCACGGATGACATTAGAATAAATTTTGGAGATCCTAATGATTCATCTTTTGAATTGACGCCAACGTGTGATGGTGCTACA
>CACOGA010000023.1 GCA_902626585.1 uncultured Bacteroidota bacterium
TTGATTCGCCAGATTCAGAAACTTCATTCTCATCGGTTTCTATTTTTTTGTCCTTCTTTCTCTTGAAAAGTGAAAAAAACTTATCAAATAAACCCATAACGCAAAATTACATAAATACAATGTAAAGATAGAATAAAGAAATTAAGTAGATTAGAAAGATTTAATTCAATTAAGAATAGTTACTTACCAAAGAATTCATTGACCTTTTCAGGTGGAAGAATAGATTCAACAAATGAATAAGCACCAGTTTTAGGTGATTTAACCATTTTTATGGCTTTAGTAAGTCTCTTTGATTTTGATTGTAATGATGCAACAGCTTTTTTTGCCATAATTTTTTATTTTATCTCTTTATGAAGAGTCATCTTTTTTAAAATCGGATTAAATTTTTTTAATTCGATTCTATCAGGAGTATTTTTTTTGTTTTTGGTGGTTATGTACCTTGAGGTTCCAGGCATACCGCTATCCTTATGCTCTGTACATTCTAAAATTACCTGAACTCTATTTCCTTTCTTAGCCATTTAAATTATTTTAAAAAACCTTTAAGTCTTGCATCTTTTAGGGCGGCTTTTATACCGATTTTGTTGATTGTTTTCAGAGCAGATGCTGTTATTTTGAGAGTGATCCATTTATTATCTTCAGGAATATAAAAACGCTTCTTGATTAAATTTGTGTCAAAAGTTCGTTTTGTTCTATTTAAAGAGTGAGAAACATTGTTTCCAACCATTCTCTTTTTTCCGGTAAGATCACAAACACGTGCCATATTAATATTTTATCTGTTAAAAATATTTAATTTAAGCCGCGAATTTACAATTTTTTTGTTATTCACAAGGTAAATTTTTTAATTTTTATAAAATATTTTCTAGAAGACTAAATACTTTTGAAACAGCATTTTGAATATTAGTGTTTCTATCATCATCTAAATTGAATTCCCAAACATCTACTTTGTTTTTAAAATTGATAGAAATAAACACTTGTCCAACAGTTGATAGACCATCGCCCGATTTTAAACCAACATTTCCTGTAACAGCAATTGAAATATCAGAACCAAATAATTCTTTAACCCCAATAGACATATCTTTAGCAATTTCAGCGCTGACTACTCCAAATTCTTCAATTCTTACTTTCTCAATTTTTAAAATTTTTATTTTTGAATCAATGGAGTATGTGACTACCCCGCCTAAAAAAATGTCTGAAACACCCTCAAATGAGACTATATCAGATGCAATTTTACCACCTGTGCAACTCTCCGCAACCGAAAGTGTCAAATTTTCGCTTCTTAATTTTTGTATTGTAAGTAATTTATTATCCAAAATTAATCACTTTACCTTTAAATTGAACAGTCTTTTTTCTTCGATAAACCCAGATAGTTCATCACCAATATTTACCTTACCAACTCCTGATGGCGTGCCTGTAAAAATAATATCTCCAATCTTTAGTGTAAAATATTTAGAAATATATGAAATAAGTTCATCTATTTTCCATAGCATCTTAGAAGAGTTTGAATTTTGTACAATATTATTATTCAATTCTAATTTAAAATTAATGTTATTCAAATCCTCAAATTCAGATTTTTTAATCCATTCACTGACTAAACATGACCCGTCAAAAGATTTTGATTTTTCCCATGGTAGTCCATTTTTTTTTAGTTGAGCTTGAAGGTCTCTTGCCGTGAAATCTATTCCTAAACCAATGTAATCATAATATTTATGACTAAACTTCTTTTGGATATGTTTTCCTACTCGAGATATTTTTATGATGAGTTCAACTTCATAATGAATTTCATTAGAAAATTCAGGAATAAAAAAAGGTCTATTTTTTAAGATTAAAGAAGAATCGGGTTTAATAAATAATACAGGATTTTCAGGCCTTTGATTTTCTAATTCTTTAATGTGATCGGTGTAGTTTCTTCCAACACAAATTATCTTCATTGTGATTAAATTTCACGATTTGAATTCCAATTTTCAAGATAATCTTTCACAGCCTTTATAAACTTACTACCTAATGCTCCATTTACAACTCTATGATCATAAGAGTGCGAAATTATCATTTTTTTTCTGATGCCAATATAATCACCTTCTTCAGTTTCAATAACGCTAGGCATCTTTCTTATAGCTCCAAAAGCTAAAATTCCAACCTGTGGTTGATTAATAATTGGTGTACCCATAATACTTCCAAATACACCTACATTTGTGACCGTGTATGTTCCACCTGCAACGTCGTCAGGGCTTAATTTATTTGTTCTAGCTCTGTTGGCTAAATCATTAACCGATTTTGCCATTCCAACAAGATTTAACTGATCTGCATTTTTAATCACAGGAACAATTAAATTTCCGTCAGCTAGTGCAGTTGCCATTCCGATATTAATTTTTTTCTTTAAAATAATTTTGTCATCTGAAACGGAAATATTCATTAAGGGATATTGCCTCAATGCAACAGCTACTGCCTCTATAAATATCGGAGTAAATGTGAATTTTTGCCCTTCTCTATTCTCAAATCCCGATTTTACTCTATTTCTCCAATTGTAAATATTCGTTACATCAACTTCGATAAAAGATTGAACATGAGCAGACGTTTTGACTGATTCTGTCATGTGTTGAGAAATAATCTTTCCCATTTTTGTCATTTCAATTACTTCATCACTAAAGTCAGAAACATTTAAACTCTCTGGTTGGCTAATAATCGGTTTGGACTTGATTGATTTGTCAACTATTACATCCCTATTTGATAAAAAATTTAAAATATCATTTTTGGTTATTCTATTGTCCTTTCCAGTGCCGTTTATTGAGGATAATTCATCAGATGAAATAGCTTCTTTCTTTATCATATTTTTTACCAAAGGTGAGAGAAAACCGGTTTCTTTATTCGACTTTACATTGGTATTTAATATTATTTCAGCGGATTTCTCTAAAGATTCCGTTATTTCTTCCGCTAATTCTTCTTCTACAATTTCATCTTTTGCGTCAGAGGCAGGAGATTCCGGCTCATTATGGCTTTCAATTTTGGAATCATCGTCGGTTTCTTCCTCCTCGGTTTCAATTATCGCTATGGTTTGACCTACTTCAATGACATCATCAACCTGAAAACATTTTTCAATCAAAACACCCTTTTTTTCTGATGGAACTTCAGAATCAACTTTATCAGTTGCAATTTCAACAACTGCCTCGTCAAATTCAATAGTTTCTCCAACATCTTTTAACCAAGCTGTGAGAGTAGCTTCAGCAACACTCTCACCCATTTTTGGTAATTTCAACTCGAATTTAGACATTAAAAGAGATTTGATTTAAGTATTCAAAATTAGTGAAAATAGTCCAAATCATTATTTTAAAACACATTTTATAAAAAAATAATATTTCCTTTTTGTTGCATTCCGCCTGCCATAATAATGTACGAGTAATCATGAGACAAAAACCAAAAGTTTATTTTTTTTCTTCCTCTTGTATTATCAACATAATTAATCATCTGTTTGTAAGTCATATAGTTAGAGTCGAAAATAATATTACAGTCATTCATAGAATCATCAATTTTTCTTACCATTATTATATCTCCAAATAAGTTATTGAGCTTATTAACAGACTTGTTACCTAACAAGAAATTTTTTTTTGATTTAAAATCTGATCTCTGTCTTTTCGTTGAAAAACTTTTTACTAGGATTAATAATTTGGAAAAAAATATAATTAGAGCTAGTAAAAATCGATTTGTAGAAACAACATTTTTAAAATATATACTCATTGCTCCGTAAAAATTTCTCAAGTAGTGAATATCATTTATGGTGCTCTCCCCCTTAAAGTGAATAATTGTAGAATCGGAGCTGTAGAAATTTTTGTTGCCTATTTGTTTTACTTGAAAACAGACCTCTATATCCTCACCATACATAAAGTATTCTTCATTGAATCCGTCAACTTTTTTAAATGTTGAATTTTGAAAAATCATATTTGCACCACATAAAACATCAACATGACCAGATTCGTGCTCATCTATTGTTGAATAGTATTTATCATCAAAACCCAAAAGCTTTTTAAAAATTATTGTGATACTTGGTAGATTCCTTTTACTCTCTTTTAAAAAATTACCTTTGCCATCAATCATCCTAAATCCAAAAATTCCAAGATTTGGTTTGTTTAGTCTAAAAAAATGAACAAAAATATCTTCAGGAATAATTGTATCAGGATTTAGAAAAAATAAATATTCACCCTTGGCAGATTCTGCAGCCTTATTATTGGCTTTTGAGAATCCCAGATTAGTTTCAGATTTGATTAAGTTTAAATTATATTTTTTTGATTCCAATAATTCAACCGTTCCATCTGAGGAATTATTATCAATCACTATAATTTCTCCTTTAATATTTTTTATGGCCTTATTCACACTTTGAATGCAATAATCCAAAAATGCTTTACAATTGTAGCTAACAATTATTACAGAAACTTTCAATTTTAACCTTTTAGTGATTTTTCAAATGGGATTCTATCAGTGATACTTCTACCCAAAGTGATCTCGTCTGCATACTCTAAGTCATCTCCAACAGAAATACCTCTAGCTATTGTGGATGTGTCAATATTATAATCAGAAATTTGCCTAAAAATGTAAAAATTAGTTGTATCACCTTCCATCGTAGTGCTTAACGCAAAAATCACCTCTTTTATTGGATTATTTTTTACTTTTTCCACTAATGATTCAATATTTAAATCATCGGGACCAATTCCATCAACAGGTGATATTTTACCACCTAATACATGATACAAACCATTAAATGAGCTTGTTTTCTCTATTGCCATCACGTCCCTAATATCCTCAACAACACAAATAATTGATTCATCCCTTCTTGGATTTGAACATATTTCACAAATATCTAAATCAGAAATATTATGACAATTTTTACAGAAATTAACATTTAACCTCATTTCTGAAATAGCATTTGCCAGGTTTTTTGACTGAGATTCAGGCTGCCTTAGCAGAAAAAGAACTAAACGTAATGCAGACTTTTTACCAATTCCTGGTAAATTGGAAATTTCATTAACTGCATTCTCAATAAATTTTGAAGAAAACTCCATTAAACAAAATTACAAATTTTAGGAGGTTACTGTTCTTTTGATTTATTCTTTTTTTGAAAAAACCTAAAAAATTATATTTAACTTAGAAACACAAAAAATAAAGATGAATTCGCCAACAATTATTTCGATAATTGCTATTTATTTTCTAATACTTTATATCATTTCTTACTTGACAGGAAAGGATGATAGTAATAATGTTTTTTTTAAAGCTGGAAGAGATTCAAAATGGTACGTAGTTGCTTTTGGAATGGTTGGTGCATCATTGTCAGGGGTTACATTTATTTCAGTTCCTGGCTGGATAGAAAGTTCACAGTTTAGTTACCTTCAGGTAGTTTTTGGATATTTTGTAGGATATCTAATAGTTAGCTATGTATTATTACCTGTTTATTATAAACTAAATTTAACATCTATATACGAATATTTGGATATTAGATTTGGTAGGTCTGCTCATCTGACTGGCGCTTTCTATTTCTTCATTTCGAGATTGCTGGGTGCTTCATTTCGTTTATTTCTAGTAGCTATAGTTCTTCAACAGTTTGTATTTGAAAATTGGAATATACCATTTCCTGTGACAGTTGGGATTTCAATAGCTCTTATTTGGATATATACATTTAAGGGAGGTATCAAAACTATTGTTTGGACTGACACATTACAAACTTTATTTATGATTTTAGCTGTCATATTTTCAATTGTTTCAATTTTAAATAATATTGATTTAAGTATGTCAGAATATTTACTATCAGACAAATTTAAATCAATGAACCAGGTTTTTTTTACAGAGAATATAAATGATAGAAACCATTTTTTTAAATCATTCATCGGAGGAATTTTTGTGACAGTTTGTATGACAGGACTGGATCAAGATATGATGCAAAAAAATTTGACGTGTAAATCTCTTAAAGAAGCTCAAATAAACATGATTAGCTTCAGCTTTGTGTTAGTCATTGTAACAGCTTTATTTATGTTTTTAGGCAGTCTATTATTTACCTTTAAAGACATAAACGGAATTTCTATTCCCATTATGGATGGTCAGGTCAGAACTGATTTGCTTTTTCCTGAAATAGCCCTAAATAGTGAACTTGGAATAATATTAGGGATAAGTTTTCTACTTGGTTTAATAGCCGCAGCCTACAGTAGTGCAGATAGTGCGCTAACATCACTTACAACTTCATTTTGTATCGATTTTTTAGGAATGAATAAAACTACGCAAAATAAAAAAACAAGGAAGTTTGTGCATCTCTTGATGAGTATATTATTAATGATTATAATAATTATATATAAATACGTTTTGAGCAGTAACGTAATTGATAGCTTATTAACAGTCGCATCATATACATATGGTCCACTGCTTGGATTATTTGCGTTTGGTTTATTCACAGACAGGAAATTAAAAGGGAATATGATTTACATTGTGGTTATTATTGCACCTATTTTAACATACTTAATTAATGTAAGCCCTACGATTATTTCTTATTTAAACTATGATGTTCTTTTTGAATGTGAAAAATTATCCTGGGAATGCGCTGAGATTTATGCCAAAGAAAACCTTTACATATTTGGGTATGAATTATTACCAATTAACGGTTTAATTACAATGGGTGGACTTTATATTAGTTCTAAAAAATGTCAATAAGTATTAAAAATAGTTTGTAAAATGCCAAAGTGTCATTTATTTTGTTTTGGCATTTTTATTGTCAATAATCATTAAAAAACACGTATATGAAAAAAGGAAATATTAATGTATCTGTTGAAAATATCTTTCCACTGATAAAAAAGTTTTTATACAGTGATCATGAAATATTTTTACGCGAATTAATCAGTAATGCAACTGATGCCACCTTGAAGCTAAAACATATTGCAAGTTTGGGAAAAGAAAAAATTGAACTTGGAAATCCTGTAATCGAAGTTAAAGTAGATAAAAAAAGTAAAAAAATTCATATAATCGATCAGGGAATTGGAATGACCGCTGATGAAATTGAAAAATACATCAATGAAGTAGCTTTTTCGGGAGCAGAGGAATTTTTAGAAAAGTATAAGGACAGCGCAAAAGATTCTGGAATTATTGGACATTTTGGACTAGGTTTTTATTCTGCATTCATGGTTGCAAAAAAAGTCGAAATTATTTCAAAATCTTACAAAAATAAACCATCAGCACATTGGACATGTGATGGTTCTCCAAATTATACATTGGATAAGGGCAACAAAAAAGATAGGGGAACTGAGATAATTTTACATATCGACAAGGATTCAAAAGAATTTTTAGAGGAAAATAAAATTTCCGAATTACTTAGCAAGTATAATAAGTTCATGCCAATTCCTATAAAATTCGGAACCAAAGAAGAAACTCTTCCCTTGGAAAAAGATGCTAAAGAAGGCGATAAACCAAAAACAAAGACAGTTGATAATATCATAAACAATCCAAATCCTGCTTGGACAAAACAACCAAAAGATTTAAATGATGATGATTACAAGGGTTTTTACAGAGAACTTTATCCAATGCAATTTGAGGAACCTCTCTTTAATATTCATCTAAATGTTGATTATCCATTTAATTTGACAGGGATTCTTTATTTTCCAAAATTGACTAATGATGTAAACATTCAAAAAGACAAAATTCAACTTTATCAAAATCAAGTATTCGTAACCGATAATGTTGAAGGTATAGTCCCTGAGTTTTTAACACTCTTAAGGGGTGTTATTGATTCACCTGATATACCACTAAACGTTTCACGTTCTTACTTACAAGCAGATGGTGCGGTAAAAAAGATTTCAGCCTATATCACCAGGAAAGTTGCTGATAAACTTGCAAGTTTATTTAAGAATGATAGAGAGGGTTTTGAAAAAAAATGGAATGACATTAAAATAGTAATTGAATATGGGATGCTAAGTGAAGAAAAGTTCTTTGAAAAGTCAGAAAAATTTGCACTTTATCCAACGGTTGATGATAAATATTACACTTACGAAGAACTATACAATAAAATCAAAGCGAAGCAAACTGACAAAGATGAAAAATTAGTAATACTATATTCGTCTGATAAGCAATCCCAACACAGTTATATTGAAAACGCAAAAAATAAGGGCTATGAAGTTCTATTATTGGACTCCCCAATAGTAAGCCATTTAATCCAAAAACTAGAAAGCTCGAAGGAAAAAATTCAATTTTCTAGGGTAGATTCTGATCACATTGATAATTTAATAAGTAAGGATAAAAATAAGATTTCAAAACTAAATGATGAACAGATAAAAAAGCTTGAGGAATTGGTAAAAACTGTTGTTAATGATGAAAAATTTGTTATAAAATTAGAATCTATGGATTCAAATGAAAATCCTTTCATTATAACAAATCCTGAATTTATGAGAAGAATGAAAGAGATGCAGCAAAGTGGAGGTGGAGGTGGAATGTTCGGAGCAGGTAACATGCCCGAAATGTTTAATCTAGTTGTAAACACAAATTCTGACTTAATTTCTCAAATTTTAAATACAAAAACTAAGAAGAAACAAGAAAGGTTAATTTCTCAAAGTCTAGACTTAGCAAAACTTTCTCACGGTCTTCTTAACGGAGAGGAATTGACAAATTTCATTAAAAGGAGTTTTGAAATAATTAAATAAGAAAACGAATGAAAAATACCCCTCAGATAAAGGGGTATTTTTTTTATTATCTTTAGCCACCTAGAATTGGCTTTGTTTTTGTTCATTATACAATAACTTATCCATTAGTGTAAATAAGAGATTGATTTAAATGGGTTTTAAGAATATACTGAGATTACTTTTTGCTATGCTTATACTGTTAAGCTTTGAACAGACATTGGCGCAATATAGTAAAAGCCATTACATACCCCCTATCACAACCACTGGTAATGGTGCTGCAAATCCGCTAGATCAGTATTTATACATTTCAACCCCAAGTGAAACTCCGGTAAATGTGATTATAAAACCGATGGGGGGAACTGAAATCTCTGGGACGGTTTCAAATTCTGCTCCTTGGGAGTATTACATCGGAAGTGGTATAAATACTAATTTGATAATAACTGCCGGAAGTTTGGATGGAAACCCTTATAACAATAAAGGATTTATAATCGAATCTGAAGACCTTACATATGTTTCAGCAAGGCTATTCGCTGGAAGTTATTACCAAGCTGGAGGAATAGTAAGTAAAGGTACTGCGGCATTAGGAACGGAATTTAGAGCAGGTAGTTTTGAAAACGAAGGAAATTTAACTGGTGGCACACCCTCAAACTATTTGAATTTTGTTTCAGTTTTAGCTACACAAGATAATACAACAATTGATTTTAAAGAGTTTGGTAATGGAGTAACCATATTCAATGATATACCTACAAATAACATAATACTTAATGCAGGTGAGAGTTATTCAGTTGCAATTACTCCATATCCAAGTAATACTAATTCAGCAAATGCTACAGGTTTAATTGGTACTTTTATTGAATCTGACAAACCAATTGCTGTAAACTCTGGATCATTTAACGGTAGTAACTCAAACTACAATGAAGGCGGAGGCCAAGATTTGGGAATTGATCAAGTTGCCCCAGCAGATATAATCGGAAATGAGTATATTTTTGTTAGGGGACTTGGACCTGACGAAGTTGAAAGACCACTAATAGTTGCTCATGAAGATAATACTGAAATTTATGTTAATGGAAACTTACAAACAGTAATTAATGCAGGAGAATATTATTCAATACCATCCACATTTTATGGTGCTAGCTATTCTAACACTGTGTACTACGGCGACGGAAATGTAAATGATGATGGATACCCGGAAACTGTCAATGGAGTTTCGGTGAATCCAGAGCTTAATGCTGATGACCAGCCGCCTACTAATCAGTCACATAATATGTATGTCAGTACAAATAATCCAGCATTTGCATATCAAGTTATTGGTGGTACCAGACCAGGTTCTCAAGGTGCATTTGGAATAACTAATGGTGTCGCTAATGTTGGTCTTTTTTACGTCCCACCTATTAATTGTAAAACTCCTAAAAGTGTTGATAATATTCCTGGAGTTAGTCAAATTGGGGATGAAATTTTTGGTGGAGTTATCACTATTGCAACAGAGGCAGGGGCAGAAGTAAATATTAACGGAAATCCAATTTCGAGTTATGGAGCAATTCCCGAAACTGTTAGTGCTAATCCACTTTATGAGACTTACACAATTGAAGGTCTAATCGGGGATGTTAGTATTGAATCTACTGCACAGGTTTATGTCGCAACTTTTGGTGCCTATGATTATGCTACATTCGGGGGTTATTATTCTGGATTTGAATTTAGACCTGAAATCATTCTTGAAACTCTTGATAACGAAGATAATTTGTGTATTCCTAATCTTACACTAAGCTTGAGTAGTATTTCTACATATGACGAATACCAATGGTACTATAATGAAGAGGCAATTCCAGGTGCAAATTCAAATAATTTCACACCTACCGATCCTGGATATTATCAAATCTCTGGATTGATAGAGGGTTGTGAAGGGTCATTGCTCTCAAATAATATTCCTGTGAGTGCTTGTCCTGAAGATTATGATAATGACGGAGTAAACGACAATATAGATGTTGATAATGACAATGATGGGTTACTAGATTGTTTTGAATCACTAGGTGATAAAACAATAGACCTAACTGGTGATACAGGTGGAACGATTGATGGAATTTATAATTATACCTTCGGATTGGAATCATCAGACATTATACTAGCAAATTGGATTGGAGACGAAATTGGAAATTGGCAAACAGTATCACCGCCGGCAACAATAAATAGTGAAAATATTCAACAAGATGGTTATATTTCTTCTTCAACAACTTTTGACAGTGAAATTAGTTTAGCTATTACTTACAGTTCGTTTGTAGATCCGGTTACTGGAAATCCAATTTCTACAAATACCTTGGGCAATCAAGAATGGTTTAGCCTAAAGGTTCCATTTGACAAAACCATTACTTTACTTGATCTAGATGACCAAATAATTATCGATACTAACTTTGACGGAATTTTTGAAAGTGGTATAACTAACTTTTCAAATTTTGAGATAAGATTTAGATTAAACGGAGAAAATCTTGACAGTGCAGATGCGACGTTTAAATTTTATTCACACTTAACAACTTACTTTGAATTAACCCATTACAATTCTAATCTGGAAAGTACAAATGGGGCAATCTTCAATGTTGTTGCTACTTGTGTGCCAATAGACTCTGATGGAGATGGAGTTGTTGATGCTAGGGATTATGATTCTGATAATGATGGTATTCTAGATATTATTGAGGCTAGCGGAAATAATTATAATCCAATTTTGAATATAGACACAAATAATGATGGATATGACGATGTTTTTGGTGATAATTTTACACCAATTGATTTTGACAATGACGGAGTATTTGACTATTTAGATTTAGACTCAGATAATGACGGAATATATGACTTACATGAGTCTGGTGCATTGGAAATTGTAAATGATGAAGATTTAGATGGAACTATTGATGAGATTCAGGTTGGAAATAATGGTCTATCAAATTCAATTGAAACTGAAATTGACTCTAGTACATTAAGTTTTACATTGTTAGACTCAAATGATGATGGATTCTATAACTACATCAGTTTGGATTCAGACTCTGATGGCTGTCTAGATGTTATTGAAGCTGGCTATACAGATCAAAATGATGATGGATTATTAGGGGATGATCCTATTTCAACTTATGATATTAATGGGGATAATACCGGTATTGTAACCAGTGGAATAGACGGTTATACCCTGCCAATTAATAATGATTTTACAATCAATGCACCAATAACTATTGACATTCAACCTGAATCTGAAATTATTGTTTGTGAAGATGGCACAATGCAGATTGTTATTGAATCTGAAACAATTGACAGTTATTTATGGGAAACATCATCTGATGGAATCGATTGGAATATTTTGGTAGATAATGAATATTATAGTGGCGTGGATTCTGCAACACTAACAATAAACAATATCCCATTAAGTCTTGATAATTTCAAATACAGAGCTCTGGTTGATAGAGTTGGCTATGGTTGCATTGTTTACTCTGAAGAGTCAACTGTTTTTATAAATCCATTGCCCGATTTGATAGTACCAACTGCATTAGAGGAGTGTGATGATGATTATGACGGAATTGTATCTTATTTTGATTTATCTCAGAAGACTGACGAAATTTTAAATGGTCAAACTGGGATTATTGTTTCTTACCACGAGACTATTGAAGATGCTGAAACCAATACGAATTCAATTACTGATCTTTATACAAATACAACAGCAGATAATCAAACTTTACATGTAAGACTTGAAGATGCTGAAACCGGTTGTGCTGCAACAACAACCTTAGAACTTATAGTTAATCCTATCCCTGAAATTATCATTCCTCCTATTCTTGAGGTTTGCGATGCTAATTATGATGGAATAACTACGATTGATTTAAGTTCATTAGACGCGGACATCCTAAATGGTCAAACAGGAATTAGTGTTACTTATCATGAAACTCAAGAGGATGCTAATAATGCTACTAATATTCTCCCAATAGAGTATCAAAACAGCAATCCTAATACGCAAGAGCTAATTGTACGTCTGGAAAATGATATAACCGGATGCTATTCTACTACCACTCAGGGAATAATAGTAAATATACCCGGTGTAATAGAAGTTACAGACTATGAACTATGTGATTATACCAACCCAGGAGATCTCACAGAAGTATTTAATATAACCACTAAAGATGATGAAATTATCAATGGACAGAATGTTAGTTTATCTTATTTTACATCATTTAGTGACTCACAGGATAATATCAATGCTCTTTCTACTGCAGCGCTGACAAATTATTCAAATACTGATTCTGCCAGTGAAACGATATATATAAGATTAGAACAAAATGAAACAGGTTGTCTTAGTTTTGGATCATTTAATGTCACGGTAAATCCATTGCCAAA
The DNA here is from genome assembly GCA_902626585.1 of uncultured Bacteroidota bacterium. Lineage (GTDB taxonomy): Bacteria > Bacteroidota > Bacteroidia > Flavobacteriales > Flavobacteriaceae > MED-G13. The sequence continues at coordinate 13,005 of CACOGA010000023.1, forward strand.
TGTTATCGAAAATACTGATCTAGTTCAATGTGATATTGATGATGTACAAGATGGTATTTCTATTTATAACTTAGAAGAGGCTGCTGAAAATCTTGTTATAGGAGATGATCCTAATAACTATGTGCTCACCTTCCATTTGTCTCAAGAGGATCTAGATGCAGGTATAAATGCAATTGAAGATCCTACAGCGTATGTGAATCTAACACCTTTACAAAATATCTATTGTAGAGTGGAAAATATCAATACAACTTGTTACACCACTTCGTACTTCTATTTAGAAACTATTTTCAACCCTATACCTGAGGATGCAGGATTAATTGTTTGTGATAATAGTGAAGGAAACGGCAATGATTATGATGGATTAGGATTATTTACATTAAGTGATGCTGATGAATATGTCCTGTCATTAATTGTAGCAAATCCAAATAATGACATAACAGATGCTAGTCAATTATCCATCGCATATTATATAAGCGAGGAAGATGCATTATTGGAATTAAATCAACTACCTAATGAGTATATAAGTGAAGTGCCAGATGCACAAACAGTGTATCTCAGGGTTGAGAGAGATAATGACTGTTTTGGAATTAATTCTATGCTGTTAGAAGTACTGCCTGTCCCAGAGTATAATGAAGTACCTGATGAAATTTTATGTACAGACACCCCTGGAGTTATAGATATTGACCTTACAGAATATAATGCCCAAGTATTGGGATCACAGGATCCTAACTTATACATCGTAACCTATCACGGTTCTCAATTAGATGCAGATACAGGATTTAATGCATTAGAAAGTCCTTATACGGTAAACGAACAAGAAACAATTTATACTCGTGTTGAAGTAGATAATAGTGATCCTTTTACAACTGGTTGTTTTATCTCTAATATAAACTTCACTCTAACGGTTGAGCCAAAACCTGTTTTTGCAGCACCTACTCCACTAATTGTTTGTGATGACGATGATATAGATGGCATAACAACCATAGATGTATCGGTCAAAACCGAAGGTATCATGGCTGGTATTATAGAAAATGTAGTTACCTACCATGAAACCGAAGAAGATATGCATGCAGGCATAAATGCTATTGAAAATACCACAGCTTATACAAACACTGTTAACCCACAGACTCTTTATGTAAGAATTGAAGATGATATGACCGAAATAACCGGATGTTACTCAGACACTACTTTAGAGTTGATCGTCCAAATCCCACCTCCTGTGAATGATCCTCCTAACCTTGAGTATTGTGATGCAGATGCTGACGGCTTTGGGGTATTTAACCTTACTGACTCTGATACAGCAATAGCCAACGGATTACCAAATTTATTGATCAGTTATCACGAAACACAAGCTGATGCTGAAAACAACTTATTCCCTATCATTGGAGAATATGATAATATAGTTGCCTATCAGCAGACAATATATGTTCGAGTAG
>CACOGA010000024.1 GCA_902626585.1 uncultured Bacteroidota bacterium
CACATTAGGATCAGGAATCGTTGCTGTGTATAGATTAATTCTAAACTCTTGACCGGCTGATTGATTAATGACAAGTGGTATCACTGCGTTTTCCATGGCTGAAACCGGTAATTGCTGGTGGGCAAAGTTGAAGCCCTCATCATTTTCAACAAGCCTGGTTGTAATGGCTGCCTCTTGAAAAAAATCTCCAAGATCATAACCTGGGTCAAGACCTAAAGCCATATTGTCCTGAAACTTAATATGTGCGTCCTCAATCAACACATCATAATTGTATAACCTTAAAAATATCTCTGTATCCTGCATGTTATCACCGGAAATAAAATCATCGGATGAAGCTGGTGACACTGTTTGCATAGCCTCAGCAAAGGTTATATTTTCACCGCTTGTGTCATCAGAAGCAATCATAAAAGCTTGGCCCGGCGCAAAATAAACTGCTGCGTTAGAATTATAATCGTGTCCTCTTGCGGTATACCCAGAACCATCGGCATCCCATCCGTAGACGGCTAAGAAATTGGTATCAATTTTACTAACATTTGTGGTTAAAAAATTATTTGTATTGTCCGCATCATCATTAGCATTAATGTATGTTGGATATGGATTGGCTACTAAATTCCATCTTCTACCACTACCACTGTTAGCTGCATTATTATTAATTATAGACTGAGTTTCATCACTTGATGAAATAGTCCCAGTAAATGCTAAAATTTGTGTCCCTCCACTTACGGTTCCCATTTGATATCCTTTTCCAATATCAAAATTTCCTGCACCTCCAACAGTTCCAGTTGTATAGTTTGTCCATGTATCTGTACTATTATCATAATATCCTACAGCATACGCAGAACCATTAGTTGCTAGAGTTGCAGTACCTGAGGTGTTTGTGCTAACAAAACTTGAAATTGATAATCCATCAACTGGTGAACCGATTAGGTCCCATTCATTTGATGAAGCTACATTAACAAACCTGTTATAGGTGACATTTCCTGAGGTTGTTCCGGAAACTTTAATAGCTGAAAATTCATCTGCATCTGAGTTCATTGTGACCGTTCCAGAATTGGAAAAATTTCCACCCACGGTTGCGGTCCCTGTTTTTTCAATAGTTAAGGAAGCACCACTTTCAATTGTGAGGTTTTGTGAGTATGTAAATCCACAAATAAGTAAAAATATTAATGTAATTTTTTTCATTATGTCAAATATTAATTTTCTGAAATTAATTTTTGAACCATCTCTTTTAGTTCGTCAATTTCGCTTTGTTGGTCTTTCAATGCATTGATAAGTACAGGCACTAATCCTTGATAGTTTACCGCTAACATTTCGTTGTCATCCACGCTTACAAGTTCAGGAAATACTTCTTGAATCTCTTGTGCAAGCACACCTATCTTATGTTTGCCTTTCATCTCATAGGACTTACCATCTATTTGTAATAGTTTAGGAAGTGTAGAGCCAAGAGATACAATGTTTGACTTTAATCTTGCATCGGATGAAATCACTACATCTCCACTTACTGTTAAGTCATTGCTTACTGTAGTATCCCCATTAAACATTACTTTAAATGCATCCGATAAAGTTGAAAAGTCTGTACCATTTCCAATTACAAAAGCGGGGTTGGAGGTTGAAAATGAATCAGCACTTGTTGCCGAAGAGCTACTTGAGTTATATCTTCCAATTACTAAAGAACCCCAATCACTTGCAGTAGTACCTCTACCCATTGTTACAGAATAAGACCCACTAGCAGTATTGTACCTGCCAAGTGCAGTAGATCCATATCCACTTGCTGTTGTGTAACTTCCCATTGCTGTAGAATAGTCTCCACTTGCTTTGGTGTTATATCCACTGGCCAAAGAGCCATAACCAGTTGCCCCTGTTGTTGTACTACTCGCTCCCTGTTTACTTAAATCTACTGCTGCATCTCCGATATCTCCGTGATTGGAGGCATTTGATGTAGATAGTCTTACCCCGGTATTGCTGCTTTCGGTAACTGATGCTAGTATACCATCACCAATTGTTGTGACTCCGTCTAAAAGGTTTATCTCTGCAGCTGTAGCAGTGATTGCCGTCCCTGCGAGGTATAGACTTGATGACACATAAGTGTCACCATTAAACATTACTTTGAAAGCATCAGACTTTGCATTAGACGCAGTTCCATTTCCAATGACAAAAGCTGTGTTTGAAGTACTAAATAAAGTAGCACTTGTTGCTGATGAACCTGAAGAATTGTATTGTCCGATTACTACAGAGGCAAAATCACTTGCTGTTGTGTGATATCCCATTCCTGCAGAATAAGATCCACTTGCTGTTGTGTAACTTCCCATTGCTGTAGAATAGTCTGCACTTGCTGTTGTGCTTTCTCCCATTGCTGTAGCATAGATTCCACTTGCTGTTGTGTTTCTTCCCATTGCTGTAGAATAATTTCCACTTGCTGTTGTGTTATTTCCCATTGCTACGGAATAAGTTCCTGCTGAATTGTTATTTGCGCTATTATCATCCATTTGTGCATTCATACCAAATGCTATAGTAAATGCTAGAAGTGTAAGTAACTTTTTCATATTAAATATTTTTCGCCTAATTTAATACTTAACATCAATCTTTCAAATTTTTAAAACATTGTTAAGTCATTAATTTTTCAACAATTTATTGGAGTATCATATCGCCACTAATTGTAGCGGTTCCCATATTTTTAAAATCCCCTGAAATAGTGAGAGTGTAAGACGAGTTCAACGTCATACTTGCAGACGAATAAATCGTAAGATTATTACATGTTGCATTAGAGCCTGTGATAATTGGATAATTGGATGCGCCGGTGGGAATCAATACATGAACATCAGCCGTTGGTACATTTCCTGTCGACCAATTTTTGGCTGTGTGCCAATCAGTTGATGTAGCATCGGTTTTCCAGACTGCTCTTTTGAATTTTGGAGTCCAATCAGCTCCAGTTGTCCATGATTCTCCAACCTCAAAAGCTCCTATGTCTGTAGCACCAGAACTGGCATGCGGAACCAGTTGATTAAATTGTCTTGAATTACCTAAAATATCGTTGTGGTGAAAAGAAGAAGATGGGCCATAGCTTGATGAACTAGCAGGAGTGCTTGTTAGAGTAACTCCCTGATCTATTATTGTGTTGCTGGTTGGATGATAATCTGATTCAGTTTTTCCATCGGAAGAATCATAATTAATCAAACTTTCAATGTTAGCATTATAAGTAAGACCTGTTCTTGAAACATTTATTTCGTCAATATTATTTTGTGAACTTCCTACACCAGCAGTTGCATTATAATAAGTATCCCCTGACTGACAAGCTCTCCAAGCATCACTTACCTTTATATACCCATAATCAGAACCTCCATTATTTCCGGCAATTGGCATAGGACTGTTTGAGGTTAGTGAAAATTGAGTATCGCTTCTGTGTGCGCCTATTCTTTTTGCAAGATTATTATATAACCATGTATTTGTATTTGAACAATCTTCAGAAAGAATAATGATGTCGTTTCTGTTATTTATTGTGTTAACAATTGTATTGTGAGCAATAATTTGATTATTACCTTTTATCATTAAACCATTGGTATTGTCAGCTATATTATGGTGCATTATTCCATAACTTCCAGCCTCAGACGCATCACCACCTGGCGCATCATAACGAAAGGCATATTTTTCGGTATCATAAATAAAGTTATTACGAACAACAGAGCCCTCTACGTAATTTTTAGTTCCTTGAAATACAGCGCCATCGGATTGTAGAAGTCCAGTATTTGTAACTTTATTGTAACTAAATATTGACTGCCTTCCCGGTAATACTGTAGCTGAAGCACCAGTCGTATGAATTGTATTATTGTCAAATATATTTGATGTACCAGTACAATATATTGAAACCATTAATCCCTCTAACTCAGATGAACTCCAGTCGATATGATGGAAATAATTATTCTCAATTTTATTACTGTCACCCTTTATTCTAAGAGCTTCACCTTCTGTATTTTCAAATAAACATTTTAATATGTGATTATTGTCAGCATTTGAACCAATTTCCGTAACATTTGGGGTGCCCAATCCGTTTGTTGTTCCTAGCATTCTTTCAGAGGCACTTGGAAAATAGAAATTACAATCCTCTATAATATTATTATCAGAGTTACCCGTCATTTGAAAGGTAGTTGCAAAAAAATTAATTCCCTTTAATTTAACATAATTTGCTCCATTAAATGTTACACGAAAATCTGTGGTTTTTGCTTTAATTGATCTGTTTGATGGGTCTAATCCATTGTCAGGAAATAAATAAAGAATATTATTTGATTTATCGTGAAACCATTCATTATTTGTGTCCAATAAATCTAATTTACCTTCAAAAAAATAGTAATGATGTTTATCCTTATAGGTGCCGATATCTCCGGTGTTATAAGTAATCACATCATCAGATCCCGCATTTTGAGTATGACCTGTAATTTCAACAGTCCATGTTTTGAAAGAGCCAATATTTAAAATTCCTATAGATCCATTTAAATCAAGAGAGCCAGGGTTATGCACATCTTCATCAATTTGTAATGAACCATTTACACTTCTATCATCAACATAATCCGGATCACTCGTGTTTGAAATACTATTCTCATCTCCCTCAGCCCAAGTAGAATGAGAGAAGATAGAGTCATCATAGAATTGAGCATTCGGCCATCTTGCATTTACCATTGGCTCATCGTCAACGAAAAGTTGTGTAATGTCTCCAGTGTAAGCCAATTGATATGCTCCGGAAACAGAACCATAGGAACTCCAAGTTCCCGTTACATCCACAGTACCATCAATGGTTACAACCTCATTATTATAATTTTCAATTGTTATCAAATTTCCTGATGAACCATCCTCATCAATAGTGATTGTTTCACGATAAGTTCCTTCTCTTATATATAAAATATCACCAGCTGTTAATTGATCAATTCCATGTGCTAGTGTTTCAAACGGAGCAGCTAGTGTTCCAGCATTACTGTCACTCCCTCCTGAGGAAGATGGTGCTACATAATAAGTTGTTTGCGAAAAAGACTGAAAAAAAGAAAAAATTAAAATATATGCTAGTACAAAGTTTTTTTTCATAACTAATCTTCTTTGGAACCCCAACCCCTAGACTTTAATTGAACAACTGAATCATCTCTTAACACAAGGTTTGTTCCTGCATTTTTCTCTTTAATATATCCAATAACCGTTAGATTTGGATTTCCCTTTATTTTGTCATAATCTTTTTGGGAAATTGTCATTAATAGTTCATAATCCTCACCTCCATTTAAAGCTAATGTGGTAACATTTAATTTAAACTCTTCACAAGTTGAAATTAGCTGTGGGTCAAGAGGTATTTTATTTTCATACAAATCACATCCAACTTCACTTTGCTTACAAATGTGAAGTAGCTCAGATGAAAGTCCATCACTAATATCAATCATAGAAGTTGGTTTGACTTTTAGTTCATCAAGAAGTCTTACAATATCTTTCCTAGCCTCTGGCTTTAATTGTCTTTCAATCAGATATGTGTACTGATCAAGATCAGGTTGATTTTTAGGATTTACCTTAAATACTTCCTTTTCTCTTTCGAGAATTTTTAAACCCATAAACGCAGAACCCAAATCTCCTGTTACCAGAATTAAATCGTTAGGCTTAGCTCCATTTCTATAGACAATATCTTTCATGTTAGCCTCTCCAATCGCGGTAACTGAAATCGTTAGCCCTGTAACTGAAGAAGTAGTGTCTCCCCCAACAAAATCAACGTCATATTTTTCACAAGCCAAAGTAATTCCAGCATACAATTCCTCCATTGCCTCTTTGGTAAACCTGTTAGAAATCGCAATTGAAACTGTGATATGTTTAGCTATACCATTCATTGCGTAGATATCTGATAAATTAACCATTACAGCTTTGTATCCAAGGTGCTTTATCGGCATGTAAGAAAGATCAAAATGCACTCCTTCAACCAAGAAATCGGTTGAAACCAATACTTTTTTAGATTTATAATCCAAAACTGCTGCATCATCTCCTATTGATTTAATGGTAGATTTATGTTTTATTTTTAAATCCTTGGTTAATATATCAATCAGGTTAAATTCTCCTAAATCTTCTAATTTTGTTAGGTTTTTGTTTTTATTTTCTAACATGAGGGCAAATTTACATTCTTTTAGTTAAAACTATGTTAATCAAATCAGGAATATTACCAATATTTTTAAAAAAGAGCCGTTAAATCGTATATTTGTAGTTCGATTAAATTTAGTGGTGTGATCAGTATAACAGATTTTGCAAAAAATAAGGTAATATCATTAATGAAAGATGATGGTTTCAACCACGTCTCCGACTTCGTTAGAGTTGGGGTTAAAAGTGGTGGCTGTTCCGGACTTTCATATGAGCTGAAGTTTGATAATAAATTGCTTGAAAATGATAAGGTTTTTGAGGATAATGATATTAGAATTGTTGTTGATAAAAAAAGTTTACTATACCTGGCTGGCACAACATTAGAATACTCGGGAGGATTAAATGGCAAAGGATTTGTATTCAGTAATCCAAACGCTAATAGAACTTGCGGTTGTGGAGAAAGTTTTTCACTTTAATTAAGTTATATGAGTAAGTATACAGAAGATGATTTAAAAAAGGAATTAGAAACCAAACAGTATGAATATGGTTTTTACACAGACATTGAGTCTGATACTCTTCCTATGGGGCTTAATGAAGAAATTATTATTGCCATCTCTAAGAAAAAAGAGGAGCCAGAGTGGATGACCGAGTGGAGATTAGATGCTTACAAAAAATGGAAAGAAATGGAAGAACCTGAGTGGGCAAACGTAAAATATGAAAAACCTGATTTACAAAAGATATCTTATTACTCTGCTCCCTCAAATAAACCTAAGTATAATAGTTTGGATGAGGTTGATCCTGAACTATTAGAGACCTTCAAAAAACTAGGTATTTCTGTCGACGAACAAAAGAAACTTGCTGGTGTTGCTGTTGATGTTGTAATCGATTCTGTTTCAGTTGCAACTTCATTTAAAGATACCTTGAATGAAAAAGGAATTATTTTTTGCTCGATGAACGAGGCAATCAAAGAACATCCTGACTTGGTAAAAAAGTATATTGGTACAGTTATACCCAAAACAGATAATTATTACGCAGCATTAAACTCGGCTGTTTTCAGCGACGGTTCATTCTGTTACATTCCGAAAGGGGTGAAATGTCCAATGGAGTTATCCACATACTTTAGAATTAATGAGGCTGGAACTGGACAATTTGAAAGAACATTAGTAGTTGCCGATAAAGGTAGCTACGTTAGCTACTTAGAGGGATGCTCAGCTCCAAGCAGAAGTGAAAATCAATTACATGCCGCTGTTGTTGAACTTGTAGCATTAGATGATGCAGAAATCAAGTACAGTACTGTACAAAACTGGTTCCCAGGCAATGAAAAAGGAGAAGGTGGAGTATTTAATTTTGTTACCAAAAGAGGGCTTTGTGAAAACAACGCTAAAATTTCATGGACTCAAGTTGAGACAGGTAGCGCAGTAACATGGAAATATCCATCATGTGTACTTAAAGGTAAAAACTCGGTTGGAGAATTTTATTCAATTGCTGTAACCAACAATTTTCAGCAAGCAGATACGGGTACTAAAATGATACATTTAGGAGAAAATACAAAGTCAACAATAATTTCCAAAGGAATTTCAGCTGGAAAATCACAGAATAGTTATCGAGGTCTTGTACATATAAGTCCTAGAGCAAAAAATTCTAGAAATTTTTCCCAGTGTGATAGTTTACTAATCGGAAATGCCTGTGGAGCTCATACATTTCCATACATAGAAACAAAAAACAAGTCCGCTCAAATTGAACATGAAGCAACAACAAGCAAAATTGGTGAGGATCAGATTTTCTATTGTAATCAAAGAGGAATTGATACTGAAAAAGCTATCGCACTGATTGTAAATGGATTCAGTAAAGAGGTTTTAAATAAACTCCCAATGGAATTTGCAGTTGAAGCACAGAAATTATTAGAAATCAGTCTTGAAGGTTCAGTAGGATAAAAAATATATTATGTTAGAAATAAAAAATATTCATGCAAACATTGAGGGAAAAAGCATTCTTAAGGGAATTAATCTTGAGATTAACCCTGGTGAGGTTCACGCAATCATGGGACCGAATGGATCTGGTAAAAGCACATTAGCCTCAGTGATCACAGGTAAAGAGGAGTATGAAATTTCAGACGGGGACATTCTATTTGAAAATGAATCGCTAGATGAAGTTTCACCTGAAGAAAGAGCTCATAAAGGCATCTTCATGTCTTTTCAATACCCTATTGAAATCCCAGGTGTAACCACCACAAACTTCTTAAAAACAGCTATCAACGAAACCAAAAAAGCAAGAGGTGAGAAAGAAATGAGCGCTAAAGATATGCTTAAAATGCTTAGGGAAAAAAGCCAATTATTGGATATTGACAGTAAGTTTTTATCAAGATCTATAAACGATGGTTTTTCAGGAGGTGAAAAGAAAAGAAACGAAATCTTTCAGATGGCTATGCTAGAACCCAAACTGGCTATCCTTGATGAAACTGACTCTGGGCTTGACATTGATGCTTTAAAGATTGTTGCAAACGGAGTAAATAAACTGAAAAATAAAAATAATGCAATCTTAGTTATAACTCATTACCAAAGATTACTTGACTATATTGTTCCTGACTACGTACATGTACTTTTCGACGGTAAAATTGTAAAATCAGGTGATAAAAATCTGGCTTTAGAACTGGAGAAAAAAGGTTACGACTGGATTAAAGAGGAATCTAAAAATAAATAATGGTTCATTTAAAAGAAAAATTATTATCATCATTTCTCGCTTTCGAAAATGAAAAAGATGTCGACGCTTATGTTCACGGCATAAGAACAAAAGCCATCAAAAATTTTGAGCAGGAAGGGTTTCCAACTAAAAGACTTGAGAATTGGAAATATACCTCTCTTAAAAAAACCTTGCAACACGACTATAAACTTTTTCCCTCTAAAAGTCAAACTCTAGAATTCAAGGATATTGAAAGTTTCTTGATAAATGACATTGAATCTTACAAAATAATCTTCGTAGATGGAAAGTATTGCTCTCATCTTTCTGAAACAACGCATGATGGCATGGATATATGCATTTTATCTTCTGCATTGACACAATCAAAGTATGATTTAGTAATCGAAAATTATTTTAATAAAATCTCAAAAAAAGATGGTATAACTTCTTTAAATACAGCATTTTCCAGCGAGGGAAGTTACATACATATTCCAAAAAATATTCAGGTTGATAAGCCTATTCAAATTATTTATTTTTCGACAGGAAAAGATGAGTCTGTCTTTTACCAGCCAAGAAATTTGATAGTAGTAGATGAGAATTCACAAGTAGAAATTATCGAAAAGTATCATAGTCTTAATGAGAATAATGTTTTGGTTAACACTGTTACTGAGATCTATGCTGATAAAAAATCAATTGTAAAGCATTATAAAATTCAAAATGATAACAACACCTCATCTTTGATTGATAATACTTTTGTTAGCCAAGAGCATAGCAGTTCATACAACCTTCATACTTTTTCTTTTGGTGGTGAACTAGTCAGGAATAACCTTAATATTTTTCAAAATGATGAAAGAATTGAATCATCAATAAAGGGAATAACAATCATAGATGAAAACCAACATGTTGATCATAATACATTAATACATCACAGAAAACCAAATTGTAACAGTTACCAGGATTACAAAGGAATTTTTGGAGGGAAATCAGTTGGGGTTTTTAACGGTCGAGTTCTTGTTGAAAAAGAAGCTCAAAAAACAAATGCATTTCAAGCCAACAATAATGTTTTAGTTTCAGATAAGGCGGTAATTAATACAAAACCACAATTAGAAATATTTGCTGACGATGTAAAGTGCTCCCATGGATGTACTGTTGGCCAACTTGATAAAAATGCACTATTTTATCTGAGGTCGCGAGGTATACCTGAAAAAGAAGCTACAGCATTAATGATGTATGGTTTTGCTAATAAAGTATTAACAAGCGTTGGTATTCCAGAAATTAAAGCAAGAATTAATCGAATAATCGCAGAAAAACTAGGGGTCCATATCGGGTTTGATATTTAATCATGAATGTACTTAAAAATATAGATTCCATTAGGAAAGATTTTCCTATCCTAAATACATCGATTAATGGTAATAAACTAATCTATTTGGATAACGCTGCGACATCTCAGACACCAAATTGTGTTATCAACTCCATTTCAGATTATTACAAAAACCTTAACTCAAATATTCATAGAGGTGTACATTCTCTAAGCCAAATGGCAACCGAAAAATATGAAGACACAAGAAAAAAATTTAAGTCACACTTTAATGCAAAAAGTTCTTCTGAAATAATATTTACGTCTGGGACTACTCATAGCATTAACCTGGTTTCAAGTGGGTTTTCAAAGTTTTTAAATATTGACGATGAAATTATTGTTTCACAACTTGAACACCACAGCAACATTGTTCCTTGGCAAATGCTTTGTGAAAAAACAGGTGCTAAAATGAAAGTTATTCCAATGAATAACATTGGAGAGCTGGATTTAAATGAATTTTCAAAAATGTTATCTGCTAAAACAAAAGTTGTTTTTGTTAATCACGTGTCAAACGCATTAGGAACTGTAAATGATATTGAAGAAATAATCAGGCTTTCTCATAGTGTTGGTGCAGCCGTTTTAATCGATGGCGCCCAGGCAGTTCCACATTTTAATGTTGATGTAACCAAACTTGACGTTGACTTTTATGTTTGTTCGGCCCATAAATTTTGTGGTCCAACCGGTGTGGGTATTTTATACGGCAAAGAAGAATGGCTAAATAAACTTCCTCCTTATCAAGGTGGTGGTGAAATGATTGATGAAGTTTCTTTTGAAAAAACAACATACTCGGAGTTGCCAAATAAATTTGAGGCCGGAACCCCCAATATTGCTGGTGTTATTGCCTCTGGCATTGCACTTGACTACATAAATAACATTGGACTTGGTAACATAAAGGATTATGAAGACCACTTACTAAATTATGCAACCGAAAAATTACTTGAAATAGAAGGATTAAAAATTTATGGTGAATCAAAAGATAAAACATCTGTTATTTCATTTAATATCAAAAATATACACCCTTACGACATTGGAAGTTTAATTGACAATTTAGGTATTGCTGTTAGAACTGGCCATCATTGTGCTCAACCCATAATGGATTTTTTTAATATCCCTGGAACTATTAGGGTTTCTTTTTGTTTTTATAACACAACTGGAGAAATTGATACACTTGTTGATGCGTTAAAAAAAGCTTCAACAATGTTGTCGTAATTTACCTTAAATAAATTTCAATTATTACTTTTATAAAAAACTTAAGTTGAAAATAAAAGACATACAAGATGAAATAGTTGGTGAGTTCGATATATTCGAAACTTGGATGGATAAATATGAATATCTGATTGAGCTGGGTAAGTCAGTACCTGTAATTGATGAAATTAATAAAACTGATGATAACATCATCAAAGGATGTCAAAGTAAGGTTTGGTTACACGCAGAGCAAGATGAAGGAGTGATTAGATTTTATGCTGATAGTGATGCCATAATTACGAAAGGAATTGTAAGTCTTTTAATAAGAACTTTTTCAAACCAAAAACCTGAGGATATAATAAATGCAAGCTTGGACTTTATCGACAAGATTGGTTTAAGACAGCATTTGTCTCCAAATAGAGCAAATGGTTTGAATAATATGATAAAAAAAATAAAATTTTATGCAATTGCATTTTCAAAATCTAATTAAATGACCGAAGGCAAATTTGATCCTAATGTTCTAGGTGAAAAAATTATTAAAACTATTAAGACGATATTTGATCCTGAGATCCCAGTTGATATATATGAACTTGGCTTAATATATGATATCATGATAAATGAAAATTTTGATGTTAAAATAATAATGACCTTAACAACTCCCAACTGTCCTGTTGCAGAAACCTTACCGGTAGATGTTGAAGAAAAAGTAAAAACAGTTGAGGGAGTAAATGATGTTAAAGTTGAAATAACTTTTGAACCAGCATGGTCTCAGGATCTTATGAGTGACGAAGCAAAATTGGAATTGGGTATTTTATAATACAGTGTTAGATTTTTACATGCTGATAGTGAGATAAGTTCTAGATTATTAAGAAGATATAAAATTTAATGAGTGAAGAAATAGTAAATAGAGTTCAAAGAAGTGGTTTGATAACAATTGATTTAGATGAAATTGTGATTCCAGATAATATTTTAGAAATTGATATTAAAAATTGGTTATTCGAGGGATTATTTTTGAAGGAGAAAGAATTCAGAGCAAATGTTATAAATCACGATTGGAGTAATTACAAAAACACATATGTTTATATCCACTGCAGCTCTGATGCTATCATACCAACTTGGGCTTACATGTTAGTCTCATCTCAACTAGAAAACTATACAAATAAAGTTATAATCGGTAACAAAGAAAAACTATATGAAAGATGCTTTGAAGATGCTATAAATAATATAGATTATTCGGCTTACGTCAACAAGTCGGTAATTATAAAAGGGTGTTCCGATGAAAAAATTCCAATTTCTGCATATCATTTAATTACCACAAAACTTAAACCGATAGCGAGAAGTATTATGTACGGTGAAGCCTGTTCAGCCGTTCCTGTGTATAAAAAACCTAGGTAAGTTCAGGATATAAAAAATTATTGTAGGGGAATCTAGTAATATGAATTTCTCTAACTTTTGAATATAAAAGTTTCTTCAATTGCTCGATATTACCTTTTTCTAAAGCTGAAATAAAAATAACATTATCTCCAAGTTGTGCCATCCATGTTTGTTTCCACTCATCCAAAGAGTAGTGAAGTTTTGTTCTTTTAGTTGTCAAATCATCATCATCAATTTTTAGAGAACGATAATTATCAATTTTGTTAAAAACTAAAATCGTTGGCTTATTAATTGAATTGATTTCGGATAATATTTTTTCAACTGATTCTTTATGCTCCTCAAAGTTGCTGTGAGTAATATCCACAACATGCATCAATAAATCAGCTTCCCGTACTTCATCTAGTGTACTTTTAAAGGATTCGACCAATTGGGTTGGCAACTTCCTTATAAAGCCAACCGTATCGCTGATTAAAAAAGGAAGATTACCGATTACAAGTTTTCTGACAGTTGTGTCTAGTGTGGCAAACAGCTTATCCTCAGCGAACACTTTCGACTTACATAAAAGATTCATCAGCGTTGATTTTCCCACATTAGTATAACCTACAATTGCAACCCTTACCATTTTACCTCTGTTACCTCTTTGAACATGCATTTGCTTATCAATAGATTTTATCTTTTCCTTTAGTAGTGAGATTTTATTTCTAACAATTCTTCTGTCCGTTTCAATCTCTGTTTCGCCTGGACCTCTCATTCCGATTCCCCCTTTTTGTCTTTCAAGATGGGTCCACATCCCTTTTAATCTTGGCAGCAGATATTGACATTGAGCAAGTTCTACCTGTGTCTTAGCATAGCTAGTTTTGGCTCTTTGTGCAAAAATATCAAGTATCAAATTTGTTCGATCAAGTATTTTACAATTAAAAATTTTACTAATATTTCTTTCTTGAGTTGCACTCAATTCATCATCAAATATTACGGTTTTCACCTCATGGTCTTTTATATAATCTCTTATCTCATTTACTTTTCCTTCACCTATAAATGTTTTTGGATTTGGATTGTTAAGTTTTTGAGTGAAGACCTTATTGACAAAGCCACCAGCAGTAACCGTTAAAAACTCGAGTTCTTGCAGATAGTCCATGGACTTTTTATATCCTTGATCATTTGTGATAATACCAACAAGTACTGTTTTTTCCAATTGACTTAATTGTTAGAGGAACAAATTTAAAACTATTAACAAATTTGATAATCAAAAATCCAAAATTTTCGTATTCCGTTTGTATATTTAATAAATTAAACAAACCAAACTACATTGAGATATATAATAATTTTTGCTTTAAGTTTTA
>CACOGA010000025.1 GCA_902626585.1 uncultured Bacteroidota bacterium
TTATATACTAAAATTATTTTTTGTACTTTTAGTATAGATTTAATATTATGGATATAATTAAGTGGATTGATAAGAATAATTTTAAAGGAGTTGATGATGACCTTGCTATTGAGTTGGAAAAACTCTCAAGCCTCAATGAAGAAAAGCAAAAACTAACTAATAAAATAGAGTCCCACAAAAATAACCTTAAGTCTTTAAAAGAAGCTCTAGAAATAATTCAAAAAGAAATTGATAAAACAAATAATTCTGCACTTAAATCCTTAAAGGTACTACCTATCATTTCTATTGGTTTTGATGCCAGATCCTCAACTTATATTTGCATAGTGAAATATAAAAAGGCCACAAAATCATTTTATTTAGGAAATGAATCTAAAATCAGAAAACAATTGCAGCAATTTTATAATTACGATCTCAAAGCTAAAAATCTTGAATTTGTAAAGGATCAGGTAAAAATGATTGTTTCAAATGTTGTTTCGGAATTTATAAATACTCGATCTAAGTATGTATTCACAGATAATCCAAAGTTAAATTTCAAAAATGTTTTAGACAGGTATTATGAAAGTAATTTATGGGAATATTGGAGGCAAACATAAATAGTAATTAACCTATAGTTCTAATTCCTCTCGAATCTTCGTCACCCAGCCATTAATTCTTTCCTCTGTATATTCTGGCTCATTATCCTCATCTAAGGCAAGCCCATAAAATGTCTCATCATCTAATAGCCCCCTCGATTCATCAAACTGATAACCTCTATTTGGCCAATGACCAAAAACATTACCACCATTTTTAAGTACTACTTCAGCTAGTATTCCTACTCCATCAACATAGTTATAAGAATATCCATATTGATCCCCTAATCCAAACAAGGCGACATTAACCCCTGAAAAATCTATTTTTTTAAATTCTTCGAAAAAATTATCCCAGTCGTATTGAAGATCACCAATATACCATGTTGAAACGCCTAATATTAAAGTTTTAAATTTTGTAAAATCCTCTTCTTTGGTTTCGGAAACTTCTTTGATTAAAGAATCACAAATATCAAGTTTTTCTCCTATTCTTTTTGCAATTTCCTCGGTGCATCCAGAGTCAGATCCGTATATAATTGAGATATTATTTATTTTTTCTTTCATTATTTACAAAGGTATGCATTTTTTAAATATTTATAGCTTAAATTTGTAACACATTTGTAACACATTTTAAAAAAATAAAAATGCACACAATTAACAAAATTAAACATACAACTAATATTTCAAATGTTCTCGTAATTGGTAGCGGAGGAGCTGGCCTTAGAGCTGCTATAGAAGCCAAACTTTCGGGAGTTGAAGTAACCGTAATAGGTAAGAGATTAAAAGAAGATGTTCATACTGTTCTCGCTGCTGGCGGAATCAATGCGTCCTTTGGTAATGTTGATAAAGATGATTGCTGGCAACAGCATTTTGCTGATACTATGATTGAGGGCTACGGCCTTTCAGAACCAAAGATGGTTGAATTAATGGCTAAAGAAGCGCCTGAACTTGTTACCGAAATAGATAATTGGGGTGCTAATTTTGCAAAGCTTGATAATGGCAAAATTGATCAGCGGTTTTTTGGTGCTCATACTTACCGTCGAACCTGTTATTCGGGTGACTATACCGGTAGGTCAATTTTAATGTCTCTTATTAATAAAACAAAAGAACTAAAAATCCCCGTGCATGATTCTCAATATGTCACAGAGTTACTCGTACAAGATAATATATGTTTCGGCGCTATGACTTTTAATATTCAAAATGGAGAGAGAACAGTTTTCCTTGCTGATTCTGTTATTTTAGCTGCTGGTGGTCACACAAGAATTTGGAGAAAAAGTTCATCTAGAAGAAACGAGAACACTGGTGATGGGTTTTATTTAGCACTTAAGGCTGGATGTTCTTTAACCGATATGGAGCTTGTTCAATTTCATCCAACAGGAATGGTTGTCCCTGAAGCCATTGCAGGAACACTAGTTACCGAAGCGGTAAGAGGTGAAGGTGGATATTTATTGAATAAAAATGGTGAAAGATTTATGAAAGATTATGATTCCGAGCGAATGGAACTTTCTACTAGAGACCGAGTAGCCATGGCTAATTATAATGAAATCATACAGGGACGTGGAACAGAAAATGGAGGTGTTTTATTAGATATCAGCCATAAATCTAAAGAGTTCATCATTGAGAAGCTTCCAAGAATGTACAGACAGTTTTTAGATACACTGATGATTGACATTTCAAAATCACCAATGGAGGTTTCACCCACCGCTCACTATTCAATGGGTGGTGTTGTAGTTGAACCCTTTGAACATACTACTCACATTGAGGGATTGTATGCAGCTGGAGAGGTTACTGGTGGTCTTCACGGTGCAAATCGTTTAGGTGGTAATTCACTAGCTGAGATTTTAATTTTTGGCAAACGTGCTGGATACGCTGCAGCCCTAAGATCTATGAATATGTTGTCTCAACAAAGATCGCCTGAAGTTATAAAAAATGCCCATGATAAAATCGACTCATTTATTAAAAATGGAAACCATGTCGCTAGACCTTTACAAAGAGAACTTAGAGATATAATGTGGGAGAATTGTGGTGTACTTAGGGAAGAGAGTAAGTTAAAAGATGGATTAAATAAAATTAATATTTTAAAAGATTCAATAGAACACCTTGATGTTCGTCCAGATTCAGAGGGTTTTGAAGACTTAATGCTTGCTTTTGATCTAGAGGGATCAATAATGTCTGCGGAAGCAACAATCTTAGGTGCTATTGAAAGAAAGGAAAGTAGAGGTGCTCACCAACGAAATGATTATTCAGAAATTAGCCAAGATATGTCTGCAAATTTTAATATAAAACTGAATAACTCAAATGAGTTAGAAGTCGATAAAGTTGATTTGAAAAAAATGTCAAATGAGCTTTCAGAAATAATTAATAACACACAGTCTATTACCGATTTTTCAGGCATGTTATTAGAATAAGCCGAATTAATAAAATCTATACTTATATAATTATATATAAAATAAGTATAGATTTTATTTATTCATTAAATCTTCAATTTCCTCAATCTCAATTGGGATGTCCTTCATTAAGTTTATTGGTGAACCATTTTTTTGTATTACAACATCATCTTCTAATCTTACACCAAAATTTTCATCAGGTAAATATATACCCGGTTCTACCGTAAATACCATATTTTCTTCCATTGGATCATCTAGTAGCCCATAATCATGAGTGTCTAATCCCATATGATGTGATGTTCCATGCATAAAATATTTTTTATAAGCCGGCTTATCCTTCGTTTCATTTTGAATATCAGATTTATCTAGTAATTTTAGTCCGAGTAATTCCGATGTCATTAGCTTTCCAACCTCAACATGATATTTTTTCCAATCCGTTCCTGTAACAAGCATCTTTGTAGCGTTATTTTTTACCCTTAGTACAGCATTATAAATATCCTTTTGTCTTTGTGTATACCTTCCCGAAACAGGAATCGTCCTGGTCATATCACTTGAGTAATTTGCATATTCAGCCCCAACATCCATTAAAATTAACTCACCATCTCGACATTGTTTATTGTTTTCAATGTAATGTAGAATATTTGCATTATTTCCTGATGCTATTATTGGGGTATAGGCAAATTTCTTCGATCTATTTTTCAAAAATTCATGTATGAATTCTGCTTCAATTTCATATTCCCATACCCCATCTTTCACAAAATTCAAAATTCTTCTAAACCCTTTCTGAGTTATATCACATGCCCTTTGGATTAGTTTAATTTCAATAGGATCTTTTATGGATCGGAGTCTTTGTAAAATCGGATTACTTCTTTCTTTTCTTTTATTTTTAAACTTACTTTCAATCCATTTATTAAATCTTTCCTCTCTTGTCTCTACTTCTACTTTAGCACGATAATGCTCGTTATGATTATAGTAAATCGTTTCGCAATTTTGCATAACCTCATCAATAATTTTTTCCATTTCATCTAGCCAGAAAACAGTCTCAATTCCGCTAGTTTCATATGCTTGCTTCTTATCAAGTTTTGGTCCCTCCCAAACTGCAATGTGGGGGCTAGTTTCTTTTAAAAAAAGCACTTCTTTATATCCAGTTTTCTCTGAATTTGAAGTCAACATTAAAACGCTTTCCTCCTGATCAACACCAGACAAATAAAAAATATCTCTTTGTTGTTCAAAAGGCAAAGTAGAATCAGCGCTAACAGGATAAATATCATTTGAATTAAAAAAAGCAACACTATTAGGTTTCATTTTAGCAATGAAATTTTTTCTATTTTTTTTAAATAGCTCAGAGTTTATTTTATCGTATTTCATTTTCGATATTAAGTATAGTTTTTCAAAGATAGCATTAAGATAATTAAAGTATTAATTTTTTGTGTAAGTTTCTAATGCTCCTTATTTTTACATTAAGTTTTAGAAAATGAAAAATTTTTTATTTACATCTATTGGGAAAAAAGTATCAATGGCCCTATCAGCTATTTTTTTGATGATTTTTCTACTACAACATTTTCTGATTAATATAACTTCTGTATTTAGTGAATCTCTCTTTAATTGGCTATCACATTTTATGGGCACTAATCCTCTAGTTCAATTCATATTACAACCAGTTTTAATTGCTGGAGTAATTTTTCATTTTGTAATGGGTTTCTACTTAGAGATCCAAAACAGAAGAGCTACGAAATACGAGTACCAAAAAGAGAGAGGTGGTGCTAATTCAACCTGGATGAGTAGAAATATGATTTGGAGTGGGCTTGTAATACTTTCTTTTCTTGTTCTTCATTTTATAGATTTTTGGATTCCCGAAATGAACTATAAATATGTAGAGTTTTTACCAGATGACCCCGATAGGTATTATGAAGAGCTAGTACATAAATTTGAGAATCCGTTTAGGGTATCTTTATATTGTGCTTCTTTTGTTTTACTCGCTTTACACCTTCTACATGGGTTTTCATCGGCACTTAAATCTATGGGAACGAATAAATCTTATGCTTCATCAGTAAAGAATTTAAGTCTTGTATATAGTATTGGAATTCCAGCTGGATTTTGTTTCATAGCCATATTCCATTATATTTTTCATTAATTTTACATTTGTGTTACAAATGTGTTACATTTAACTGATTATATAGTATTTTTTTTACTATATTTACTGTGTTACAATTTTTAGCTTAAATTATTTCATTTTTTTCTTTTAAAAATCAAATATTTACTAATTTTGAACAAATTTAGAAATGACAAAAAAAAAGCTTACCTATTCTCTGAATTACAGGAGACCTAAGTCTGAATATAATAGTTCTGACGAACTAATGATTTGTATTCGATATTATCACAAGTGTAGTAAGACGAATAAAACTAAAATAATAAAAAAGAGTACAGGTGTTAAATGTCGTCTTGAAGATTGGAATTCTGATTGGCATAAGTCTCCTGACCGTAGCCCGGTAAAAGACTCCGATCCTAACTACCGTAAAAAGAATAAGCTATTAAAGCAAAAGGTAAAGACTTTCGATATTGAGGAATTATTTAAATCCGTTAAGAATGATTCTTTTTCCCCTTATTTAAATTCCAAGTTACCAAAAGGTCCAATTGACAGAAAATGGACAAATCATAAAAACACCATCAATTTAGTAAGCCCTGCCAACAAGAGAAATATTGATGTTATTGTCGTTGGTACAGGATTAGCAGGTGGTTCAGCCTGTGCAACACTTGCCGAATTGGGGTATAATGTTAAGGCCTTCTGTTTCCAGGATTCTCCAAGAAGAGCTCACTCAATTGCGGCTCAGGGTGGAATAAATGCAGCTAAGAATTATCAAGGTGATGGGGACTCGATCTACAGACTTTTTTATGACACAGTTAAAGGTGGTGACTACAGGTCAAGGGAAGAAAATGTTTACAGATTAGCTGAAGTTTCTGCTAATATTATTGATCAATGTGTTGCTCAGGGAGTGCCCTTTGCTCGTGATTATGGAGGTCTTCTCGACAATCGATCTTTTGGTGGAGTACTAGTCTCTAGAACTTTTTATGCAAAAGGGCAAACAGGTCAACAACTATTACTAGGCGCCTACTCAGCAATGAACAGACAAATTGCACGTGGTAAAATTAAGATGTATAATAGACATGAAATGCTAGATGTAGTTATCGTAAACGGAAAAGCTAGAGGAATAATTACAAGAAATCTTGTTAATGGTGAAATTGAAAGGCATTCAGCACATGCAGTTGTTCTAGCTACTGGTGGTTATGGAAATGTATTCTACTTATCTACTAATGCTATGGGAAGTAATGTTACTGCAGCTTGGAAAGCTCATAAAAGAGGAGCATACTTTGCAAATCCATGCTTCACACAGATTCATCCAACATGCATCCCAGTTTCAGGTGACCATCAATCTAAGTTGACATTAATGTCTGAATCTCTAAGAAATGACGGAAGAATTTGGGTTCCCAAAAATATAAAAGATGTTGAAGATATCAGAAGTGGTAAGTTAAAGCCCACGGAAATAAAAGAAGAGGACAGAGACTATTTTCTAGAAAGAAGATACCCAGCATTTGGAAATTTAGTTCCTAGAGATGTGGCCTCAAGAGCTGCAAAAGAAAGGTGTGATGCCGGTTATGGTGTAAATAAAACGGGTGAGGCAGTATATTTAGATTTTGCATCTTCAATTACTAGATACGGAAAAGAACAAGCTCTAGTAAACGGACAGGATGATAATAATTTAGAAATAGTTGAAAGACTTGGTAAGGAAATAATAAAAAAGAAATATGGAAATCTTTTCCAGATGTATGAAAAAATAGTTGATCAAAATCCATATGAAACCCCAATGATGATTTACCCTGCTGTACATTACACTATGGGAGGTATATGGGTTGATTATAATTTAATGACTACAATTCCTGGATTATATGCAATTGGGGAGGCCAACTTTTCAGATCATGGGGCAAACAGACTTGGTGCATCAGCTCTTATGCAAGGCCTGGCTGATGGTTATTTTGTTTTACCATATACAATTGGTGATTATTTATCAGATGAAATTTCTACCGGACCTATTGCTAACGATTCAGAGGAGTTTATAACTGCTGAACGAGAAGCAAAAGAAAAGTTAGACACACTAATAAATAATAATGGTTCGAAATCAGTTGATTATTTCCACAAAAAACTTGGCAAAATAATGTGGAATAAATGTGGAATGGCAAGAAATAAAATGGATTTGGAATCAGCAATTGAAGAAATATCAAAGCTGAGAAAAGAATTTTGGAAAGACGTAAAAGTTCCTGGAGATCAGAATGAGTTTAACGAGGAATTAGCCAAAGCAGGTAGAGTTGCAGATTTTCTAGAACTTGGTGAGCTTTTTGCGAAAGATGCCCTTGAAAGAGAGGAGTCATGCGGTGGTCACTTTAGAGAAGAATATCAGACAAAAGAAGGTGAAGCTACAAGAAAAAAAGAATTTCAATTCGTATCAGCATGGGAGTATGTCGGAGAACCAAAAAATGCAATATTACACAAAGAAAAACTTGAGTATGAAAATATTGAAGTAAAAGAAAGGAGCTATAAATAATTAAATGAAATTAACACTGAAAATATGGCGTCAAAAGAACTTTGATACAAAAGGCAGTATCGTCAATTATGAAATTGACAATATATCTCCTGACATGTCATTTCTAGAGATGTTAGATGTGTTGAATGCTGATTTAATTTTAAGGGACGAAGATCCCGTGTCTTTTGATCACGATTGTAGGGAAGGTATATGTGGTTCATGCTCTTTATTTATTAATGGTCAAGCTCATGGACCTGATAGAAGAATCACAACTTGTCAGCTTCATATGAGAAAGTTTAAAGATGGAGATACAATATATATCGAACCCTTTAGAGCCAAGGCTTTTCCGGTTATAAAAGACCTCGTTGTTGATCGAAGTGCTTTTGATAGAATACAACAGTCAGGAGGATATATTTCTATAAATACATCTGGAAATACCCAAGATGCGAATTCAATTCCAATTAATAAAGATGATGCAGATGACGCATTTGATGCTGCAACCTGTATTGGCTGTGGCGCATGTGTTGCCACTTGTAAAAACTCATCAGCCATGCTATTTGTAGGGGCAAAAGTTTCACAATATTCATTACTACCTCAAGGTCAAACCGAAGCATCAAGAAGAGTTACAAACATGGTCAATCAAATGGATCTAGAGGGTTTTGGAAATTGCTCAAATACTGGTGCTTGTGAAGTTGAATGTCCCAAAGGAATTTCATTGGATAATATTGCCAGAATGAATAGGGAACTTATTAGGGCCTCTATAAACAAATAGTTATTTTAAAATAAATTCCTGAACTAAATCCCAACCCGCTCTAACATCAATTTCGTCAGGATAATAAACAACTTTTTCCGGCTCAAGACGATTCAAAAAATTTCCAGGATCATAACTCTTATTATTATTTTCATCAAAAATAATCCGGATAAAATATTTACCAGAATCAATATTATTAAAGTCTACAGATGCTTCATCAGAAACATAGGTTTCATATTTAACCTCCCCATTGGGATTTACTAGCTCAACAATCATTGGGAATTTTGCGTTGATGAGGTTTAATCTAAGATTTCCGTAGTCGTTATAGTTTCTAGTTTTTACCTTATAAGATAAAGTATCATTTTCATTTTCATAAAAGTCGATCAAGGCACCTGGTAATAACTCAATTTTGTACTCCTCTTCTTCATCTTTTTGAAAAATAAAATCGAATTGGTTTTTTATTGAGTCTAGTTTGGTTTTAAAATCAACATTTACAGAATCCTTGTTAAGGATATTGATTTTATTTTTGTCAATTTTATCTAATGGTAAATTAGCCTCAATAAAAAAGTTTTCATTAAACTTTAATGTATTATTTTGACCGGCTTTTATTATTAGGGAATCGTTTTCTTTATCTCTAATCTTTACTTTTAATGTGTCAGAAAATTTATCATTATAGACATTAAACATTATAGAATCAAACTTTTGATTAGTTTTAATCCAGTAAATTAGGCTATCAGATTTTTTTTCTTTTGTTAATCTTGCTGAATAATTTAGAGTATCCGAATTTATAATTTGTATTTTAAATGGCTCATATTTACCTTCATAACCAAAAGTAAAAGATCTACCTGTTTTTTGTTTTGGTTTGCCAATTTTGAATAGTGCGTCTTCTTTAAATATTTTGAGATTTGCCGTACTGTCTTTTGGTAGTTCAATGTAGTTTTGAATAAATCCTATTTTATCAAATTTACTCTGAAAAGTATAATCTTTGTTTTCTTCTTCTAGGGCTATCACCAAATATTTTCCCGCTTTTATATTTTGGATTAAAAATTTATTTGTGGAGTCAATAACTTTAGCTACGTGCTTAGGTTTTTCCTTGTAGATAATTGAGTCTGTAAATAATGAATCAACTTCATATAATAAGACATTGATATTTTCGCTAATTTCTCTTTCAAAAGCATCGGTGACATTTCCTTTGACAATAAGTGAATCAATATAATTACCTGTTGAAAAAACATATCTATAATTACTAAGGGGGTTTTTCTCATTATTATCCTCAATACTTTCCCCGAAGTGAAAACTATAGGTGGTATTTTCTTTTAACGAATCATATTGAGATATCGTTAAAACTTTACTTGCTGAACCCAAAGGCATAATTAACGGCTGCGGGTCTATTGGGGGAGAAATTATTAATTCTTTTTGAATGTTACTTAATCTAACATATTCATCAAAAATTATTTCAATTTCCTCAGCATTGAAATTAGTTGTAAAATTCTCAGGGGAGGATTTTAAAACAACCGGTGGTTGCGTATCAATCTCTCCACCCGTAGGATTACCTCTGTTCGCACAACCAAGGATTAATACAATTAGTAATAATAAAAATCTTATTTTAATCATCTTTGATTCTTATCTACAAAGAAACGTATAATTTTAAAAAAAGCATTCCTTTGTTAAATGCGTTTTATATTTTTGCATCATGAATGCTAACCAAGACAATTTCAAAAAAATTATTTCACATGCCAAAGAATATGGATTTATTTTTCAAAGTAGTGAGATATATGATGGGTTAAGTGCTGTTTATGATTATGCACAAAATGGAGTCGAGCTAAAAAATAATATTAAAAAATATTGGTGGGCTTCAATGGTTCAAATGAATGACAATATCGTTGGTCTGGATTCGTCAATTCTAATGCATCCAACAACATGGAAAGCTTCTGGCCATGTAGATGCGTTTAATGATCCGCTTATTGATAATAAAGACTCAAAGTTAAGGTATAGAGCTGATGTATTAATTGAGGATTACATTGCAAAAATTGAATCTAAGATCAACAAAGAAATTCAAAAAGCAAAAAAAAGATTTGGTGATAAATTTGATGAAAATCAATTTAAAAAAACAAATCCTCGTGTATTGGAAAATCAAAAAAAGATAGACAATACAATTTCTGAAATGAAAAAATGTTTTGATAATGATGATTTAGTTTCATTAAAGAAATTAATCGATGATCTTGGCATAGTCGATCCTGTTTCGGGGACTAAAAACTGGACAGATATTAAACAATTCAATCTGATGTTCTCGACTAGTATTGGTGCAAGCTCAGAATCCTCATCCGAAATATTTCTAAGACCTGAGACAGCTCAGGGAATTTTTGTCAACTTCCTTAACGTACAAAAGAGCTCAAGAAAAAAAATCCCTTTTGGAATTGCTCAAATAGGTAAGGCCTTTAGAAACGAAATTATTGCTAGACAGTTTATTTTTAGAATGAGAGAATTTGAGCAAATGGAAATGCAATTTTTTGTTAAACCAGGAACACAATCAGAGTGGTATGAAAAGTGGAAAGAGATCAGAATGAAATGGCACAAAGCCTTAGCATTAGGTGACGAAAACTATAGATTTCACGATCATGATAAGTTAGCTCATTATGCAGATGCTGCATGTGATATCGAATTCAACTTTCCTTTTGGATTCAAAGAGCTAGAAGGAATACACTCTAGAACAGATTTTGATTTAGCGCAGCATGAAGAGTACTCAGGTAAAAAACTCAGATATTTTGATCCAGAAATAAATGAAAGTTATGTTCCATATGTTGTAGAAACATCAATTGGATTGGACAGAATGTTTCTAGCTGTATTAGCCTCCTCATTTAATGAGGAACAATTAAAAGACAATAGTTCAAGGGTCGTTTTAAAAATTCCAGGTTTCTTAGCCCCATATAAATTGGCAATTTTACCGCTGGTAAAAAAGGACGGACTACCTGCTTATGCAAAGAAAATATATGATGATTTAAAAATTCATTTTAATATTACATATGACGAAAAAGACGCAGTTGGAAGAAGATATAGAAGACAAGACGCAATAGGTACTCCTGTTTGTTTAACCGTTGACCATGACACAATAAATGATGATTCAGTAACTTTAAGATTCCGAGACTCAATGGAGCAAATAAGAGTTAAAGTTATTGATGTAAAAAATGAAATTGATTCCAGAATAAATATCTCTAATTGGCTATCATAAATTCATCCCATAGATATTTTATTTATTAGTCTAAAAGCATTAAATTGCTGCCTCTTAAAATCTAACCAAATTAATGTTGATATGAAGAAATTTTACTCTGTACTTTTAACGTTTTTTGTTTTTATTGTATTTTCACCTAATACAATTGCACAAACAAAATTTCCACAAAGTCCTGAAAAACCTGATACTTTTAAGGTTACTAACACTATAAACCTAGAATATAAATATGTCTCTAGTATAAAAGAACAAATTCAAAATGGGACTTTTGTTCCTGCGGATCCCAATGAATTTAAAAGACAAGGCCCACCTAAGAGAATGAGGGCTAATAAAGTAGTTCCAGGAAAAGGCTTACCTACTGGAAATGATCCATTGGTGGATTTTAACAATTCAAATTCAAAAAAGCAAACCAGAGATCCAATACTTACTTTTCAATCAACAACACAAACAGCTACTCCAGGTGACCCTACAGGTGAAGTAGGAAGAGATTACTACTTGGCATCCTGGAATTCGTCATTTAGGTTCTTTAATTTAGACGGATCTCCAGCTACACCTGCCGCCAGTCTATCGTCGCTTTTTGGCCCTAATGAGTCAGGTGATCCCATTGTATTATACGACGGTGAGGCAGACAGATATGTTATTTCATCAATGGGTAGTAGTTCATTAAATTTTGCTGTTTCTGTCTCCAATGATCCTGTAAATGATGGATGGCATGTTTACAACGCAGCTAGTAATCAGTTCCCGACCGGAGGTCAATTTCCTGATTACCCAAAATATTCTATTTGGTCTGATGGATATTATTGTACCACAAATACCGGTGGCGATAATCTTTTTGTTTTGGAAAGAGAAAAAATATTAATTGGTGATTCAAGTGCAACTCTGCAAAGTTTTGATACACCATCAATGGTTCAAAGTGGATTTGCTTCAGCTCAAATTTTAGATATTGTTGATGATAATCACCCTGAAGCTGGAAATGCTACCTTGGTGTACCTTCAGGATGACTCTTGGGGTGGGGTTTCATACGATCATATAAAACTTTGGACAGTTAACGTTGATTGGAATAACCCAGCAAATTCTTCAATCTCAAATCCAACGGAGTTGGCAACAACTGCATTCAATAGTGTATTTGATGGGGGTAGTTTCAGTAATTTAGAACAACCATCTGGACCTGATATTGATGCTGTTCAAGCAACAATTATGAATCAAGCACAGTTTAGAAAATTTGCCGGGCATAACTCTGCTGTTTTTAATTTTTTAGTAAATACAACATCATCTGGTGAACTAGCTGGAGTAAGATGGTATGAATTGAGACAAGATGGAGACGGTCAGCCTTGGTCAATTCACCAGGAGGGCACCTATACAGCCCCTGACGGAAGACACGCATTTATGGCAAGTATGTCTATGGATTTACAAGGGAATATTGGAATGGCATACTCATCCCTAAGCACTTCTGAGTCAGTTTCTTTAAGATATACTGGTAGATACGCAGCTGATCCACTAGGTGAAATGACACTAGAGGAGGGCTTGATTGCACAAAGTACTGGTAATAGTACTAATTTAAGATATTCTGATTATGCTCATTTAAGTGTTGACCCAATTAACGATAAGCAGTTTTGGCATGTTGGTGAATATTTTTCACCAGGTAGAAGCCACATGGTTGGTGTATTTCAAATTGCAGCAGATGCAGCATATGATTCTGGAGTTGTCAGTATAGACTCACCCGTTACCGGAACATTAACTGATACAGAAACTGTTACAGTTTCAATTTTTAATTACGGAGAAAATGACATATCAAATTTTGATGTATCATATCAGTTGAATAGTGATTCAGTAGTTACCGAAACTTACACAGGTACAATTGCTACTGGTGA
>CACOGA010000026.1 GCA_902626585.1 uncultured Bacteroidota bacterium
AACATTAGGATCTGGAATTGTTGCTGTAAAAAGATTGATTCTAAACTCCTGTCCAGCTGCTTGATTAATCACAAGCGGAATCACTGCATTCTCCATAGCGTCAAGACCCATGGCATTAATAGAAAGCCCATGACCCTCATCATCTTCAACAAGTCTTGTCATAATGGCTGCACTTTGACTGAAACTTCCAGCGTCCCAACCAATATCTAAAGCTAAAGAGAGATTTTCATTAAAAATTATTTTAGTACTTCCATTTACAATATCTCCATTTAATATTCTTAAGATTACTTCGGTATTATCCATTATATCACCAGAAATAAAATCATCAGAGCCAGAAACACTTTGCATGTCAGTATCGAAAGTTATAGTACCACCACCAGATTTTGATGCAACAAAAAACCCTTGACCAGGTGCAATATAATTACCAGATGAATTACCGTTATTGTATTCTGTCCAATTAGAACCATTACTTTCATCACCATCGTATGCATAAAGTGCAGAATATGTACCATCGAAATTAGAAGAATTATCTGAATAAAAATGATTTAGATCAAGATAGGTTGGAAATGGATTTCCAATCAAATTCCATTTACCATTGGTAGCATCAGCCCCTATAGAAATGTTTATTGATTGATTTGATGTTTCAAACGTTCCTGAAATAGATAAAGGGTTATTTGGTTCGAATGTATGAGATCCAATATAATCCCATGTATTCTGTGCGTAAACAGTCCATTCTGAATCAGTGGTGTTTGAACCTGCTGATGATGACCAACTAGTGTTTGGAGTGCAAACAGTTGATTTTCTGACAAGGGTTTTATCCTTAGTAGCATTAGAAGTTCCTGCAACGTCCCAGCCAGATCCTGGAGATGCACCATCAGTACCAACAGCATCTATTAGTGTCATTGTACCACTTATGGACTTTGCTAAACCAACTGCATCATTACCATTGTGCGCAAGTGAACCCACTAAATCTCCCGAGTTTGATATTCCTGTGTTAGCGGATGTGTGGTAAACAACATAAACATCACCTGAAACCAATGTGCCTGATAATGATATTGTTCCTTCATTCCAAGATCCACCATTCTGAATTTTCCAAATTTCATAATTAGACAAATCGACGTTTGATCCGGTGCCATTATATATTTCAATATATTTATTATTAGAAGAACCCTCACTATATTCACTAATTAACAAATCTGAAGCAACATTATAAGTTGCAGCTCTAAATCCTTTTGCAGATGACATTGTTTCCGCCCCATCTGTATCAGAATCATAATTTTGATATGAGCCAGAACTATTAACAAATGGTCCAAAAAGATATTGCGTGTTGTCCGATGGGTTTGTATAAATATTTTGATTATTGGTTATCATATCTGAAAAAGTTTCATCTGTAAAAGGAGCAGATATTAAATCAGCTGTTGTTGTTGAGGCTGTATATTTTTCATACGTATAGGTTCCGCTACCAGATTTTGATGTTGCAATCAAAGATCCAAATTCGTTTGAATCAGAATTTATAGTTACTGATCCTGAATTAGCTATTTCACCGTTTACGGTTAATCCTCCGTCCTTAGTAATAGTAATAGCTGCATTATTTACTATGGTTAAGTCGTTTGATGCTGCAGATGTTGAGTTAACGGTTACAGTTGTGCTTTGAATAATTTCTACATTTGAGGAAGCAGTAGGTACTGAACCTGAAGCCCAAGTACTACCAGTTCCCCAATTTCCTGTTTGTGTATTAGCCTCTTTAACAACATATGAAAAAGCACTAATTGAATTGTCATCCCATGAAGTTGCATAACCATTTCCGTCGATTTTTCCCCACGCAGATGCTATGTTGCTATCCGAAATATAAAATACATATTTTACAGTGGTAGCTGCTGATTGAGCTGGTATGACAGTTAACCATGTTCTGTTAGGATTACTATAGTTATTAAAACTTCCTGTAACTTGGTTACCATTATTTTTATTTGGTGTAGAATTATCTGTTGTGTAAACAACATAAACTGTTTTTCCGGTTGTATCATATTCGAAATTAGCATAAGCATTGGCAGCAGCATTGTTATTAATTGTACTTTTAGCTGCAGTTGTAGTTCCTGCATCTTGTAGCATATTTGAGGCTGAAAAACCAGTAGGGTTGTAGCTTAATGTTGTTGTTTGGGTATGGCCATTTCCTGATTGAGAAAACGATAAATTAAAAAATGCAAACGTAAAAGCTAAAAGTAAAAAAACTCTCATGTGTAACAACTTTTCTTTAATGTAAATATTATTTTTTAGAAATTAATACGTTTCTGATAAATTTTTATTAATTGTTAATTAAATTATTTACTTAATTAAGAATCAGTAATAATTTTTAAATCTTTTGTGAAAATATAATAATCATCATCAACATTAATATATAGATTTTTAATAGGAATTTTTTTAAATTCAGTTGATGGCTTTATGATTGTGTTTTTTTTATCAATAATTACTTCGATTGGCATGTCAAATCCATCGATTACATTATTCCATCTATATTTTAATTCACCATTTTTTATCTCATATTCAAAAACAGGAACTCTGATATCTCTTAAATACTGATCAAAAACTTTTGATAGATCAATTCCGATACTTTTTGAAATATAATCTTCAATTTCTTTAGTTGTCACTGTAGAGTGATAAAATTCTTCGTTTAATCCTCTAAGAGTTTGTCTCCACACCTCATCATCCTTTGCTAGTTGTCTAATAGTATGCAGGAGATTTGCACCTTTTGAGTACATATCTCCAGAACCTTCACGATTAATATTATATTGACCTATTATTGGCTTTTTGTTTGAAATACCTCTTCTTGTGCCTATCACATATTCTGCTGAAGCCTCTTTCCCAAAGAAATAATCAACATATAAATTTTCTGAATAACAAGTGAAGCCTTCATGAACCCACATATCTGCAATATCCCTGTAGGTTATATTATTAGCAAACCATTCATGTCCACCTTCATGAATTATAATATAATCAAACTTTAAACCCCACCCTGATCCTGATAAATCTCTACCAAGATATCCGTTCTGATATTTATTACCATAAGTTATTGAACTTTGATGTTCCATTCCCAAATAGGGAACCTCTACCATTTTAAAACTGTCCTCATAAAAAGGGTATGGTCCAAACCAATGTTCAAAAGCTTCTATCATCATTGGAACCTGTTTAAACTGTTCTTTTGCTTTTTCTAAATTATAGCTCAGTACATAATTATCAATATCCAAGTCTCCCTTTTCTCCTTGAAATACTTCAGAAAAACTTACATAATCTCCAATATTAATATTTACTCCATAATTGTTAATTGGATTAGTAACAAACCAATCAAAAGTTTTGGTATTGTTCTTATGCTCAGTTACCTTTCTTAATCTTCCATTTGAAACATTTGTTAAATGTTTTGGTACGTTTACACTTATTAGCATTGAATCAACTTCATCATACATGTGGTCTTTATTTGGCCACCAAACACTAGCTCCCAATCCCTGACAAGATGTTGCAATGAAGTGATTATTATTATCGTCCTTTGTCCATGAAAGACCACCATCCCATGGGGCTCTTATAGCTTCCTTGGGATGTCCTTCGTAAAATATTTTTAAATAATTAACATCATTTTTTTTCTGTTTTGACTTCAGCTCAATAAAATATGCATTGCCTTCACGATTAAATTTTAAAGATTTTCCATTAGACAATACGGATGTGATTTTCATAGGCTCCTGAAGATCTATTTGCATGGTTTTATTCGATTTTAAAACTCTATAACCTACTGTATTTGAGCCACTTATAAATTTATTATCAGGTTCTACTTTAATATCTAAATGATAGTAAGTTAAATCCCACCATTCTCTCTCACTCGTGATACTTCCTCTTAAACTATCTTGTCTAGTAGGTAATAATTTATCTTCCATTAACCCCTGTGACAAACCATCAATATTAAACAGAATAAAAAAGAATATTATAAATCTTAATGTCATATTATTAACTTTAATATATTATTATCAATTTAATAATTAAGAATGAGATTTTCATATTATTTATTAATAACATTAATAGCCGTATCGTGTTCAGATGATGTGGGGTTATCATTTGATGAAAATAATGGAGGTTTATTTTTGCCAGAAGGATTCAAAGCATTGGTTGTTCATGAGGGGGTAGGTAAAAGTAGGCATATAGCCGTTAATCATAATGGAGATATATATGTAAAATTAGCCAAAGACTTTGGTCGTGATGGCAATGTCGCTTTAAGAGATGCAGACGGAGATGGAAAAGCTGAAATAATTCATAGGTTTGGTGATTATCCAAACGATGGAAGATTTGCAACTGAAATGAAAATTAATGATGGATATCTGTACTATTCCTCTGAAAGAGTAGTATATAGACAGAGGCTAAATTCTAAAAAATTAGTACCGAATTCACCAGTAGAAGTTATTTTAACAGATCCTTATCCAATCAGATGGCATAATGCTAAATCAATTGCTTTTGATAAAGAAAATCATATGTATGTTACTTTTAGTGGTTTTACCAATTCATGTGAAGATATGACTAAAGGATATGATGATCCCATGGCTACAGTTCTTGGAAGATATCCGTGTGATGAACTAGAGTTTTTAGGAGCTATATGGAAATTTGATAAAAACAGCTTAAATCAAAAATTATCAGACGGAGTAAAATATTCCACAGGGGTAAGAAGTGTAGTTGGTATTACCTGGAATAATCAAACTAATCAACTTTTCGCAGTGAATCATGGAAGAGACTATCTTCACAATCATGCTCCAAAATTCTACAGCGAGTGGGATAACACTGTATTGCCCTCAGATGAATTTATGAAAATTTCGGAAGGAGATGATTTTGGATGGCCCTACACTTATTATGATCATTTTAAATCAAAGCGACTGATTGCACCTGAATATGGTGGTGATGGTAAAAAATTAGCGTCGTCTAAATACAAAGATCCGATATATGGTTTACCAGCACACTGGGCACCAAATGATTTATTATTCTATTCAGGTGATATGTTTCCTAGCAGATATAAAAACGGTGCTTTTATTGCATTCCATGGATCAACGAATAGATCCCCATATCCTCAAGCTGGATATGTAGTGGGTTTCATACCTTTTAAAGATGGTTCACCCTCTGGTAAACTTGAGATTTTTGCAGATGGATTTGCTCAGACAGATATAATTAAGGAAATGAAAGATGCAAAATATAGACCTATGGGTTTAGCTGAAGGACCCGATGGCTCATTATACATTTCTGATTCTAAAAAAGGAAAAATATGGAGAATTTTATACATGTCTGATAAAAATAATTTTTCAGAAAATAATCTAAAGGCTATGGAATTAAGAAAGTATCTTCCTCACATAAAAAAGCCTGTAGAATTTATTGATATAATTAAATAAAAAAGCCCCCTTTTGGAGGCTCTTATATAAAATTTAAAAATTTTTATCTTAATGAAATAAAGTTCCAGTGAGTATCACTGTAAACATGTCTTCTAAGTTTTTGAACTCTATCATGAACTTCTCTTTGATCTTTAGACATTTCATAGGTTGGGGCTCGTTCATTCATCATTTCTGACA
This sequence comes from uncultured Bacteroidota bacterium, assembly GCA_902626585.1. Taxonomy (GTDB): domain Bacteria; phylum Bacteroidota; class Bacteroidia; order Flavobacteriales; family Flavobacteriaceae; genus MED-G13. Next base: position 5,589 of record CACOGA010000026.1, read on the forward strand.
TTTTATTGTAAAAATCAACTGTCATATAGTTATTATTAAGATTTGATCCAAACCTATCAACTCTTTTGTGCAATGCCCAACCAGCTTTAGCTGATGTCTCCACGGTTAGTTTATATTCTTTTTCCATTTTTTCATACTCATATTCATCCCCGTGAGTAACTTTCATGTAATTTACCAGAGCTATGTTAGGAACCGAATCCTGTTTAAAATAGTTATCTACTACTTTGTAAATTGTCGAGTTAACAATTTTCCTAGCCTCTCTATTTTTTTTATTGAACTCAGCAACTTCATCATCAGTCATATCAGGGAAAGCTCTTTTAATTCCCGCTCCAGCATTTATGCTATCAATATCTGTAAGCAAAGTAACCAGCATAATATCATGGTTTGATTCATCAGTTGAGTTCATATTCCACCAGGCATCCCACCCCACAATAGTACCTTCTTTAATTCTTTTTTCAGCCAGCTTTGCCCATCTTTCATTAAGAATTTGGCCATAATTTTTACCTGGTACTGTTTTTATATAATCAACTTGCAGGAAAGTTGCCCCATTGGAAACAGCTTCTTCTTGAGCATTGATTGCACAAAAAGAAAAAAACATAATAAGTGTTAAAAAATAATTTTTCATGGTTAGTCTATTTAAATTATACTCAATATTAAAAAAAATTTTTCAAAAAAAATCAAGTCATTATTATGTCTTATTTTAAATTGTGGTAAACTTATATTTAGTGTAGGAATAATAACCCTCATTTGCCTTTAAAATTGTAGAAGGAAAATTTTCATTATTAGGTGAATCTGGGAAGTGTTGAGTCTCAAGGCATAAGCCTTGAAATTTATTAAAAGTCCCAGATAAATGATTTCCTGAGTAAAATTGAATTCCTGGTTGATCAGTTGAAATAATCAACTTTCTACCACTGATTTCATCAAATAATTCTGATGCATAGCTCCCTACCTTATTTAAAATAAAACAATGATCAAAACCCCCACATATATTTAATTGTTGATTGTCATTATTTATTTCTTTACCAATCAACTTTGATATGATAAAATCAAAAGGAGTTTCATCGATATTTTCGTTTATTTCAACAGGTAAAAAATCATTATCGATAGCAATATATTTGTTGGAGTTAATTTTCAATTTATGTTTCAGAATTGAATTATTTGTGGGATTTAAATTGAAATATGAATGACTAGTTGGATTGAAAATTGTATCCATGTCAGAATTTGCAAAAAACTCGATTTTAAATTCATTCTCATTATTCAAGGAGTATTTAACTTTACAATTCAGATTGCCTGGAAACCCAAATTCTTTATCAAAGCTATCAATAGAAAGAATTAAAAATTTTTGTTTGATGTCATACTCAACTAATTTCCAATGTTTTTTATGAAATCCTCTATTACCTCCGTGTAAATGGTTGTTTTTTTCATTTTGTTCAACCTGAATAATATTTCTGCCTAATTTAAACTTTCCACCTCTTATCCTATTTGCATATCTTCCGATTAATGCACCAATGTAAAATTTATCAATTATGTATTCATTATTTGACCGATAATTAAGTACAATATTTTCTATTTTCCCATTACGATTTGGAGTGTTAATTTCTTTTATTATTCCCCCAAATGAAATAATGGTTATAGAAATACCATTTTCATTTTTTAGGCTGTATTCCTGTATCTCATCCAAATTAATTTCTGTTTAAATTCTACTTAAAAATAACTAATTAAAACCTACTTTTTATTATTTTAGGAGACTCAATAAATTTTAACTATGAAAAGATATATTTTACTAATAGCATTACTAATTTTCAGTTCAAATGCTCACACTCAAAAAAAGAAAAAAGATAAAAAAAATCCGCTTGACGAAATTTCAGTAAGTACACTTAAATGGAGGTCAGTTGGGCCAGCTTTAACCTCTGGAAGAGTTTCTGATTTGGCAATTAACCCCGATAATCCATTTGAATATTATGTAGCTATTGCTTCAGGTGGAGTTTGGAAAACTTCAAATTGGGGCGTTGATTATACACCCATATTCGATGGTCAATCTTCTTATTCCATTGGTTGTGTAACTATCGATCCAAATAATACCAATATAGTTTGGGTTGGAACTGGTGAGAATAATAATCAAAGATCTGTTGCATATGGAGATGGAGTTTATAAGTCTGTAGACGGTGGGAAATCATGGAAAAACATGGGTTTAAAAAATTCTGAACACATTGGTAATATATTAGTTCATCCACACAATTCAGATGTTGTATATGTTTCAGCATACGGACCACTTTGGAGCAAGGGTGGCGATCGTGGTATATACATGACAGAAGATGGTGGTAAAACATGGAATAATATTTTAAGTATAGACGAACATACAGGTTTTAACGAAATTCACATGGATCCGAGAAATCCTGAAGTTTTGTATGCAGCAAGTCACCAAAGAAGAAGACATGTTTATACATACGTTGGTGGTGGACCAGGTTCTGGTTTGCATAAATCAGTTGACGGCGGTAAATCTTGGAAAAAAATAAACAAAGGACTTCCGAGCGTTGAAATCGGCAGAATTGGAATGGACATTTCTGATGCAAATCCAGAAATAATTTATGCAATTGTTGAAGCTTCTGAAAGAAAAGGTGGGTTTTACAAGTCCACAAATAGAGGAGAGACATGGGAAAAACAGAGCAGTAAAGTTACTAGCGGTAATTATTATCAAGAAATTTTTGCAGATCCGGTTGATGAAGACGTTGTTTACGTGATGGATACCTGGATGTCAGTCACTCACGATGGTGGAAAATCATTTAAAAATGTTGGGGAGGATTATAAGCACGTTGATAATCATGCAATGTGGATTAATCCAAAAAATAATGCTCATTGGCTAGTGGGATGCGATGGAGGGATATATGAAACTTTTGATGCAGGTAAACAATGGGATTTTAAAAAGAATTTGCCTGTTACTCAGTTTTACAAGGTAGCTGTTGACAATGCTGAACCTTTTTATAATATTTATGGAGGTACTCAGGATAATTTCAGTATAGGAGGACCATCAAGAGTAAACAACTCCCATGGAATCTCAAATCAAGATTGGTTTATTACCCATGGAGGTGATGGATTTGAATCTCAAATCGATCCTGAAAACCCAAACATTGTTTATGCACAATCTCAGTATGGATGGTTAGTTAGATATGATAAGTTGAGTGGAGAAGAGGTAGGAATTAAGCCTATTGCTAGAAAAGGTGAATTAAATTATAAATGGAATTGGGATGCTCCATTAGCTGTTAGTCATCACAAATCAGGGAGGTTATATTTTGCTGCAAATAAAGTTTTTAGATCTGATGATTATGGTAATAGTTGGGAAGTTATTAGCGATGATTTATCTAGAAAAATCGACAGAAATAAATTGAAAGTTTATGATAGAGTTCTGAGCATTGATGCTGTAGAAAAAAATGGTTCAACCTCACCGTATGGAACTATCGTGGCTCTTTCTGAGTCTCCTATCGATGAAAACTTTATAGTTATAGGAACTGATGATGGTTTGATACAAATCACGGAAAACTCAGGTGAAACATGGAGAAAAGTTGATAATATCCCTTCAGCTCCGACACAATCTTATGTAAATTCTGTTTATCTGTCTCAACATGATGTAAATGTTATTTATGTTGCTTTTAATCACCATAAATATGGAGATTTCAAGCCATATATTTTTAAATCTGATGATAAAGGGAAAACATGGAATTCAATTAGTAGTAACCTGCCTGTAAGAGGTAGTGTTTACTCCCTTGAAGAGGATCATATTGACTCAGACTTAATTTTTTGTGGTACTGAATTTGGTGTTTTCTTTTCACCGGATGCTGGAAAAAGTTGGAAAGAACTTTCCAGCGGTTTACCAACAATAGCAGTTCGTGATATTGCAATACAAAGAAGAGAAAATGATTTAGTTTTAGGAACATTTGGTAGAGGATTTTATGTAATGGATGATTACTCAGTATTACGTAGTATTGAAAATATTCAAACTTCCATGGATGCCCAAATTTTCTCAGTTCGTGATGCTTTAATGTGGGAAAAAGCTAATCCACTTGGACTTCCAGGAAAAGCTTTCCAAGGGGATAATTTTTATCTTGCTGATAATCTTGATCCCGTTGCTATTTTCACTTATAATTATAATGAAAAATTTGAGAGTCTAAAGTCAAAAAGACAAAAAGAAGAGAAAAAGTTAATTAAGGATAAAAAAGATGTTTTTTATCCGTCATATAATCAACTTCAAAATGAAGTAAATGAAGCTAAACCTGAGTTGGTATTTACAATTAGAGACAATAAAAATAATGTTGTAAAGAAGATTTACAAAAAACCTTCTAAAGGATTAAGTAGATTTGAATGGAATTTAAGATATGAAGATAATAATCCTATTGATTTAAGTTCATCTTCATTCTATAATCCATTCGCTGGTGTTTCAGAGGGTACATTGGTAAATCCCGGGGCTTATACTATTGATATGTCAATTCTTAAGGCTGGTGAAATTTCAAAAGTTGTTGAGGCACAAAGTTTTAATGTTGTTGCTCTAAATAATACTGTTATGCCTGCCAAAGACAGGGATGCTAAGGTTGAATTTCAAAGAAAAGTTTCTAAGTTACAAGGTGAGATGGGTGAGTACTCTAGGAAGTTTTCAGAAGTTAGTAATAAAATGCCTTATGTTGATGAAGCAATTAAAAGGGTAGAACAGCCAATTGATGAAATTTCTAAAATGGTTTGGGATATTAAGCAATTGATTAAAGAAGTAAGTCTTAAATTTTATGGTGATAATATCAAGAGTAGATTAGATATTGAATCATATTTGACCCCCTATTCAAGATTGGGTTCTGTGGCTTACTATCAAAAATATTCAACAGCAGCCCCGACTAAAACTCACATGGATAGTTATGAAATAGCTAAGGATGAATTTCAGCCAATTAAGTTGATGATTGATAATTTAAGACTTAAAATGTCTGATTTAGAGAGTCTTCTTAAGAATATGGGTGCCGCTTACACACCCGGTAGACCAAAAGCTGTAAATTAATTAAAAAAGCCCTGTAATTTATTTTCAGGGCTTTTTTAAATATTCTCTTTGGAAAATTCAAATTTGACTTATTAGTCCAATATTTCGA
>CACOGA010000027.1 GCA_902626585.1 uncultured Bacteroidota bacterium
CCAAGAAAATAGAATGCTAGGTACTTGGCTAGTTTATGGCGATAAAGTATGGTTAGAATATTATGAACCTCAAAATGTTTCCGGAATGGGAAGTATTAATATTTCAAAAATCACCCACGGATACAGAAATGCTGACAAAAGACCTCAGGAAAAGGGATTGAATGACTCTGGTGATTGTATGCTGGATGTAGATTGTAACATAGGTGATGACTGGCAGGCTCAAAAAGAACATAATAAAAGAGCTGTAGCGTTGATAGTCATGAACAATTCACTTTGTTCAGGGACTTTAATAAATAATACATCAAATGACGGTACCCCTTTTTTTTTAACTGCCGATCATTGTATGGAAGGAAATAATCCTTCCACTGTTGCTTTTTTATTTGACTGGATTAGCCCAACACCCCAATGCGCAACATATAACAACAGTCAAAACGGATCTCAAAATATGTCTGTAAGTGGTTCAATATTAAGAGCTGCAGATCCACTTTCTGATTTTGCTTTATTAGAAATTACTCAATCTATCCCAAGTTCTTGGAATAGGGTTTATGCTGGTTGGGACCGTTCAGGTCAAATACCAGGCTATGCTGTGGGAATTCATCATCCATCTGGGGATATAATGAAGGTTTCTAGAGAAAGTAATTCCCCTGAAAAAATTAACTACGCTGACTTATATGCATGGCGAATAGGTAGTGCTAGTGGTGGATGGGAGTATGGTGCAACCGAGGGTGGTTCATCAGGTTCAGCATTATTTGATCCTTACGGTAGAATTATCGGTCAATTGTGCTGTGGTGCGTCTGGATGTACTGCTTTAACCGACAATGGTCAGTCAGATCTTTATGGTAGAATGGATAGGTCTTGGACAGGAGCTGGTTCACCATCTACAAGGTTAAGTGATTGGCTTGATGCATCTGGAACAGGTCAAACTTATATAGAACCATACCCTGCAATTTCAAATGATGATTTAGCTATTATTTCAATAGATGAGCCTGAATCGGGAAATTTATCAGACTCTGAACCAATAGTAATAACCATTCAAAATCTTGGAAATAATTCGGCATCTAATTTTGAACTTTCATATCAAATTAATGATGGTGATGTTATTAGTGAAACCTATTCTGCCTCTCTGGCATCGGGAATCTCTGCTCAGCACACCTTTAGTCAAACCGCTGATATGTCAAATGCTGGAAGTTATGAAATTACAGCAACTATCAGCTACTCAGTTGATGAAGTTGAGGGTAATAATTCACTGACAAAGAATGTTACAAACGTTGCCAGTGGAGATTGTCCAGACGAATATTCTCTACCAATAGTTTGGAGAGATAATTTTGAATGTTACGATGCATTTGCCATTGAAAATATCGGGGATTGGATTATGTATGATTTGGACGGAGGAACAACATGGGGTGCTAATGCAGTTGATTTTACTAATGAAAGCTACGTCGGTACCGGAATAATATTTAACTACCCATTGGTAGCTACCGGAAGTGGCACTGCTGTATGGAACACATATGAAGGTAGCCAAGGATTATATTTCTTTGCATCAGGTGCAAATAGTACAACTTTCCCCAATGATGATTGGATGATTAGCCCTGAATTTACCATTGATGGTGTGACGTCTCCGACTCTATCTTTCTGGGCCAAATCTGTTACAGACCAATATGGTCTTGAAAGAATGCAAGTTGCAGTTGGGAATTCAACTGATTACAATGATTTTACAGTAATTTCTAGTGGAAATTATGAAGAAGTCCCAACCGACTGGACTCAATATGAATATGACTTAAGTGCATATGAAGGACAGACTATTAGAATCGCAATTCATTATGTCGGTAATGACTCATTTGTTCTTCAGACGGATTCATTTGTAGTAGAGGGAACTCTAGGGGTTAATGATTACCAAACGAACAACTTTGACCATTTCTTTAACCCTTCAACAAGAGAGCTAAACTTAAGCTCAACTAATTTAATTAGCGGATTAGAAATTTATAATTTGTTAGGTCAAAAAATAATTTCTGATAGTGAAATAAATTCAAATAACTATATGATTAACTTATCACTTTTATCAAAATCTGTTTACATTGTAAATGTAATGATTGACAATAAAATTGAAAGATTTAAACTTCAAATAAATTAAAGTAATACAAATGAAAAAGATAATATTATTCTCAATATTTTTATTTACGGCATATTCCTATTCACAGGTTACAAACCAAGGAGTTCCAAACAGTTGGAACCTTGACTTAGATAATTCACAAATACAAAAGAAAGAGCTGCCTAGCTTTGATCTTGAGGCTGTAAAAGCCGAAGATGCAGAAAACGATTATAAATTTGATGCACCTTGGAGATTTGGATACATACATAGTGTAGATTATGGTTTAGAAGATGGCGTTTGGTCAACCTTAGAAAACGGTGATAGAATTTGGAGAATATTAATTACTTCCCCTAAAGCACTTTCCTTAAATTTTATATTTGATGATTTTTACATGCCAGAAGGTGGATATTTATATTTATATAACAATGAAAGAACTGATTTACTAGGTGCATATGATTCAAATCAAAATCAAGATAGTGGGGTGCTAGGTACATGGCTTGTTGAAGGCGATGCTGTTTGGTTAGAATATTTCGAGCCAAGTGAAGTCAAAGATCAAGGAAGACTTCATATTGTAAAAGCGACTCATGGGTACAGAAATGCTGAAACCTTCAAAGATGCAAAGGGTTTAAATGACTCGGGAGATTGTAATCTGGACGTTGATTGTTCAATTGGAGAAGACTGGGAGGAATTAAAAGAGCATAATAAAAGATCTGCGGGAATTCTACTTTCAGGTGGAGGTGGAGGTTTCTGCTCCGGCGCATTAATTAATAATACAGAAAATGACGGAACTCCATATTTTTTAACAGCAAACCACTGTTTTTCTGACCCTAGTGTTTGGGCATTCAGATTTGGTTGGATAAGTCCAAATACTGTTTGTGCTACAACTGCCAACAGCTCCAATGGTCCTACAAATATGACATTGAGTGGAGCAACTTTAAGGGCGAGAGATGCAGGTTCAGATTTTGCTTTAGTTGAAATAAATCAAAATGTTCCTGAAGATTGGGATAGAGTTTATGCAGGTTGGGATAGATCTGGAAATACCCCTGATTTCACAGTTGGTATTCACCATCCATCAGGTGACGTAATGAAAGTTTGTAGAGATGATGATCAGCCTACCCAAACTGTAAATGGAGGAGCTCAAACCTGGGAAATTACTACTGCTGGCGGAGGCTGGGAGATGGGAGTTACTGAACCTGGTTCATCTGGCTCACCTCTTTTTGACACTGAAGGTAGAATTATTGGTCAACTTTATGGAGGTGGCGCTGCATGTTCTGGAACTGTTGACAATAATCAGTTTGATTATTATGGTAGACTAGATATTTCATGGGAAGGTGGAGGAAGTTCATCTACTCGCTTAAGGGATTGGTTAGATCCTAATGGAACTGGTGATATTGACGTAGACCCATACCCAGCATTAGTATTATTAGCTAATGATATCGGTATTGAAAGTGTTGATTCACCTGTAAGTGGAACACTAACTGATTCTGAAACAGTCACCGTTTCTATCACAAATTTTGGGGAGAATGCTGCATCTAATTTTGATGTATCCTTTCAGGTAGATGGTGGAGCAGTAGTAACAGAAACTTACACTGGTTCTGTAGCATCTGAGGAGACTGTTCAGCATACATTTTCAACTACTGTTGATATGTCAACAGTTGGTACAACTTATGTTCTAACAGCATTTACTTCTTATGATGCAGATGAAGACTCTGAAAACGATTCAGTTACTGTTGATGTTACACATTTAAATCCAAATGATTTAGGTGTTTCTGAGATTACCTCTCCATCATCTGGTGAGTTGTTATCCAATGCTGAGGCTGTCACTGTTACTATAACAAATTATGGTGGAGCTACCCAATATGACTTTGATGTTACTTTTGAGCTTAACGGAGAAACTGTTACTGAAACAGTTCCTGGTCCACTAGAAGGAAACAGTTCAATGGAATATACATTTACTCAAACAGTAGATGTTTCTGTATTTGGAACTTATACCATTACTGTATACACATCGCTTGATGGTGATTCAGATACATCTAATGATTCTTCTACATCAGACATTACTAATATTAATTGTGCTCCTTCAATGGATTGTTCATTTGCTGACGGGTTCCAATTATTCCAGCTTGGAGATATTAATAATGAGTCAGGATGTGAGGGATATGGAGACTTTACCGATCAATCAACTGACGTTGAATTAGGAGAAACTTATGATGTTACTATGACTACCGGTTATGGTAATCAATACGTTAGAATATGGGTTGATTATAATGATGACTTCAACTTCACATTAGATGAATTAATCCTTGACAACTATGTTATTGCTCCTGGTGCTGCATCAGGATCTTATACCGAAACTACACAGGTAACGATTCCAGCAGATGCAACACTTGGCCAGCATTTAATGAGAGCTAAGACAAACTGGCAAGCAGGTGTTCCTGACGACGCATGTGCATTAACAACTTATGGTGAAACTGAGGATTATATGATCAACATACTTCCAGCTGCAGCATTTGATATTGGAGTTACTAATATCACAAATCCTGTAACAGGTACGTTGTCAAATGCAGAGACTGTTACGATTGAGATTTTCAACTATGGAGAAAATGACGTGAGTAACTTTGAAGTGTCTTATACAGTAAACGGTGGTAGTGAAGTTGTTGAAACATTTACAGAAACTTTAGCTTCAGGTACAACAGCTGAATACAGTTTTACAGCAACAGCTGACATGTCTACGGTTGAAGCATACTATACAATAGTGGCATCAGTAAACTTAGACGGAGATGAAGATGCTGAGAATGACTCATATGAAATTGAAATACAACACCTAAACCCTTATGATGCCGGAGTTACTGCTATGATTTCTCCTACATCAGGAGTTGGTCTTACCACAGCTGAGCAGGTAACAGTAGAAATTACCAACTTTGGTGGAGCTACTCTAACAGATTTTGATATAACTTATGAAGTAAATGGCGTTGTAGTCACAGAAACAGTTGCTGGACCACTTGATGGCAACTCAACAATGCAGTATACATTCACTCAAACCGCCGATTTAGCGACTCCAGGAACATATTCCTTCTATTGTTACACATCAATTGATGGTGATGCTGACTCTTCAAATGATGCTGCAAGTGTAGATGTTGTGAGTTCAACATGTTCGCCATCAATGAACTGTTCGGTTGGTGATGGTTTAACATTATTCCAGCTATTGGATATTGACAACCCATCTGGTTGTGAGGGTTACGGAAACTTTACTGATCAAATGACAAATGTTGAGCAAGGTGGCACTCATGATGTAACAATGACCACTGGTTATGGTAATCAATATGTTAGAATTTGGATTGACTTTAATGATGATTACTCTTACACCATGGATGAGTTAGTACTTGATAATTATGTTATCGCATCCGGCTCCGGATCAGGCACGTATACTGAAACTACTCAAATTGTGCTTCCTGCTGATGCTGTACTAGGTGAGCATACAATGAGGGTCAAGACGAACTGGAATGCGGGTGTTCCTGATGATTCATGTGAGGAAACCACTTATGGAGAGACTGAGGATTATATGGTAAATGTGGTTACTTCATTAAACATTGGAGACTTAGAATTTAATGGTTCTAACATGATTGTTTACTCCACAGATAATGAAAACTTTACTGTTAAACTTACAACAAATTATAGTGATCTAATCACATTAAGTATTTATGATATAAGAGGTAGAATTTTAGAATCTAGAAATATATCAAAGGCTAATAATTTAAGCTACATATCTAATTTAAATTTATCAAATGTTGAAGCTGGCATGTATTTTATTAGACTTGGTAATTCTACGGTAGGTTATAAAACAGAAAGAATAATTGTCAGATAACAAGTTTTAAAAAAAAGGAAGGTATTTTACCTTCCTTTTTTTAAAATATAGCTTTAAGCTGAATTGAGCCATTATGAATAGTTCTGACCGTATTGCTTTTTCTGCCTAAATAAATAAAATTAATATCTAAAAGCTTAGAAAGCTTTCTTTGAAATTTAAAAGACCAGGTATAGTTTTCGCCTTTCTGAAGTCCATTCATCATTACATAACTAATTACGGAATTTGTATCTCCACTAAATTCATTTTTATAATAATTGAATTCCGAGATAAATCCCCTTTTTTCCTTTTGATTTAGAAAAAGAGAAATTCCAAAATTTTGTTGCTTTAGGGATTCTTCATTTCCGATGGAATTACTAATATTTGATAATTTATATTTAAAGTTTATACGATTATTTTCGCCAGAAAAGTATGTTAGTTTTGGATGTATGCTGTAATCCTTGATATCATAGTTTTTATCTTGGAAATTTTCACTCCAATTAGTTCTCTTTTGATTATTTCCTATAACCTCTAACAGAAATAAATCATTTATTTTATGTATAAAATTTAATTTTTTAACAATATTTGAATTTCTAGTAGAGCCAAAGGAAAAATTATTTTTTGATTTATTTTCAAGAAATGTAAATATCAATGAATAACGTTGTTGAGCCTTA
>CACOGA010000028.1 GCA_902626585.1 uncultured Bacteroidota bacterium
TTTTAGTCTGTCAGTATACTTTTTATTGTCTTCGAATTTCAGGGGGTCTTTGGAGCTTAGATTTTTATCTAATTCTTTGAATTTATCATCAAAAATTATTGAAAAATATTCTCTACTACCAATCCTTACGTGATAATCATCTTCAGGACTCACATAAAAATTATCTTGAAGTTCCTCTGTATCAACTATTTTTCCTGTTGGAGATTTATACCAAAGTCCTTTGGGTATATCTTTCTTTTTTTCTGTAGGAGTTTGAATTCCCTTGCTTTGTCTTTTAAACCAAGCCATAAATCATTATTAATGATTAACAAATCTAAAAAAATTATAATGTATTCACATTATTTAAATCCTCAAAAGCTTTTTCAAGTCTGTGAACAAACGAATTTTCACCTTCTCTAATCCATTTTCTTGGGTCATAGTACTTTTTATTCGGGACATCTTTTCCGTCTGGGTTGCCAATTTGAGTTTTTAAATATTCACTTTTTTCATTGAAATATTCACGAACACCAGACATAAATGCATATTGCATATCAGTATCAATATTCATTTTTATTACACCATATCCAATAGCTTCTCTTATTTCTTCAACAGATGAACCTGATCCACCGTGAAATACAAAATCAATAGTGTTATGTGGTAGATTAAATTTTTTTGAGATGTATTCCTGAGAATTTTTTAAAATTTTGGGTGTAAGCTTGACATTTCCAGGCTTATACACTCCGTGAACATTTCCAAAAGCTGCTGCAATCATGAATTTATCACTTATCTCAATCAATTGCTCATAAGCATAAGCAACCTCCTCAGGTTGGGTGTAAAGTCTAGATTCATCCACTCCAGTATTATCAACACCATCTTCCTCTCCGCCGGTTATTCCTAATTCAATTTCTAATGTCATTCCAATTTTTGACATTCTGGATAAATATTTTTTACATATTTCAATATTTTCCTCAATTGGCTCTTCAGATAGGTCAATCATATGTGAACTAAACAGTGTATGACCTCGTTCTTTGTAATACTCCTCGTTGGCATCCATCAATCCGTCGATCCACGGTAAAAGCTTTTTTGCACAATGATCTGTATGTAAAATTACCGGAACCCCATATGCTTTTGCCATCGTGTGTACATGATGGGCTCCTGCAATCGAGCCGTTAATCGCAGCGTGCTGATCATTATTATCTAATCCCTTCCCTGCATTAAAACCAGCGCCACCATTAGAAAATTGAATAATAACAGGTGCATTTAATTTTTTTGCTGTTTCTAAAACCCCATTTATGCTACTTGATCCAATCACATTGACAGCTGGAAGAGCAAATTCTTTTTCTTTTGCAAGTTTTAGTATTTCCTGAACCTGATCTCCTGTAGCAACTCCAGGTTTAATATTGTGATTCATAAAGAATAGTTATGTTTTGAGGTTAGTTTGCTTTAATTTTATCAATAGTAAAGTTAGGAATTACAAATAAAATGATTACTAAAAATCAAATAAAATTAATTAAGTCTCTAAGACTTAAAAAGAACAGAATTCAATCTGGCTTTTTTATAGCTGAAGGAGAAAAAATAATAGATGAGTTACTCCAATCTAAACTGGAAAAAGTTCATATTTTTTCAACTGTAAATAAGTACAGTTTTTCAGACTATTACATACCGATAAAAAATGCTCAACTTAAGCAGATTAGCTACTTAAAAACCCCAAACAAAGTAGTTGGCTTATTTAAAATTCCTAAAAATTCTGTAATTGATTTTAATTCAAATATAATTGCTCTCGAGGAGATTAATGACCCAGGAAATTTAGGTACAATCATCAGATTATGTGATTGGTATGGGATAAAAAATATTATTTGCTCAATTAATAGTGTAGATTGTTATAATCCAAAAGTTATTCAGGCATCAATGGGTTCTATTTCTAGAGTAAATATCTCATATATGGACTTAGAAAAATTAGTAGCTGACAAAAACCATAAGACTGTTATGGCTGATCTGAAAGGGGAAAAACTAAGAAATTTCAATTTCTCAAAAAATCAAATAATATTTTTTGGAAGTGAATCCAATGGTTTTAGTAAAAAAATGTCGTCAAAAATCGAAAATAAGATTACAATTGAAGGGTTAAACAACAATGTAGAAAGTTTAAATCTTGCAACTTCGGTTGGAATTATTCTTTATGAGCTAACTAGTCAGATTACTGAAAAGTAAAATTTATTAGAATACCGCTTGTTTTCATAAAATCAATATTGCTGGTCCAAGGACTTAGGGGGTCATTATCATCAACATGCTCATCAGAAATGGCAAAAACACCACGAATACTTGGACTAAATTTGAACCATTCCAAATACAGATCAATTCCAAAACCCAATTCATAGAAAAAAACATTTTTTTTAGTTCTAAATTGACCTAAACTGTTGTCATCAACACTGTTTTCTTTACTCGATAGGTTCAATGCAGTAGATATACCAGCAAGAAGGTATGGTTTAAAATTATTAACCCTTTTACTGGAAATTTTAAGTAGCATTGGAAAATGTATATAAGTAGATTTAATTTCTCTGAAATGGAGATTTTCATTGTATTCAAATTCTCCAAATTGTAAGGGATTGAAGACCAAATTCCTATTAGACATAATCAGACCTGGCTCAAATCTAATATCAAAATAATCAGATATTCTAAAATTACCGATTAAACCGACATTAAAGCCAAATGATTTTTCTGTTTGAATATCATATGTATCTGAAATATAATCAAAATTATAATCGTAATTATTCATCCCAAGAAAGTATCCCCATGAAACCCTTGGCTTATCAAAGTTTTCATTATTTAGAACTTTCTTTTTGGTAAAAAGCTGTGCATTTCCGCTAATTGATACAAGAAAAAGAAAAGTTATAATAATTATTTGTCTCATGGTTCAATTAAATCAAAATATCTCGATTAAATAACCTGTTTTTTTTTGGTTTATTGTATTCTTCAATTTTCACTTAAAAGTAACCATTTGGGCAAAATAAATTATATTTGTTCTCAATATTTATTATTAATAATGAAAATAATAATTGCGGGATCTGGCGAAGTTGGATCTCATTTAGCAAAATTATTATCATATGAATCGCAGGAGATCACTCTTATAGATTCCAATGATGAAAAACTAACTTTCCCTAACAGCAAATTAGATATAAGAGTAGTTGAGGGTGATTGTACATCAATTTCAGTATTAAATAAAGCCAATGTAGCTGAGGCTGATCTTTTTATTGGAGTTACCGCAGGAGAGGCTGTTAACCTGACTGCTTGCTATTTAGCTAAACAGTTAGGTGCCAAAAAAACAATTGCTAGAATTTCCAATCCTGAGTTAAAGGAAAATGAAAATATTGACTTCAATGATCTGGGAATCAGTGAATTAATATCTCCAGAAATTTTAACTTCAAAGGAAATAAACATGGCAATTAATAGAGCCGAGTTTACCGACCCCTTTGAATTTGATGATGGTGCTTTACTAACTCTAGGATTGAGTGCCACGCATACTTCAACATTTGTTGGAAAAACAGTAGTTGAGGCTGCAGAGATATTCCCAGAAACACATTTTTTTCCAATCTCAATTAAGAGGGGTGAAAAAACCATAATACCAAGAGGAGATACCGTATTTCACTCTGGTGATCATATAGTTTTTATGACTGAACCTGGAGGAGCAGAGGAACTGTTAAAACTCTCTGGTCAAAATAATGGTATTATTAAAAATGTAATGATTCTTGGTGGTGGTAGGGTAGGCAAGAAGGTAGCTGAAGATTTATTGTCTAATAATTTTAATGTAAAACTTGTTGAGATTAATAAAGAAAGGGCCGAAGAGTTAGCTGAAGAATTAGAAAATTGTCTTGTGATTTATGGCGATGGTACTAACGCTGAATTATTGGAGGAAGAAAATTTGGACCAGATGGATTCGTTTATTGCCGTAACTGGAGATTCTGAAGACAATATTATGTCAAGTCTTATTGCTAAATCAAAGGGAATAAATAAAACTATAGCTCTGGTAGATAATCTAAATTATTACAAACTGTCTCAGATCAGTGGGATTGATACTTTAATTAATAAAAAACTATTGGCAGCAGATGCGATTTCAAAGCATGTGCACAATGCTGAGGTTGTTGCAATATCCCAATTAGCAAATATGGACGCTGAATTATTAGAGTATGTTGTTAATGATGAGTCAGAAGTTTGCAATAAAACAATTAAAGACTTAAACTTCCCAAGATGTGCAATAATTTCTGGTGTCATTAGAGAAGGTAAAGGCTACATAGTGCTTGGAGATTTTAAAATAATTAATGGAGACAGGATTGTAGTTTGTTGTTTAAAAGATTCAATTCAAAAGGTTGAAAAACTTTTCTAAATGAAAATTAACATAAAAATAATAACATATTTTCTAGGATTTCTTTTAATCATTAATGGAGGTTTTATGTTTTTAAGTGCCTGCTTAAGTTTCTTTTATAAAGATGGTATTACAAACGAACTTTTCCTCTCAGGAATATTAGTTTCCGTAATAGGTTTATTAATGCTGTTTCTAAATAAAAATCATGATAAACAAATAAATAAAAGGGAAGGTTATTTGGTAGTAGTTCTGGGTTGGGTTGCCATGATATTTTCAGGCACTATTCCTTACATACTAACAGGAACTATTGATGGTTTTTCAAATATATTTTTCGAAACTACTTCCGGATATACGGCGACTGGTGCCACTGTAATTAATGATGTTGAAGTACTTCCTGAGGGAATATTATTTTGGAGAAGTATCACACATTGGTTAGGAGGTATGGGTATGATTGTCTTTGCAATTGCAATTTTACCCCTTTTGGGAATTGGAGGCATGCAGTTGTTTAACGCAGAGTCCCCCGGACCAAGTACAGATAAATTACATCCGAGAATTACAGATACTGCTAAGAGATTATGGATAATTTATGTCTCATATACCCTGATCGAAACAGTTTGTTTAAAGTTCGCTGGGATGTCATTTTTTGATGCGATAAACCACTCGATGAGTAATATTGCATCTGGTGGTTTTTCGACTAAAAATGCAAGTTTAGGTCATTGGAACTCTAACCCTTTGATTCAGTACATTGTTATTGTGTTTATGTTTTTAGCAGGAACAAATTTTGTATTAAGTTATTTTGGATTCAAGTTTAATTTTAAGAAAATTTTTAAAGACGAAGAATTTAAAATATACCTGTTTTTTATTCTAGGATTTACATTTTCTGTTGCACTTATTCTATACTTTAATACTGACTTTTTAATGAACTATGAAAGTAATTTTACCAGGGTTGAAGGAGTA
>CACOGA010000029.1 GCA_902626585.1 uncultured Bacteroidota bacterium
TGCATTCATTCCAAATTCCATTTCGTCAATTCCATTACCAAAAATTCTAATTCTTAATGTACTATCATATTTGTTAATGATTTCAATTTTTGCTGAGGATAAAAGTTTTCTTTTAATATAATTTCCTGAAAAGCGTTTTAAATCATCGAGGCCAATTTCATATTTATCGTAAGAACTAGCATCAGAGTAGTCTAGCCTGTAATAGTTTGAAAGAATACTAATTAGTAAATTATTTATATCCTCTCTGTATATGTTCGATAAATAAGTAAGTGAAAGGCCACCCTGATCAAAATAATACGAGTAGGATAAAAACGCATCAATTCTTCCACTATGACCAGTCCCGATTATGTTAAAAAAAGGAATTGGATCTAACCCTAATCCATATTCAAAACTTAATGTGTTTGGTTTCATTAAATCGACACTTTTTTTACTTATAATTTGATTTGAAAAAAGTAAGCTCAAAAACCTATTAACATCATATCCATTAGACGTAATTCCACCTGCTCCGCTTGCTATTTCTAAATTACTATTTTCAGCATCAAACCACTCATCATTGACATAATAATATGATTTTGCATCATCATCTAAGTACCTATTATTACAACAATAAGTATTGCTGAGCTCAAACGGCACAAGTATTCTTTTCTTTAAAATATTTGCATATGTATCCTCTTCAATTTGCTCTAATATTAAAGTCAAAAGAAGATAGTTGGAATTTGAATATTCATATTTTTTTCCGGGCTTAAATTTTCTTCTTTTATCGTTGAATTTACTCACTACTTGTTGTAAACTTAATGTGTCAGAATGAAAATCATAATAGTTTTTAAGTTCGGTATAATTGAAAATTCCACTCTTGTGTGATAAAAGTTGTTCGATGGTAATTTGATCAGATAATTTAACCCGAGGTATAAATTCAGATAATCTTGAGTTTAAATCTAGCTTATTTTCCTCAATTAATTGCATTATCATAACAGCCGTAAAAATCTTTGAAATTGATCCAATTCTAAATCTTGTTTTTTCGTCTGTCAATGTTTCATTTTTCCTGTCTTTATACCCAGTTGAATTATTGTAAATTTCAACTCCATTTTGAAAAAGTGACAAGTTACCCATGAAATTATTTTCTGAGGATTTTAATAGGATTTTATCCATTGCTTCCTTATCAAAACCACCATCTGTATAATTTGATTGAGCTTGAGAAAAAAAATTAATAACCAAAAGAAATATGTAAAGAATATATGTGTTATTCATTTAGTAATTTTAGTTAATATATCCGTTTAAATCATAGAGAGAAAAAAACTCCCAAATCAACTCCGAGGAATTGATATCATCTTGCATAAACCAAAAATGTTCTCCTCCATAAACCTTGTAGTGGTCAACTCTTGAACCGTTTACACCATTATCAAATAAAACTCTTTGAACGAAAAAACTGTCATTTGGATTTGAATCATTCAAGTTTGAAACAATCGGTTCTGAACAATAATTATTAGATTTCCAATATGATAAAACCGGTTCAATTCCAACAGAACCTATTGATGAATTACCATTATATGTTACAATAGGATCTTCTGTCCCATGAATTTGTAATATGGGTACTTCTTTTGTTGGATCACAATTTTGATAAGTTTCGTTAGTCATTGATCCAGTAACCGATGCCACAGCAGCAATTTTTTGACTTAACTGGCAGGCTAATAAAAAACTAAAAAAACCTCCGTTAGACATGCCGGTAGCATAAATTCTATTCTGATTTAAATTATATTCCTGAGAAATTAATTCAATTAAAAAGTCGACAAACCCTATATCGTCAGCTGAGCTAGTATTTGTCCAACCTCCAACATTCCAATGAGGATATCCCCAAAAACTGGATCCCTGGGGATAAACTACTATAAAATTTTCTCTCTCTGAAATAGAATTAAAATCTGAATAATACATTATCATATCATTACTACCTCCAAATCCGTGAAAAACAAATATCATAGCAGAAGGCGAATCATGTGAATAAGATTCAGGTATATATATTGAAAAATCTCTGTCAATCCCTTGGTAAGTTATCCCATACTCGCTAAGCCCATATTCAATTTCAGCAAATTGATTTTGATCTTCCTCATTATTATTTTGATTGGGGGATTCAATAATATAGTCACTTGATATACATGAGGAAATAAGAAAAAAAAATAATATTTTAGGGAATGTTTTAATCAAAATTATACTATTCAGGAATTTGATTATTTTTAGTTTTGTCAAAGACATAATCAATTACCTCTTTATGTCTCTTAATATGCCTCGCAGAACTTCCCGCTGCAGTTGCAGCATAAAATCTTCTTGATGCAATCCTAAAGCTGCTAGCTTCTTTTAAATTTATCAATAAGTGAGCATAGGCACCCATATTAATCGGTTCTTCTTGTGCCCACACAATATCATCTGCATTTTTATATTTTTTTATAATCGATCTTATGTGTTCTTTTGGTAATGGAAATAGTTGTTCTAATCTAACAATCGCAATATCTTTTCTTCCTAATCTATCTCTTTCCTCAAAAATATCGTAGTAGAATTTACCAGTAACAAAAACCAAGCTTTTTACATCTTCAACCAAAACAGTATTATCATCAATTAAAAAATTAAATTCTCCTTTAACAAATTCATCAACTGATGAATGAACCATGGGATGTCTGAGTAAACTTTTTGGTGTAAAAATTATTAGTGGTTTTCTGTAATTTGCTTTTAGTTGTCTTCTAAGAATATGAAACATGTTAGCAGGTGTTGTACAATTTGCAACAAAAACATTATCCTTTGCACATAATTGTAGGTACCTTTCCATCCTTGCTGAAGAATGCTCAGCTCCTTGTCCCTCATATCCGTGGGGGAGAAACAATACCAGTCCATTTTGAGTTTTCCATTTATCTTCCCCGGAAAATAAATATTGATCAATTATAATTTGAGCTCCATTACTAAAATCTCCAAACTGAGCCTCCCATATTGTTAAAGATTTTGGATCTGCCATTGCATATCCATATTCAAAACCGAGAACACCATACTCAGATAATAGAGAATTATAAATTGTGAATTTCCCCTGTTTATCGCTTATATTATTTAACAGAGAGATCTCCTCCTCACTTTCCTCAACCTTTATTATTGCGTGCCTGTGAGAAAAAGTTCCTCTTTCAACATCTTGCCCAGAAATTCTTACATCATACCCCTCCTCTAATAAGCTTCCGTAAGCAAGGTGTTCGGCCATTGACCAATCAAGCTTATTCTCTTCATACATTACCTGCCTATTATTAACAAGTTTTTTTATTTTATTAATAAATTTTTTATCGTTGGGCAGGCTTGAAATTTTCTCAACGATTTTATCAAGCTTAATTCTCGGGTAAGTAGTATCAACTGGTTTGATCATTATTTTCTGGTCTACCTTGTCAAAATCAGCCCATTCATCACTCATAAAATCCGTAATTCTTGTTGTTTCGACCTTCCTAGAATCCTGTAATTGATCCTCCAATTTTAGCCTGTAATCAGATTCAATTTTTTTAATTTCATCATTAGACATCAATGACTCAGAAATCAATTTTGTAGCATATATATTTTTAGGGTTAGGATGCTTTGAAATCAACTTGTAAAGCTTGGGCTGAGTAAATCTTGGCTCATCTCCTTCATTATGACCATATTTTCTGTACCCTAATAAATCTATAAAAACATCTCTTTTAAACTCTAGTCTGAAGTCTAATGCAAACAAAACTGCATGAACTACTGCCTCTACATCATCAGCATTAACATGTAATACAGGTGATAAGGTAACTTTCCCAACGTCTGTACAATAGGTGCTTGACCGGCCATCCAAATAATTGGTAGTAAAACCTATTTGATTATTTACAACTACATGAATGGTACCACCGGTTTGATATCCTTCAAGTCTGGCCATCTGAACTAATTCATAAACCAACCCCTGACCTGCAATTGCTGCATCTCCATGAACAATAATCGGTAGCACCTTGCGTGAGTCATTTTTAAAATACTTGTCAAGCTTGGATCTGGATATTCCCTGGACAACAGAGCCTACAGTTTCTAGATGAGATGGATTTGGAGCTATATTTAAATTAATCTTCTTTTCATTTTCGGTAACCCTTTGACTAGTCCAACCTAAATGATATTTTACATCTCCGTCAAAAATCTTCTCCTCGTAATCTTTTCCATCAAATTCACTAAAAACACTTTTTGCAGATTTTCCAAAGATATTTACTAGTGTACTAAGCCTGCCTCTGTGAGCCATACCCATTACAAACTCTTCAACTCCTTTGTTAGCTGCCTCCTCAATTAAAATATCTAATGCTGGAATTAATGATTCGCCTCCTTCAAGTGAAAATCTTTTTTGGCCTACATATTTAGTATGAAGAAAATTTTCAAAAGAAACAGCGTCTATGAGTTTTGTCATAAGTTTTTTCTTCTGGGAATCTGAAAAATTTGCCTGATTATCATTTACATTTAGCTTTTTTTGAATCCATGATATAACTTCAGGCTGCCTTATGTACATATATTCAACCCCAATACTTTGACAATATATATCCTCTAAATGTTTAATAATTACGCTTAGTGGCTGGGGTCCTAAACCTATAATTTCACCTGCATTAAATATTGTACTTAAATCATCTTGATCTAAACCAAAATTTATAATTTCAAGTGTAGGCCTGTATGTTCTTCTGTCCCTTACCGGGTTGGTTTTTGTAAACAAATGACCACGAGATCTATAACCATTAATAAGGTTAATTACCTTAAACTCTTTTTGAACATGGTCTGGGATTTGAGTGCTTATTCCATCAAGAATTTCACCTTTTAGAAAATCACTATTGGCAAAATCATAGCCCTGAAAAAAAGCTTTCCAGCTAGGCTCCAAGGAATCAGGATCCTTAAG
>CACOGA010000030.1 GCA_902626585.1 uncultured Bacteroidota bacterium
CTATCGGGTGATTGACTACAACTAAGCCTAATGTCATAGATAAATAATCTAGGTTATTAGCCAATTCGACAATTCTATTAGGTACATTATCAATCATCTTTAAAAAATCTAAAATTGATATAGAACTAATTAAATTTTCATAAGAATAACTATTACCATCAGGAGTGTATACAGACTTAGACTTAGGATCAATCTTAACTACATGCTTATTAAATTCAATGTTTTTTAATTTTTTTCCTATTGCCTTATAAATCTCACCAAAACCCCCTTTTGCAGGATATGCAACTTTAGTGTCTGCCTGCAATGGTTTTCTTTTACCACCTGTGAGTTTAAATTTCTCCTTAATTCCTTCAGGTGCAGCTACTCTGGCACTAGTCCAATCAGCTGCCATTCTTTTTAAATCTCTACCCCACAATTTTCTATTATAAGGCAACATAAAGTGCTTAGCAATTCCTTTTCCAAATCTTTTCAAAATAAAATCCTCAAAATTTTCAAAATCTGCCTTATTAATGTTCATTGAAAGATTTTTAAGACCGTGAGAACATTCATCAATAATTTCTTTATCATTTAATAGTCTGAAATTTTTCTGAAAAGGATAAGGAATGATTTCCCCATTAGAATAGCACTTTGCATTTCTAGTTTGTTCGTACATGTCCAAGGAATTGTAGACTAAGTCTCTAACTTCTGGATGTGGAGTATGAAATGAGTGACCACCATAATCAAAAATTGCTCCATTAATTTCAATACTTTTTGAAAATCCGCCAACAGAATCACTTTTTTCAATAATTAAACAATCATTTTTTAAAATTAAACCAACACCCATTCCTGCTGGTCCCGCTCCGATAATTATATTTTTATTTTTCATTTTTAAATTTAAATTTTAATATGTTTCTGATTGAATTTGGCAACAAACTCCATCTAAATAAAAACCACAGTTTTAGTTTAAATAAAATTGATTTACCAATAATATCAGCAGCATAAAACCTATAGTGAAAATCTAATTTAACTCTTTCTTTTCCGGTGTATGTGTGATAAAAAAATCTATTTTCGTGATGACCAACATGAACAAGACATTTGTTTATATTATAAAGTCTACCTCCTTTTTTTAATATTCTAAGAAATATATCTCTATCTAATAAAAATTTAATATTTTCATTATAACCTCCAATATTTTTAACAACCTCTTTTCTAATTAAAACAGTTGGATGCTGAATGGGCTGTCCAATTAAGAAGTATTTAACTATGTCATCATGCTCTATTGGCCTATTAATTGAGTTATCAACTAATGATTTAGTATCGTAATTGTATAAATTACTCATAGAACCAACTAAAGAATATTCAGGATTTTTTTTAAAAAATTCAACCTGTAACCTGATTTTATCCTCAAGAAAAATATCATCAGAATCAATAATTGAAATAAATTCACCTCTTGAAATATTAATACCTAAATTAAGTGCTTTTGCCCTTCCTACTTTTTCATTTCTTATCAGCTTAATTTTATTTGTATCATAATTTTTTTCAATGAATGAGCACGATTTATCGGTTGATCCATCATCTACAACTATAAACTCAAAATTATCATAAGATTGGTTTAATACGCTATCAATAGAATTTTTTAGGTAAGGCAATCCATTATACACGGTCATTATAATTGAGACTAAAGGACTAGCTGTTTTCATTAAATCCTACTTCCAATTTTTTTTCCTTCAAATAAAATAGTCGGAGAAAACTTTATTTTATCATACTCCTTAAAACTAAATTTATATTTAGGATCAAATTTTGTTAATATAATGTTAGGATTCTTAAGGTTTTTAATACTCCAAAAATATAATCTAGCTCTCATTATAATTACATTTATAAAATTATAAATAGAAGAAGACATCTTACTAAATCCTATAGGAAAAATATTATGAATAAGTCTACTATATACATTTTGACCACCATATAAATTTAAAATTTTAAATCCTCCAAATTCTAATAATTTAATGACCCCCCAATGAGACATATGAAAATATGAACTATGAAATTCTTTCAAAAAAGCAACGCTACCCAAAAATCTTCCATCTTTCTTTATAACTCTATTTATCTCTTTAATAGCTGTCCATGGTTCATCTAGGTGTTCTAAAACTTCAAATGCACTTACTACATCAAAACTATTATCCTTAAATGGAAGTTTATGAGCATCACATATGGCATCAACTCCAAAATACGTAGGGTTTATATCAACTGAAATCATTTCATAACCCATTTTTTTAAATTTTTCTTTTTCCTTTGGAGTACCTGACCCTAGGTTTAATAATAATTTTTTTTGAGAAGTTGTCTTAACTAATTTTTCGATATTTAATTTATTCCAATTTGAATCAACCCAACTATATCCCACCCTACTTTTATTGTTAGTTAAAATTTTAACAGCATTATTTTGTAATTTTTTGTCAATTAATAGAATAGGTATACCTTTTACTATTGGATATTGGTTTAAAGTACTATATATAGTATTACTCTTAATTGATAATTGTTCTTTACTTACAGGATCACATAGTATATTAATTAATTTAGAGTTTTTCATTAATTCAATTTTATTAGTTTAAATTTTTAATTTGCAGCTTCAATGAGGTGCTCTATAATTTTTTCTGAGGGGGAAATATTTTCTTTAATAAAAAAATCATCCTGGTGTAAATTCATAATTGATAACTTATTAGAATATTTTTTTGATTTATTTGTTATATCATTAATAGAATTTTCAATCTCAAAAATATTTTGACAATGAAATGTCATTCCTTTCTTAATAAAATCAATATGACCGAATTCGCTGTAGAGATCAATTGTTATAACAGGTTTATTATAATAAATTGCTTCAGTTGCCGTTGCCGAAGAAACAGTTATTAAGCATTCACAATTACAAATATAACTGTATAAATCGTCGGGTTTTTCATCATCACTATATTCAATAAATTTTACATTATTAATTTCCATCAAATCTTTATAATATTTGATGTCATCTTTTCTGTGGAGTTTAAAAATGAAATTCTTATTATTAAATTTTTTAATAATTAATGATAATACGCGCAAAATTTCAATATGTAATTTTTCTGAAACTGCATGACCGGGGCCTGACAAAGTAATTAAAATCGATTTATCGAATTTAGAATTTAATTCCACACCTTCAAATTTTGGAGATCCAGTAACAACCAATTTTTCTGGGCTAATTCCATAATTAATTAATTCTAATTTATTTATTTTCCCAAAGAGATAGATAAAATCAAAATTGGCATATTTATAGAATGAACCCAATCTACCATGCATCATAGTAATAACTTTTAATTTTTTTTGTTTTGAAAAGTGACTTACAGAATTACCAACTATTGTCTCAACATTACCCAAAAAAATAATTGAAGGATTATATTTTTTTAGTATATAATCAAAATTATTTTTAATATTTACGTAAAGTGAGTAATGGTCTCTTAGTGATGAAAAAAAAACATCACGAAAACTGATTTTAGTGTTATTAATTTTTAATGATTCAAGACCTCTAAGTTTGTAATCTAACTCGTTGAAGCATTCAATAGATTTTAAATTGGACCAA
>CACOGA010000031.1 GCA_902626585.1 uncultured Bacteroidota bacterium
GTTGCACTAGAACTATTGCCTTGATTATCCGAAATAGTCAAACTTCCAGCGGATCCTAAATCAGTTACATTGACATCGACAAAAAATTGAGGTGCATTTAAGCAGTCAGAAACCACTGCATAATCAACTTGAGGATTTACACAGGTAGCACAAGAAACATTAAAAGTAATTGGCGTGTAGCCTGATGAAATACAACTAATACTTCCGTCTTCGACCACCTCTAATGTTATTGAATCACCAGACGATTGAAAAGAAATTCCAGAAATATCACCGCCATTACCGTAACCATTATATAGTACACTACCATCTGAATCACGAATTTCTAATTCATCCCAGTTAGTTTCTACTTGACCTTCAGCAATTGTTAAATTTAAAGGAGTTCCATCGTTACTTGTGAATGTGTAGCTATTATCTAATCCTGTGTCATAACAGAAGGTAGTTGATACAGGGCCGGCAGCACAATCAACAGTAGTATTTTGTTGTGAAACTAAAAGTTGTACTGAAAAAAATAAAGCAATGAATAATATAAATTTTTTCATAATAATTAGTTGATAATTTGAATATGATATCTCGATTAATTTAAAACTAGTATTTATTTTACTCATATACAAATAAAGCATTAGTCATTAATAGTTAATATATACCCATCCTGTTTTTTCTAAATTTTCGTCATAAATAATATGATAAAAATAAGTCCCAACAGCAAGCTTACCTCCTTCATTTGATTGTCCTTCCCAATTATCAGCATAGTTAGTTGTACTATAAACTAACTTACCATACCTATTATAAATTTTCAAACTCTTAACATCGTATCCCTTTAATTCAAATGTATCATTGTAGCCATCATTATTTGGGGATATGCCTTCAGGAATCAAACAAACTACCAAATCAAAACTAGTTGTACTGTAACACTCAAAAGCATTAGTATCTTCCACCCTCACATAAATTGTCTGAGGATTAGTGATATTTTCATATTCACTTTCAAGTGGATTATTTCCGTTTAAAGCGTCTTCTTCTGAAATATGATATGTAATATTATAACTATCTATATTTTGACCCTCTAAGATGATTTCATTTTGTGAGTTTAAATCAAAAATCTGATTATTTGACGAAAATACTGGATCACATATCACATACTCACCAGGTGAAATTGCATCTGGTACTGCACCTGTTACCTCAATCATAAAATTAGAAATGGAGAAGCAACCTGAATTAGAACCAACAGCATCAACATGTTCGACTCGAGCAAAAATTTGTTGTGGGTTTGATGTATTGGTATAGTCAGTACTTACTGAATTTTCTCCAGACTGAGCATCTTGTAATGTTTCATAATATGTAACCAAATATTGATTTGGATCTTGACCACCTAATATATTTTCATTTTGAATTGAAAGATCAAAATTTTCAATTCCATCATTAGAACTATCATCACACGTAATTATATCATCCGTTGTAAATGCATAGGATTCAGAAAATAAATTAATTTGAACAAAATCTTGGGCAGATGAGCCACATTGTTCATCGTAAACTATCACTGAATATTCACCCGTTTCAGTTACAATTAAAGAGTTTTCCTCTGTACTATCGATGAATTCTCCATCAATATACCACTCAAAATAATCTCCAAATGGTGCTTCAGCAACAATTTCATATTCAGGGAATCCACAAAAAGTTTGATCGCTTCCCAAATCAACCTCAATTTCTCCTACAGTAGATCCAGCTCCATTCTCTCCAGCATTGGTTTGCTCAATTTGAATTATTCCAGGGTTATTAGAGTAATTTGTCACAAGTAGTATATAAACTTCTCCAGCAAGAGCATTTTCAATAGTTAAATTTTCGACACTATATATTGAATAGCTACAATCTATAATATTTCCATATGGGTAGAAGTTTGGATTACTGGTATTATTAGGACAATTAAAGGGGTCAGGACAACCTTGGTCAAGAACACCATCTTCACAAAAATTATATCCAGCTTCAAAAGGGCCCCATATAACAAAATCAACATCAAGTCCATTACCTACCGGGTTTCCGTTGTCATCAAATGCGGTATTTTGAGTAATCTGAATATCGATTTCACCCGATTCCCCAATTTGAATTGTATTCCACGAAGGGTTAGGGGTAGTATATAAACATGCA
Source organism: uncultured Bacteroidota bacterium (assembly GCA_902626585.1). Taxonomy (GTDB): domain Bacteria; phylum Bacteroidota; class Bacteroidia; order Flavobacteriales; family Flavobacteriaceae; genus MED-G13. Next base: position 2,140 of record CACOGA010000031.1, read on the forward strand.
ATTTGTCCTAAACTTGGATAGTCAAAAATATTAGCACCGTATAATGCACCACCTTCACCACAAAAATTTGTAGCATTATCACAAACTGTATTGTCAGGAGCATCACTTATACAAAGATCAAAGTTAACATCTTGTGGCTCCTGACCAATGGAGAAAACCCTCACGTGGTATGTTACTCCTATGGTAAGGTCTGTGGTTACACTAGCAGTTTCGTTGACACAATAAAGCTCCTCTAATGTACTGCATAATACGTCCCCAGTACCCACATAAAGTGCATGACCAAGATTACCAGTACTGCCTGAAATATTTTGAATAGATATTGATTGTACTTCACTTAATGCTGAAAAAGAAAACCATACATCGTCGTCCATATCTGCTAAGCAACTACTATTATTTCCAGAGTTGGATGCGCCACTTAGTGTTCCCTGTGTTGTGAAATTACATGATTGATCAGCATTTACTACAGCTTCTATCGCTCCACTACAATTATCATTTTCAGGTGGGCAAGCAAAGAGTTGTATTGGATTACTGTTTATCACACAATTTACATCTTGGTCATTTGAAACTGTGATTACTATATCAGTTAAGAATGGGTATGGTCCCATTTGTACGATTCCAGTATTACTGGTTTGCTCTGTGTTTGAGCTATAGTTGTCAGAAATTGTTAAGGACTCTGCATCACCCATGCTTGTGATGTTAACATCAATTAAGAATTGATCACCGTTAGCACAATCATCGATCACTGTATATTCTGCAGATGGGTTTGTACAGGTTGCACAAGAAACTGTATAATCAATTCCGTCTACATATAAACTAGATCCGGATTGACAACTCACTGACCCATCAGAAATAACTGAAAAATAGATGGTATCACCAGATGACTGAAAAGTTAGTCCTGCTATACTTCCTGAATCTCCATAGCCATTATAAAGCTCTGTTACTCCGTCAGAGTCAAGAATAACAAGTTCATCATAATTATTTTCAACATTTCCTGAATCAATTGTTAAGTTTAAAGGAGATCCATTTGAACTCACATATTCTAATTGTGTAGTATCATTATTTCCAGAACAGTATGAGCTTGAAACTGGCCCAAC
>CACOGA010000032.1 GCA_902626585.1 uncultured Bacteroidota bacterium
TGTTCTTTTGATATCTATTGAATTATCATCATTTAAAACACCCGAAACAATGCCTTTACAGCCCATTTCTTTGAATTTGAGAATATCCTGCTTCATTAACTCAAATTCTTCATCAGAATACATAAAATCACCCTTTCTGGGTCTAATCAAGACAAATACAGGAATATTTAATGTATCAATTGTTCTTTTAGCGGATTTATAGTCGGGGGTAAGACCATCTAAATGTAAATCTTTACAAAGTTCAATTCGATCTGCTCCAGCTTTTTCAGCCTTCATCGCACACTCGTAAGATTCTACACAAAACTCAATTATCATTCTTCTAATCTTTCTAGATGTTTCGAATAATTAATATCCATTTTGTCTAAGACCGGATACATGCCTATAACCTTGCTTTTAAAGTCATCAAATGATGGTCTATTTTCAGCCCAAACTACTTCTGATAAAGCAAATATTCTAGGAAAAACCATGTACTCAACATGATCGCTTGTCTTCATATATTCTGTCCAAACATTTCCTTGAGCTCCTATAATATATTTATGAAGTGACTCGTCTAATTCATCTGGAATTGGCTCATAGTTATATATTTCCTCAATAGGGGTATATCCACCTATTGCCAATGGTTCATTTGTAGTGTCTTTGGCTTGATAATGGTCAAGATAACAGGTTGCATTAGGGGTCATTATGACTTCATGATTCATCTTTGCAGCTTCTATGCCTCCTGAAATACCTCTCCAAGACATAACAGTAGCATTTGGTGCCAGACCACCTTCTAAAATTTCATCCCAACCGATGATTTGTTTTCCTTTAGAGTTGATATATTTTTCCATTCTAGTAATGAAATAACTCTGTAATTCATGTTCATCTTTTAATTTTTCACGATTGATTACATTCTGACAATTTCCACATGCTTTCCAATTTGTTTTAGGAGCTTCATCGCCACCTATATGTATGTATTTTCCTGGGAAAAGTTCAACTACTTCATCAATTATTTCTTCTAAAAAATCAAAAGTTTCATTTTTACTACAGTATATTTCTTTAAAGACTCCCCATAGTGGAGCAACTCCAACTTGTTTACCAGTACATCCGAATTCTGGGTAGGAGGAAACTGCGGCCTGCGAATGACCAGGCATTTCAATTTCAGGAATCACATTTATTCCCCTTCCTTCAGCATATCTAACAACTTCTTTAATTTCTTTTTTAGTGTAATAACCTCCATATCTAGTTTTATCAAACTGCCATGGTTTGTTGGTATAATGACCGATTAATGTGGAATCTCGGTAGGATCCAATATTATTTAGCTCAGGATATTTTTCAATTTCAATTCTCCATCCTTGATCCTCGGTTAAATGCCAGTGAAAATTATTGAATTTTAGCATAGCTAAACCATCTATATATTTCTTGATAAAATCTACTGGATACATATGCCTTCCTACGTCCAGGTGCATGCCTCGATATTTAAATCTGGGTGAGTCTTTTATAACCTGATTTTGAAGTTTTATTACTCCGTTACTCAGATTAAGACTCATCAGTTGATTTAATGATTGAAAACCATATATTGCACCGGTTTCGGTTGAGGATTCAATGGCTATTTCATTTGAATTGATTCTCAGGAAATATTCTTCATCATTCAAACTTTTATTTAAAGAAAATTTAACTTTATTTTTTGTTTTTTTTTCAGAGCTAAAACCAAGTTTTTTTAAAGCGTCTTTAAGTAGTGTTGCGGCAGAATTAAACTCATAGTCCGTAATTATTTCAGGACTATTTTTTATTTCCATATACCCGTTATTAATTGTTTGCTCAGTAGGTGTTGGAATTATGTTATTTTTTTGAGAAAAAAGTGTATTTATATGGGAAAAAAATATAAAAAAAACAATTATTTTAGGCCAATTCATGAGCTTCAATTTAGTATCTTAGAGTAGTTTTTTTACTGTATTGTAATTAGATAAATGTAATGAATATATCAGAGAAAATTTTTAGTCTAAGAAAAAAACTTCATGATCATAACTACAGATATTATGTTCTTGATGATCCTTTAATATCAGACTATGATTTTGATATGATGTTAAAAGAATTAGAGAAGCTAGAAAAAGAAAATCCTGAATATTATGATATTAATTCCCCAACTCAACGTGTTGGAGGTGATATTACTAAATCATTCAATACTTCAGCTCATAATACCCCAATGTATTCACTTGACAACTCTTATTCCCTTGAGGATTTAAAGGAATGGGAAAAAAGAATAAAAAAAATCATTGATACACCAGTTGAATACACTTGTGAACTTAAGTTTGACGGTGTATCGATTAACTTAACATATAAAGATGGAGAACTTCTTAGAGCTGTAACTAGAGGTGATGGAGTAAAAGGTGATGATGTTACTAGTAATGTTAAAACAATTCCAACTGTACCGTTAAAATTAAGAGAGAATATTGCAGGAGAATTTGAAGCCAGGGGTGAGATTGTAATGCCTTTACATGGATTTAATCAGCTAAATATAAAAAGGATCGAAAATGGTGAGGAGCCTTTTAAAAATCCTAGAAATACTGCATCAGGTAGTCTAAAGCTTCAAGACAGTAAAGAAGTATCGGAAAGACCTCTAGAATGTCTTTTATACTCTGTGGAAGACCCAAAATTATTTAATAATCATATACAGTTTTTAGAGAATGCAAAATCATTTGGTTTTAATATCTATGACAATTATAAATGTAGTAGCTCATTGGATGAAATATTTGAATTCATCAAATATTGGGAAAAAAACAGATTAAACCTTCCATTTGAGATTGATGGTGTTGTTTTAAAAGTAAACGATTTTTACCAAAGGGAAGTTCTTGGATTCACTTCAAAATTCCCAAGATGGGCAATGGCTTATAAATTTAAGCCAGAAAATACTGGAACAAGATTAAATAATATATCATTTCAGGTAGGAAGAACTGGCTCAATC
>CACOGA010000033.1 GCA_902626585.1 uncultured Bacteroidota bacterium
TAATCGGTAGCTGGTAGTGGTTTTCCGTTAAATGTTCCGTCCCAACCTTCGCTTAGTGGACTTAGTTGCTTTAATAGCTTACCATATCTATCAAAGATGTATATAGTTGATAGAGGTCTTGTGTCGATGCCTATGATTTGCCAAGTATCATTGTATCCATCTCCATTAGGGGTAAAGAATCTAGGATAATCAATCACTAATACAGACTTAGTTCCGATTCCACAGCCATTTAAGTCTCTAACAGTTATTATGTGTTCGCCGGGGCCAACATCTGTAAATGTTCCATCTAGTTGCCACGGTCCATCGTCTAAACTATATTCATAATCACCACTTCCAACAGCATTTGCCTCGATGACATGTTCATCTGCAAAGGCAAGTGTAGTAACCACTGCTTCTACAATAGCAGGTGAGCTAGGGATTACTTCTGTTGTAACTTCTCTTCTACATCCGGTCAATATATCAGTAGCTACAGCTATATATGTTCCTCCCATTAATGGAGTATGTGTTGCCGTAGTGGCTTCTAGATCACCTGTTGGATTAATCCACTCAAAAGTATATTCACTATCTGGTAGGTTGATTTCCATCACAGTAGGTGGTATTAATTCTGTTCCATTTACATCAACACAAGCGGTATAACTATCCTCAAGGGTAAATTCAGGAAGTAAATTGACTAATAAAGTTGCTTGAGTAATATCGTAACATTGATCATCTACAGTGGTGTCATTATCTACTCTGGCATAAATAACTTGTGGGTTTTCAGTATTTTCAAAGCTTGTTGGTAAAGGGTTTACAGAAGCTTCAGCATCTTCTTCACTAGCATAATAAGTCACGGTAAAGTTTACAGGATCCTGTCCGTCTAATATTTGTGCATTTAAATCTGTTAGATTGAACTGAGCTAAACCATCATTAGCCGTATTTGGATCATCACATATTATAAGTTCTGCAGGCACTCCATCACCATTTGCAATAGCTGCTTCTTGTACTTCTATATTAAAGCCAGCTCCTGTAATATTACAACCTGTTAGATTATTGGTAATATTTACAAAGAGTTGCTGTGGATTTGTAAGGTTTGTATAAGGACTGATTAGTGCGTTTTCTCCATTATCCGCATCTTCCTGTGTCTCATGATAAGTTACCGTGAAGTTTGCAGGATCCTGAGAGCCTAATAGTTCACTGGTGACATTTTCTAGATCAAAGTCATAAAAACCGTCTGTATTTAATTCACAAGCAATTACATCAGGAACATCTCCAATATCTGGTAAAGGATTTACTATAAGATCAAAGGTAACAATGGTAAAGCATCCTGTGGTATCATTGGTTACTCTTACATATATTGTCTGTTGTACTGGTTCTATATTAGTATAAGTAGTAGCATCTGCAATAGGGTCTATTTGATCTGTAGCATTCTCTAAAGACTCGTAATAAGCTACACTTACTCCAGGTTCTCCGTTGATGATATATGCCTCATTGATGGTAATATCAAACACTTCTATTTGATCACCTGTATTATCATAATCACATAATTCAATATTTGCAGGATCTGTACTTGGTGTAGGGTTAGGCAGTACCCTTATTGTTAAAGTTGTGTAAGCAATACATCCTTCTGTATTTACAACTGCCACGTGTAATGTTTGTGGATTAGCAGCATTACCTGCTACAGAAGTATTTGTGTAAGCTTCAGGATTTTCAATAGCATTTATTCCAGCTAAAGCATCTTCTTCTGTTTCATAATAAATAACCTCCCAATCTATATTCCCTGCTGTTATCTCATTGTTTTTAACCGTTAAGTCAAATTCTGTAGTCTCATCAGCAATATCATCATCACATTGTTCTAATGCTGTAGGCTGTACGATAACAGGGGGAAGAGCTACAATAAGGTTAAATTCACCTATACTTACACATCCATTATTAAGATCCTCAAGCCTCACAAAAATAATCTGTGGATTAGTTAAGTTCTGATAACTAGTAGTATTTACAATAGGGTTTTCTCCTGTCTCAGCATCTATTAGTGTCTCATGATAAGTTAAACCAAAGTCTGTATTGCTTTGTTCTCCAAATATATCTTCGTCTCTTTGGGTTAAATCAAATACTGTAATCCCATCATAATCATCATCGCATACAACAATGTCTTCTATGATTAATGGTAGTTCTGGTGAAGGAATCGTGACAAGCTCTTGTTCTACTATATTAAAGCAACCTGTAACAACATTTTCAGCTCTAACAAATATGATTTGACTATCAGGAACAATATTATAATAAGGACTAATAATAGGATCTATAGCATTTTCTGCATTTGTAATCGTCTCATAGTAAGAAATTACAATATCTAACTCTCCGTTAATGATATCTACTTCATTAGCTTCTACGCTGAAGAATGTAAATCCATCGTTATCTTCATCACATTCCTCTATAGGCTCAGGAACTACAGGGCTAGGAATAGGATTAACCCTTAGATCTAATGTAATTGTAGAGTAACATCCTGTAATTTCATTTTCTCCTCTTAAATATATTGTTTGTGCGTTACTTGTATTGGTATAAGGACTAACGATCGGATTAGTAGCATTGTCCGCGTCTTCTTGTGTTTCATAGAAGGTTATACCAATACCTGTTTGTCCTTGTAATACCTGTCCAATACTATCTTCTAAAGTAAACTCTTCTACTTCGTCACCTGGATTATTATAATCACATAGATTAAGAGGATCTGGCTGTGTAAGTACAGGTAACTCATTTACAGTTAATTCTATACTACTCGTATTGTAACATGCTGATGTATTATTTTCAACACGAACCCAAACAACTTGATTAAATGCGGTAACATTAGTATATGCAAAAGGAGTTACTATAGGGCTTTCTGCATTCTCTGCATTCTCTGCACTCTCATAATAAGTGATGGTAAACTCTGAAGGATCTAGCCCATTAAGTACTTCTTCGTTACTA
>CACOGA010000034.1 GCA_902626585.1 uncultured Bacteroidota bacterium
GCCTTTCAATTTATAATAAAATTAGAGGTTTAAGTCCATTTCCAGGTGCAAGAACTACATTAATAGATACTAATGGTGGGAATATAAAAGTAATTTTTTACGAATCTGAATTTGAAATCTTTAACCATAATCAAAAAAACGGAAAATTACTTAAAGAAAAAGATTTAATTAAAATTACATGTAGTGATGGCTATGTACTAATAAAAAATTTGAAAATGGAAGGAAAAAAAAGAATGAATACTAGATCTTTTTTAAACGGTTTTAATATTGAAAATTATAATTCTGTAAAATGATAAAAAGTGGGGATATATTAATATCAACCCCAGACGTTTTAGGGGATTATTATTTCAATAGATCGATAATAATATTAACCGAAGTTAATGCAGAGGAGGTTGTGGGGTTTATTATTAATAAAGAACTTGAGTATACGCTTAGTGATTTAGAGGATAAAGTTAAAAATAAGGGGATAAAAGTTTTTAGTGGTGGACCAGTTAATCAGGATAACTTATATTTTATTCACAAACATCCTGAACTTATCAATAACAGTATAAAATTTTATAATAATTTGTACTGGGGTGGCGACTTTAAAGAATGCATTAGTTTAATTAATAATATGAAAATCAACAACTCCTCTATAAAATTTTTTACTGGTTATACCGGCTGGACATATAACCAGCTGATTGAAGAAATTAATAGCGGCTCTTGGGTAGTATCAAAAAACAAAACAAGCGAACTATTTGCAAAATATACAGCGAAAATGTGGGGAGAAAATATGAAAAAAATGCAGGGAAATTTTAAAATATGGTCAAATGCACCAGATGATCCACAAAAGAATTAGGTAGAACCCAACACCATTTTTAAATCAGATATTTGATTAGTCCACAATAATTTTGATTCTTCAACCTCCTCCTCATCTTCAGCAAAATCAGTAACAATTAAAGATACATCTTTAGTTATTTCGTCGAACTGTATTCTTAGCTCAAAGTAGAAATCGGTTTCTTCATCCTCTTGCCACTGAAATTGAATCTTTTCATTATTAACCTTTCTGACTAATTTTGCACTTTCTTCAGAGTCACCCCAAATAAAAATAAAAATTTCCCCTCGTGAGTTTACATTATCCGCAAACCACTCAGACATTCCGGAAGGGGTAGAAATATATTGAAACAGGAGTTTTTGGGATACCTTAATTGGAAACTCCATTTCAAATTTTATTCTGTCACTCATATCGAATAATTAGATTTGTAATATATACATTTATTCTTTTTTAAAGCAAGATTTACAAAAATAATTTATGAAACATATGTTGAATCTAAAAAATTTAAATTTTATATTTGCTGCCTCTATAAATGGCGAGATAGCTCAGTTGGTCAGAGCGTCGGATTCATAACCCGGAGGTCCCGAGTTCAAATCTCGGTCTCGCTACTATTTTTGTTTCAAAAATTTTATTAATTGATTTTTTTTAAGCATTTTCTGTTTGCCTGTTTGCATATCCTTTAAATTATAAGAATTCTTCTCTTTTTCCTCATCTCCATAGAACATAACATAAGGAATTTTATTTTTGTTTGCATAGTTTAACTGCTTTTTTAAAGAGATTGAGTCTGGATAAAATTCAGAACTAATATCATTCTTTCTCATAAAATCAGTAATTTCTATCAAATCATATGAAAAATTAGGACCAAAATTTAATACCAAAACTCTTACAGAGTTAAATGAAATGGGAGGAAATAAATTTAATTCATCAATTACTAAAAATAATCTATCTAAACCAAAGCTAACACCAATACCACTCATATTTTTTAGACCAAATATCTCAGTCAAATTATCATAGCGACCTCCCCCAGCAATAGAACCTAAATTTATTGATTCAGGGGGCAAAACTTCAAAAATAACACCAGTATAATAATCTATACCTCTAGCTAAGCCAATATCAAAAATCAGATTTGATTTAAATAGATTATTTTGAGAGAAATAAGAGAATATATACTCCATTTCGGAAATCGCTTCTAAACCGATTACTGAGGATTTAAAATATGATTTAAGTTGCTTTATATTACCATTAAAGTTTTTTGACAATTCGATTATCCGAAAAATGGAATCTATTATTTTCTCTTTAAAACCACTTTGGATTAAGTTATCCCTTACAGTTTTTGTTTCGAGTTTGTCTAATTTATCCAACTGACTTATTAATACTCCAAATTTATCCATACAATTGTTTATCTCACAAATCGCAACTAATAATTTTCTGCTGTTAATCTTTATTTGACACCCCTCAATATTTAGGTCGCTTAACACTGAATCAAACAATGAAATAAAGTCTATTTCTTGCATTAATGATTTAGATCCAATTACATCAGCATCACACTGAAGAAATTCTCTAAATCTACCCTTTTGAGGACGATCAGCTCTCCAAACATTTTGAATTTGATACCTTTTAAAAGGTATAGTAATATTGTTTTGGTTTTGAACAACATATCTTGCAAATGGAACAGTCAGATCATATCGTAATGCTTTATCAATAATCTTTGGAGATAAATCTTCGTATTCAGAATCTATTTTTTCAATACCTTTAAGGAAATTCCCTGATTTTAGTATTTTAAAGATTAATCTCTCACCCTCCTGGCCATATTTACCCAATAAGGTCTCCGATCGTTCAAAACTTGGTGTTTCAATAGGATTAAATCCAAATTTTG
>CACOGA010000035.1 GCA_902626585.1 uncultured Bacteroidota bacterium
GAACTTTTACAAATTATTTTAAATAAGCTAATTTTTTTAGGTATTGATTTGAATAAGGTTTCCCTAAATAAAGTAAAAACACCAGTGGAGTTTTCAAATTTCCTGGCTGAAATCAATAAGTATCATAGAGGCTTGTAAATTGAAGACTTTCTTTGAATGAGCTAGAAGAACTAAAGTTGTCTCGCTTTATTCTGATTACTTTTTCTTTGTTTGGCAATAGATCAAAATAATTATCTGAGAAATTATATTCTAAGTTCGAGTCAATAAATAGGTTTTTTACCAAATTTTCAGAGATAAATTTGATTTCATAGTTATTACCAACAACTTCAATATTATACTGAAATTTTGGTTTGGTTAGTTTAAGGTTTTTTGATGATGTTAAATATTCTGCTTTTTGGGTAATAATTTTGTCATCAAGTGTTATGTATGAGAAGATGAATTTATCTTTAAAATAGTCACTATCAGGGCTGATTAGTGATAAATTTATATTACTGATTACTTTCGAATTATTAGGATTTGAATTAAACTCACCAGTCCAAGAATTATAAATTTTTCCTGAGAAATCCATTAATTGAAAATTATACCTATACTTTTCACTTACTAATTTGTCCGTTACAAAATACACAACAATCTCATTATTCTTTTTATGGAATGATAAAATAGATTCTTCAAATGACTTTTTAGTATAATAATGTAATGCCTTCCATTTTCCATAGTAATCAATACTAGACCAAGATGCAACTGGCCAGCAATCATTCAATTGCCAATACAGACTACCCATACATATATCTCTATTCCTTCTTTGAGCCTCCATCCCTAATGAAATTCCTTCTGCTTGAAGTAATTGACTGACATATAAAAAATGTTCAAATGAATCAGGAACATTATAGTCGCGTAGCATATATTCTTCAATTGTACTATTTCCGATACTAGATCTTTGATGTGATTTCATGACATCAGAGTAAATATCATAATCAGATGGGTTAGTATATTTTTTAACTGATGAAAATTCGGGAAAAGATTGAAAACCAAATTCTGACATAAACCTTGGAATTTTCTCCTCATATGTGCTAAATGGTTCTTTACCCCACCATACGCCCCAGTAGTGTGCATCACCACTTGTCAGGGATTCTGATATTCCTGTTGAACTACTTGGAGATGAAGACCAATAATTTGTAGCTGAATCATATTCTTGAATGACTTCAGGTAATATTTTATGAAAGATTTGATCATAAGCTTTAAAAATAGTATCTGCAATTTCTTGAGATTGATTTTCAATTACATCATTTTTCCATCCCCAATTTTCCCATGCCGATAAGACTTCATTATTACCACACCACAATGCAAGTGATGGATGTGTTCTTATCCTTTTTACATTATAGACTGCTTCCTCCTTAACAGATTTTAAAAAACTTTCATTTCCTGGGTACATGGCGCAAGCAAACATAAAGTCTTGCCAAACAAGTAATCCATATTTATCACATAAATCATAAAATATATCCTTCTCATAAACACCGCCACCCCAAACCCTAATCATATTCATATTAGCATCCACTGCCGCTGAAATTATATTTTCATAATCAGAATCTTTTACTCTTGGTAAAAAAACATCTTGAGGAATGTAATTAACCCCTTTCATGAATGTGGGAATCCCATTTACCTTAAAGAAAAAGTTATTTCCTATAGAATCTTTTTGAGTAACTAGTTCAATTGTTCTCAATCCAATTGATTTTGAAGCTTTCGATATATAATTTTCAAAGGAAATTTCAAGCCTTGCATCGTAAAGTTTCTGACTCCCCATACCATTGGGCCACCATCTCTCAAATTCATCTATTGTAAAAGGAATTGATAATTTATTATTTCCCTTTTTTAAATGAACAAAATCTTTAGTAATAATTTCATTATCAACAAATATTTTTGCTGTTACAATCTGATTATCAAGAAAAGAAAGTACTTCAGCCTCAGCCTTTATAAAAGCATTATCCTCAACTATTTTTTGTGTAAAATGAAGGTCATTTATTCGGAAATTATTCCAAAAATTTAGCTTAATTGGTTTCCAAATTCCAGATGTAACCAATCTAGGCCCCCAGTCCCAACCAAAAGAATAGGGGGCTTTTCTCTCAAAAACTCCTACTTTTTTATTTTCCTGTACTTTTCCAATTTCTGATAGATCATTAGCATTATCGGGTAGCCTATATCCCAACTTATCATACTTCTCAATTCCTACATCAATAGGGGACTTAAATTTTACAAGCAAATCATTTTTTCCTTTTTTAATATTTTCTTTAACATTCACTGTTTTTCCGACAAACATATTATCAGATGAATATATAAGAGAATCATTTAAAAAAATATCAGCATATGTATCTAAACCAAAAAAATCTAATTCTATAACCTCATAATCAAAATGAAAATCATTTACATCAAAACTTGTTTTATAATTCCAATCTAGCTTATCTATCCATTGTAGCTGATGCTCATTTAGTCTAAAAAATGGATCATCAATCCTTCCATTTTGCAACAAATCTAGATGAACTGTGCCTGGGACAGATGCAGGTAAGTAATCTTTATCATTTTCAGATTTAAATTCCCA